>NZ_JBHUMJ010000007.1:0-160419 GCF_042684905.1 Paenibacillus shunpengii | reverse complement strand
TGCATGTATTAGGCACGCCGCCAGCGTTCGTCCTGAGCCAGGATCAAACTCTCCAATAAGGATTTATCAAGCTGAACACCCTTCGAATTGCTTCGAGAAAACATCCAACCTTCAAAATATTGAAAAGAGCGATTAAGCTCAATTAGAAAAACTGACGAGAACGTAATGTTCTCTTTATTTTGCTCGGTTATCATACCGTCTGACGACTTGTACCATAACCTCGCGTTTAGAATTTTGCAGTTGCAAAATTCTGCTCACTCGTTGTTCAGTTTTCAAAGATCAACTTCGTTGTCATCGCTTCATTTAATTTCAGCGGCGACTTTTATAATGTATCATACTCTGCATTCTTTAGTCAAGCACTTTTTTTAAAAAGTTTTCAACCTCTTATCTGCAATGGATAACCACGCATTTAAGTTATTCGAGAATGCTTAGCGCCTTTTTAACGGGCGAGTTATAATTTATCACGATTTGAATATAGGAGTCAAGCTATTTAGCTAACTTTTTTCAATTAAATTCGATCTTTTCTGCGTCTATTCTACTTCAGTACAGATAACAATGGAAAACAACAGATCGGAGCGATAACATAAGTCGGTATTATTCACTTCGCACAATATTTAATCTCTTTGCCTCCTTCGGTTACAAATGGAACAAGGCTCTCTATTTCTCTAATAATAGAACGGTGAACCAATTTTCGAAGCAGTAACGGAATCTCATCTTGCATAAAGCAAAGGTCAGGATGCTTCATCAGATCATGCAGGCTCCACGGCTTATTTCCACTGCGAAGAATGTCCAGTAGAAGACTACAGCTGCTCTCCATCTTGGACAACACAGAGAATTCACAAGCTAATAGTATAAGCTCTACGCGCTGTTCAAGGGTCTCTTTGCTCATTGTAAGCTCCTCATACAACTTATATACAGAGCGATCCATATCTCGTATCTGAGTCCAGACTGCTCTTTCGGGTGAGATTCCTTTCTCCATCACTACAATTCTTGCCCAATGATTTAATGATTCCAGAACGCCTTGATAAGCATCGATCACTTCTCCGTCTTTGATCCATCTCTTGGCATCCAAATAAGTGCGCAAAAACTGAGAGAACTCATAAAATATTTTTTGCTTGCGGAGCTTTGGACCGAATTGTTGAATATAATTTCTGTGAACCTTAATCTTGTCACCCTTGTCCCATAATATATCGCCATGTAAAAAAGCTTCAACCACACCTCGATCTTCTCCCGTAATCAAACAACGAGTCAGACGCATCCAGTCCATATATAGAATCTGATATCGCAATTCACCAATGGCTGAATGCCTGTATCTATTCTCAGTTGGGCCTTCTTCATGCAGTATCAGTACAAGAACCTCGAAATCCTGCATAAGTGATCCATAAAATTGTTCCCCTGAATGGGGATAGACAATTGCTCCAACTGCTCCGTGTTTAGATGATTCCTCCGATAAAAAAGAATAATTCTTAAGTTCCACGGTCTCCCTCCAGACAAAAAATGGTGATTTTATTCCAGTTAAGTTATAATATAGTTCTACATAAGAACATAGGTTTCCTGCTTCACTGAGAAGACGACACTCATGCATAAGGAGCATAGCTATGATTTTTAAAACTGCAAAAATTGAAGCCTTTCGTACGTGGGGACTGTTGCTTACAATGCTGGGCATGGGGCTCATGGTTCTCGGCACAGCCGGAATTGTATTCTGGGGCAGCGCAGGCAAGGTATTTGCCGGCATTGGACTTGTCATTGGCTTGATCGCGATGATGGGCAGTCTTGCCATCTATTTCTGGGCTGGAATGATGTCTGTGAGCGCAGTTCAAATTGAATGTCCTGAATGCAGCAAGCTCACCAAAATGCTGGGCAAGACGGACCGCTGTATGTTCTGCAAGACGATATTAACGCACGACCCAGCACAGGCAAATACCACTATTGAAGAATTAAACATGAAGAAATCGGAACCCGTATCCAGATCATAAGCAGGTGCAAGAATAGCAAAACAGGGACAGCTCTCATTTTTGAACTGTCCCTGTTTTTTTATAATTATAATGTATTAGTTCTTCAACGTTGATGAATTCGATTAAGCACTGCCCATGCACCTTCATTGGCAAAGCTTCTGTTCCAGGTGGCGATTCCAGCGAGCTTCAGCTCACTCGCAAGATCAACTCTTGCCCGAAGTGAGGTTTGATCCTCAAGCCAGATCTGATTCCGCACTTCCCCCTCTGTGAATTCTACATAGTTCTGTCCTGTATCCTCTGAGAATGTCGGAGTCAGCTTGTGCTGCTTAATCAGATCCTGCGCTGAGTCCATACCAATCGCTTTGGAAGTAATCCCGCTGTCCTCTCCGGATTCCTTGATAGACCATACTCTAGTATAGGATGGAATTCCAAGCAGCAGCTTGTCCGCAGGCACTTCATCTTCTACCATGATCTTGTTCATCCCCGCAGTCACCCATGGCAAGGATGCAACGGATCCTGCCGTTGGACTTGATGCCCAGTGTTCATCATAAGTCATGACCATCATGTAATCTGCAATTTCACCTAGTGCCCTGCGATCTAAAAATAAGGACCACATCTCACTGTTTGACTTCGGTGTAACTGCAATCGACAACACGAGGTCATTCTGCTTGGCGTAAGGACGAAGCTCTCTCATGAACTGAGTAACCATCGGCCCGTCCTCTGTGTACACATTCTCGAAATCTATATTGATACCGTCCAGCTCGTAAGCATCAGCATATTCGATCATCTTCTGGATAATAGCCGTTCGTCGATCATAAGTAGAGAGTGCTTCTGCAGTCATATCCGGATCAAAGCTATTGCTGAGCAGTCCCCACACCTCCATACCCAGCGACTTGGCCCTGTGTACGTATTCCAGATCACCCTTGCTCTCTACCGAACCATTGCCATCTGTAATATCAAACCATGTCGGACTCACCACGTTGACGCCCTCCATTGTCTGCAGGTTGGCTGGATCAGCTGCTCTATTGTATACGGCTTCCCATGCCAGATTAATCGTCTTCCCCTTCCAGCGCTGTTCGGCTGCTGTGGGTAATGATTCTGGTACTGGAACTGTCACCTTTTCTGTGGGCTTTATTTTGCCAGCAGATGTATACCCCGCATAACCATCATCCATTTGAACATAATTCCAGTCTTCATTCGTGGACCAAATCCTCACCCGATCCCCTGGATTCATCTGCGCGATGATTGCAGAGCCTTTATCCGGCTCTTTATAGAGTGGAATTTCCTGTTCAGGATCTTTACCGGCTGCTGAGCCGTATTGAATGACTTCGCCTGCGTTCATTAGAAGCACTGCACCAGTATCCATGTCTTCATGAACGGTAACACCGTAAACTTCTTTTACTGCCTGCAATGGTACATAAGGTACTCCCTGTTCTTCAAAAGGAGCCGTATGAAGCTCATACTCCTTCGTATTCAGCTCTGCTTCCTCTTTACCGACATGCAGTCTCATTACTTTATCCGGTGAGGTTAATATAATCGCACGATCTCCGTCTTCAAATCGCATCGCCGGATCGACGGCCTCCTGTAAAACAGGAAGCGGGAGCTGCAAGCTCTCACCCGAGCCTACAGCTTCGTAATCCATCAGCTCTCCTTGTACAAAGATCGGTTTCGTAAAGCCTCTCCAGTCTGCGTCTTCATATATATTTTGCAGATTAAATGTCGTGATCAGCAAATAGATACCTACTCCAATAAACCCAATCGCTGCAATCTTCTTAGTAAAACCGGACTTTCGCCTTCTCTTTTTGCGATAACCTTTTGCCAATTGATGCTCCCCCATCCTATAGCAATAGCTTCTTCCTAATCCATAGACGCTCGCTGCGAATACCCAAAATCTAAAAAGCGTGAGATACTCCTGTGAAAGGAATTTCTCACGCTATTGTATACACCTTTTACGATGGCCTGCAACTCTCACATACACCGTACAATTCCAACCGTAATCCGTTCACCTGAAAGCCTGTATCCAGCCCGGCTCGTTCTTCCACATCAGAAAGTGAAGGATAATTAAAATCCCGAATGGTTCCGCACGCTTCACAAATAATATGATAATGATCTGTGACGTTGGCATCAAACCTGCTTGCATTATCGCCATACGCCAGCTCCCGCACCATACCGGCATTTGTAAACATCTTCAGATTATTATATACGGTCGCCACGCTCATGCTTGGAAACTGAGGCTCGAGAGCTCGATAAATCTCATCTGCTGTTGGATGTCCCATGGATTCCATAAGATAATTGAGTATCGCATGGCGCTGAGGCGTTATACGAACACCGGTCGTTTTCAATTGTTCTAATGCATGTTGGACACGTGTTGACATATGGCCCACCGCCTTACCTTTATTCATGCGCCTAAAAAGAAATAGATAGTCTCATAAAAAAACAACAATTACAGTAACCTTTATCACACAAATATATTGTAAAGTTTAATTCTAATTGTTGTCAACGCATGTGAGGCATGCAAATCAGGGAACTTTTAAGGTATTGTCAAAAAAACAAGTGATCACTGCAGCATTTGATTCGTCCGATTCGTCTGCGTATTTCCCCCGCTGGTCTCATCCTCCATTAAAGAGCGCTGAATGGTTATATCACTATTACCCTCTACTTGAACCTTATACTCTCCTGTTCCGGAGACACCTGTAATCATCCTATTCTCAATCGTGTAGGGAGGTTCGACGTTAAGATTACCGTAGGTGCTTGAGCCCGATACCTCATAATCTCCTGTCTCAGGAATGGCTAATAAAATATCGCCGACAGCACTGTATATGTCCCAGTCTCCGCCGATCTGTTTCGTTTGGACCTGGACAGCACCGTTCAATGTCTCTAATTTTAATTTGGCAACCGGTTCATTTACGGAAATATTCCCGTTTCGTGTACTGCCTGTAATATCCCCCACGTTGTCTGAAGCCTGTATGCGTCCAACAAGCGTCGTAAGATCTACGCTGCCTGTCACTTCCTCTGCTCGAAGATCACCGCGATTGGTGCTCAGCACAGCACTTCCGATTACATCAGCTACCGATATATTCCCGTTAAGGGTCTTGGCATGGACATCTCCAATGGCATTATGGATATAGATCTTTCCATTCCCGCTTTCGACATGAATGCTGCTGATTGCCTCTGGCCGATCAAGATATACAGAGCCATTAGAGGTTCTCACTTGCAGATCAAAGCGCCGGTCATCCGGGATCGTGATGGTCAGATTCATTCTAGGCTGGCGTTTAGATTCACTCCCGTATCCTTGAGGCTTGGCAGCAATTTGGATCGTTTTCCCTTCCTGGACATTAACCTCGGATGCATCTGCAACGGCCTGAGCTTCAACAGGTTCTACTTGATCCACCCAAGCAACCGTCTTGACGACGACCGACTCTACGTCCCCTCGGTTAATCCGAATGTCACCATTCACATTTTCGACGACAACGGCACCTGTTTCCATTTCAACCGGAATAGAAATCGTTTCTTTTTCGATTTGGTTGTCGGCTGCCTCACTGTAATCCAGCGAAGCGGCACTTAAATTCAGGCTCACTCGGTTCCACAGATGCGCGTAATGATCCTGCTGTGTCACAATAAAAATACAGCAGATCAAAATAGTGGCAGATAATATGCCTTTAAAATCGGGTCTGAATCTGTAGCGTGATTTCCTTTTTGCCGCAGGTATTAATACTTGATTGAGCAGAAAGGCGATAATAAATTCAATCCCCCAAATGACCAGGATAAACGGCCAATAGTTAACTAGACTGAAAACATACTCGGTCTGATCGACCTTGTCTATAATGAGCAGAATGCCAACGATAATGAGAAGAGTCGATGCTGTATATCTCCCAATTCTAATTTTTAAGTAAGAGCCTGTACTCTTATTCAAACGACGTTTCTTAAAAGTGAAGGACAATATCAGTTCTCGATTTAATAATAATAACCCTGCGATAACAAGGGCAGCGCCTACAGCATATAACCCATACTGAGCCAAATACCATTCGAGCCAGCGGGGTTTCTGTACAAACAGCACCATCAGTCCACCGCCAAAGATCAGCAGCATGCCGAAGGATAACCCTCGCTCCCAACCCATAAAACCGATGCCTGGGCGCAATATAGACGAGTCCTTACTTGGCTCTCCCTCTGTTTGTATACGTCGTTTTTTCATAAGCACCCAATCCGCTAATTGCAGAACATCATAAATATTGATGAAGTAAATGACGGGGATGACAAGCGACAATAAAATAATTAACGGAACATTGATCTGAATCCCAATCGACGAGAAGTATAATAAGGCCGTTAAATCAAGCAATAACAAGAAAACAAAAGTGAGGCCTTTAATGTACAAACCCAAATAAATATGACCCAAGCCAGGGAACAACGCAGACAATAAACCTGCAATAAACTTGTGCCAGTTACGCTGGAGCCGTCTTTTTGGACGCTTCGGGTTCGGATCGGTATTCATCTGCATTTAAGGTGCTCACCTCCAATAAGAACAATTGCATAATCTGCTTTTCTTTTGATACTACCCTATTCTTCTTCTATAGTAACTGGAAAGCTTATGTTGTTTGCAGCACAAACTTCCAAATCCCGAATATATTTTGTCTACAAAAAAACACCTTACTTCTCAAATAACGAAAAGTAAAGTGTCTAAAATTTGTTTATTCCACTGATATAGACCTGAACTGATGACAGCTCTGCAGCTTGGTAACCAAATCCACGGTGCTGAAATTGTTAGGAACCAGTACGTGCAGGGATACTTCCACATGAAGATTCAATTCAGATCGATAGCCGGGAGGACCCACTTCCAGATCACTCACCGTCATTTTCCGTATAATAATCTTCTCAGCCTCCATAAAGGCGGAAATCTTCTCAATCAGATTGGGAGATGAGTCTCCGCTTAGTGTTATCAAGTGCTGTTTGTTGGCTTTAAGGTAACGACGTTCAACTTTATTAAATACCCACAAGTTCAGAAGTACCAGCAGCGTTGATATTACAGCGGCAAAATAGAAGCCTGCCCCTACAGCAAGACCTATGGCTGCGACTACCCATATTGAAGCTGCCGTCGTAAGCCCAGTGATGGATTTACCCGTGAACAGGATCGTTCCCGCTCCCAGAAAGCCCACGCCGGTAATAACGGCTGCCGCCAAACGTGCAGGGTCCATACGAACATTAACCTCATTTACAAAATCACCAAAGCCATAGACCGATAAGATCATAATTAATGATGAACCCAAACATACCAAAATATGAGTTCTGAAGCCTGCCGCATGGTTGGAGCGCTCGCGTTCAAGTCCGATAAGCCCTCCCATAAGCATGGCAAGGAGCAATCTAAGAAGTATACTCCATTCACTGATATACCAAGGATCGTTCATTTGCATATCTCCTTCCGTCATTCGTGTCTGAATTAAGAACGATCGTACATCCTATTCAAATGGAACGTCGTTAATTCCACATTTGGTGCAATCTCACAGGTCTGTACAGGCTCGAAGCCGTACTTTTGATACAGCATTACAGCAGGTGTATTCTTCATGCCTGTCGACACAATAAACTTTCGCACTTCGAAATATTGATCCAGTACATGCTGAATAAGCTGACCGGCAACACCTCTTCGAAAATGATTCGGATGAACCATCATTCTTGAGATCGTCAGGCTGTCTTCCCATTCCTGCTCCACCGAAATCGCCCCAATAAGCTCCATATCTTCATTTATATACCCATAAAACGTCTCTCCGCATTCCTGAAGACTGTCAATGGTATCAAGCAGCGGTGGAATGTCGTGAAAGCCGATCAGCTCGGCCTCCAAGCGATATGCCATCTGCTGCAGTCTCCATACTTCCAGCATCAGGTCCCTGTCTTGCAAAGAAATATTTAGTATCATTTCCCTAACCAGCCCCCTAATTCAAAAAGAAGCCCGCCGCAATGGACGAGCTTCCGTGTTCAACGATTTTATAACTGTACTTACCAGCATACTACCGGTTCAAGACATCAGCAAGCAGCTTGTTTACCATGCCCGGATTCGCCTTGCCTTTACTTTCCTTCATTACCTGCCCCACAAGGAAGCCGATTGCTTTTTGCTTACCTGCTTTGTAGTCCTCAACCGATTGCGGGTTCGCAGCAACGACTTGCTCAACTATGCCAAGAATGGCTCCCTCATCACTGATCTGGACGAGACCTTTCTCCTCAACAATCTGCTGCGGCTTCTTGCCGCTCACAAGCATTTCCTTGAATACGGTCTTCGCAATCTTCGAGCTGATCGTACCTTTCTCAATCAATCCAATCATTTCGCCAAGACCTTCTCCCGTGATCGGAACCGCTGACAGCTCCAGATTCTCACTGTTCAGATAGCCAAGGAGATCTCCCATAATCCAGTTGGATACGGCTTTGGCGTCCGAAGTGTGCTTAAGACTCTCTTCAAACAGATCAGCTACCGCTTTGGAAGCTGTAATGACATCGGCATCATAGGAAGGCAGGCCGTACTCTGCCGTGTAACGCGCTTTACGCTCATCAGGAAGCTCTGGAATAGTAGCCTTTACCCGATCCTTCCATTCCTGATCAATATGAAGTGTGACAAGGTCAGGGTCTGGGAAGTAGCGATAATCATGAGCCTCTTCCTTGCTGCGCATGGACAGTGTCTTGCCCTGCGACTCATCCCAGCGGCGAGTTTCCTGAACGACCTCGTCTCCGTCATTCAGCAGCTCAGCCTGGCGGTATTCCTCATATTCAAGACCGCGCTGTACGCCACGGAAGGAGTTCATATTCTTCAGCTCGGCTTTGGTACCGAACTCTTTCTGTCCGTATGGGCGCAAGCTGATATTGGCATCGCAGCGCAGGGACCCTTCCTCCATCTTCACATCGGATACATCACAGTATTGCATGATGGAACGGATCTTCTCCAAATAAGCACGCGCTTCTTCCGGCGAAGAAATATCCGGTTCTGATACAATCTCAACCAGCGGAGTACCTACTCTATTATAGTCCGCAAGTGTACCATAACCGCCATCCATATGAGTCAGCTTACCCGCATCCTCCTCCAGATGGAGACGTGTGATTCCGATACGCTTGGTTTCTCCGTTTACTTCAATATCAATCCAGCCATTCTCTCCAACAGGCTGATCATATTGAGAGATCTGATAGGCCTTAGGCGAATCGGGATAAAAATAGTTCTTACGGTCAAATTTGCTAATATCTGCGATCGTACAGTTTAGAGCCATGGCTGCTTTCATCGCGTATTCGACCGCCTGACGGTTCAGCACCGGAAGAACCCCGGGATGCCCCAGGCAGATCGGACATGTATGTGTATTCGGCGGTGCACCAAACTCCGTGGAGCAGCCGCAGAAAATTTTAGATTTCGTATGCAGCTCAACATGGACTTCAAGCCCGATGACTGTCTCGTACTTGGATGTTGACATGATTCATTTTCCCTCTCTTTCCCTTAGGCCTTATAGCTGTGGCTGCTGTTTGTGATATTCCGTATGCTGCTCAAATGCATGGGCAACACGAAGAACGGTCGCTTCATCAAAAGCCTTGCCGATAATTTGCATTCCGACAGGCATTCCATCAGCAAAACCGCAAGGAATGCTGATCGCAGGCACACCTGCAAGGCTGACAGGAATCGTAAGGATATCATTCAGATACATCGTCAGCGGATTGTCTACTTGAGAACCGAGCTTGAATGCTGTCGTAGGCGCTGTTGGTCCAATAATAACATCATAGTTCTTAAATACTTCGTCAAAATCATTCTTGATCAGCGTGCGGACTTTTTGAGCCTTCAAGTAATAGGCATCATAGTAGCCTGAGCTGAGTGCGTAGGTTCCGAGCATAATCCGGCGTTTCACTTCACTGCCGAAGCCCTCACTGCGGGATTTATGATACAGATCAAGCAGATTATCAGGGTTGTCCGCACGAACGCCATAACGAACGCCATCAAATCTGGCAAGATTAGAAGATGCTTCGGAGGAAGCTAGCAAATAATAGCTGGCTACCGCATACTCTGTATGCGGAAGAGATACCTCTTCCCAGGCTGCTCCGAGTCCTTCGAGGACTTTAAGCGCAGACATTACCGTCTCCTTCACGGATGAATCAACGCCTTCGCCGATATATTCCTTAGGAACTCCGATCCGCAGACCTTTTACTTCTCCGGTCAGGCTGCTCAGAAAATCTGGAACTTCAACATTGGCTGACGTCGAATCCATAGAATCATATCCGGAAATCGCTTGAAGTACATAAGCAGAATCCTCGACATTTTTCGTGACCGGGCCGATCTGATCAAGAGAAGAAGCAAATGCAACTAGTCCGAAACGGGAAACACGACCATAGGTCGGTTTCAAACCGACTACGCCGCAATAAGAGGCAGGCTGGCGAATCGAACCGCCCGTGTCGGAGCCGAGTGTGAAGTAAGCTTCTCCTGCGGCCACTGCCGCAGCTGAACCCCCGCTGGAGCCTCCGGGCACCCGATCCAGATCCCATGGATTACGCACCGGATAGAAGCTCGAATTCTCGTTCGAGCCCCCCATCGCAAACTCGTCCATGTTCAGCTTGCCAAGTGTTACGACATCCGCTGCCTTCAGCTTCTTAACTACAGTCGCATCATAAACTGGAGTAAAGTTCGATAGGAACTGACTTGCACAGGTTGTGCGGAGCCCCTCTGTCGAGATATTATCCTTAATTCCTGCAGGCAGGCCAAATAGGAGTCCGCGGGCTTCGCCTGATACAAGCTTGTCATCCAGCCTTCTTGCGGCCTCCATTGCCCCTTCCTCATCAAGGGTGAGATACGCACGTACCTGCTCCTCAACTTGTCCTATTCTTGCATAAGATGCTGCGGTCAGCTCGGAAACCGAGATCTCTTTGGCATGCAGCTTATTATGTATCTCAGGTAGTGTATGTTTAAGCAAACTCAAGATTATTAACCTCCCTAAAAAATAGCTTATTCAAGTACAGCCGGCACTCTGATCTGGCCATCTTCCTCATCAGGCGCGTTCAGCATTACTTTTTCAATCGGCAGGCTCTCCCGAACCTCATCTTCACGCATTACATTCGATACATGAAGCACGTGCGTAGTTGGTTCCACACCTTCTGTATCAAGCTCGTTCAGCTTCTCTGCATATTGTAAAATGGCATTCAGCTGCTCCGTCATCTGCGCTTCTTCTGTCTCGCTGAGATTAAGACGGGCCAGCTTGGCCACATGCTGCACATCTTGCTTCGTAATACTCATGCCTTCAAATCCTCCTTCTAAAAATACCTATACTATTCATATTGTGTCCATTTTAACACGTCCATGCGGTGAATCAAATGAAAATCCAAGTGTTACCCGATTATACCCAATACGCGTATCAAATCCAAGAATACAAAAAAGAGCCGGCAAATGCCGACCCTATCATTTAAATCCACGCACGAAGATTGACTTGTTTAATAAAATCTGCTGTTGACATCGGTTCGCTTGCGGCCTCTTCCTCTTCTTCCACGAGTTCCACTTTGTCGCCATTCATAAGCTGACGAAACAGGCTTTCGTTATGTGTCGCCAGAGCGTAGTCAATCAGAGCTTCCCGCTCGACTCGCTCCGCCTCCTGCCTCAAGATCAAAACCTCCGGCTCGACATCGCCGGTAGGTACGAAATAATTGCGGTTAACCTGAGGTACACGAATCACATAGTCAAAAGCGTTATCCGGGTTCCGGTCATATGCAATCACATAACCATATTCCCCTACAGGAAGATTCTGCTCAAAGGCGTCCGCGACGATGATAATTTTCTCCCCTAATTGTAGCATCGTCTACCTCCTGATTGTTATTGTCTGTCTAGTCTACTAAAAATAAAGAATGCTGTCTATGGAAAGAATGGGCTCCTATAGCACTTGTTATTACACACAAAATAAAAAGAACGCAAACCGGGACTCGTCCGCAGTCTGCGTGCTTTGCAAAGTTAGTGGGTGTTTCAATAAAAATAATTGTAACCAATTATAAAAAATTTGTCTATATATTTCGAAGCATTTATCGACATAATATTTAAATTAACGCCCAGGTCGAACATAAGGATTATTTTGTTTCTCAAAACCAATCGTCGTCCTTGGACCGTGGCCTGGATATACCTTAACATCATCTTCCAATGTATAAAGTGTATTCTGGATGGAGTGGATCAGCTCTCGCTCACTTCCACCTGGCAGATCGGTTCTTCCTACGCCCGCTCTGAACAGAACATCACCAGCAAACAGATCCTTACCGCATAAGAGACTGACGCTTCCTGGTGAATGCCCAGGTGTATGATACACGTGAAAGGTCTGTCCTACAAGGTCCAGCTTCATACCCGCTGCAAGATCATATTCCGCCGGACTCGCCGTAATCTCTCCACCAAGCTCCGGCCAGCGCAGTGAACCGTTCCACTTTGCCGACGTAAGCCATTCGGCCTCAGCGGTATGCACATATACAGGGCAGCCTTTCAGCTTCCGAATCTCTTCGACACCGCCAATATGGTCAAAATGAGCATGGGTCAATAGAATAGCCTCAATCTCCAAATCTTCAATTGCGCGGATCAGAGAAGCCGGGTTCATCCCCGGGTCAATGATAAAAGCCTTGCCGCTGTCTTCTCCCTGCACCAAATAGGCATTGGTTTGCAGGGGACCTAGACTGAAAGTACGTATGTTCAGCATTTTAAAAACCGGATATCAACTCATGCAGCTCCTTGATGATGACTGCCTGATATTCCGTTCCCTCCCCATAACGTCGTTTAATCTCCTGACGCGTCTCTGCCAGATTATTCTGGTAATCCGCAGCCTCGCGGTCTGGATTATTCTCCTTGAAGGCAACCATTGCCTCCTGGACATGCTCAGGACGTGGTCCCCAGGTTCCCAGAACAGCACCGCCCGAGTCTGTAAAAATAACGACTGGAATCGAACGTCCGCCCATAGTCAGGAATTGATCCATGATCTCCAGATGGTGCTCCATGATCAGCATGTCCACTGGCATATCCGTCGCTTCCAAAGCCCGGAGGACGACAGGAATATTTCGAACGACATCACCGCACCAATCTGCAGCGATAATGACTGCCCGCAGGTCATCACGGTATTTTAAGCTGTCAAAGAAGGATTTATCTTCTTCATTCGTCCACTCAAAGCGGTTATACCAATCTAGAAAAGCTTCTTTATTCTGTGTCATACCCTCTATAAATTCTTGAGGAGACAATCCTTTACCAAACTTGTGTGATAAATTAGGAGCCATGAGAAGCACTTCCTTTCCCGTATTAGCATGATTTGAATTATTGATTACATATAAACTAATTCGGCTCGTAACAAACAGAAACTGCCAAACAAGTGAACGTGGGAATGATAGGAAAACAGATCAAGCTGTTATCCTGCATCACAACGTTGTCTCTTATTCCAGCCTCCATATTCAATAATAGCCGATTTTTCGGCTTGGAGAAAGTCTTACGGAATCCGTAGCTTACGCTCTGTGCTGAGAATAGTCTGAAGTGTATCCGCCCTTCCCCATTTCGCATATGGTACCTAAAGAGGAGGTCGATCAGCATGAAAGAGCATTCCCGCTACGGCAAGCAGACAGCCCCGTTCTCCAAGGGACCGGCACCCAAGCTTCCGTCCGCAAGAAAGATAAGACGTGCCTGCAGCAAGGAGCTGTACCGGACTGTAAAACGGATGAAGCTGTATATTGCCCCGGATTTGGTATCGCAGGGTGAAGACCTGTATTACCGCAAGGTCATCGCAAACCTGCTCTGGGTTACGGAGCATCAGGATAATCGCAAAGCCCAGTGCGACTGGTGGGACACCGAGGTGCTTCCTGAGCTGTCCGAGCTGTGGAACGTGCCTGCCGCGAAGCTGTCCAGCGCATTCCGAGACGCTTACGGGGGGTAGAACATAATATAGGGCTGAGCAGAGCTACGCCAATTCCCAGTCAATCCGCTAGTGATCAGCAGATTGACTGGAAATTCAGGCTAAACGGAAGTTGCTGAGTATGAATGAGGTTCAATAAACAAGATACCCGCCCGGCAGCAAAATAACGATTCAAGAAGTTCTACTGGTGGCTACAAGCGCTGCACCGGCAGCTTCCAGGCTGCAATCAACACAAGCAGCATCCAAAATAAAGGATAGCTGAAGTCGAAATCGACTGCGCCATGAAGCATGACAATCAAGCACACGGGAATGGTCTCCCGACTATGTCGTAACAGCAGGCGCAGGATGTAAGCGAATAGGAGCAGCATGAGCATAAGCCCCATCACACCGGTATCGAGGAATAGCTCCAGATATCCGCTGTGCACTTCTGTGCCGATATACGGTGTGGATTGGACCGTATATACCGCATGCTTCCATGCGTCCCCGCCATGCCCAAGCCAAGGGGAGCGCAGACCATATAGCACTGCATCACGCCACATCGCCTCCCTCGCAAACCAAGTTGCGCCGGAGGTGATTCTGCTGATGGCAGTATGGTACACCAGCCCTGCTGCACCTGTCAGTGCAGCAAGGGCCATGCACGCGGCAGCCACGCGGTGCCCGCGTGCCAGCAGTGCATGGAGCAGCAGCGCGAGTGCGAGCGCTGCAATCTCACCCCCGGCCAGCAGCATGAGGCCCGGGAGTGGAGCCGGCGCGAGTGCTGCGCCGGCAAGGGCTTGATGTGCGAGCGCGGCGCATAAGAGCGGCGGCGCACTCGCACAGAGCAGCGGCAGGCGCCTGCCTTGCCGCTGAAGCAGGAGCAGCGCGAGTGCGCTCAGCAGCAGCGCGAGCCATGCTCCGCGCGACTCGCTGATGAGGAGCGCGGTCGCAGCTGGGAACAGGCCGAGGGCCGTTCCTGCCACCTTCCTCAGCTCGCCTGCCGGGGAGCTGGAGCATGCCGAAGCGGCTGAAGCCAGCCGCTCCAAGAAGAACATCCCGACCAGCACGCCGTACGCGTTAGGGTATTCGACCAAGCCCGCAAGTCTGGCACCATAGGCACTCAGCAGAGGATCATCCGTCCTCATGACTGCATTAGGAAGGACAAGCAGACCGCATACGGCCAGTAATCCGCTTAGCGTCATCAGCCAGCCCGTCAGCTGAAAGCCTGCTGAAAGCCACTTTTTTCCTCCTATAGATTGTCCAAGAATACAGCAGCCCGCGGCGAACACACTAATAATAAAAAATGGCATGAGGCTGTCTCTTGTTCCGTTGACGCTTACCGGATTCCCAAACTGCAGGTGCCACACATAGATCAAAGCGATGAACAACGGAATGAAAACAATCGGTGTATGGTTGTACATTAATTCTGCTGAATTTGAAGCCCTATTGGTGGTGATCAGCCACAACACGAGCAGCACGGCCGGGAACCAGATACTGATCCATTGCCAGGTGGAAGGGAAGAACAACCCCTGATGCAGACAAGCATATACGAGCGCTGCCGTAACCAGTAGTCCGATTGACTCTAAGGCATAAAAGGCTAACCCATTATCCGATTTGCTCTTTCGTATTTGATCAGCATGCTGCATTTAAGGAGGCTCCCTTTTCCACTAGAATTCGTTGAAATGTTCTCCTATTACTATTGCCTAACCCAAAAAAGCCCAACCCTTCCGGGCTGGACTTCTGAAACATATGGCAGGTAGTTTGTGAGATAAAATTGGAGAAAACAAGATCCCCTTACTTTGCTGCTCCTACCGGTAACAGATCTGTGCATGCTCTTTCCAAGTAAGGATTGACATGTAAGAAATCACGATAAGCCGTATACTCATTCCACAGCTGATCTGTATCTCCAGCATTTCCCTTTACAGCGCGAATCAGAATATTCTTGGGTGTATGCTCCATATCGATGAATTCCAGCAGCTGTGTGCGGTAGCCCATAATATCAAGCAGCTTGGCACGAATGGCATCCGTTGCAAGGGCAGCAAATCGTTCCTTGAGAATCCCGTGCGATAATAAAGGATTCATGACATTTGCCTCCATTTGAGCAAACAGCTCATGCTGACAGCATGGAACAGACAATATTACGGATGCACCCCAGCGTACCGCCTTCTCAAGAGCAGCATCTGTTGCTGTATCACAGGCATGAAGTGTAACGACCATATCCACCTGTTCAAGCTCATTGTATTCTGCAATGTCCCCTACAAGAAATTTCAGCCCAGTATAGCCCAGATTCTTGCCGATTTGGCTGCAATGTTCAATGACGTCTGCCTTTAAATCCAGACCTACGACCTGAAGCTTCCTGCGCTGCTGCACAGCCAAGTAATGGTATAATGCAAAGGTAAGATACGATTTGCCACAGCCAAAATCAACAATCGTAATCGGCCGTCCCTGCGGCAAATTAGGCAGCACATCCTCCACCATTTCAAGGAAGCGATTGATCTGCTTGAACTTGTCATATTTACGGGCATGCACCTTCCCTTCATCACTCATAATGCCGAGCTCAATCAGGAAGGGAATTGGCTTGCCGTCCTCTAGCACATAACGTTTCTTCCGATTATGAGACAGGTCCGCTTCCTGCTTGGAGGGCGTTTTGGTCAAGATCGACACTTTGTACTTCTTGCTGATCAAGATCTGATAGTCTGCTTCAGGAGTACAGATAATGCCTTGCCGAAAAGTCTCCTCAAATAGTTGCTTCATCCGCTCAGAAGCTTCATCCGGGAACAAATTATCATGAGTTACTTTGTTGTTCTGGTGGTATGCAAATTGGTAATGGAGTTTGTTTTTAAGCAGAACCGGCTTAACCTGCACTTTAGTGAAGGTCTGTCCTTCTTTCTTACGAAGCTGACTCAGTGTGGCCGTAATCAGTCCCTGCTCTTCAAAAATACCTTCAATTAATTTTCGTAATGAATCCAAAGGGTACATCTCACTTTCTATGGTTAACGTTGTTCTTTGAGTAACAATAACATATCAGAACACATTGTCCAGCGCATCTTGTCTTATAAAGCCAGCGGCCGGCCGTTCTATCCCACTATCTGCCCTGCAATTCCCGAAGCCCTTCCTCCACTTCCGTGCGAGGCAGACCGCCCTGTTCAAGCTGTGCATCCTCATGCAGCAGCAGACGCTTGTAGAACTCAGCCGCTTCCTGTGCATATTGATCCTGCCTGCTCAAGCGATACCAGCTGTTCTCCGCCTCATCATATCGTCCGGCTTTCTCGTGATATAACGCCATTAGTCTTTCCGTCTTCTCTGGCAGCTCATACCCTTTAATTTCCTCCTGCAATGCCGCAACGCGTTCAGGTGCACTTAAGATCTCTCTGTTTGCCCCATGAAGCAGGCTATATAAATATAAATGCAGAGCTTTCATCCAGCGGACAAGTGCTTGATCAGTCAAGCCTTGATCCATGTACACTCGGCCTTCCTCTTCCATGATTCGTGCCACTTGCTGGACTTTGTCTACTTCCACACCGTCACCAAGACGGAACAAATCGATGATATCTTCAACCGGAAGAGAGTTCAGCAGCTGAGAATTAAGCCTGAACTGGCGTTTAAGCCACTCATCCAGCTCCCATAAGGCATCAATGTGCATTTTCTTCTGCTTCAACTCAAACACTTTACCGATCATTTCCGTCATTTCCTCCACCATGCGGAGGAGATAGTCTCTTCTAAACATCAGCGTCTCTTCTCCTTTGGCCGTCTGTCCGAAGCACGGAGCGGCTTATCCGTGAATCCTGAGCGTTCCAGCACTCCACTTAAATTGTACCCGGAATATAAGGAAAAAGCCAAACACAACAGACTTTGTTGTATCCAGCTGATAGTAATATATACAGCTCTTTGAATCCACTAAACTGTGCAAACCTATAAAAAAACAGGCCTGGACATTACCCAAGCCTGCTGTCTAACCATTTATATAGATACAACACTTACTTTACCTTATTATTCATAAAGCGGGTAAGCGCACGAAGGAATTCATCCGGCTGCTCAATCATACTCATATGGCCGGCATCTGTGATAAGCGACTGGGTTACCCTCGGGCTGTCTGAAGTAAAGGTTCGATCCGGCGGCACAACGGTATCCTGTTCTCCCGCTATTAACAGCACGGGAACGCTCGCCTCATCCAGCACATGCCGCAGGTCAGGACGTTCCTTCATGGCGATTGCTGTATTGGATGCTCCTTGAGGAGAAGTCCGATAACCAATCTCCCGGACTCGATCTATCTTGGATACCATCGTCGTCTGGTGCTCTGCTGCAAACAGATTAGGAACCAAGGAATCCACAAAGGGTTGGATACCTTCCGTTTGAATGGTAGACACCGCTCTGAGACGCTTTTCTTTGGCCTCGTCACTGTCTGGATAAGCCGTTGAATGGATTAAGCCAAAGGCTTCAAGCCGATCAGGATATCTGTCTGCAATAGATAGTGTGAGGTATCCTCCTAAGGAATGGCCGAAGATGCTCGCCTGCTGAATACCCAAATGATTGAGCAGCTCCACGATATCATCTGCCATATCACTAATGCTGCAGCTGTTGTTAGGCGTTCCCGATTCCCCATGACCTCTGAGATCCGGTACGATACAGCGATATTGCTTCACTAATTGAGGCAATACCTCTTCAAAGTAGTCAGAGCTTCCGCAATAACCGTGCAGCAGTACGACAGGTTGTCCTTCTCCATGATCTCTATAAGCGATAACATGATTTCCTAATTGTACTTTTTCCATTACATTCGCCCTCTTTCTGTTAGCATGGATCATGAAATCCAGTATTACATACATTAAGCATTTCAGACTCTGCTGAACCAGTTAGTAATTGAAATCCCTCATGTGCAGCCTCCGCAAGCTCACGTGCCATATTCATCACCCGATGTAGAGAGGTCATCTGAAGCAGTGAATATGGCTTAGGGCCATTGACGTTAACAATTCCGGCAATGCTGTAATGGCCGACAGCAGGCAGGTCTCCTTTTACGGATTCAGCAGGTACCAGCGGACGCTCCAGGCATAGGTACTGGCCAATATCTGTTGAAGAACCCAGACAAGCATCAATCGCAATAACTGCATGGTCAGCCGGAATGGCACGAATCATCTGCTTCAATGTCGAAGCATCACAGGGTTCTGGCAGCGTACCAATCACGTGCTGAAATCCGTACTCTACTAAGTAGCTTCCGGTAAGCGGACCCAATGCATCACCTGTCGAACGATCTGTTCCGATACATATAAAGGTTATTTTATCTATAGAATGCTGCGCTCCAATCTGTTTGAAGAATGAAACAAGTGCTTCTTTTCCACTTCTTTTGTGACCAGAGGCTGTTGTCCGGGATGTCATCGGTGTAAATTTGGACAAGGGTTAGCGAAACCTCCTCTTTATCTTTCTATCTAGATGCTTACATGATACAATACGAACAAACTTTAATGAAGTCGAAAGGAATGGACGGAACATGGATTTATCCCAAAAAAATCAGCAAAACATCGAGTTTATGATTGATGCCATCAAGTCTAAACTAAGAATGGCGAGTGCCTCTGCGCTCCAGTCATCTGCGTTCACAGTAGCTCAGTACGACGATATCCTGGATATTTACGAAATCGTTAATTCCAAAAGCAATCTCAGTATTTCCGAAGTAGAAGCGCTCGTATCCGAATTGGGCCGGCTTCGCGCATAACAAACAGCCCCTACCTGCCCAATGGCAGAATAGGGGCTATTTGTTATTGGCCTACAGATGATGATTCTAATCAGTGTTGAAGAACAAATACAGGCTGTGCGGTACCCACAACGGTCCCGGCATCATTACGAATGTCCTGTGAGAATTGTTTCCTTAACGCGTTCAATGTTACCTGATTACGATAACCGATTTGCTCAAGGATCGATGCGGTAATCAGTCCCCACTCCTCTTCGGAGCCATCGAGAACCTTAAAGCTGATTCCCAGCCGCTCCTCCCGGAGCGCAAAACAAAATACGCCTTGAAATCCGCCCTTGGCAACAATATTGGAATCTTGAAGCAGAACCGTATCTACTCTGCCTGTTCCTCCCACCATTTCTGGTGCTGTATTCATAGCTGCAGTGATGAGCTGCGCAGCCTGCCGGGTAGATTCATCAGCAATCAAATCCGGACAAGCCAGCTTAAGAAAGGCTCTCGCCATTCCTGAAATAGGCAGCGCATAGACCGGAAATCCACAGCCATCGGTTCCAGGAGACAGCTCCTCCTGTGAAACATCTGTAAGTTGTGAAATCACTTCTTTGATTTCCTGCTGCACAGGATGATCCGGATCCGCATAAGTACTGGGGTCAGCCCCCTTCAGCTTCGTATAGGCAAGTACACCCATATGTTTACCTGAGCAGTTATGAAGAATTTTTCGTTTGTGTCCCTCTTTCTTAATATATTCTGTTCTGCTCTCTTCATGGAGCGGATAACTCGGAGCACATACTAAACCGGTCTCATCTACTCCGATCTTATTTTTCATTTGCATCAATACACGCTGGTGAAAATCCTCTGACCGATGGGAGGAGACCATCAAGGCAATTTCCTCAGAGGTGAGTCCATATTTCTCTTGTATGCCCGCCCTAATGCCCGGTATGGCCTGGAGTGGTTTGGCCGCAGAACGGGTAAAGGTCTTAAAATGGGGGTCGCCTGCGAAATATACAACTTCTCCTTTTTCATTAACAATCGATATATGACCGCGGTGTGCGCTTTCCATTACACCACCCCGAAGTTCGGTTAATAATAATGCATCTAACATGTTTTTCTCTCCTTCTCAAGGACTGCTAGCCGCTTGGTTTGTACCAAGACGAACACCATAGTACAGTATAGTACAAAGAAACCATTTTGACAGAGATAATGGATAGACTAGAAGAAAATCAGCTGAATTCATACGATCGGGTATCCATTATCAATCTGCCTATTTTACAACCAATCCAATCAAAAGTCAGGAGCTACACATTTATGACGAATAACAGCAAAAAAAATTTTTACTGGACTACTATTGGACTAGCCGGCAGTTTGGGGTTTGTTCTCATCATCGTACTCTTATTTATGCTGATTGGAGTCGATAAGGTTCAAACGGTTGATGAAAATATCCAGTTTTATCTTTTTCCTCACGCAGACAACTGGTACTATTCCTTGCTGCCGATTATTAAAGGAATTACCGAGTTTGGTTCTTTTAATATCACTGCCATTGTTGCACTTGCATTTGTGAGCTATTATGGGATCTTTCGTAAACTTTATGTAAACACATATATCGTAGCGGTCAGCTTCATTAGCATGTGGAGCATTAATTATGTGCTCAAAATTCTTCTCAGACGAGAACGGCCTGAGCTTGAACAGCTGATGGCCGCCCACGGATACAGCTTTCCAAGCGGTCATTCTATGATTGCTGCCGGGTTCTACGGCGTTATCTTCGTCCTGCTCGTGCAGACAATAAAAAATAGAGGTGGATCTGGATCTCTTGTAGCGGTCCTTGGCGCTTTATTCGTTCTATTGATCGGGTACAGCCGCATTTATCTCGGCGTTCATTATCCGACAGATGTTGTGACAGGCCTCTTATGCGGAGGTATATGGGCCTTCTGCATGCATTGCCTGCTGAAGGAAGCTTCTCAATAGAAGACAGTACATATCGTCTGCCCCTGCATCCTTTGTTTCAACCTTACTGTCGATAGTTTATATACGAAGTAAGCAAGGCACTAAAGCAGCATAGGAGGCGATTGTTATGTGGGGGATCATCATTAGTATCGTGATGGCGATAATCATTGGACTCATTGGTGATGCTCTCGTTGGCCATAACATGCCCGGCGGAATTCTAGGTTCAATGATTGCGGGATTTGTCGGCGCATGGATTGGTTCGCTGCTGTTTGGTGACTTCGGCCCGATCATCGCTGATTTTGCCGTGGTCCCCGCCATAATCGGTACAGCCATATTCGTCTTTATATTAGGACTTATTGGTAAACTGTTTAGAAGAGCAGCTTAACGGGTTATTAGTAAAAAAGAGTTAATTATTACAATTGAAGGAGTGATCAATCATGACTCACAACGCGACAGATTATACTAAAAACATGACGGACTACAGAAATGAAGATACGGGCAATGGTAATAACTTCGCTAAAGGCCTATTCATCGGTGGACTTCTTGGCGCAGCAGCAGCCTTGTTGTTTGCCCCTAAGCCGGGCCGTGATTTAAGAGGTGATCTATCCGATAAAATGCTTGTTGTCTCTGACAAGACCAAAGAAGTAGCAGGCGTCGTGGGAAGCAAAGCATCTGAAATTGCCAAAACGGTATCTGGTAAAACAAGTGAGCTGGCGAAGACCGTAGGCGATAACACCACTTCTGTCGTAGCAAGCATTAAGCAGGCAAAGGATGAAGTGGCAAATGAAGCTATGAAAGCTTCCGAGGAAGTTGCGGCAACGACAGCTAAGGCTGCGAACGAAGCAGAACATGAACTGAATTCGACTACATCGTCAAATAACGGTAGCAGTACATCCCAAGGTAGTTACTCAACACCTTCAACTTCATCAACAACGACAACCAAACTGCCTTAAGCATTGAAGTTGCTTTCGTTATAGCCAGCTGCTTGCAGCTGGCTATTTTTATAGACATTCGAGCATTAATAATTTCTTACAGAAGTGGAGGCGTTTCTGATGAGTTCTGTTGAGTTGAAAACCAATCGGAATATCAACTCTGAGCGCAATGCAAACAATGAAGAGGTTAACGAACATCCTTTTGAACTCCGGCATGAGGTGAAGAATTTGAACCAACGGCTGGAAGGAATTATTCAAGCAATGGAGAGCGCGGAGTTCAAAGATATTCTTGAGAATTATACCAGCCCCAAAAAGCGGATTTTGGCCAATCTGACTGCAGGTATTGCCAGAGGTCTGGGAATGTCCGTTGGTACGGTTCTTGTCCTAGCGATCCTCGGTTGGGTTCTCAGTCTGATTGTCGATATGAATCTTCCTGTCATCGGTCAATATATTGCTGAGCTGCAAGGATATATCGATGCTTCAAAATAAGTTCCCCGTTAAATGGAGAGAGTAGAAAAGCCTGACTTTAGCTTACGGAGCTAAAATTCAGGCTTTTTTGTCATGATATTTTGCATAAGCCCGTCAGTCCGGGTTCTTTGTGTTTGAAGGCTTCTCACCACGAGGCTTGATCTTTAGAATATCTCCTGTCCAGCCCTTCATAAACATCCAAATGTACATACCTGCCATGCTTATCAATATTGCTGCAGTGACAACCGTAAATCCCCACTCTGTCTTAATCCAAGGCAAATTCTCAAAATTCATACCCCATATTGCCCCAACGGCCGTCGCCGGAGTAAAGACCGCTGTAACAATCGTCAGCGTCTTCATTATATCGTTGCCGCGAATGGAAGAAGCGGCATTATCAATTGAAATTAAAGTATCTATCTCATCCTCATAATGACGGAACAAGCTGTCCATACGTTTCATCCGGTAAGTCAGCTGTTTATAGGTTGTTCGTTCCTCGATCTTCAGGAAATGAAAAGCTTCATTGGAGGCATGCAGCAGCTCCTGGAACGCGATAAATTGATTGCTCCAAAATAAAAGCTCAAAGCGGGCAGATAGTATTTTATCCATCAGCGTCCGGGCATTTCTCTTCTCCATACTTTCCTCCAGGCTGCGCAAATTGATTTCGAATTTGTCCAGACCTATATGAAAATAATGCAGGAGCGCCCTGGCAACGATAAACATACCCGATACCGCATCCTCTGCTTCCTCAAACATTCGCTTTCGCTCGTCTGCAAGCAAGGCGTCTCGGGTATGCTTATCGATATTCAGCGTAATTAGATGAGTCGCATCCACATAAAAATAAAACTGATGGCTATGCTGCTCGTCGTCCAGGTTCTTCTTAATAGAATAGAGCAGTGAGCCGAACAATACATTCTTGCCGCCAAAGGTACGGACAGATATGTAATTCGTCTGGATTTCAGGCAGCTTGTTGAGCCATTCTGCTGTAGAAGGTACTTCTTCTTTCAGCCTATCCAGTTCTTCGCAATCAAATTCAGATACCTCATAATCCTGCCAGACCCACTTCTCATACAGCCTTACCTCCTGTAAGTTCAGCTGATCCATCCATATCCCCCCGTATTCCATCTCTTAACAATATACATGGTTGTATCGACAAAGAGGCATGCCAGCATTCCGTAGGAAATGCTGGCATGCCTCTTAAAAATTTATCCTATGATGATGAGGATTGCGTCATAATTTGTTTGAGTTTTTCCGTTGCCCGCTTCTGAATACGGGAGACACTCATTTGAGAGACGCCCAGTTTCTGAGCTATGGCTCGCTGGGATTGACCATCTTGGAATGCAAGCAGCAGTACCTTTTGCTCCTGCTCCTTCAATTGACCCAGTGCCTGCTGAAGATCCATTCGTTTCTCAACGGCATCATAATCATTAGCCTCTGAACTGATAAGTTCACCAAGCGTTGCCGTGCTCTCATCTTGAGACAGCGGTGAATCCAGCGATACGTAATGGTAGGACTCACGTCCTGCCAATACCTCAACGGTCTCTTCCACCGTTAGATCCAGATATTCCGCAATTTCTTTAACATCCGGTGATCTTTCGAGTTTAATCGTCAGATCATCAATGGCATGCTGCACAAGCGCGCCTTTTTCCTTGATCCTGCGAGGCACCTGTATGTACCAAGACTTATCCCTTAAATAATTCTTCATGTGGCCAATCATGCTCTTCATCGCATACGGCTCGAAAGGAATGCCCAGATTAATATCATACTGACTGAGCAGCCTAACGAGAGCCATTTGGCCTGTCTGATACAGGTCTTCATATAAGTCAGGTCTATTTCGAGAAATCTTGCCTGCAGCCATCTTGACCATAGGCTCGTATTTCTTAATCAGAACGGTAGCAATTTCATTATCTTTGGTCTGTTGATACTCCCAAATCAAACCCACTGCTTCGTCCATCGACTCTTGGGGAGTCAAGCGATCGGTCATACCCTTTCCTCACTCTTAGTGAGGCGTTTGATCAAGACGACTTCTGTTCCTTTGCCCTCTTCTGTGACGACATTGACATCATCCATCAGAGCCTGCATCAGATAGAATCCGAGTCCACCGATTTGAACCTCGTCTAGATCTTTGTCATGAAGTGCAGCGATTCCGTCTCTTTGTTCTACACGCTCAAAGCTCTCCCCTTCATCTTTGACCGTAATAGACAATTCCTCGTCATCAAATTCAAAAAACACATCAACAATGCCGTTCTCTTCTCCATAGGCATAGAGCACTGAATTATTGCATGCTTCCGAAACAGCAACCTTCATATCCTCTATGTCCTCATAGGAGAACCCCATCTTTGAGGCAATTCCATACAGATTCAATCTGACAATATCAACAAAGTCTGCCGTAGCTGGCAGCTTAAGAGTTACTCTCTGTGCTTCTGCTTTCATTCTTTTCTTCGATCCTTTCCTATTGGGAGTTCTCCTGAGGGACAAAGAATTTAGTTATGCCTGTCATGTCAAACAGCTTTTGTATATTTCCAGGAACCTCTTCCACCATGAATGAGGCATCTTTTGCATGTCTTGCTTTTAGAATAGACAACAAAATTCCGATCCCCGTACTATCAATGTATTTCAGATCTTTCAGATTCACAATCAAGCTTTGATTTGTATTTGCCACAAGGGGCTCCATCGTACTTCTGAAGTCTGGAGCAACGGAGAGGTCCAGCTCTCCGCTCAAATAAACTGTACAAGTGCTATTATTGACTTCTGTCTCTGCTTTAAACTTGTCATTTTTATTTGTATTCATTAGACATCTCTCTCCCAAAAATTATTTCTATAATGATTAACCACCTATTTATCTAGTGAAACAAATCTGTGCTTGGAAAATATTTCAGAAGCGAATCAATCTCATGAATCATTAAAAAGGGATCGTGAAATTGATTCAAGTAAAAGAGTTTACACGCCATTTCCGACCCTTTGGAGTTGAGCCAGTTTCTGTTTTACACTGCCCATTTTGACAGGCTTGCTTATATAATCATCCATTCCGGCAGCAAGACATCGCTGCTGAACTCCATCCATCACATTTGCAGTCATCGCAACAATCGTTGGATAATGAATTCCATTCAACTCTTTACGAATGCGACGTGTACTTTCGAGTCCATCCATCACAGGCATCTGCAGATCCATAAATATCAGATCATACTTATACTTCTGTATCATATCTAATGCCTGCTGACCGTCTTCAGCAATATCAGAGGACAAGCCCAGCTTGCCGAGCATACTTACCATCAGCTTTTGATTGATCGGATGATCATCAACGACCAGCACATTTGCCGAGGAATCCTTCTCTGCGTGATTACGCGCTTGAAGTTCTCGGCACTCTTCCTCTTTGCCATGATGATCATAAGGCGTCATTTCCACGGTGAATACAAAGGATGCTCCCCGTTCCTCAGTTGTATCAATGTAAATATGACCATTCATCATCTCAACCAGGTTTTTGCATATAGCCAGGCCTAAGCCTGTTCCTCCGTATTTTCGAGTCATAGAGGAATCCAATTGAGAGAACGGCTGGAACAAATGATGCACCTTCTCCTCCGGAATTCCAATTCCCGTATCCTTCACGGTGAACTCCAGAGTATAGACCCCATTCTCGACCTGTTTAAGCGAAGAGATGATATACACTCCTCCTTGTTCTGTAAACTTCACTGCATTGCTGATTAAATTAATCAGAACTTGGCGAAGTCTGGTCATATCTCCGTAAAGAACAGGCGGTATCTTCTCATCGATGAAATAAACAAGCTCGAGATTTTTCTTGGACGCATCAACCTGGAACAAATTGAGCACTTCCTGAATACAGCTGGATAAGTCAAATGGCTGTCGTTCCAGCTCCATTTTGCCAGACTCCATTTTGGTAAAGTCCAAAATATCGTTGATGATGCTTACCAATGCATCTGCACTGCTTCTAATAATTTGGGTGTATTCCTGTTGTTCTTCCGCGAGATCGGTCTCCATCAGGAGATCAATCATACCGATAACCCCATTCATCGGCGTTCGAATCTCATGACTCATGATAGCCAGAAATTCGGTCTTGGCATGTGCAGCAATCTCAGCAGCCTCTTTCGCTTCAATCAATTCCTTATTAATCCGCTCCAGCTCCATCGTCTTTTGCTGAAGCAGCATGGATTGGGTCTTGAGCCGCTTGTTCGACAGATACATCTCTACAAATCCTTCAATCTTGGACTTTAGAATCTGTGGAATAAACGGTTTAACCATATAATCGATCGCACCCGCTGAATATCCGGCGAATAGATGCTCTGCCTCTTTGCTGTTAGCCGATATAAAAATAATGGGAATATCCTTGGTTTTGTCTCTTGCTTTAATCAACTTTGCGGTCTCTATTCCGTCAAGCCCAGGCATCTGGACATCGAGAACGATGACGGCAAATTCATGCTTAAGAAGACTCCTCAGTGCTTCTTCCCCCGAAGTCGCCTTTACGAGAACATAATGCTCACTCTCAAGCACCGCTTCAAGCGCAAGCAAATTCTCAGGGCGGTCATCTACAAGCAGAATATGAATCGGTTCTTGAGCCCCCATGACCATAACAACCTAACCCCCCGCGTTTATTTCACCTTGCGATATATTTTTTCAACCCGGTCCATCGATTCATAATCATCACTATAGCCTGAAAAGTGGATAGATTCCTTCGCTCCTAATACTAAAATTCCAAAATGGCTCAGACTCTCATGGAACAGGCCATGAACATGATTACGCAGCTCATCATTGAAATAGATCATGACATTTCTACAGAATATAACGTTAAATTCGTTAAAAGAACGATCCGTCGCCAGGTTATGCTCTGCAAAAATGATATTCCGTCTCAAAAAAGGATGGAACATGACCGAATTGTAGCGTGCCGTGTAATATTCCGAAAAGACACCGGTACCGCCGGCCTCCAAATAATTTTTGGTATACAGCTTCATTTTCTCTATGCCGTACACCCCTTCTTTAGCCTGCTGGAGAGAACGCTCATTCATATCTGTTGCATAAATACGGGATTTCTCATATAACCCCTCCTCATGCAGCAAGATAGCCATCGAATAGACTTCCTCCTCCGTCGAACAGCCAGCGTGCCATATTCGGATATAAGGATACGTCCTTAATACGGGTATTACTTTCTCGCGGAACGTCTTGAACAAACTGGGATCACGAAACATTTCAGTTACAGGAATAGACAAGCTTTGCACTAAACGTTTGAATGCTTCCCGGTTGTGGAGCACCTGATGCTGCAGCTCCGATATAGATTTCAAACGCTCCGCATTCACATGATGAAGAATTCTCCGTGTCAGGGAAGGGAGTGCATAATTTCGGAAGTCATATCCATAATAGCTGTGTATTCCTTCCATTAACAATTCAATTTCAATTTGCTCGCGTTCCTTAATGATCGGCTTGTCGTCCGCCGAAACTTCTCTGTGTGTTTCATCCCAGGATGTCATTACCTTCCCACTTCCTTACTAAATTTCGATCAAATTGGGTGTATTCTAACATACTTACCCACGAATACAGATTATGAATACAGCCAAACCCTCATTAGAGATAATAATTGATCGGTTTGAATCGGTTTTTTCACATAATCAGAAGCACCCGCTTCTATACATTTGCTGCGATCATCCTTCATCGCTTTGGCTGTAAGGGCAATAATCGGCAGCTTATCAAATTCAGGCATTTCTCTAATTCTTCTCATTGCCTCGTAACCATCCATCTCCGGCATCATCATGTCCATCAACACCAGATCATATCCTTGATCACGCTCGAGAATTTCAAGTGCTTCTCTGCCATTCTCGGCAAATGTGACTTCCATTCGATACCCTTCAAGAACGCTGGATAGAGCAAATACATTTCGGATATCGTCATCTACGAGCAATATTCGTTTACCTTCAAATAAAGTTTCCTTGTTGTACAGATTTTGCAGAATCTGTCTCTTATCTTCAGGAAGATTGGCTTCTACCCGATGCAGGAACAAGGTTGTCTCATCCAGCAAACGTTCTGGCGATTTGACGTCCTTAATAATGATGGATTCCGCATACTTGCGAAGCTCCAGTTCCTCTTTGCTGTCGAGCTCCTTGCCTGTATAAATAATAATCGGAAGATCATTCAGGCTTGCATTATCCCTTACTTGATCAAGAAGTTCAAATCCCGTCATATCGGTGAGCATTAGGTCAAGAACCATACAGTCATACTTCACATTCCTTAGTTCATCCAGCGCTTCTCTACCTGTAGACACCGCAGTTATTGCTACATCATCATGATCTATAAGCTCTATAATGGCATTTCTCTGAATGGCATCATCTTCTACAATGAGTAGTCGCTTCAATGATTTATCAATATAGGATTCAATGTGTGAAAAAGCGTTATCCAGCGCTTCTCGAGTAGACGGTTTCTTCAGATAAGCGATAGCCCCCATCATCAAGCCTTGCTTGATGTCATCAATAACCGAAATGACATGTACCGGGATATGACGGGTCGACAAGTTCGCCTTGAGTTCGTTAAGCACAGCCCATCCATCCATGACCGGAAGCTGAATATCAAGAATAATTGCATCGGGGATATACTCCTTCGCTGTATCCAGTCCTACATCACCCTGCAGAGCAACCAACGCCTTAAATCCGCGGGCACGCGTCATATCCATCAGAATATTCGCAAATTTCGGATCATCCTCAATGATCAGCATCACCCGATCGCCTTCTTTAATCGTATCCCGATCATCCTTGATGTTATTAATTACTGTCGTTGAGGATGCGATCTGTGATATGGCCTCACTCTGCACAGCATTCAGCACGGATCTTCCTTGCGGCAGGTAACGACCTCTGGATTCTTGTGCAGCTGCAGCCTCGCCTTGTTCAACCGGAAGCTCCCGCTGCTCTCCCAGCTTAGCATCTGTAAGCAGAGGGAGATACAGAGTAAATGTGCTGCCCTTGCCTTCTGTAGAATCCAGCATAATCTCCCCGCCAAGGAGACGAGCCAGCTCACGACTGATGGACAGTCCAAGACCGGTCCCTCCATATTTGCGGCTGGTCGTTCCATCCACCTGCTGGAAGGCTTCAAAGATCAGATCTTTTTTGTCCGGAGCGATGCCAATGCCTGTATCATTCACTGAAATAGCCAGGAAAGGTACATCCATATCAATATAATGAGGCAGCTCTGAATCGTCCGCTTGTCTCATGCTGACCGTAATCGAGCCCTCTGAAGTAAATTTGAACGCATTGGATAAGAGGTTCCGCAGTACTTGCTTCACCCGATGTCCATCCGTTATGAAGCTCTCTGGCAGCTCATCTTTGACTTCAAATGCCAGCTTCAAATCCTTGCTAAGTGCAACCGGTGCAAAGTTCTGCTGAACGAAATTGCGCAGATCCTGCAGGCTGACTTTTTCATGATTAATATCCATCTTTCCAGACTCGACTTTTGACAGGTCCAGAATTTCATCGATCATCTTCAAGAGGTCCGCACCGGACATATAGATGGTTTGTGCATATTCCTTCTGTTTATCCGATAGATTCCCTTCTTTGTTCTCCGTGAGAAGCTGCGACAGAATAAGCAAGCTGTTCAGCGGAGTCCGAAGCTCATGAGACATATTCGCCAAGAACTCGGATTTATATTTGGAAGTGATCGAGAGCTGCATGGCTTGCTGCTCCAGCTGCCGCTTCGTCTCTTCAATCTGTTCATTTTTCTCTTCCACCTGCTGTACTTGCTCTTCGAGAGCTCTCGTCTTCGCAAGCAATTCGGTGTTGAAATGCTCCAGCTCTTCCTGCTGGCGTTGAAGGAGCTCTTCAGAGCGCTTAAGCTCCTCTGCCTGCTCACCGAGGTTCTCATTCGAACGACGAAGCTCCTCCTGCTGGGTCTGCAGTTCTTCAGATTGCACTTGAAGTTCCTCTGTCAATGTCTGAGACTCACGAAGCAGCTCTTCCACACGCATACGTCTATTAATATTGTTAATAATGATACCCATATTGTTAACGAGCTGATCAAACAAAGCCTTTTGCAGACTTGAGAAAGCTTCAAAGGAAGCAATTTCGACTACACCTAGTACTTCATCTTCGAATAGTACAGGCTGGATCAATATGCTGGCCGGCTTGGCAGAGCCAAGACTCGATCCAATGGACAAATACCCCTCCGGTGCTTCAGTCAGTTCAATCACTTTTTTATCAAGCGCGCACTGACCAATTAAGCCTTCCCCTATCTTAAAAGAGCGGCTGCATTCTGTATTGCTGTCGTCAAAAGCATACGCTCCGTAGCGTCTGAGCTCCTCAGGATGCTTATTCTCGTCATGAAGGTATACAGCTCCGTATTTTGCCGTCAAAATAGGTGCAAATTCATTAATGAACAGCTGTGCCACTTCATGAGTTGAATTAATACCGCGCAGCATTTCCGTAATTCGGGCCATATTGGCATTTAACCAGCTCTGATCCTCTTGAGCTCTCAGGTAATCCTGTTCAATCCGCTGTTTCTCTTCTAAATCTTTGGCTATATCTTTAAACACATGCGCAATCTGTCCAATTTCGTCCTTGGACTTGACCTGGATCCGCTTGATTGTCCGAAATCTTCCCTTGCCGAAGCTCTGGATCATCATTGAAACTGTATTCAGGCCCTTGGTTATACTTGGAATCACCCATAATATAACCCCTAAGGCGACAAGCAAGCCGGTAACCAGCAGCACAGTAAGCCACTGGATAGACCGGTTCATCTCGTTATTAGCCTCCTGGATCTGATCATCAATTAATAGATCCTGGTAATTGTTGAGCTCGGTTAATATATCCAATACTTCTTGCTGGGCAACCGTTCCCGTGTTTGTCCGAAGGTTGGTAGCCGCCGCATATTCTCCTGATTCCAGCAAAGCCAGAAGACGATCCGTATAGCTCGTATATTCTCTTAGATTGACGACAACCTGGTCAACCAGACGGCGTTCTTCAGCCTCAGTGGCTCGCTCGGAAACCTCTCCAAGCTGTGTCACAGCATTTGACTTAAGTTCCTCGATCCTTTGAGTGAGCACTTCTGTTGAGTTCGAATTCGGATTCGTTATGGCTGTCGCAATCTGGGTAGCCATATTATTTACATCTGCACGCACTCCAGAAGTATATCGGGTCTTCATATAACGGTCATTGTACAGTTCATCGATTTCCGTTCGCATGGAGCTGGTTGTGTTAAAACTGACAATGGTTAGAACAAGTAATATTGCCATTAATGCACTGAAGCCTATAAGCAGTCGAGTGCGTATCTTCATACTGTCATTCTCCTTTTAAAGTAATCCATACCAAGCAAATATCATCTTCATGTTCCTTCGGAGCGCTGCCATTCAGAAAAATCCGGCGCATTTCCGTCTCATTCCAAGTATGATCTCCAGAAAAATTCTGCATCAGATAAGTGAGCTGCTCTTCTGTCTCACCTTCATATACTTCCAGCAATCCGTCTGTAAACATCGCGATATGACTATCGCCTTTGTAATATATCGTTTCTATCTTCGCATCCATTTGTTCAAACAGTCCTACCGGATGTGTAACCACATCAAGTGCATGCACGGTTCCATCATCCTCAAACAGCAGGGCAGGCGGATGGCCGGCATTTACATAATCAATACGCTTTTCATTTGTGTCTACCACAAGATAAATGGCTGTAAAATAGTATTGAACCAGCTGTTCCTCCAGGTACAGCTGATTGAATCTACGATTCAGCTCTTGGACAACCCGGTCAGGCTGAACATAAGTAGTAACTGCATCCTTTAATACGGATGCGATAAACATGCAGAATAAAGAAGAAGAAATGCCATGCCCCATCATATCAAGCAGGATCACGCCGTATCTTCCTTTGCCAAGCGGATACCAAGCGTATAAATCCCCAGCCAGTTCTGCAGAAGGCTGGTATAAGGCATGAACGTGAAAATGAGGATCCTTTATAGCCGGGCTTAACACCGCATTTTGTACCAAGCCCGCCAGTTTGAGCTCGTCTTGAATACGCTTATCTCTTTCTTTTCTCCAATCCTTCTCCTGCTTCAACCGAAGGGCGAGACGAATACGAGCCATCAGCTCAACTTTATTAATAGGCTTGGTCACATAGTCCATTGCACCGACATCAAGCGCTTCTGCCAGTTTCTTGGAATCCCCTACAGCTGTCACCATAATAATAGGAATATCTTTGAGGTGCGGATAGTTCTGAACGACACCACAGGCCTCAATTCCATCCATCTCCGGCATCATCATATCCAGCAGAATAAGGTCTATATCAGACGCCTCAGGCTCATCTGCACTGACATCGGCGCCCAGCTTAATGCCAAGCACATCAAACATTTCAAAAGCGGAGCTTGCCGTGATAATATCTCGATAATTTTCTTTCTTTAAGATTTCACGAATAATAATGACATTGGTAGGATTATCATCAACAATTAATATTTTCATAGCTCTCTCCTTCTATCAGAAGCCAAATGCACTATTAGTGCTGCAAATTCCACTAACAATGATTATACACCGATTCATAACTCAGAGCAGTCCCAATAAAAGTTAATAGGCTTACACCCCTGATGGCATCCCTCTTATTATAAAATAACGCACTCCTTATAAGGTTGTTATTTTCAGCTTCTTCACCAATTTTTCATAGATTTCCCTATTGAACGCACAGAAGGAATGGGACTTTTTAGTCCCATTCCTTGGCTATAGAAATATGTTATTTCCATATATTCAATTTCAAAATATCATTCACCCCGTCTAGCAATAACGAGTACTTTTCCTTTATCCAGTTCTTTCTCATAGTAATCAGCTTCTGCTTCGGTATAACCCATCGTAACGATCTTCGCTCGAAGCTCGTCCCCTCGTGAACGGAACAGATTGGCCAGGGAATCAAACATCCCTTCCTCCTTAATTCCGATCTCTTTGGCATTGGCTTTATCCGCAATACGATCCGTTCGATCTGGGTCATGCGCCAAGACGAATATTTGATCTGTAGTATATCCAGCTTCACGAAGCTCTCTTACCGCCTCAACCGCTTGAATTCCATTCTCAACCACTTTAGCATAGCTCTTTGCATTGGTAGTACTCATGGTATCCACGCTCCTTTGAGATTTTCACATATTGAATATTAACCCTCATTCTCTACATTGAAACAGCTAATATCAGAAATTAATTCATTTAAAAAGAATATTCGTCAAAAAACTCCACATGCTGTAATTTGCCGCTATCGGGATCCATATACACTTTCACAGCATGATGGTCTCTAACATACACCTCTCCATCTTGCGCTACGAAATCAGGCTCTCCTAGAGTAGCTCTGATACTGCTTGGAGTCATCTCCATATATTCATTGTTCACCTTTAAATAGCCGGCTTTGTTGTCCACTTGAACATAGTGAACAATGCCATTATTTATACCCACCAGCATATCATCGTAAATATATTCCTTGCTGCCAAGCAGTCGATTATGCTCAATATTCACTGGCTGCCCGCATTGATCAACGAGATCTTCAGCTGTGTCATATAAAGAGATGTCATTCACTGTATCAAAAGTAGCCTTCTGGTCTGATTGCAAGGTAGTCCGCTCTGCTGCAGGCTGTACTGCAGCACTTACTACGGACTGCCCTTGCGTTGCCACGGGTTGAACGGAAAGAGGAGCTGTTAAAGCAAGCATCAATACGAGCATACGTAACATTCGCCTCACCCTTTCTACTTCTCCATGTTTCTATCGGCTTCTTATTTGCGGAATCTGCTCCATGTGTCTGCTGCAATATCTACATAATTCATCCACTTGGGTGAAGAATTGTTGTCATGGTGTGCTAAAGTCGGTGTTGTCATGCCAGGCGCAGGCAGAGACTTCGTGTAGCTGGAATCTCCTGCTCTGCTTACCGATGTATCCACCGATCCTTCTTTTTTCTTCTGGAATTTGTTCATGAGCGTCGTGGATACTTGCTTCGCCGCAGCAGTAACCTCTGCCAAAATCTCTCCCAGGTTTTTGACCGATGTCACAACCGGATCAATCTGCTTCATCTTATGTTCAACGTCAGCTGTAATATCGTTGGCGTGTCTAACAGTCTGTTTCACTTCATATCCCAGTTCGTCGATTGTTCCTCGAACCTCTTGAAGCGTTTTTGATACATTATCAAGGGACACCTGAACTGTCTTTAATGTTTTAATGAGGAAGACGACAAGCACGGCAAATGCTATCGCTATAATGAGAACACTTACTTCTATCATATTGAATGACCTCGCTTTCGCAAATTTGTTTTGTTGTTTTGTTATTTCATAGTTACCCTGCCTCCCCTTTGTCGAAACAAACAGCAAGGCGGTAAAATTCCGTTTTCCCGAGTATTATTTGTAGGGAATTTTGAGACAATATCTTCTAGTCCCCCTTTTTGTTTCGTCATAATTCTTCTGGGTTAATGACAACTACGAACGAGGTGACGCCAAGCCCTAAGCGAAACGCACCTCCGACCAAAACGGAAAGGATGATTACCATGTTGAAATGGTCACTAATTTTTCTAATCGTAGCAGTTGTAGCCGGTATCTTCGGATTCTTCGGTATTGTTGAAGCAGCTGCATCCATTGCCAAAGTATTGTTCTTCGTATTCTTGGTATTGTTCGTTATCTCTCTCTTCACAGGAAGAAGCCGATCGCGATAACGCAGCCAAGGAAGCCTAAATGTAAAATGATATTATGCTGCTAGAGCAGCATCGAACGATTGACACAAAAAACCTTACGGTGACAAAAGTGTAGGATGGTTGGATTGCTTAAACCGTATTACACACTTTTGTCAGGTAAGGTTTTTTTGTGCTATTTTCCCGGGGAAATTAGTCCAAAACCATCAATTTAGAAACCAGGCACATAGACCTTGGATAAATAAAGAAATAATTGTTATAATTTGTGTTTCATATCCTTATTTGCTTGGTTATTGATAAAGCATGTAAGAACTACATAACAACACTAGGAGGAGATCAAAATGAAAAAAATGATCAGTATTACCGCAGCACTTCTTGTAACAGCTTCCATGGCGGCAGCAGCCAGCGCACAGGAAGTTACCCCAACTACAGAAACTGAGTCCCCGACTCCGATTTCTGTAAGCGTTGATGGAACATCTACAACAGACGGATCCGTGTCCGACGTCGTTTATGGAGAACCGATTGTAGAGCCTGGAGATGGAATCGATATCCCGCTTAAGCCACTGGAGATTACAAAAATTACTTACTTCTATGATGCTCCTAACGGTAAAGCAACAGGTGCTCTCAGCCCTCAATTCGTATCTGTTACCGGTAATGAAGTCGTAAACCAGACTACAGGTGAAACTTGGGTGGAGATTTATACTTGGAAAGGTATTGCATGGGTCAATACAGGAATGTAACGCAGTAAAATAAATGATATGACAAAAGGTGTCTCTATCGTACAATTGTTAACGAGAGGGACACCTTTTTTATGTTTTTGATTCGTCGCTATTCAGCTAGATCCGCGTTTCTTCCGGCTCCACATGCACATGCACATGCATAATATTGTGATGTCTCCGCATATTTTCTTCAATCGTATCACTGATGTGATGCCCTTCGACAATACTTAGATCCCTTGCCACCTCAACTACCACATCGACCATAACATGACTGCCGTACAGCCTTGCTTTGACATCCTTGATGCCCTGCACCCCAGGCGTTTTGGCGACCGTAGTTCGCAAATCATGCAGCTGATCCTCATCAAAACCGTCTGTTAGACTATGCGTCGATTCTCTAAAGATATCCCAGGCTGTCTTACAAATGAGAAGACCTACAATAAATGCAGCAACGGTATCCATCCAAGGCAAACCGAACTGGGCTCCAATGATACCAATAGCAGCCCCCACACTGACGAATGCATCAGAGAGATTATCTTTGGCTGCAGCCATTAACGCCTGACTTCTGATCTGGCGGGCTAATTTGCGATTATACAAATAAACTCCAATCATAACTACGGCAGCCACTCCTGCAACGAGAGCTGACCAAATATCAGGGATCTCCTTCGTTCCTTCAAAAAGTGAAGTTCCCGCATCAATGAGCACCTGAATCCCGACCATGGCCATAATAAATGAAGCCATCAGTGCTGCCACCGTTTCCGCACGGAAATGGCCGTACGCATGATCCGAATCCGGCGGCTTCCGTGAAATCCTCAGCCCAATAAGTACAGCTATCGAAGCAACGATGTCTGTGAGATTATTAAAGCCGTCTGCTTTTAGAGCACTTGAATTAAACGCAAATCCACAAATAAGCTTAAAGGCTGACAGAACGAGGTAGGCAGCGATGCTGATCCATGCCCCGCGCTCCCCTTTTTTAATATCTTCATAAGCATTCAACCGAAACGACACTCCTTTTTTTGAAGCACACAAATATATTTCATATACACGTGCAGCTTGAACAATCGTTTTACCATGTTACCAAATGGGCACCGTGTGGGTCTATAGAAACAATGTTGCCGGGTCACATTGCTGTAGACAAGACGAAACAGTGTTGCTTGGCGGCATTGCTATGAGTCCTAACAAACTTTTTTGCATAAGCGCAAAACATTCTGCTTTTTCACATTTCACTCTAATCTATTCTTGCCCTTGTTTGGAGATTTAAAAACGGATAGAATTAGGTTGAAATGTTAAGTATGTATACTCAACATTTCAACCGGGTAGTGAATTGTTAAGTATGTATACTCTACATTTCAACCGGGTAGTGAATTGTTAAGTATGTATACTCAACATTTCAACCGGGTAGTGAATTGTTAAGTATGTATACTCTACATTTCAACCGGGTAGTCATCACTAAAGAGGAGGTATGTATCTCATGAGCGAAAATAACGAGCCTCGTAAAATCAGTCTAGCGGATGCAGTCAAGCAAAAGCTCGCCCAGAAAAAAGAGCAAAACAACGGGAATCGCGGCGGCTTCCAAAATAATGGAACGAAAAAGTTAGTCAGCCAAAACAACAAAAAGCCGAACAATCAACGTCGCCGTACTGGCGGGTCCTAATATTGGCTATCCTCCAATTATTCAACTGCCGCTGGCAAAACGTAAAAAGTCCGTATTCCGGATGAATGAGTTAAACCATTCAATCCATGGAATACGGACTTTTTATATGGATATGTTCCTAAGCTTCTACTGGATACATTTTAGCACGCAGCTGCTTCACTTCATCATTCTCAAGGTATTCATCATAGCTCATTTGACGATCAATAACACCTGTTGGTGTAATTTCAATGATACGGTTCGCGATCGTTTGAATGAACTGATGGTCATGGGATGTGAACAGAATCGTTGCATCCGTATCAATCAGACCATTGTTCAGTGCCGTGATGGATTCGAGATCCAAGTGGTTCGTAGGCTCATCCAGAATAAGCACATTCGCACCGTTCAGCATCATTTTGGCAAGCATACAGCGGACTTTTTCTCCACCGGACAGCACGCTTGCTTTCTTGAGTGCTTCTTCTCCAGAGAACAGCATGCGTCCAAGGAATCCACGCAGGAAGGTTTCTTCCTGATCCTTGGAATATTGGCGCAGCCACTCAACCAGGTTCATATCTACACCCTCAAAATACTTGGAGTTGTCTTTCGGGAAATATGCCTGTGATGTCGTTACACCCCAAGTATATTCACCGGCGTCAGCTTCCGTCTCACCCATCAGCACTTCAAACAGGGTTGATTTCGGCAATCCATTAGGTCCAACAAAGGCAATCTTGTCACCCTTGTTCACCACGATGCTGAGATCGTTAAGAACTTGCTCGCCCTCAACAGATTTGCTCAGACGATCAATGGTCAGAAGCTGCTTACCTGCTTCACGCTCAGGCTTGAAGTTAATGAATGGATATTTACGATTTGATGGACGAATATCATCCAGCTGAATTTTTTCGAGCTGCTTCTTACGGGAAGTTGCCTGCTTGGACTTCGATGCATTCGCAGAGAAACGCTGAATGAACGCTTGCAGTTCTTTCATCTTCTCTTCTTTTTTCTTGTTCGCATCACGCTGCAGGGCAAGCGCAAGCTGACTGGACTCATACCAGAAATCATAGTTACCTACATACAGCTGAATTTTGCCAAAATCAATGTCCGCAATATGCGTACATACTTTGTTCAGGAAGTGACGGTCATGGGATACCACGATAACAGTACCTTCATAATCCATCAGGAAGTTCTCCAGCCATTGGATGGATTCCAGATCCAGATAGTTGGTAGGCTCATCGAGTAGCAAATTGTTCGGGTTACCGAACAAAGCTTGCGCCAAGAGAACACGTACCTTCTCATTACCGCTCAGGTCGGCCATTTTTTGCTCGTGCATGTCACGAGAAATTCCGAGACCAATCAATAGCGCTGCCGCATCCGGTTCTGCGTCCCAGCCGTTCAGCTCCGCGAACTCACCTTCAAGCTCACCTGCACGCAGACCATCCTCTTCGGTAAAATCGGATTTGGCGTAAAGCGCATCTTTTTCCTTCATAATTTCATACAAACGAGTGTGACCCATAATAACCGTCTCAAGGACCGGATACTCATCGTAAGCGTAATGGTTCTGCTTCAGAACAGCCATCCGCTCGCCTGGTGTCATGTGCACTTCACCTTGGTTTGCTTCAATTTCACCGGACAAAATTTTCAAAAACGTTGATTTCCCTGCTCCGTTAGCCCCGATAAGGCCGTAGCAGTTCCCTGGGGTAAACTTGATGTTCACATCTTCAAACAATGCACGTTTACCGTAGCGGAGCGTTATGCCGCTTGTACTGATCATTCAACATACCATCCTTTATATATAAATTAAATTGTTCATCATTGGCCTGCATCAGCATCTTGCATCCGTTTATTCCAAGCCTTGATACTACATCCTCGCACAACTAGCTATGACGGACTGGGGTGAAAGCCTTTTTCTACCCGTATGGCAACATATTATAGCATAAATAACGCCGAAATTCCCAATAAACAAAGAAAGAGCCGCCAAAATGATGAACCCAGCGGTTTAATCCGTTACAATAATATTGTACACTTAAAATTTCATACAAAATAGGAATGAAATATTTGGCTACAATAAACAAAGAACATGAACGGAGGTCGACGATCTATTATGAAAATTACATCCATTGAACCTACACCGAGTCCAAATACGATGATGCTGCATCTCGACGAACAGCTTGAAGCAGGCATTCGCCGAACCTATACATTAGATAACGAGCGTTCTGCTCCTGCCTTTATCCGCCAGATGCTTCATATTCCAGGGGTCAAAAGTGTGTTCCATACTGCCGGCTTTGTTGCACTGGATCGCAAAGGCAATGCTGACTGGTCTGCCATCCTTGGTGAAGTCCAGGAGAAGCTGGGCCAGGAAGGTGCGCAGCTGCAATGGGCTGAGGCAGATGCGGCCGACGGGGAACACTTCGGCGAAGCTCAGGTATTCGTTCAATTCTTCCGTGGAGTCCCCATGCAAATCCGAGTCAAAGCAGGCGCACAAGAGGAACGTATCTCTCTGTCTGACCGGTTTGTAAAGGCGGTGACTGAGGTTGCCTCCGCGACGCTGATCAAGGAACGCAAGCTGACGGACTATGGTGTTCGTTACGGCGAATTAGCTGATATTGCCCGCGAGGTTGAGCAGGAGCTCGAAGCAGCCTTTCCTCCGGAACGACTTCAAAAAGTAATTGAGCAAGCCATCGCTCACGGCACCAAGCAAGAGGAGTTTGTTGAGCAGCGCAGAGATTTAACGGACGAGGAGATTCGGACAGCACTGCAAAATGACGACTGGCGCGTTCGTTATGCCGCGCTTGATCAGATGGAGCCTACGCCAGAGCGTATAGACCTGATTCATACGGCCCTGAAGGATGAGAAGATGCAAACACGCCGTCTGGCAGTTGTCTACTTGGGTGATCTGAAGACACCGGAGGCTCAGGAGCTATTATATGAAGCAATGCAGGATAAATCACCTGCCGTACGACGGACTGCAGGTGATACATTGTCCGATATCGGGGATCCGGCAGCCACGCCAGTCATGATGACTGCGCTTAAGGACAGCAGCAAGCTTGTTCGCTGGCGTGCAGCCCGCTTCTTATATGAAGTAGGTACAGAGGATGCGAGAGAAGTGCTTGAAATTGCAGCAGATGATCCGGAATTTGAGGTCAGCCTCCAGGCAAAAATGGCGCTGGAAAGGATTGAATCCGGAGAGCAGGCAGCCGGCACAGTCTGGCAGCAAATGGCGGGACGCAAGCGGGATTAATCTTCATCAAATCCTCACATAATAAGGAAGATTATACCATTGCCTTCTAAGCAGCTCTTGCTTTATACTGAAGTCTGTTTTACAGCAAATTGAATATAAGATACACCTCATCATACACAGGTGAGGTAGAGGTCGCGGTTACGATCAGTAAACCGGAAGAGGCATAAGAGCTGCCGTTTGGATTCCGTGTTGAAAGGCGTACCCGCCGAAATCTGTTTGAGTACTGCTCTATGAAACGTACTCCAGGTTGGGGCTGCTAGATCCGAAAGGAGCAGAACTGTCATAGCGTACAGCTATGTTGAGCTATCTTAACGTTTAAAGTATGGTGCGGAAGTTAAAAATAGGGACCGCGGGTATACAAACCAGCGGTCTTTTTTTATTCTTTCCCGGCATACGAATCCATTTCATAATACCTTGAGATTTATGGAATAGATGCATACGTAAGACCAAATAGAAGGAGTGTATTAAAAAAATGCAGCATCAAGAAACGACAGGCCCTGGCTTGAAAAAAGGGCTTAAAACAAGACATATGACAATGATCGCCCTCGGCGGCTCAATCGGTACAGGATTGTTCCTCGCCAGCGGGGGCGCGATTGCGAACTCTGGCCCAGGCGGCGCACTCATCGCTTATGCTGCGGTTGGCATCATGGTTTACTTCCTAATGACCAGCCTTGGAGAGCTTGCTACCTTCATGCCAGACTCCGGTTCATTCAGCACTTATGCTACAAGATTCGTAGATCCTTCTCTTGGGTTTGCCCTTGGGTGGAATTTCTGGTACAACTGGGCGATTACAATTGCAGCTGAACTGTCAGCAGCAACGATTATTTTGAAATATTGGTTCCCGGACAGCAACTCAGCATTGTGGAGCCTGGTGTTCCTGCTCTTGCTTATCGGACTTAATGTCTTGTCCGTTAAAGGTTACGGAGAATCCGAATACTGGTTTGCACTTATCAAAATTGTACTTGTCATCGTATTCCTCATTGTCGGTGTCATGATGATCTTCGGTATCCTGGGCGGAGAAGCGACCGGCTTTGAGAACTTTACCGTAGGGGATGCCCCACTGCACGGCGGATTCTTTGCGCTACTCGGTGTATTCATGGCAGCCGGATTCTCTTTCCAGGGAACGGAGCTTGTCGGGGTCGCTGCCGGTGAGAGTGAAAATCCGCGTAAGAGCGTACCGCGTGCCATTCGGCAAATTTTCTGGCGGATTCTGATCTTCTATATCCTGACGATTCTGGTTATTGGTCTCATCATTCCTTATTCCGATCCCAACCTGTTGAACTCGGATCTGGAAACGATCAGCGTCAGCCCGTTTACGCTCGTATTTGAAAAAGCAGGGTTCGCCTTTGCCGCTTCTGTGATGAACGCGGTTATCCTGACTTCTGTACTATCTGCGGGTAATTCAGGGATGTTTGCTTCAAGCCGTGTGCTGTACGCACTGGCGAAGGACGGCAAAGCGCCGCGTATTTTTGCAAAGCTGAACAAACGAGGAATTCCTGTGTATTCCCTGCTGCTCACTGCAGTCATCGGCATGCTGGCCTTCCTGGCTTCCATGTTTGGCGATGGTGTGGTATATACCTGGCTGCTTAACGCATCTGGAATGTGCGGATTTATAACTTGGCTCGGTATTTCCATCAGCCATTATCGTTTCAGAAAAGCCTATGTCGCTCAAGGAAGAGATCTAAAGGACTTGCCTTTCAGAGCAAAATGGTTCCCGTTTGGTCCACTCTTTGCCTTTGTGCTCTGTATGATCGTTATTCTTGGTCAGGCACTTACCCTTGATCTTAGCGATGTAACCTGGATCGACTTCGTAGCCACATACTTTACGATTCCATTATTCCTCGCGATTTGGCTCGGGTATAAGTGGAAGCATAAAACAAAGGTGATCCCGCTGAAGGAGTGCGATTTTAGTACAGATCCATCCTAATTACCTCTTAATCTATCGAAGAAAGCCTAATCCTGCTGCTGCAGCAGGATTAGGCTTTTTTCTATTGGGTGTTCAATTATTGTCAGATCAAGCTTTCCCGTTGGAAAAAGGGATGATCATCTTGCTCGCAATCGCTTCTTACTGCTTCCAGTTTACCTTGACCTTTAGATCACCGGTATCCTCAAAATCAGATACATAATAGGAGATGGACTTAATTCCGAGGCTGTACAGCTCCTTAAGTTCTCGAAACAATTCATTCTCTTGCCCATCATAACGGAATATAACAGAATGGGCGCCCTCGTCTATTTTGGATTGAACCCGTTCTCTCAGCTCTGCTGATGTTTGAATGATCTCGTCCTCATTGTACAGACCGTAATTCAGCGTTTCATAGAGATGCTTATAAGCAGGATATTTATCGTCATTCTGAAGCATCAGTACATGAATGGCTTCGCGATAAGGCGTTACAGCGGTAGGATACTGCGCCTCCCACGTATGATCCTGCCCCATCTCTTCATCCGTCAGCAAATAGTAGTTATAACTGACTTTGCCCGGTTGATCCGGCGTTGGATCGTCCCAGGTCGTGTCCATGTGATACCAGACTCCGTCCAAGAGCAGCAGGTTCCAAGCGTGCAGCTGACCACCAGCCTGCCCTTCAATGATTCGATTCGTAATGCCTGCTTCGGTAAGCATCCGATAAGTAAGAAGCGAGTAGCCTTGACACACCGTGCTTCCCGTCGCAAGTCCATCGTAAGCTGTATATTTTTGCATGGCTTCATCATAAGCCAGATTCAAAACGACATAGTTGTGAATCGCCTCCACCTTCTCATGATCGTTCATGCCTGGCTTAATGATGTCAGTAAGTATTTGATCCACTCGGGAATTGACATAAGCCGTCTGCTCTAAGGATTCCCTATATTTAAACTCGATGCTTACTTCTGCTGAAGCGTTCGTGCCCTTGTAATGATAGGCGTAGCTCTTGAGTGTGTACTGAATGTAAGAATCACTTCGCATCGCCTTCTCTATGGCTTCCTGTAATGTAGCTTTTAAGACTTTTACTTTACCCTTATAGGTAAATTGAAATTGATCTGTCCTGCTTACCATGGCACTCGTGAGTACCTCATGTAATTCTTCGGATGTGATTGCGTTTTCATTAGATGCGGCGTATAGCGTATGAAAATGAACTGACCGGGGAATGGCTCCTATTAGCACGATACCTAGCAACATGACAATAAATAATCCAAATCTGCGTTTTCTCATTGATCATCCTGCCTCCCTTCCGGTAATCAACTCATGTCCGGCAGAAATATTGTAGCATAAACAAGCTTCTGCTCCATGTTCTAGTTTTGTCGATGAGACTCGAAAAAAGCTTCCCTTATCAGGGAAGCCTATTCTTATACATATTCACTTTGTCTCCATTTAGTTCCTTGCCGTATTAAAAAATTTAATAATAACGATACGCCCATTTATCACTCGTAAAATAATCCAGTTTATCCTGGAGCTCAGCAAGCCGGTTGATCACCTCAGCTGCCTCGGACACGGTCACGGGACGATCCGGAAGGAATCTGCCTTCAATAAGAGGAAGGATGCCTAGTCTGATTGCCAAGGAAGCAGCACCTTTATTATCAATCTGTGCAGCATCTGCCACACTCGGCAAATCGGTACCCTGCTGATAGAACTTAGCCAGCATGTCGTATTGAAGCATGCTGATAATCATTTCAGACAACTGACCTCTTGTGATCGAATGGTTTGGGGCAAAGGTTATCTCTGGGTCTGCTTCAACCCATCCCTGCTCGATCAGTCGGTTGAGAATGAAATAGTATGGACTGTCCATATCAATATCAGCAAACAGCTTCGCTGAATTGCTTGAATAATAACTGCTCATCTGCACATGCGGATCGAGAGCCCGTGCCAAATACGTATACCAGTCGCCCTTCGTAATGCTGCGCTCCGGCTCGATCTTACCTTCAATATCAGGAACGAGCACCCCGTGAGAGATCATCCGCTGCATAACGTCTTCCGACTCATGACCCGCAATATCAACCACCAGATCATCGGTATGATTTGCACCAGACGAATACATTTCACGAAGCTTGCCTGTTGTGCCGTCAATTACCTTGGAGGAATACAGCTGAGCTGCTCCCTGGGATGGCATGTATACCAGCTTTACCGGAGGGATCTCTTCGCCCGTATTATAGTATTGATTAGATTCTTGGTAACTAAGCACCATTTCAGTGGAGTCCAAATAGGCTGCTTGTGCCTCTTCTTGAGTAATGCTGGCCTCCTTCACCTCTGGCAGCTGCGCAATTTCCGCACTTAAGCTTGTATAAAATGTATTCACCTGACCGGACTTGGTCATCGATATATTCACGTTATCTCCTATGACCCGAAGACCATTCAAATATCGGCTATAAACAAAGTTATATCCATCTTCCATCGAGATCATCTGACTTAATCGAAGCTCGGTTACTGCATTAGGAACGAGGGATGATATCAGTTCGGCAGCTTGATCTTTGGCCGCTTGCTTTGAAATCTCTTTGATCGCCCTGTCCCCGTTCTCTCTGCTGCTATGATACCATTCAGAATAGTCCATCACTTGACCTGTTTCTGCGTCAACTTGAGTACTAATGTCGCTTACTTCATTACCCTTTTGATGCGAAAATCTTACATTCCACACTTTCTTCACAGCACCGCGCTGCGAAGTTCGGTTGAGACTTATATCTGTCGTCTGATAATCTTTCAATGAAGGAAATTTATTCTTAATAAGGGCAACCACCTCATCGCGGGCTGGCGGCTTCGCTGCAGGCTCAAAGCTTACATTTGTCTCAGGCAGCGGTTCATCTAATAAAGCTATATCTGATTCTTCAGAAGCATACACATCGACAGCCTTACCCGTTATTGCATCGACAACAACTTCCCACGTGTTAGAAGGCACATACGCCAAATAGTACTCTTTGCTGCCATTATTATAAGCATAATTTACGGGAACATAAGCCAGCTGAAGGTCAAGACCTTCTTCAAAGCGTTTCTTAGCTTCCTCCTTCGTCACCTTAGGAACCGGAGAAGGATAATTGCTATGTCCAGTCATTCGAGTGTAACTGGTCACCTCTCCGCTGTCGTTTACACTGACATAAACGATGTTGCCCACAGCAGGCAGGCCATTTACTTTCAATTGATAGGAGAATGAATATTCCGTTCGTCCAAATAGAGGATTCATTCCCTGATCCATAACTTCAAGAGATGAGTATTCTCCTTCCTTAAGATCAGGTATAGCTTCATGCAGGAATGCGGCGCTGATCTTGGCTGCCTCCTCTTCTGATATGCGCTCTTCGGCATCCCCTCTCTGAATGAGATACTCAGGTAGATGTGCTGACAATACCTCACCCGTCTGGCTGGATACAGAAGCACTGAAGCTCGATGTAGAATTCCCTCTAGTTATGCTATAAGAGAGATCCCATACCTTCTCTTCTGCAGGAGGGTACGATCCATTGGACCCCAATTGAACCGAAGTAAGCGTTGCCTTGGATAGCTCGGGAAATAGTTTAAGGATGTTCTTATGCGCTGTTTCAGAAGAGATTTTTGCTCCCTTGGGAATGGTGCTGTCCGTTATAGTCACTGCCGGCTCTTCCCCAGCGGATACTTGGGCAGCCGATACTTCCTGAATGGCTCCTTGCGTATGTACACCCAGCATCACAGCAGCAAGCGCTGCGGCCACTCTCTTCATTGAGGGTGATTTTTTATTTTTATTTTGCTTCAATCCTCTAACGCTCCTTTCTTTTTTCCAATCTGTGCCATTATATCATAATACAATCTATTAAATTCCTGATTTACCCAAAATTAAAATTCAAACTTTTCGGGCTATAGAACGTTCCTTGCAAAAAAGAAAAGCCAGCTAAAAAAGAAAAAAGGCTGAACAGCAGCCCTTCTCCCTTAAACATGGCTCTATAGATACGATCTCATCATCTTTACTGTAACATACAACTGATTTCACTCTATCATATCTTTTTCTAACGCAAAACCCCATTCTGCAATTTTTCTTTCAAATACTGCTGATTATAGAGCATGCTTGGATGCGTGGGATGATAACGGAGAGCCAGCTCATTATGGTAATTGGCCTGCTTGTGATTACCAAGACGGTCATAGCAGACACAGAGCTGCAGATGCGGAATCCATGTCCATGATGGCTCATCGATGTTCGCTAACGGGTCTTCCGGCCGCTTCAGCGCTACAGCTGTCTCAAACCAATGAATGGCTGTATTCCACTCCGCACGCTCTGCAAACCATGCGCCTATCCTGCAGCATGCTTCTGCGCGCGGGGGCGCATAGGTAAATGACCTAAACAAGGCTGCTAGCTCCTGCTCTTTCATCCCAAGTCTTCCCATACATTCGGCCAGCTTCAAGCTAGCGGACAAATTATCCTCAATCCAGCCGTGACCCGAATCGAGGAACCTCGTATACCATTGAACGGCTTCCTCATTCAAACCATGATCTCGTAGCTCATTCGCATAATAATACTGATCCCGGGCAGTAAAAACCTCTCCCTGTTCTTCAAGTCTTTTGTATATTCGTAAATTACGGTCTGTATATTCCTTGTCTTTCTTGTGTGTTACTGCAATGTTCGTATGGACAATATTGCCGGAAACAGCCAAATATTCGTGCACAGCACCATGCCACTCAAAGCCCTTATCCCTACGGACCAGCCGATTCCTTCTCAGCTTATGGCTTACATTGCCCGATCCATCAAAGGCCAGATGATATTCCATCGACAGCCCGTCAATGGACAAATCCAGCCTTTCCCTCCAATCCAGCAGCTGCTGCCGGTCCTTCTCCTCAAACACATCATCTGCATCAAGCCATAAAATATATTCTCCCTCAGCCTGGCTGAAGGCAAAATTTCGGGCATCGGCGAAATGATCCTTCCACTCATAATCTACAATTCGGCAATCATATTCCTTCGCAACTTCACGAGTACGATCCGTTGACCCCGTATCCACAATGACAATTTCATCCGCAATCTCCCGCACTGAATCGAGACACCGCGCCAGCGATTTTTCCTCGTTCTTCACGATCATGCACAGACTAATAAGAATGTACTTGCTTGCCTCTGTGCCCTCTATCGTATGCCTAGAAGCTGATTGAAGAAAGGCTGCGACTCCGTCCAAATCCGAATCCCGATAAATATGATAAGCTGGGTAATGTGTATCCACGTGCAGCCGAATCCCTAGCGCCTGGGCTCTCACACAGAAGTGTCGGTCCTCGCCCCACAGAGTAAGATTATCGATCCGGGCAAAACGAACCCCCTTCTCAAGCGCAGATCTGCGAATCAAAGTACAGGCTCCAAGCCCTCCTACCTCGTATCTTCCTTTCTTGCGCAGTTTTCGCATGAACTCCGCACTTCGTCTCTGCTTCTCTTCTTCCGTAAGCTGCTCATTTCGTCTCTCTTCATATAATGTATATTCATCTCTCAGCCATACCTGCGGCATCTCAATCGTCCCCGGCTGCCAGCGGGTCCAGAAGAGGTTTGCCACGATTTCTTCTTCCCCGTTCAAGAGCTGTGTCAGGGTGGCCGGATGCAGCACTAGATCGGAATCGAGCAGGAAGAGAGCATCAAAGCCTCCTTCTATTGCATAGGAAAGGATCCAATCCTTCAAGGCTGCGACCCGCCATATATATTCTTCAGGCCAATAATGACCGTATTCATTCCGGCTGTAAACCGGCTTAGGGTCCGAGTCTGCTTCAGTAGGCTGACCTGTAGTAAGAGATGGCTTCACACTGGAGATCGAAGCTTCCGACTTGGACGATTCTCTCCGTGATGGATCTGCCTTCGACGTCTTCAGCGCTTCTGCCGGATCTGCCGCATTTGCTTCATTTACTGCATTTTCTGCGTTTGCTGCTGCAGATCTGGCTCCCGCTCGGCTCCGCTTGATCAGTGGTTTCTTGGGCTTCTCAATTGCCGCGGCCTTTACCACTTTTCCTCCATGCTTCCTTACAAAAGCTCTCAGCTGCTTGGACGAGTCCTGAGCCTCATTATCATCAATAAATACATAGCTTACCTCGATCTCTTCCTCCCGGATGGAGAGTAAAGACAACGATTCTAGAAAGGCCTTTAACACATCTGGTGATTGACGCACAGGACTTGCGATCAGGATACGCTGCAGAGCTGTCATAGTGCCCTCGTCCTCCTTTTAATGGGATTTCCATGCTACCAGGGAAGGGGCCGTATCCAGAATAGATTCATACTGCTCCTTCCATCCATATTTCGCCTCAGGGTCCAGCTGTCTGTAACGGACATATTTATGTAATCGGTCTTCCCGTCTAGCCCAGCCGAAATGCTGTATGCGAGCTTGATGGCATATGTAGGGGAACTCGAAGATGTTCAGCGGGAATCTTCCACAGTGCTGCGGAGTTTCTTTCCACCTATACGTCTGATGGGGGTCAAATTTAACTAGGAAAGGCCGATAGATCTGGTGTGCACGCCAATACAGGTCTTCGCGGTAATGCGTCTCGCTCCACATATCAAATAATCGAAAATAAACGGCCTCATGCGGTCCTGTCGTCATCGCGTGCAGGTCCTCTCCCCATCCGTCCTCCAATATTTCATCCGCATCCAGATTAAGAATCCAATCAGCTCCTGCCTGTGCTGCTGCTTCCCACTGCTGCTTGCGGAGGGATACTTCATCGGAGAATTGAGACTGCTTATTACGGATGAGCACATGCTCCACTCCCTGAAGCAGCTCTTCACACAATTCAGGCGTTCCATCATTGCTTCCATCATCAATAATGACCGCTTGATCGATCCAGGGGCGGTGCTTGATCAAAGCACGTTCGAGGTACCGACCTGTCTCATTTTTCACGATCATGGACAACGTAATTTTGCTACTTGCCGAATCTGCCATGTTCTCCTCCTACCCCGCCGAACTGCCTGTTATTTGTCCTGAAACAGTCGGCAGCCTCCATCTTCAATTTATTCGTGAATTTTGACTGTTATAACTAGGATTCGAAGGAAACGGCAAGTAGAGTCCTTTAAACCTTAAGATGAGCCAGAGCTTAGTAGAGAATGTAATTCCGGTTTACATTACAAAAAAGCCATCCGTCTTATATAAAGACAGATGGCTTGTGCAAAGTATTCAAAAATTTATGATCTATACTCTGTCAGCTTCTCATTCAACTCGCGAGTTTGACCATATACTTCCTGGTACAGTGCAAACAGTTTGTCGTAGGATGCCGCTGTTTCCGGGTTCGGCTCATAGGTCTTGGCTGGACGAATAAATGCTGCGGCAACTTCCTGCAGCGAACCAAACCAACCGCAGCCATATGCTGCGAGAATTGCAGCACCCATAGCAGGACCCTGTTCACTTTCAAGCTTGATAATCTTCGCATTGAAGATGTCCGCCTGCATTTGCAGCCAGGTCTCATTCTTGGCGCCGCCTCCAATAGAGATGACTTCGCTGATCGTCTTGCCGGCACCGCGGATAATATCAATCGACTCACGAAGAGAGAATGTAATTCCCTCAAGCACCGCACGTCCAAAATGCTGAAGCGTATGACTTGCATCCATACCGATAAAGCTGCCGCGGATATTTGCATCAGGATGCGGGGTACGCTCGCCAACGATGTATGGAGTAAACAACAAACCGCCGCTTCCTGCAGGAATTTGGTCGATGCCCTGCAGCAGCAGATCAAATGACAAGTCTTTGGCGAAGGTATCCTTGAACCAGGTCAGGCTATAGCCCGCTGCCAAGGTAACGCCCATAATATAGTAGGCATCCTTCTCAGAGTGATTGAAGAAGTGGACCTTCCCTTCAAAATCAAGGTTCTTGCGTTCCTCGTAGGAAAGAACAACTCCGGAAGTTCCAATACTGCTCATCGTTTTCCCTTCACTCAAGATCCCTGCACCAATGGCGCCGCAAGCATTGTCAGCTCCACCGGCAAATACTTTGGTTTGAGGGGTAAGTCCAGCTTCCTCAGCAACTTCTGGCAGCAAGGTGCCAACCAGATCAAAGGACTCCACCAATTTCGGGCATAGGGAGAGCGGTAAGGAGAATGCATTCGCGATCTGTTCGCTCCAGGATTTCGCTGCAGGATCCAAGAGCAGCGTTCCAGCTGCATCCGAATAATCCATCGCATAATCGCCGGTCAACCGGTAGCGTACATAATCCTTAGGCAGCAGGAACAGCGCTGCTTGGTCCAGAATTTCAGGCTCATTCTCCTGCACCCACAAAATTTTCGGCAGTGTAAAGCCTTCAAGCGCACGATTGCGTGCAATGGACAGCAAATCCTGACCCAGTGTATTTTCAATCTTGCGGCACTGAGCGGTCGTACGTGTATCATTCCACAGAATAGCCGGGCGAAGAACGCTTCCTTCTGCATCTACAAGTACAAGTCCGTGCATTTGTCCCGAGAAGCTGAGACCTTCCACTTCAGCCGGATTAATACCCGATATCTCCATCAATTTGCGCAAGGATACAATGGTTTGCTGTACCCAATCCTCGGGATTCTGCTCACTATAACCAGCCTTGGGCTGATACAGCGGGTAGGCCTCGGATGCTTCATACAATACATGGCCGCTGCGATCGACCAGAACCGTCTTTACCGCACTGGTTCCCAAATCTACACCAATGACATAACTCATCTCATTCTCCTCCTCTTCTTGTAAAAAAAGAACCGTCCCCATGCCTTTCGCTTACGCCAAAGGCCGGGGACGATCCGAAAGGCTCTCTTAAAACGTCCTATTGGCTCTCAAATCATGCTTGTATTGCTAAATCCGGAGGGACGATTAGTCAGCCAAGATGTATTGGTTAAGAGTCGCTTTGAGCAGCTCTTGACGGCCGGATTCATTTTTGCGAGGTGTTTCATTGTTCAGTGCATATTCTGCCAGGGAAGCAAGAGTTGCTTTGCCTTCAACAACCTCAGCACCGACGCCTTCTTTGAAGCTGGAGTAGCGTTTCTCGATGAAATCATCGAATACGCGGTCTTCGATCAGTTTTGCTGCAACCTTAAGACCTTTCGCATAAGTGTCCATACCTGCGATGTGAGCGAGGAACAGATCTTCTGCTTCGAAGGAAGCACGACGTACTTTTGCATCAAAGTTTACGCCGCCTTTGCCAAGACCACCGTTCTTCAGAACTTCGTACATTGTAAGTGTTGCATCGTAGATGTCTACAGGGAATTCATCTGTATCCCATCCGATCAGCAGATCGCCTTGGTTCGCATCCAGGGATCCGAGCATGCCGTTGATGCGGGCAACACGGATTTCATGGTCAAATGTATGACCAGCGAGTGTTGCATGGTTTGCTTCAAGATTCAGCTTGAAGTGCTTGTCCAAGCCGTACTTTTGCAAGAACGCAATGGATGTAGCTGCATCAAAGTCATATTGATGTTTTGTTGGCTCTTTTGGTTTAGGCTCGATCAAGAATTGAGCGTCAAAGCCGATTTCTTTGGCATAATCAACAGCCATGTGGAACATGCGAGCAATGTTGTCTTGCTCCAGCTGCATATCAGTGTTCAAGAGAGTATCATAACCTTCGCGACCGCCCCAGAATACATAGTTCTCAGCGCCAAGGCGTTTACCCACTTCAAGACCTTTCTTCACTTGAGCTGCTGCATGCGCATATACATCAGCGTTGCAAGTGGAAGCAGCACCGTGCATGAAGCGCGGGTTCGTAAACATGTTAGCTGTGTTCCAGAGCAGCTTCTTGCCTGTTGCTTTCATTTGCTCTTCGATCAGATCAACAATCGTATCGATGTTGCTGTAGAACTCACGAAGTGTGCTTCCTTCTGGAGCAATATCCACGTCATGGAAGCAGAAGTATGGAAGGTTCATTTTCTCCATGAATTCAAAAGCAGCCTCTACGCGGACTTTAGCCAGATCCATACCGGAATATTTATCATAAGAGCGAACTGCCGTATCTGTACCAAACGGGTCAGAACCGCCAGCTGTAAGTGTGTGCCAGTAAGCCATACCGAAACGGAAATGCTCTTCCATTGTTTTGCCGGCTACAACTTCTTCGGGATTATAGAATTTAAATGCGAAAGGATTCTTGGAATCTTTACCTTCATAAGCAATTTTATTAACGGATTCAAAATAGGCCATGTGACAAAGCCCTCCTCAAAATTAGTTTAAAACTGTTTCGCGAAATCGTTTACACCGTTATACTATCACACTCCAAATACTTTGTCTATTGGTTAAACAAAGTTTGTTTTTTGAAGTAATTTTCGTTACAATAGTCTTTATATCATCACAAGGGAAGTGCTTTATCCATGGCGATTACCGGAGATCAGGCTCTGGTCAAGAAAATAAATAAGTCCATTATTCTGAGCACGATCCGGGAACACGCCCCGCTCTCCAGAGCAAGAGTATCGGAGCTCACCGGACTGAATAAGGCGACCGTCTCTAATCTGGTAACAGAGTTAATTGAGAATCATCTCGTCACGGAGATCGGTCCAGGTCAATCCAGCGGCGGACGCAAGCCGCTTATGCTGCTTTTTAATAATACGGCAGGTTATGCCATCGGTATTGAGCTGACCGTTGCGAAGCTTCGCGGTGTACTTACTGATCTTGCAGGAAATATTGTGCATGAAACCTCTCTCCCACTGACCGATCACGATATTCCATCCGTCACTGCCAGGATCATCACAATGACCAAGCAACTGCAGACCGAGGCTCCCTTATCGCCGCATGGGGTCATAGGCATAGGTGTTGGCGTGCCGGGAATGGTAGACGAGGAGGGTACGATCCTCTTCGCACCGAACCTTGGCTGGAATACGGTGCCGCTGGCGAACATGCTGGAGGAAGAGCTTGGGCTTCCTGTAACGATAGACAATGAAGCGAATGCCGGTGCTTCCGGCGAGCTTCACTTTGGAGCAGGCAAGGGAATGCGGCATCTCATCTATATTAGTGCAGGCTCAGGGATCGGCTCGGGGATCATGATTGACGGCGGTTTGTATAAAGGAGCTTGGGGATATGCAGGTGAGACGGGGCATATGTCCATTGATGCAGAAGGAAAACAGTGTACTTGCGGTAATCGAGGCTGCTGGGAGCTCTATGCTTCAGAGAAGGCATATGATGAAACGAAACTTCAGCTTCCGGCAGCGACAACGGCTGAGCTGGTAGCTTATGCTGAACAGGGGGATCCCGCTGTGCTTGAGCTGTATCGAAGCATCGGACATCGGCTGGGCATCGGCATTACAAATATCGTCAACAGCTTTAACCCAGAGCGAATTATTGTGGGGGGACCGCTGTCCGAGGCTAGAGATTATATGGAAGACTCGCTCCAGCAGGTCGTCGCAAAGAGGACGCTGCCGTATCACATGCGCAGTCTGCAGATCAGCTTCGCCCAGCTCGGAAGCAAATCGACCCTCATCGGTTCGGCATACGGAGCAATCTCTCAATTTCTAGGTCACATTCGAGTAAGTGCGTAAGCTGTACACCAGGTGATTTAATGATGTGTGATCCATTGGACTGTTAAATATTTACTAATTCAGACAAAAAATCGTCCCATTTTATCGTCGCACGCCCTCTATTTCAAGGTATAATGAAACTAATTGTGTGTCATTTATCACAGCAGAGTCTTACCTTTGTGTGTATACCTTACGTACGAAATGGAGAGAATTCGTGTGACTTATGTGGATACATCAGATATTTCAGCCGCGATGTTTATTGCTGTTTTACTGTTCCTAATTGTAATCGCACCTTTGGCTAGTCTAGGTATCCTCAGACTGTTTCAAGGCAGAAAGAAACAAGCCCTATGGTATATCGTATCCGGAGTAGCGGTCTACGGTATATTCCAGTGGTTTATGTGGTATTTCTTTTAAAAACAGCAATAAAGGCATCAGCACGTTATATGTACCCTGTTGGCTATGACTCTTAAGTAAAGTCCAGCCCGCAGGGTATTTTCACGTATGATGCCTTTACTTTATACGGGTATTATTTTTTCAGCTGGTCCGCAATCTGCTGATGTTCGCTTGATCCAACGACCTGCAAGGCCGATTCCTCCACCGGCTCATTCGTTAGTTCGTATTTGTATTTAAGAGTTAGAATCCGGAGCACCTTCCGATCAATATCTGCAGCCGAGAGCTCTCCCTTCCGCACAGCCTGTAAAAGCGTGTTATACGCCTTCTCCGCTTTGGCTGGTGTATGGCCGAACAGTACGATGTCAGCTCCCGCCTGAATTGCCATCAGTGCCGCCTCACCGGATCCATAATTTTGCTGAATCGCACCCATTTCTAGATCATCGGTAATGACAACCCCATCATATCCCATTTCCTCACGGAGCAGAGTACTGAGCATGACCTTAGACAAGGAAGCAGGCCGGAGTGAAGCATCGATCTTCGGATATTGAATGTGCGCAGCCATCATCATGTCTGCTCCAGCTTCTATTGCTGCCTGAAAAGGGACCAGCTCCAGCTCAGCAAGCTCTTCCTTCGTCTTCTGAACAACGGGCAAGCCAACGTGAGAATCCACCTTCGTATCTCCATGGCCCGGGAAATGCTTCACAGCCGGAATGACGCCGGCTTCCTGCATCCCTTTCATAGTGGCTATGCCGAGCTCGGAGACCGTTTCTGCCGAATCTCCAAACGAACGATCTCCTATCACCGTATTTTCCGGATTGCTGAAAATATCGAGTACAGGTGCAAAATTGAGATTAAAACCGAACGCACCGAGCTCTTCTCCAATGACATTTCCGATTTGAGCAGATATTTCAGCATTTTTATACTTCCCTATCTGTTGATTCGATGGGAATTCTGTCTTCCCTTCAGGAAGCCTGGAGACACGTCCCCCTTCCTCATCCACAGAAATGAACATGGGCTGCTGTCCTTCTCCATTGCTCTTCTTGACTTCATTGATCAAGGCTTGAAGCTGCTTCTGATCGCGGATATTCGGCCCAAACAAGATGACACCGCCCAGTTGTCCATTACGAATTAATTCCTCGGCTTCCATGTCCAGCTCTGTTCCAGGGAAACCGGATATAATCATTTGTCCAATCTTGTCCTCAATTGACAGGTTCGCGAGCTGCTCCATGGCCGCCTCCTGCGCAGGCAATAGATCATCATGCTCCGGCGGTATGGATGCTTGGCCATCATCGGCATCCGATTCCGATTCGCTGCCCGCATCTGATGGTGACTCGGAGTCGGAGTCTGCTCCTTCTTCATCAGGTCCGTGATCCGAGCCCGATTCTCCTCCAGGCTGTTCCTGTCCTTGCTCCTTCGGCGGATCTGGTAAAGAAGTACCTGTATCCGCTGCATTGCAAGAGGTGAGCAGGACGATTGCCAGCATTATTAAAATATAGTAAGCCAATTTTCTATATCCAAAGGATTCTTTTCTCAATCCGACTTCGCCCCATTCTCGCTTGAATACATTTCAGATTATTCATTTTAGTCACACCACTATACTACCCATCTATCAGCAAAAAGAAAAACCGCACCCATTAGCGGCTGTGTCCCTTACACTCATGTAACCGAGAACAAATTCATCTTATCGATGTCTCTGTTTCTCTATTAGGTAAGGGAACAACTACCACACAGGGTGCGGTTATGCTATGACTTGATATCTTATCCTTGCGGATTAAGCGCTTTGTGGAACTGCAATTTGTTCATGCCAACGATACGGTGCTCGCCAAGCACGGTTACAGGTACTGCACGAAGACCCATATCCCATACTTGCTGTGCAAATTCGTCGCTCTGTTCAATGTTGCGCTCTTCATACTCAATGCCGTTCTCTGTGAGATAGCTCTTCACCTGACGGCAATGTGGACAATTGGTAGAAGTATATACTATTGCTTTATCCATAATATTCACCTCGTAAGAAGAAATTTAAATTTATAAGTTAAGCTAGAACTCTATTAGTTAGCAACCGCGCTATGCTCCAGGCTTTCGATGAACTTCTCAGCATCAATCGCTGCTTTACATCCGCTGCCTGCTGCTGTAATGGCTTGTCTATAACGTGTATCCTGTACGTCACCGCAAGCGAATACGCCAGGAACGTTCGTTTCGCTCGTTCCAGGATTCACTACGATATAACCATTGGAGTCGATCGTTACTTGACCGTTCAGGAAGCCTGTGTTCGGATTGTGACCAATCGCTACGAATACGCCGCTAACTTCAATCATCTCTTCTTCTCCAGTAGCATTGTTAAGAACTTTAACGCCCTTAACTCCGCCTTCACCAGCAACAATCTCAATCGGTGTACGATTAAGCGCCCACTCGATCTTCTCGTTGCTGCGTGCACGGTCCTGCATGATCTTCGATGCACGAAGCTCTTCACGACGATGTACCAGCGTTACTTTGGAAGCGAAACGAGTCAGGAAGTTTGCTTCTTCCAGAGCAGAGTCACCGCCGCCAATCACTACGATTTCTTTGCCACGGAAGAAGAAGCCGTCGCAAGTCGCGCAAGTGCTGACACCATAACCCACGTTCTCCTGCTCCCCAGGAATACCGAGATATTTAGCAGAAGCTCCTGTAGACAAGATAACGGTTTCGGACACGATCTCGCCCTGTCCCTCAACTTGAATCTTGAAAGGACGCTGAGCCATATCAATGCTGTTCACCCAACCTGTGCGGAATTCAGCACCGAAACGCTCGGCTTGTTTACGCATATTATCCATAAGCTCTGGTCCCATAATACCTTCCGGGAAGCCAGGGAAATTCTCTACTTCAGTCGTCGTTGTCAATTGACCACCCGGTTCCGGGCCTTCAATAACAAGTGGACTCAGATTGGCACGAGCGAGATAAATCGCTGCTGTCAGACCCGCAGGGCCTGTACCGATAATGACTGATTTATACATTTAAATAACCTCCCGCTGCTATCCGTAAATTGCTGTAATATACATACTTTGAATGAACTGGTGTCAAGCAAACATACAATATGTATTAGAACCTGAAGCACAACATAAACTCAAAAAGAGTTGTCACCAGAAAAAGGATCATGAATAATGTATTGAATGGCTCCACCTGTTCAAGAAATCGTCAACTTTACGGAAATGGAATACATAATTTATAATAATTCTAATCTAGTCATCATTATGAGCAATTTCAAAGTCGATGTCAATGCTCATTTGTCGGTTGATGTCACCTGAATTATAGATGTGCTGCATTAGAGGAGGGAGTATAAAACGTTATGGTTGAAGCATTAATAGGAAGTGTTATATCCGCTCTGTCTACAGGGCTTGGAGCCATCCCGATCTTGTTTATGCGCAAGGTCACACACCGGCTCCGGGACATCTTGCTGGCCTATGCGGCTGGAATTATGACCTCAGCTTCACTCTATAGTCTTATCCCGGAAGCACTGGGTCAATCTAATCTATTGGTCCTGTTCATCGGGATCCTTGCGGGCAGTATCGTTCTCTTGGTCCTGGAAATGTATATACCGCATATTGATCTGGAAAATCCAGAATCGCGTCCCTTCAATATTGAAGGCAAAGCGTTTCTTATCATTGCTGCAATTACGATGCACAACTTGCCTGAGGGCCTGTCTGTCGGCGTCAGCTATGCCAGTGGAGATGACAGCTTAGGCAATCTGATCGCGCTGTCGATCGGTCTGCAAAATGCGCCGGAGGGGTTTCTCGTTGCTCTCTTCCTCGTCAATCAAAACATCGGCCGGTTCAAAGCACTGGGTATTGCCACCTTAACGGGTGCAGTAGAAATTGTAACCAGCATTATCGGTTATTCGCTTAGTAGTGTCGTTGATGGACTTGTGCCTTATGGTCTTGCCTTCGCAGCCGGAGCCATGATGTTCATCGTATATAAGGAGCTTATTCCGGAAAGCCATGGAGACGGCAACCAGCGAGTGGCGACGATCTCTTTTATCCTGGGATTGATTACGATGATTACACTCACCGAGGTATTCTGACTCGACAGTAGTTCTTCCTCACAGAGCTTACGTTATATAGCAGCAAAAAGCGTCGCTTGCCCAAGGCTTAAAGCCTGCAGGAGCAAACGACGCTTTTATTATGGTGCTCGTGTCTATGTGATCCATTTACTTTAATAATCGAAGTCCATTGAGAATCACGAGAATTGTACTGCCCTCATGTCCGATCACACCGAGAGGAAGCGCTAACTCAGAAATGAAATTTCCTGCGATCAAAATGGTGATTACGCTAATGGCAAAGACGATGTTCTGCTTCACTACTCTTGCCGCACGTCTTGCCTGTGTGACACTCCAGGCGATCTCTTCAATGTTATCGTTCATCAGCACCACATCTGCGACCTCTATGGCCGTTCCGCTGCCCGACATTCCCATGCCCATTCCAACCGTTGCTGCAGCCAGTGCGGGTGCATCATTAACGCCGTCGCCAACCATGACGACATGGCCATATTGCTCACGCAGGGAGCGAACTCTCTCTACTTTTTGCTCTGGGAGCAGTCCGGCATAAACGAGATCAACTCCCGTTTCCTTCGCAATGACATCAGCGGTAGCTTGTCGATCGCCCGTCAGCATGGCTACCTTGATACCGAGCTCTTGCAGCCGTTTCACTGCCTTCACCGCTTGTGGACGAATCGTATCCCGCATCGCGATCAGACCCGCAATGTGATCTCCTTGCATAATGACGGAAACCGTCTTGCCCTCACGCTCAAGTTCTGACCTGCGCTGTATCCAAGCCGGATCCGCATCATTCTCATCCAGTACATCTGTTTTGCCTACCTTCCATAACTGGCCGGCAACTCTGCCCTTGATCCCCCAGCCCGTGATATTTTGGACATCGTCAGCTTGGATCAGCTGTGCTCCAGCTGCAATCGCCCTTGCTGCAATCGCCTCTGCCAGTGGATGTGTAGACTGACTTTCCACTGCCGCCGCGTGAGATAGAAGGGTCATCTCGTCATACCCGGCGGCAGCGATCAAATCAGTAACTTCCGGAACGCCTCTCGTCAAGGTCCCCGTCTTGTCAAAGGCTACCACAGCCGTCTTTGCCATATTCTCTACATGTGCTCCGCCCTTAAATAATAGCCCTCTTCTCGCACTGCTTGAGATCGAAGACAGCATAACGGGCATAATGGAAGCAACCAAAGCACAAGGAGAAGCAACAACCAGGAATACCATCGCCTTATAAAAAGCATCTCCCCAGGTGATACCAAACAGCAGCGGCATCGCTAGAACAAGAACAAGCGTAATCAAAACAACCAGTTTGGCATAAATCCCTTCAAATTTCTCGATAAACCGCTGAGAAGCCGGTACCTCGGATTGGGCCTCCTCTACCAATTTGATAATCTTCGAGAACAATGTATTATCGGCCGGCTGAGTCACTTCAATATATAAGGCCCCTTCACCGTTCATTGTGCCGGCATAAACCTCATCTCCTGCGCTCTTCTCCACTGGAATTGATTCTCCTGTAATGGAAGCCTGGTTCACGGCAGAGTAGCCCTTGTATACATTACCATCGGAGGGCATTATTTCGCCCGGCTTAACCAGCAGTAAATCTCCAGGCTGAAGCAGATCAATTGCGACCTGCTCCACTGTTCCATCCTTTAACCGAAGCGCTGTCTCTGGCTTTAACCCAATCAAGGAGGAGATATCTTTATGACTTCTTTCCGTACTATAGCTCTCAAGCGCACCACTGAGCGCAAAGATGAAGATGAGCATCGCCCCTTCATTCCAATATCCGATCGCCGCAGCTCCCATAGCTGCAGCGATCATGAGAAGGTTCACGTCCAAATCCTTCTCCTTGACGAGCGTCTCCACACCTTCCTTCGCTTTGGCCCAGCCTCCTATCGTATAAGCTGCAATATACAGCACGATCGAAACAAGCTCATAGCTTCCTGAGATCCCCCATGCTGCCAGCATCATGACCCCGCTGCCGAGAGCCGCCTGCATCTCCCGGTTCTTAAGCATCATCTTAAAATTCGGACCTCTTTTGCGTCCAGGACGCTGAGGTGAAAGCCCTTGTTCATCCACTTGTGCTGCAGTACTTATTCGCTGCTGAATAGCCTCCATATTCTTCACTATCCTTTCTTCTTGCTTGGTCTAATTGAGAATGAGAGCCATTGTTAATGGCCTTAAAATGACACATGCTGCTTCGGGAATCCCGAAGCAGCATGGTTTTTCGTAAAAATAGCATGGTGACATCATTGAGAATGATAATCATTTTTGCATTTATACAATTATTTTTGTTTTGTGCAACTTTTAATGTATTATATACCTGGCCCACAGAAATTGTAAATAGTAATGTTAGAAATTTCATTTGAGCATGAACAAGAGGAACAGAATCTGAATTGAGGTAATGTAAAAATAACCCCAAACCCTGTCAATAAGGGCTTGGGGTTCAAAGCAAGAGCTTCGTTTAGGATGGATTAGCTATGCTCAGATCTAACTGACTGGCTTCGATGGCCTGCTTCAGGTCAGCCAGTATATCCTTAATGTTCTCGGTTCCAATCGACAAGCGAAGCAGTTCTGGATTCACACCTGCTGCGATCTGCTCTTCTTCTGAGAGCTGCTGATGCGTCGTGCTTGCCGGATGGATGATAAGCGACTTGGAATCCCCTACATTCGCCAAGTGAGAGAACAGTTTAACATTCTCAATCAGCTTGCTGCCTGCAGCCGCTCCGCCTTTAATTCCGAAAGTCAGTATGGCCCCCTGACCCCGAGGCAGATACTTCTGTGCAAGGCTGTAAGACGGGTGGCTCGGAAGCCCCGCATAGCTCACCCATAGAACGTCCGGGTGCTGCTCTAGATATTTTGCAACTTCAAGTGCATTAGCACTGTGACGCTCAAGTCTTAAGTGCAGGGTCTCTAGTCCTTGCAGCAGCAACCATGAATTAAAAGGTGAAATCGCTGATCCGAGATCCCTCAGCAGCTGAACTCTAGCCTTAATTATATAGGCTTGGGGTCCAACAGCCTCAGTATATACAACCCCGTGATAACTTGGGTCTGGTTCTGTCAATCCTGGAAACCTGCCGCTTGCCTCCCAATCGAACTTACCGCTGTCGACAATCACGCCGCCGATTGAGGTTCCATGTCCGCCAATAAATTTGGTTGCTGAGTGGACGACAATATCTGCTCCATGCTCAATCGGACGCAGCAGATATGGACTGGGAAACGTATTATCTACAATTAGCGGAATTCCATGGTTATGGGCAATTGCAGCTACCGCTTCTATATCTAACACATTACCTTGTGGGTTGCCGATCGTCTCGGCATATATGGCTTTGGTCTTGTCTGTAATAGCCGATTCAAAGTTTGCCGGATCTTCCGAGTCAACGAATTTGACTGTAATTCCAAGCTTTGCAAGCGTCGAAGAGAATAAATTGTACGTGCCTCCGTACAGGCTTGAAGCTGACACAATTTCGTCTCCGCTTCCAGCGATATTCAAAATAGAAAAAGTAATGGCTGCTTGGCCCGAGGCTGTAGCGAGTGCCCCTACCCCGCCCTCAAGGGCAGCAATTCGCTGTTCAAATACGTCTGTGGTTGGGTTGTTAATTCGAGTATAGATGTTACCGAATTCTTGAAGAGAGAACAGTTTGGCCGCATGCTCACTGTCACGAAAGGCATACGAAGTTGTCTGGTACAAAGGAACAGCCCGCGATAACGTTGTTGGATCAATCTCCTGGCCAGCATGGACAGCAAGAGTCTCAAATGCGTAATCTTTTTGTTCATTAGACATATTTCTGTTTTCCTCCTCTTGAGCGGGGCAAAAGCACGCTTCTTTTTTACCATATTCTCTCATAATTTGTTAACTTTGAAAAGACTAATTCCTACTTTTCCTATAATATTTATTCATTTTAATTTTGCTAACAACGAACACCAAAAAAAAGACCACAAACTCCCGCTTTAATCATTACGAGGGGATTGTAGTCTTTTTCTAATATAATAAGCATCCTCTATACTTGGAGTTACTTTATAGAAAGATGTATTCAACTGGCCTGATTTGAACAGCCGAACCACATGCCCGTCTGAATTTGTCCTTCGCGCAATGATACTGGCCTCAGGGATGTGAGCTAACTCTTTATCACTGACCTCTCCTTCGTACACTTCACCTGGCACACTCTGAATCCATTCACGAGCAGAGCCGTAGAAAGCAACCCTGCCGCAATCCAGCCATAGAACATAATCGGCACTTCGATCCCATTCCTGCAGCTCGTGAGAAGCTGCTACTACGGTGCGATGCTGAGCCAAATGGGACAAATATGCAATGGTTCTTCTACGAAAACCGGCATCAAGGCCGTTCATAGGCTCATCGAGCATTAGGAATCGGGGATTCGTGAGCATCGCTTGAGCAATATGAATTCTGCGGACAATGCCACTTGATAGTTTGCGAATCTTGACAGGAGCATAGTTCTCGAGGTCAAATTCCAATAGCAGCTTTCTAATCACTGCATCATCGTATATGCCTTTCAATTCTCCGAAATAACGCAGCTGATGATATACCGTCATACTCCCGTACAATTCCATGGAAGAAGGTACATATCCCATCCTGCTTCGAACAAGCAATAGATTATAACCTTCTGCGCTCTTGCCTTCATAGTGGATCTCACCCTTTTTCTGCACTTCGCTCACGGTAGCGAGAAGCTCTAGCAGCGTCGTCTTTCCCGCTCCGTTCTCTCCGACAAGCATAGTTAGTCCATTATGCAGAGTTAATGATTCAATATCCAATACAAAACTGCCCATTTGCTGCTGAATTTGACTTAGCGTAATCATGCCTTCCTCGCCCCAGCTATAAGTGACCGGCTTCTGTAGTATGCAAATAAGATCAAGGCAACTCCGGCAACAAATACAAGGCTGTCGATCCATAACAAGATGATGGAACCGGGACTCTCCGTTATGGACAGCTGCTGTTGAACCACCAGCCATACTAGATAGACGACAGAAGAGCCTAGTATGGCTGCCTTCACTCCTTTGTAGAATAAAAGCGACATTGCTGTCCCGCCAGTTATTAATGTTACCCCCAGCCACATAAGGACAAAATGTCCGAAGTGGGATACATCGCCACCCACCGTCGCCACTCTCAAATAGACAATCACATTACTGACAAGCGCAAGCACAAGAACAGTTAGGAAGGTCAGCAGAACCCGGCTATATGCAATCAATGCCAGTGGGTAAGGCGTAATTCTCTCCACGGATCTTAACCCCCGATCGCCTGAACGCAGTGTAAACAGCATCGCCACCAGTAACAGCAGCGGTGTCGTTATGGAGTATATTGTCAAGCTTGAATCACCATAAAGTTGATTAGGGCGATAGGGATCAATAAGGACGGCGAGCAGCATAAACAGAATTGCCCCTGTACCGAAGATCGCTGCTTGATTTCTACGCATCTGGCTTTTTAACAGATTTCGCAGAGAAGGCTTAGGAATAGAACCCTCTGCCCAAGCATCAGTGGACTGTTCACTTTGGTGCTTCATTCGTTGAACTTCCGGATCACTGCTAAATGTTGTTATAAGTGCCTTGTTTTCTTTCAGAAGCTCAAACTCCCCTTGCAGCGAAGACAGAAGCATCAAGGTCTCTTCTTGAGAAGGGGGCGCAACATCCTTACGCGGAAGCACAGAACGAAGCTCCTTTTCCAGCATTTCGAGACCTGTATCAGCTTTTTGATTCATGGGCATACACCTCGTTTTCTGTAAACGTATCCGTCATCAGATTCGGCATCGACGCATAAAGCTCCGGCTTTTCCAATATTTTTACTTTTAGACGACGTAGACCTGCGTATAGACTGCTTTTTGCTGTACTTAGCGGAATATTCAGGAGCTCCGCAATATCCTGCAGCTTCATATCCTCATAGAAACGCAGAGTTATGACCTGCTGCTGCATCATTGTCAGTTCACCGAGCAGCATTCGGATCTCGTCAGCGGTCTCTCCCTTGAGATATTGTTCCTCCGCATTTACTTGAGGGTCCTCCTTGTCAGGCATCTGTTCTCCTGCTGCTCGTTCACGTACCGCGGCAGCACTCTTCCAGTAATCCCGGCAAAGATTCATCAATACACGATATAGCCAGGCTTTCACATGATCAAGACCGTCTTGTTCTCGCAGATGGCGAATCAGCTTAATGAACGTTTCCTGAACCAGATCCTTAGCCTTCTCTCGGTCTCCAACCAGCCTTGCAGCGTATAGAAGGAGAGGACCATGAAACCGGTTCACCAGCATTTCAAACGCCTCCTGATCTCCTTCGCTCATTTTTCGTGCCAATTGTTCATCCGTAAGCACAGCACCCCTCCTTCCAATGCTATAACAATTACTCTAGCTCCGATTCTTTGGTATATCGATGCCGGCGATTGATTACGAAGATACTTATAATCAAAAGGATCAACGACGCACCCACTAGCAACCCGCGATTAAGCACAAATGGCACCTCTCGCATGTCTAAATACGTTGTATAAAGAGTAAAATGGCGGAATATAGCACCCATCGTCATCGTATCAAGCAGCCACCAGGCAAAACCGAGCGCCAGGCCTCCATACAGTTTTTGGCTCAGCACCATCCCGAAGATCGTTATGGAGATCATGAACAGCATCGCCGGTAGGGGCTGAATGAGCAGCTCGATCATATGAACCGTGTCTGTTATTGCTTCGCCACCATCCCAAGGATACACTCGAGCTGACATCTGTCCGAATCTTAGTACATACAAGGTCATCCAGCCTGCTTGGGCAATCAGCATAAGAATGATGGCCAAGCCCCATTTTCTTATGGTCATTGCAGTCAGACTCATCGGATAGGAAGCGATGGTTTCCATACTCCCAGCTCCCCATTCACGCTGAAAGAACAGGATCGCTGCCATCGTACACAATAAGAAAGACAGCATTTCATTATATTGCATTGGATTTGGGGCAGCCCCATCCTCAAAGGTTCGGAACAGGATCGTGGTAAGCAGCAGCAGATATATGGCGACAACCAGCCAGAATGTTCCGCTGCGCATCCCCTTCAGCTCCATTCGCAGCCAAGATGTATAGCGATTATTCATCAGACATCACCTGGTCCCATACCTTATTCCACTGCTGCGGTGTAATAAAATCAGCTTCATTCGGCTTCACTGGCGGCACACTGAGATCCTGTTTATAAAAATGATGAAGCACCTGCTTCACTTGCTCTGTCTGTCCTGCTTCTATAGCTTGATCAACTTCGCTGATCATCTGAGCTGCCATATGATACAGATCACTGCTCAGCGCATCATATCTCATTAAGTAGTAAGACAGCATTGAGTTACTCATGGCCTCATGCTGCGGCTCATGCTCGTAGTCAAGGTAATAGACATACCAGCAGAGCATTCCAATCAGATGTCTGATATCAGCAGTCGTCTCTGTTAATTGATTGCGCTCACTCAGCCCAGCCAAAAGCATATCTGCACCGGCTTGATCACCAAATATCAGAGCATTCATCCAATTTCTGGCCGTAAAAGCGTCATAAGAAGAATTAAGATCATTATGAATATAGCTCGCATTTTGAATATCAGATAAGCTGCTCAGGTAGAGCGGATCACCATACATATACAACTGCTTATATTGCGGTTCAAGACTTGGAAGCCATGATTTGAAATAAGCAAACTGCTCTTCCACCAATGACATCACATGCAATACAGAACGCTGTGCAAAAGGAGTCGAGTACACTTTAAGTGGTACGACTGCACTTGTCGTCTCCGTAAACGACGCTCCGATGGCTGTCAGAGGTGACGTCACACGCCCCGCAATTACCTGATCCTCGTCAGCCGCCGCCAGATCCCCTGCTCCTGCCCTGCTCTTTAATTCCGTCTTGCCCAGTGTCGTATACATCTCGTTCTTAAAATTGCGGAAGGTAACCTGCATATTAACTGGTTCAACTTGCAGCTTATTAGCAAGGAGCAAAGTTCGATCCTCTTCCGTTGCACCCATTCGGTATTCATAGATGCTCTGCTTGCCCGGTATAGGGTACCATCCGATCATACCGCCCAGATACGTATTTTCCCCCGAACTGAAAGAGTAATATACGTCAAAATTGCTGTTCGAAGGGATGACAAGCTTCCCTTGGTAACGAATCACAAGCTCATAGTCAGCCGGCTTCTTCGTATACTCTGGGACATGAACCGTTATCCAATCCCCCTCGCGAACATAGTTGACAGGCTCGTCATTAATATGCAGCTCTTTGATTACAAAAGCACGATTCAGTGTAAACTTCAGCGCATCAGCCTCTCTATCCACTGCCTTTGCTTCCAGCTGCATCACCGCATAGCCTTCAAGGATATCCTGTTCGTTCTGAGTGATGGAGAGGTCATATGAGGAAAGGGCAAAGATATTCTGATGCTCAGCACTTGACTCACCTTCCATTTGTACATTCGGGTCATGCAATATGGCTTGGATCTGGTTATTCTTCTCCGCCCATATAGACGAGTATGGGATGAACGCTGCGCTGCACACAGCGAGTACGCATACAGAAGCTATCCAGGACTTGGCCGTCTTTCGAACAGGACGCTTATAATTCAGAACAAGAATAGAAGCCGCAAGTAAGAGCATGGCAAACATAAGAACAAATACTCTCGAAGCATTCCTTTCATCGGCAAACAATGCTACACTCCAGGTCTGATACCATTTTCCGCTCTCGATGAACAGCTGGCTGAGATGAAATGTCTTCAGCAGATGCCAGCCATAGCGTTCCAGTACGAAGATTTCCATGAAAAAGGTGCCAAACATCCAGGCGCTGAACCCGATCAAATACACAGCCCGGTTACTGATGATGACGCCAAGCAGCATCCCGAGTGCGACCGTGACGGCATAGGACACTTCGTACTGTATAGTAAAATACAGCATGCGAGGCCAAACGATCTTTACTTCCAGCCCACTGATCTGCCCAGCGATGAGCATACTTGCAGCAATGAGGATCGTAAATATCGTTAGATAACTGAGAATGGCAGCATACTTGGCTGTAAGCTGGACAGCAGATGATATCGGATAGCTCTTCACCCACTCATATGCAAGTCTTGCCAGATCACGGCGTGCAAGCGATATACCCAGAAAGATCGCCACCCCAAGCGTCATCGTATGCCCGACTGATTGAATACGGTCTATGCTGTAATACAGATTTTGCATTGGATTCTTGAAGTTGAAATACATCACCAGCCAAAAAAATGCGGCATACACAATAGGCAGGGACATGAGTACGACCCTTCGGGACAATAAACGGCATTCCAGCACATACTGCTTCGCCCACTTATGCATGACGTTCTCTCCCAATCAGAGCAAGGTAGCCATCTTCAAGTGTTGGCTTAACCGCCACAGCCGCTGGATGCGGAGCGTCATCACTAATGATGCGGCAGGAGACTCCCTCTTCTAATCTTTGAGTCGATACGATCGCCATGGGGTTTATCTGGCGCAATTCCTCATCGTTCAGCACGGCCTGCCACACCTTGCCGTCACCAACATCAGCCAGATCGGACAAATTACCAGATAACACAAGCTGTCCTCTGGACAGTACGGCGATCTGCCTGCAATTACTTTCAATATCTGCAACGATATGTGTTGACAAGAGTACGATTCTCCCAACGCTGAACCGGGTGAGTATATTGCGAAATCGAACTCTTTCCTCCGGATCTAAACCAGCAGTTGGTTCATCAACGATCAGCATCTTAGGAGAACCCAACAGCGCTTGTGCAATCCCGAGACGTTGCCGCATGCCACCTGAATAAGTCCGCACCTTCTTGTCAGCCTTGTCGGTAAGATTCACCTGATCAAGTATGCGTTCAATCTCCTCCTGACGGGCCTTTGCAGCGTGGATCCCTTTCAATACGCCCACATAATCAAGAAACTCTCTGCCTGTAAGCTGTGGATACACACTGAAATGCTGCGGAAGGTAGCCGATCTGTCTGCGCACCTCCTCCGGCTGTGACAGTGGAACCCCGAAGATGCTTGCACTTCCTGATGTCGGTTTCTGTAATGTAGCCATAACTCTCAAAAAAGTCGTTTTACCTGCACCGTTAGGTCCTAGCAGGCCGACCATGCCCTCGTTGAAGGTTAAGGTCACATCATCCAATGCCAGATGCCCTTTATATGATTTGGTTAAATTCTGAGTCGTGATCATATGTTTCGTTGTTCCCCATTCGTTATGGTATTTCCGCGCGGTTTCGATGCTGTAACGAGATGGTCCAAGAAAAAGTTTGAACTCACAAAAAAAAATCTCCTCTCATTTTGTTACATGAGAAGAGATTTTATGAATTCGGGAAAACCTTGATATCTGCTAAGGAACTAGTTGTCCGCATGCCATAAGCGACGTAAATAGGCTGCCGCATCATCTGCCTGCTCCGCGGTTACACCTTCCAGAGAGATGTCGATATGAGGCTTATACGCTTTGAGCAGTTCAAAGAATAAAGGATAATCCAATATCCCTTCGCCAGGTACAGGATTGTACTTTTTGCCGCTCACATCAAAAGCAACATCCTTCGCATGGATGGCAATCATTCGATCGTACAGCTGTTCAAACACATCTCGCAGAAAATCTGCCTGGTTCACGACATGCTCTACCTTGATCAAATTGCATGGGTCAAACAGCAGCCCAACGCTCGATGAAGGAACCTCCTCGAACAAGCGCTGCATATGCTCTCTTGTATGTAAGGTATGGACAGACACGGGCTCAATGGCCACATGAACGCCCCATTTGTCCGCTTCCTCTGCGAGCTCAAGCACTGACTCACGCAGCACCTCAAATCCCTGCTCCTCGTAGGAAGTCGGATGAGTCTCTTTGTACGTGGTTACACTTCCTGTTTCTGTGGCTACGATACTGCAGCCAAAATCACGAGCATAACGCAAATGTTCTTTGAAGCGTGCCAGCTCAGACTTCCTCGCGGCCGTATCCGGATGAACCGGGTTAATATAACAGCCCAGCACCGCTATCCGTATGCCTTCCTTGTGGAACTGCTCACCTACCCAATTGGCCAGACCCGGGCTCAGTTTACCAGTTGAAGAATCGATATCTGACAACGCCTTGGCCAGTGCAAGCTGAACCGATGTAAACCCGCTGCCGGCGATGCGAGCTGCCAGACTTGAAGTGGGCTGTTTACCAAACGTATGCGCCAGAACTCCCAGTTTCATGTTCTCGTATCCTCCTTCTTAAATGAGCATTAACGAGCGAGCCAGCCTCCGTCTACATTCAGAACGTGTCCATTCAAATAATCTGAAGCGGAGGAAGCCAAAAATACCACTGGTCCCTTCAGATCCTCCGGTGTCCCCCAACGTCCAGCTGGAATCCGAGCTGTAATATCCTTGTAGCGATTCTCATCGTCCCTGATCTGCTGGGTGTTGTTCGTTACCATGTATCCCGGAGCAATTGCATTGACCTGTATTCCTTTACCTGCCCATTCGTTAGCCAGTGCTTTGGTTAAGCCTGCTACCGCATGCTTGCTGGCTGTATACCCCGGCACATTAATACCGCCTTGATAAGACAGCATGGAAGCAATGCTGATAATCTTGCCGCTTCCCCGCTCAATCATATGTCTTCCAGCCAGCTGGCTTAAGAAAAATACAGTGTTTAGGTTAAGGTCAATGACATCATGCCAGTCCGAGGCTCCGTGATCAGCTGCCGGCGTACGGCGGATAATTCCCGCATTATTGACAAGCACATCGATTCTTCCCTGAAACTGAAGTGCCTGTTCGAATATGGATGAAAGCTCTTCTTCTTTGCTCAGATCAGCCTGAATTCCCAATGCCTTACGGCCTAGCTGCTCAATCGCTTGCACCGTCTCTGTCGGCATGGAATGGGATACAGCAATGATATCCGCACCTGCTTCTGCAAGCCCTATGGCCATGCCTTGACCTAATCCACCGGAGGTACCGGTAACCAGTGCTACTTTACCACTTAGATCAAAATAGTTCATACTTCTCTATGCCTCCCGCTAATTATCAATCTTCACTCCCATGGTTTCGTATGGAGTCTTCATTTCATCCGTAAGTGCTTTGTCGCTGATAATCACATCGACCTCTCCGCAAGCTGCAAAAGTACGCAGTGCAAATCGACCGAATTTGTAATGATCCACTACAGCATAGACATGCTGCGCTGTGTGGATCAGTGCCTTTTTGAGAGGAACAAGATCACCCGTGTATATAGAAAAACCGAATTCAGGATGCAGAGCCGTCGTCGAAATAAATGCCTTGTGGATGTTCAAGCTGGATATAAACTGCTCCGTCTCATCACTGACCAGCATATTTCTGACCCTGGACCCGCCTGGCACCACCAGCCGAATCTGATCCTTACGGGTCAGCTCGGAAATGATGAACAGATCATTGGTGATGACCGTCAGCGGAATATTCTCCAGCAGTCGTGCCATCTCCAGTGTCGTGCTTCCTCCATCAAGAGCAATGACATCATACGGCTCGATGTAAGTCATTGCCCGCTCTGCGATTTCGATCTTCTCGGGATTGTGCTTCTCCAGCGCACCCATACTGGTCAGAATGCCATATTGATCATTCTGGGCCAGCATGGCTCCCCCGTGCACCCGCACGAGGAGACCCATGCTCTCCAGCTTGTCCAGATCCTCTCTGATGGTCTTTCCAGTCACTTCAAGGAGCTCACTTAACTCATTCACGGTCACTTCCTGCTTGGCAATGAGCAGCTCCATTATTTTTTCATGTCGTTTCATTGAGTTCATATTTCATTCAACTTTCTGTGTTATTTCAGCTCCGTCATCTTCACGCCGTCCATATCATCAAAGGTTTGATTCTCTCCAGCCATAGCCCAGCAGAACGTGTAATTGCTCGTTCCTACACCGCTATGGATCGACCAGCTCGGTGAGATAACAGCCTGACCCTGACGAACAACCAGATGTCTCGTTTCTTCAGGCTCACCCATCATATGGAATACGACTCCATCCTCCGGAAGGTTGAAGTACAAGTACACTTCAGAACGACGATTATGTGTATGCGCAGGCATCGTATTCCACATGTTCCCCGGATCAAGCTCTGTAATTCCCATGACCAGCTGACAGCTCTTGATTCCGCCTTCATGAATGTATTTATATATGGTTCTTTCATTCGAGGTTTGAATACTGCCTAAGTGAGCCGGCGTAGCCTCCTGCTGTGTTGCCTTCGTTGTCGGGTAAGCATGATGGGCAGGTGTGGATACAAAATAAAACTGTGGAGCTTCTCCTGAGCCTGAATGGAAGATCACTTCCTTCACACCAAGGCCGATATACAGACACTCCTTGCTTCCAATCTCATACCGTACCCCATCGGCAGATACCGTTCCATGACCACCGATGTTAATGATACCGATTTCACGACGAGCCAGGAAAAAATCCGTCCCAATATCCTTCAAATTCACTTCCAGCTTGATATCTTGAGACTCTGGCACCGCAGATCCTACGATGTAGCGATCCACATGAGAATATACGGTAACAAGTTCATCTTTGGCAAATAAGTGATCGATCAGAAATTCCTCGCGTAAACGGCTGGTATCATAGTTCTTCACTTCATTGGGATGAGCAGCATAACGGTTTTGCATTTGATATCAATCCTTTCGTATGTCATAGATTATATTAGAAGGAAGTTCATATAGGTTTATTTTAGTTTATTTAAGTCGATTTGTGTACCCTTTATTAATGAAAAATTAAAACTATGTCAAAAAAGCGACCCCTCTCGGGATCGCTTACCATTCAAATCCTATATCCGATTAGTAGCTGCTGTCAGAACGCTCACCTTTTGCAATCGCAACGCCGCCGCTTGTTCCAATACGGGTAGCTCCCGCTTGAATCATCGTTAATGCATCCTCACTGCTGCGGACCCCTCCAGAGGCCTTGACGCCTACATCAGGCCCTACCGTTTTGCGCATGAGCGCGATATCTTCCTTCGTCGCTCCACCTGTAGAGAAGCCCGTGGAAGTCTTCACAAAATCAGCACCGGCTTGTACAGCCAGCTCACATGCACGTACTTTCTCTTCATCCGTTAAGAGACAAGTCTCGATAATGACTTTGGTCAGTGCTTTCCCTTTAGCTGCGTTGACGACAGCTGCGATATCCTCGCGAACGTAATCATCATTGCCATCTTTGAGCGCACTGATGTTAATCACCATATCCACTTCGGTAGCTCCATTATTAATAGCATCCGTTGTTTCGTAAGCTTTCACTACAGAAGTTGTTGCACCGAGAGGAAAACCAATAACAGTGCATACTTTAACCTCAGGAGTGTCTTTCAGCACTTCATAAGCAGCCGCTACAAAAGCCGGATTGACGCATACGGATGCAAACCCGTAAGTCTTTGCTTCCTCTGCCAGCTTGATAATATCCTCTTTGCGGGCATCTGCCTTAAGCAGTGTATGATCAACCAAAGGAGAAATTGCTGTTTGATTCATTATTATCGTCCTCACTATTTGTATATTTCTGTTGCTCCACATCTAATCATACCAATACTAACTAGGTTTGCAAAGGCAGGCTAGATCTATTCGTGTGCATGATCAAAAAAAAAGCACCTTGCTCGATGGTTAGAAAGGCAAGGTGCTCATTCATTATAGATTAACTTGCTAAGACTGGTTCACTAATCAGGATCAGTGAGCCACTTGATTGTTCATCATGATCCAAATCGAACCTACAACGATTGTAAGCACGAGCAGGATACCCAGAATCAGACCCATAACGTTCCATTTTGGCTTACCTGCTTCTCCATCACGAATGTGCATGAAGAATAGGAGCTGTACCCCAAACTGCAGTACCGCCATGATCAAAATGATAACCATGTTTACGGTTCTACTGAACATGTCATTCAGAACGACAACAAGCGGAATGATGGTCAGGATAATCGAGATGACATATCCAATGGTGTAAGATTTAAGTGATCCATGCTCCTCATGAGATTCATGTGCATGATTATGCTGTTCCGCCATCTTACATCACCCCCATCAGATAGACGATCGTAAGGAGGAAGATCCATACGACGTCCAAAAAGTGCCAGAATAAGCTTAAGTTCATTACTTTACCACGAATCTCAGGAGTAATTCCGCGCTTCTTCAATTGAAGAAGCAGACCGAACATCCAGAACAGACCAAACGTTACGTGAGCGCCGTGAGTACCAACCAAAGTATAGAAAGCACCGGTGAATGCGCTCGTTGTAATCAGTGCTCCGTGGTGAACCATTTCAGTGAACTCGTAAATTTCAAGACCCAGGAATGTCAGACCCAGTACGGCTGTAACAATCAGCCAGATCGTTAATCCCTTCTTATCTCCGCGGTTCATTGCCAGAATAGCAAGTCCACTCGTGAAGCTGCTCGTCAACAAGACGAATGTGTTGATAATAATGATCGTCATGTTAAACAGATCCGGCCCTTCTGGTCCGCCTGCCGTATTATCCTTCAACACGATATAGGTCGCAAAGAATACAGAGAACAGAATCAAGTCAGAGATTAGGAACAGCCAGAATCCTAAAGTCTTTAGTTCCTGTGGATCATGATGACCATGATCGTGACCGTGATCATCATGATGATTATTTACTGCTGTGTGTGCCATTATACCGACCCCCTCAAGGCTGCTTCGGTACGTCTAACTTCTTCAGCCGGAATGTAATAATCCGTGTCGTACTGGAACGAGCGTGCGAACAGAGTCGCCACCACGCCAAGCAGTCCAGGGATATACATCCACCACCAATCCCATACAAACCCGAAGCCTGCGATAAAGAAGAAGACAGACATCACGATTGGAATACCTGTGTTTTTCGGCATATGAATTGGCTCATATGTTGGCTCAGCTGTTTGCGTTTGATGAGCGCCCGTAGCTTTACGTTGTTTATCCTCCCAAAATTGATCGACAGTATCGACTTTTGGAACGAAAGCAAAGTTATATTCAGGTACCGGAGAAGGAATAGACCATTCGAGTGTACGAGCATCCCATGGATCCGCTCCGACCTTGTTTTCTTTGTATTTTCGAATACCATCTGCAATTTGCAAGAGCTGGAACAAGAAGCCGGCCCCCATCAGGAATGCCCCGACAGAAGATACCACGTTCAGCGTTGCCCAGCCTGTATCCCATCCGTATGTGTACAGACGACGAGTCATACCCATTAGACCGAGTGCGTATTGCGGCATAAATGTGATATAGAAACCAATGTTCCATGTCCAGAATGCCCAATGTCCCCAGCGGTTCGGCAAATTGAATCCGAACAGCTTCGGCCACCAGTAGTACATACCAGCAAAGTAACCGAACACGACACCACCGATCAGAACCTGGTGGAAGTGAGCGATCAAGAAGTAACTGTTATGGAACTGGAAGTCAGCCGGCGCAACGGACAGCATAACGCCTGTCATCCCCCCGATAATAAAGCACGGCAGGAACGCAATGGTCCACATCATTGGAAGCGTAAAACGAATTCGTCCGCGATACATGGTAAACAGCCAGTTAAAGACCTTGACACCCGTAGGTATCGAAATCAACATGGTCGTAATCGCGAAGAATGCATTGACATCGGCGCCTGATCCCATCGTAAAGAAGTGATGGACCCACGTGAAGAAGGACAGTACGCTGATAATCAGCATTGCAAATACCATTGATTTATATCCAAACAATCTCTTTCTTGAGAATGTCGCCACAACCTCGGAGAAGATACCAAAGGCTGGCAGAACAACGATATAAACCTCTGGGTGACCCCACATCCAGATGAGGTTGATATACATCATCGGGTTGCCCCCGAGATCCAGCGTAAAGAAATGTGTTCCTGCAAAACGATCCATGAATAGCAAGAACAAAGTAACCGTCAGAATTGGAAATGCAAACAAAATAATAATATTGGTAGCAAATACGGACCAGGTAAACATCGGCATTTTCATCCAAGTCATGCCTGGAGCACGCATCTTAATGATTGTTACAAGGAAGTTAATCCCTGTGGCGAGGGAACCGATACCGGATATCTGTATCCCCCATATATAGAAGTTCTGTCCTACCCCCGGACTAAATTCGAGCCCTGATAAAGGTGGATAACTGAGCCATCCGGCTGCAGGTGAACCCCCGATTACGAATGAAAGGTTAAACAGCATTGCACCTAGGAAGAACAGCCAGAAGCTGACAGCATTCAGATAAGGGAAAGCGACATCTCGCGCCCCGATCTGAAGAGGTACAACCACATTAAACAGACCGAACATAAATGGCATCGCCATAAACAGAATCATGATCGTTCCGTGTGTAGTAAAGACCTGGTTATAGTGATCCGCATGCAAGAATTCCATACCTGGTAAAGCCAGCTGGAATCTCATCATAAGCGCGTCCACGCCGCCGCGGAACATCATTAGAATCGCGGCCAAGATGTACATGATACCGATTTTTTTGTGGTCAACCGTTGTCAACCAGTTTTTCCAGAGCCAGCCCCATTTTTTAAAATAAGTGAGTCCGACGACAATCGCAAGTGATGCTAGGCCGATAGATACCTGTGCCCCCAAAATAAGGGGATCGCCTGTTACCAAAAACTCTGTCGTCAGGAACTCCCACAAATCACTAAACATGAATGAAGGGCCTCCTTTCGAGCTAATGTTTATTCGTGCGTTGTTGCTTCAGCAGATTCGTCTTGATCCACTACGTATTTAGTAACGATATCGTTAAACAGTCCTTCAGGAAATGCTGAGAAATATTGAACTTCCTCAACACTTGGATCAGAGAGCTGATCATAACCTTCAGCCGTAAGCGGCTGAGAGTTCAGCTTCACTTCGTTAATCCAGTTGTTGTAGTCTTCCTCGGAAACCGCATTTACATCAAATTTCATATCTGTGTAATGCTCTCCAGAGAAGTTAGCTCCTGAACCCATAAAGGTTCCCTGCTCATCGGCTTGAAGATGAAGAACCATGGCCATACCCGACATCGTGTACATTTGTCCGCCAAGTTCCGGAATCCAGAACGAGTTCATCGGTGCATCCGAAGTCAGCTCGAAACGAATCGGTGTATCTTCAGGAATCGTCAGTGTATTTACAGTTGCTACATTCGAATCCGGATACATAAACAACCATTTCCAGTCCAGGGAGGTTACTTGAATCGTAATCGGCTCCTTATCAGACACGAGCGGTTTCGAAGGCTCTGTTGCATACGTATAGCGCACAGTGACTGCACCAAGTACAATAATGATTAGAATAGGAAGTCCCCACCATATCGCCTCGGCAACTGTGCTGTGCGCCCAGTTCGGTGAATATTTCGCTTTGTTTCCAGGTGTGTCACGATATTTCCATACAATAACACCAACCAGTATTAATGTAGGTACAATGATGATCGCACACAAAATGGTTGAAATTATGATCAAATCCCTTTGTGCCTCGCCGATCGGTCCACTTGGATCGAGTACAACGTATTTTCCGTTCTCATCTGCAAACAGTGACCATATCATAACGCCCAAGGTAACCAGCGTAATCACTACTGCAAGAATGATTTTGGAAAGCGATCTAGGTTTTTTATCCATCTTGATCCCCTCTCCTTTAATGCGCAATTACAAACGATGCTATTATCTTCCCCCTAAAGATATCAGAAATTCATGACAATAAAACGGGTGTTAACAAATTTGTCGAATTTGATCACAAATTTTGTGAATTTTTTCTCACAAATGATCTATTTCCTTGCATTCCACAACAAAAAGAGCCTTTGCCACTCAAACCATTTGGGTTTGTCGGCTAAGGCTCTTTACCAAATATACAGCGGTTTGAAACAGTCATTTCCCTCTCCCTCATACGCCTCACTTTATTGATCTTCGGTCTCTTGATCTTTTCTATGGAGATCGAGAAGGCCCATCGCTTTTCCTATAAAGTAAATGTAGACACTACCCACCAAAAAGCCTATGCCTACCATAATTCCCATGTTGCTGTTCGTCAGTGCATGAAGATTAAACAAACAGATGACTACACCTGTAATTAAGGCTACCCAGGCCATTACCGTCATCATGAACACCATGCGTACAGCTCGGTCATCCTTCTCTCGGGCAGCGCTGACACGTGCAGGTTTGTTCACAATCATCGGAAGTCAACTCCTTCTAAATTTTGTAAGTGCTTACTACATTTAATATATCACACTTCAACAAGAATTGTTCACTATTTGTTCAAAATTTAGTCAAAAATATTTCATTATTTTTGAAATTTAAGGTCAATAACCTTATTTTTACAATCCATATCTGGAATTTCTTCATTGACACTTCACATTTCCGACTTATTTTTTGGACACTTTGCTGGTATCTGCACCCTATATAATCCAGAATAAACCTTTATTTTGCCTATATATTTTATAGTTATTGATGAATAGTAAACCGGTGAAAAAGAAAAACCGCTGCAATTAGAATCTGCAGCGGTTTTCGCAATAAATGAGCCTTAGGTTAGCTCTATTTCATTATAAAGGTCTCGTTTCGAGCCAGTTGTTTCTGATCACATTTTGATACCAGTAGAAGCTCTCTTTAGGTGTTCTTACCAGCGAGCGATAATCCACATGTACGAGCCCAAATCTCATACGATACCCCTCTGCCCACTCGAAGTTATCCATCATGGACCAAGCCATGTATCCTTTAACCTGTATACCATCGGTTATAGCACGGTGGATTTGTGCGATGTGCTGCTGCAAATATGAAATACGGCGGAAGTCTTTTACCTGTCCGTTCTCCACTTCATCATTGATGCATGCACCATTTTCCGTAATGTAAATATCGATGTTACCGTACTTCTGCAAATGATGCAGTGCTTCATACAATCCACGGGACTCCACCGGCCAGCCGATATCGGTTTGAACGAGTCCCATATCGATCTGTTCAAATCCGAGTACACCGGCATCCGGATTGTAACGATCCACACTCATGGTATAGTAGTTGATTCCGAGATGATCAATCGGCTGAGAAATGATTTCCATGTCTCCTGGCTTAACGTCTACCTTAGCGCCAGCTTGTTCAAACCAGTCGACCATAAATTGAGGGTATTCCCCCTTGAAGACCGGATCAAGGAACCAGTCCGCAAACCATGCGATATGGCGTTCGCTTGCGGCTTTATCCGCTTCAGACTTACTGTAAGGGACAGCCCATTCCATATTTGGAGCGATACCGATCTTGCCTTCTATACCCAGCTCACGGAACTTCTTAACGGATTTGCCGTGAGCCAGCAGCAGACCATGCCCAACATTTAGTGCTGTTTGCAGATCTCGATTGCCTGGCGCGTGGGCACCCAGTAGGTTGGATAGAAACGCGATACACCATGGCTCATTAAACGTGAGCCAGCTCTTGATCTTACCATTAAACTCACGATACATAATCTCTGAGAACTTCACAAAAGCCTCGACCGTTATATCGCTCTCCCAGCCGCCAGCGTCTTGAAGGGTTTGAGGCAAGTCCCAGTGATACAAGGTACAAAACGGCTCAATACCATTCTCAAGCAGTTTGTCTACGAAGCGGTGGTAATAATCAAGACCCGCTTGGTTGATCTCTCCGTCCCCATCTGGGAGAATACGTGACCAAGATACCGAGAATCGGTAGCTCTGAATACCTAGCTGCTTCATTAGTGCAATATCTTCTTCATAACGATGATAGCTGTCGCAGGCGATATCGCCGTTATCTCCATTAAATACTTTACCTGGTGTTTTAGCGAAGGTATCCCATATGGACGGTCCTCTGCCGTCTTCTGCAGCCGCTCCCTCGATCTGATACGCCGCTGTAGCCGTACCCCATTGAAAATCTTTAGGAAATTGAAAAATTGTCATTTTGAGCTCCCCCAACCCATCAGATTAATTCTGTTTCAAAATATACACTTCAAATTCTAAAACGTTTTCGATTACTTGAAAAAATGAAAGCTAACTGATCTTGATATCAATTAACCCCTTGAATGAAAGTGCTTACACATATTCATAAAAATTATAGTTCATAATCACCCGAAGGTCAATGAGATAACCTAATTACGAGTATAAAAATGGAGCGAAGATTATCAACTAATCTTCGCTCCATTGAGGTGTTACCTTTTAATGTGTGAAATAATTAAAGGTCTTTTCCTGTCCACAATTCTACACGAGCCTTAACCCACTCTGTGTATTGTTTTTCCATTTCTACAGCGCCTGCTTTATCAATCTCTTGCAGCATAGTGTCATAGATTTGGTCAAATTTATCCGGTGTAGATACAATTGCTTCAGGAATACGCTTCTGAATAATGTCTTGTGTCTTCTGGAAAGTTACTTCGTAATCCGTACCCGATGGTACCGGCATATTGTAAGCTGCTCCCCACTCTTTAACTGGGAAATCATCCTTAGATGGGAACAGATCCTTCCATGTGTCTACACCATATCCAGCAAGTGTTTCCTTCTCAACTTCGTTGTAATTTTTGATAATCTCTTCTGGGAAGTTTGTTGTGTAATAGTTGCCGGATGGATCTTTCACTCCGTCACCATAGCGTGCACTAAATATGCTGTAAAGACCGATTCCTGTTTCTTTTGTAAAGTTTGAGTTGTCATTGTTCTTGCGTTCCTGAACATCAGCTGGGATCTTACGAACCCCATCTTCTACAACATAATGTTCTCCTTCAATTCCCCAGTTACGGAGCACTTGAGCTTCATCAGATGCAAGCCAGTCAAGGAATTTGATTGTACGTACAGGGTCTTCATTACTTACTGTAATACCAATACCATAAGCATCAAGTCCAGTGTCCTGGAAGTCAGCACGCTTATATGTCTCATCAAGAGTTACTGGGTAATGACCATAAGTCTCATCATATTTACCGGCTGATTTCAGAGCATTCTCAGCATCGCCATATGCCCAGTCTTGGTCAATCAGACCAAGTACACGACCACTTGCGATTTTCGCTTTGTATTGGTCATCTTTTTGAATAAAGCTGTCTTTATCAAGAAGACCTTCATTGTACATTTTATTCAACCAGCGGAAATATTCTTTCTCTTCTGGACGTTTGTAATGAAGCATCGCTTCATAAGTTTCGGGATTGATGTAGTATTCGCCGTCGTCAGGAGCACCTGTTGCAGCAAATGCTGGGTTTGTAACTGTAATCATGATTCTCCAGCCATCTGCACTAAGTGTAAGCGGAATCGTTGGCTGTCCATCTTCCGTTGTTGGATGCTTCTTGTAATACTCACGCAGAGCATTCTCGAAATCTTCCAATGTTTTTATCTCAGGGTATCCAAGTTCTTTAACTACTTTATGCTGAAGGTTGAAACCGCCGCCTGCATCAAAGTTAGTTTGCCCAACACCCGCATTCGTTGGAATAGCATAGATTGCTGGATCCTCATTGCTGTATTTCAGTCGGTCCATTTGACCTTCATATAGCTTCTTCAAATTAGGTGCATGTTCTTCAATCAGATCTGTCATGTCAATCATTGCACCTGCATCAACCAGCTTAGACAGGTTACCTTTAGGGAAAATCAGGTCAGGATATTCTCCACTCGCTGCCATAAGGGCAATCTTGTCATTACCGCCGCCACTGGAAATATCATATTCCGCATTGATCGTAACGCCTGTTTCTTCGATAATTTTCTGTCCAACTGCATCCTGCATCTTATTCCAGTTTGGACTTGCATCCGCACCGAAGAATGTTAATGTGATTGGCTCAGTAGAGTCAGATGTACCTTCTGTTCCTGTGCCTGAACCCTCATTTGTATTTCCGCAGGCAGCAGTAAACAACATTGTGCTTGCAAGCAGCAACATAGCGATTGTCTTTGGCGCTTTGTGCTTCATTTGCTGTAATCCCCCTTAAAAAAATCTTTTATATGCATAACAGGTTTCCCTGTATATACCGATAATGAAAAAAGAAATAACATGAATTATTAAATATTACATATAAAGCGCTTAAATAAAGTAGAAAATGGGTTGATAAGCTAATAATTGTGTTACTTTTGAGGAAAAAAGTTTAATAATTGAGTTTAATCTAAGTTGAGGAGAACGTTTTCGAAACAAGGTAATGTAAGTGCTTTCAATATATTCATTGTATGAAATTCCCTTCAATAAGTCAATCTATTTTTTCATATTATTAATAACTTTTTTCGAATGATATTTGTAGACATTTGGGTCCGTTGATCAACATCAAAGAGCTGCTTTTAAAGGTCATATTTCAGTCAATCCAACTAGGAAGCATAAGCACTTGACCCAGGAATTTTACATATTTCTGTCCGGAGCATCATGTTTAAACGTTTTCGGTTAAATAGTTCTTCATTTTATTAATATTCGATTACTATATATGTAAATATAATTAGATTATCGACTTTAATGTAAATTATTAATAAAAATAGAACAAAGAGACTTATATAGAAATATAAAAGTCTCTTTGTTCTTAACAATTGCGCATTATGAGCTCAGTTTATTTGACCTAATTATTCTGCGGCTGCGTTACTTCCGTTCCACAGCTCTACTCTTTGCTTAATCAGCTCAGTATACTCTGCTTCCATTTCAGTTACGCCAGCTTTGTCCAGCTCAGTCAGCATGGTATCGTACACAGAATCAAACTTGTCTGGTGAAGTCAAGATTGCTTCAGGGATACGTTTTCTGATAATATCTTGTGATTTCTGAAATGCAACACTGTAGCTTGATCCAGATGGTACAGCCATATTATAAGCAGCACCCCATGGTTTTACAGGGAATTCGTCTTCTTTCGGGAACAGGTCCTTGTAAGTCTCAGCTCCGTATTGCTCCAGCGTTTTCTTGTCTGCTTCTGAATAGGAAGCAACAATCTGCTCTGGATAGTTGGCTGTGTAATAATTGCCTGTAGAATCCTTCACGCCGTCACCATAGTGCGGTGCAATATTTCCATACAAGCCAATCCCCGTTTCTTTCGTAAACGGTCCTGCATTGTTGTTCTTCTCACTCAGCACTTCTTCAGGAATGACACGTTGTCCATTCTCATCTACGTTGTAGTGCTCGCCTTCGATACCCCAGTTAATCAGAATTTGACCTTCTTCAGAAGCCAGATAGTCAAAGAACTTGATTGTACGTACTGGATCCGGATTTGATGTAGAGATACCTACGCCCCATCCAGATTGGAAACCTGTGTCTTGGAACGTATGATCCAAGATGTCCTCAGACATCGTTACAGGGAATGTCGCATAAGTTTGGTCATGTTTCCCTTGAGTTTTCAGTGAGTTCTCAGCATCCGCATAACCCCACTCTTGGTCGATCAGACCAAGTACACGACCACTGGCAATTTTGGATTTATACTGATCCGATTTTTGTACAAAGCTTTCTTTATCAATCAGACCCTCGTTATACAGCTTGTTTAACCAGCGGAAGTATTCTCTTTCCTCAGGACGTTTAACATGCAGCATGGCTTCAAAAGTATCTGGATTGATGAAGTATTCACCGTCATCATGCGCTCCTGTTGCCCAGAATGCCGGGTTCGTTACTGTAATTTGAATTCTCCAGTCGTCTGCATCCAGCGTCAATGGAATAGTAGGCTGTCCATCTGTTGTCGGATGAAGCTTCATATAATCCTTCAAGGCTTTCTCGAAATCTTCTGTTGTACGAATTTCAGGATATTCCAGTTCTTCAAGCACACGGTGCTGCAGCTTGAATCCACCTGTCGCATCAAAATACTGTTGACCTACACCTGCATAGGTTGGGAGCACATAGATGGATTCATCTTCAGTGCTGTACTTCAAGCGATCCCAGTACTCTCCATATAGAGCTTTAATGTTAGGTGCGTATTCCTCAATAAGGTCTGTCAGGTCGATCAAGGCACCTGCATCGACAAGCTTATTCACTTCACCTTTGGCAGAAATGATATCTGGATACTCACCGCTCGCTGCCATAAGTGCAACCCGGTCTTGTCCTCCGCCCGTTACAGCAAACTCACCATTCAGAGTTACGCCTGTAGCTTCTGTAATTTTCTTACCAACCGCATCCTGCATTTGATTCCAGTTTGGTGATGCATCAGCACTGAAGAAATCGAATGTAATTGGTGAAGTATCATTACTTGTATCCTCATATTCACCACTGCCATTGCTTCCGCCGCCGCATCCTGCCGCCAGAAGAGACATTCCAAGTAAAGATACAATTGCAAATTTCGTTGTTTTGCTAGGCATATCAAAGTTCCTCCCCAATTGATTACGCAATATCTTTTTGATCCAATCCAACAAGTTATATTTGTCTCTATTTGTCTCTATCTCTATCTTTTCTAATAGAAGGGAATCAATTTCATAAAATCTCTGTGTAATTATGAAATTGATTCCACGAATGAGTATCACTTACGGTTTAACGGCTACGATCACTATGATTCTAGAGTTCATATTGTTCGTTTCTTGTCTTCAAGCTATCCAATTGAATGAAATTAGGCTTTAACTGCACCCAGTGTCATACCGCCAACGAAGTACTTCTGAAGGAACGGATAGACCACAAGGATCGGAACAGTAACGACAATAGTGATTGCCATCCGGATGGATTCCGGTGAAATATTGGCCATTTGCTGTGCCATATCATTCGCATTAACTGTAGAGCCACTGCCTTGCTGTGTACTTTGAAGGACCTTCATAAGCTCGTATTGAAGGGTCGTGAGCTCCGGCTTTGAACCATTGTACAAGTAAGTATCAAACCAGGAGTTCCACTGTCCAACGGCCAGGAACAATGCAATTGTCGCAAGTACCGGCTTACAGAGCGGAAGAATGATTTTGTAATAAATTTTGAAGTCATTGGCCCCATCGAGCTTGGCCGATTCTTGAAGCGCGTATGGAAGACCATCAATAAAGGACCGAATAACGAATACGTTAAATGCACTGATCAGAGCTGGGAAAATGTAAATCCAGAACGTACCGATCAGGTTAAGATCTCTCATCAAGATGTACCCTGGAATCAAACCACCAGAGAAATACATCGTAAGTGCCAGGAACGTAGACACGAATTTCTTCGCTCTAAAGTCAGGACGAGCGAGTGTGTATGCTACCATGGATGAACTCAAGAGACCAAGCAGGGTTCCGACAATCGTTCTAGCCAGGGATACCTGAGCACCTTGGATCAAGCCGTCATATTGGAAAATCGTTGTGTAATTCTCAAGTGTAAATTCACGAGGCCACAAGTAGATCCCGCCACGAACGGTATCCGTCGATTCATTAAGTGAGATTGCCAGTACGTTCAAGAACGGATACAGCGTCACGATAAGAATTAAGGCCATAACAACATAGTTGGCTACATCAAAAACCTTCTCCGAAGTTGTAGCGTTAAATGCTTTGTTAGCTTTTGACACACTTCCTTCCCCCTTTCTACATGATGCTCTCTTTAGTGAATTTCTTGAAGAGTCCGTTTGCAGTGAACAACAGGATTACGCTGACCACAGAGTTGAATATACCTATTGCTGTACCGTATGAGTACCTGCCCATCTGCAAACCGTAATTCAGAGCATAGAGATCGAGTACTTCCGAGTAGTCCGTTACCAAGCTGTTTCCTAGCAAGAATTGTTTCTCGTAACCAATACTGATCAAGTGACCGATCGACATGATGAATAGTACAGAGATAGTAGAACGGATACCAGGCAAAGTGATATGCCACATTTGTCTCCAGCGGCTTGCACCATCGACGCGGGAAGCTTCATACAGCTCCTGATCGATACCTGTAATCGCTGCCAGATAAATAATTGCGTTCCATCCCATTTCCTTCCACAAGTCGGAAGCGGTTACAATGTACCAAAATAGGTTCCCCTGTGCCATAAACTGAATCGGCTCATCAACAATATTAAGTGCGACTAAGATATCATTGATAATACCGCCGTCCGTGGACAGCATTTTCGTTACAATCCCGGCTACAACGACCCAGGATACAAAGTGAGGCAAGTATGATACCGTTTGCACGGTTCTCTTGAAAAATTTGCCGCGAAGCTCATTAAGCAGGATAGCGAAGAATATCGGGAATACGAAACCGACAACTAGTCCCATCAAACTCATGGCTAATGTATTTCTTAGTACAAGGTAGAACCGATCGTCACTGAACAACTCGACGAAATGTTTGAACCCTACCCAATCCTGCTCGAAAAAGCCTTTTGCTGGCTTAAAGTCTTGAAATGCCATGGTCCATCCCCATAGCGGCAGGTAGTTGAATACGAACACCCATGCAACGAAAGGCATGGACATCAGCAGCAAATACTTTTGGTCTTTCACTGTCTTCCAAAAGTTATTAGGCCCTTTCCGCTTCGCTTTCGTAGCGGGTGACTCCTTGGAATCCGTGGAAGCGGGCTGTGTTAGCGTTTCCATGAAATGACCCCTCCTCTGTTTGATAACTTAATGATACTCCAACATTTTGAAGAGAAATACCCAATGGATTTAATATAATTTCATATAAAAATTAGAGGTGTGTCGTCGAATCGTTATATAAAATGTCTAAAAATGAGGGTATTCAAATAAGCTGCTTGAACGACCGTATTTCATGCAAAAACGTTTTTGTTTTCATGAAAAGGCCGCCTAGCCTTGATCCCTGGATTGCTCCCGGTAAGCAGACGGTGACACACCAACATACTTTTTGAATTTACTATGAAAATAATCCACATTTGCATATCCAATGGTAGCAGACACTTGATGGACCTTAAGACCCTCAGACAGCAGCTCCTTCGCCCGCTCCATGCGAACTTTGTCGACAAATACGTTAAAGGATTCTCCTGTGTAATTTTTGAACAGCTTGCCTAAATAGCTGCTATTGTAATTGAAGACTTCGGCAAGCACTTCGAGCTTGAGGTGATCTCCTGGATTTCGTTTAATGAAATCGATCATTTGCTTAATTACCGTATCTTTGCTGTTCCCGCCCAGTTGAGAAATGACTTTTACAAACTGAATATTCAAAGTCTCTAACAGATCGTATAGCGTTGGCTGCCGGTATAAAGCCGCCAGCATAGCCGTATGCTCTGTCGCGATGCTCTTGGCATCTTCATGATTCAAAGACAGCTTATTCAGAGCTATTGCGGCTATTTGAGCCGTAATTTTTTTGATGTCACCTTCGGTAAAACGGCTCTTGGTTACGATCTCTTCTATCTCTGACAATACCCGGGTAAGAAGATCCATGCTTCTAATGTCCAGCGCATAATACAGCTTATCAGCCAGTTCATGTTCATTCATCGTACTTGCCTGTTCAAATTCCTCACCCGGCTCATGCACGTCGGACAGAAGCATTATACTTCTTTCTTTTGCGAAGAATCGCCGCTCAATCGTAATTAATGCCTCACGGTAAGACTGTTCAAGCTCCCGGACACGATCGACAGGGCGGCCCGCAGCAATATATATCATAGCAGCGTAGCGTTTGAGCACCGTTACGATCCCTTCATATAAACGGCGGGCTTCCTCTTTGGACAGCACCGGCTCCCGGAGCAAGATCCCGACATATTTGCCTGCATTAAATACGACTCCGCGCTGTGAGGCATTCAGCATCTCTGCGACTTCCCGTTTCACTTCAGTTAGGAATAAAGTAGAATCGTCATACAGTTCAAGGAGAAGTACTTGATAGCTTGGAGAATGAAGCCCCCATTCCTTCAGCTGCTCATCTTCCCAGACTTGTCCATCAAAGATAATAGACTCAATGAGATGCTCTCTGTAGAACAGCTCTTCGTTTGAGGTCCGCTGCTTGATCTTCTCCTCTTTGTCCAGCATTTTCTTGATTCGTTCCAGTTCTTCTATCATTTCTTCTTCGTCCACCGGCTTAAGCAAATAGCCATCTACGCCGAAGCTGATTGCCTTCTTGGCATAATCAAAATCGGCATGACCGCTTAAGATTAGAAAATGGCCTTTTTTTCCTTCTTCAAACAGCTGTTCTATCACTTCAAGACCTGTCATTCCAGGCATTCGAATATCAAGTATCATCAGATCCGGCTGTAGCTCATGATATTTCTCTACAGCTTCTCTTCCATTAGAAGCCGTATCAATGACTTCATAACCCTGTGCTTCCCAATCAATGATCGTCTTCAGCCCTTCCCTGATCATCGGTTCGTCATCTACAAGTATTACGCTATACATTCAGGCTGCCTCCTTTGGGAACAGTAAAATAAATTTCTGTACCTACTCCATATTCGCTATAAATATTTAATCCGTGCTCTTCGCCATAAGACAATGTTAATCGCTGATGAACATTTCTTAGGCCAATACGGCTTTTTTCTTCCTCATCAGGACCTGCAATGGAAGTAAGTACTTCCGCAAGCCGTTCCTCGGTTATGCCGACGCCATTATCTTTTACGCATATTCTAAGCAGCTTCTCGTCCAAATTTTGAATCTCGACCTCCACTTTAACGCCCTCTTCCTGATTCTCGAGTCCATGTACAATCGCATTCTCAACGAGAGGCTGGATGATCAGCGGAGGGATGTATATTTTATCAGCAGACTTGTCCAGCCGCAATTCGAAATCCAGGCGATCTTCATAACGGAATTTCTGAATCTGCAGATAGGATTGAACAATCTCCATCTCGGCTTTGACCGTTGTAAGTCCACTGCCGATCTCCAAGTTTTTGCGCATCAGCTTTCCGAGCAGCCGAACGATATTCGCGATTTCGACCTCACCTTTAATATGGGCTTTCATCCGTATGGACTCCAGCGCATTAAAGAGAAAATGCGGATTGATCTGGCTTGCCATCATTTTGAGCTTGATTTCCTTCTGAGCGATCTCGAGCCGGTTGTTCTGCTCGCTGGTCTCCACGACTTGAGTCATCAATTGATCAATGCTCGATACCATGGAATTAAATTGTCGTGACAACTGACCTATCTCATCATTTCCGTCAATGTTGGATACGACTTTCAAATCCCCAAGGGCGACCCGGTTGATCTGTCGGCTTAATCCAAGCATGCGCTTTGTCGTTAAGAACGAAATAACGTAGACAAATGCCAGCGCCACCAGCAGCACCAAGCCGATAAAAAGCATACCAATCAGGCTGATCTTGTTCGCATCATTAACGATGCTCTTGTTGGAGAAGACTGAGACAATTTGAAATCCGTTCATGCTGGAAGCGGGAAGCAGCTCATCGACTATAATTTTGGAAGGCTCGTTCTTTACATCCGTATCAATAATCCCCGTCACTTGGCTGCTAAGATTCACTCCAATATCCAGAGAGTCAAAGGTTCGTCCCACCAGGCTTATATCTTTGGCTGCGACAATGTATCCCTGACTGTCTACAATCATTGTGTCAAAGGGTTCCTGGCTTAATATGTTGTTGATCTCATAACGATTAATGAGCACCATCAGCACACCCTGACTTTGATATTCAGGAAAGTGCACCCTTCTGACCAACGCCAGGGCATCTGCCGGATTATCAGGTGTCGACGGAACATAGAACCAACCGATGCTTCTTGCATGAATCGCTTGATCAAACCACCGGGTTTCCTCAATCTGATCCGTCACCGGGATAAACTCCAGATTGTTCACGAGAGTGGGATTATAGGTGAAGAATCGGATCGCAGACAGCTCCCGGTATTGCTGAAGATACTCATTGAACAGATCGAAGGCATGATAGGTCTTTGTCAGTTCGAGGATGCTGGAGTATTCCGTATTCACAACAGTTTCCAGCTCCTTGTTGAACAGCAGGAGATTTGATATATCTGTCGGCACTCTGAGAAATGTGGAAGCCTGATTTTTAATCCGGTCAACGTTGTTTCGAGCTTGCTCTATCGCTTGGTCCATCGCCTGCTGCCGAAAATAATAAGTCACCCCTATACCGATGATCAGCACAGGAATCATGACGACAAGAACGTAACTCATCAGAAGCTTGTGCTTAAGCTTCGTATTATTATTAAGCCGTACAAGCCATGACAGCAAAGGATTCACCCCTATATCTAATTCTAAGCGCTTACACAAAAGAGAGCTTGCTTCACCTATCATATCACAAAAAGACGACCTGCAAAGTGACTAGTTTCGACATAATTCAACAATTACTACTGGTTCTGTCTTCCCGGTAAGACGAGTAGTATATAAAAGATCAATTCCTGCTGGGAGCACGGAATCACACATCCCAAGTGACTTAAGGAGGACATGCCGTGGATATTTTATCTTCCATTATTATGGGGATTATTGAAGGCCTGACTGAATTCTTACCTGTGTCTTCAACCGGACATATGATCCTGACTGCTCACTTGCTTGGCTTATCTACCGATGAGGAAAGTGTAAAAACCTTCGAGGTTGTTGTCCAGCTTGGTGCAGTGCTTGCTGTTGTCGTATTATATTGGCACACCTTTATTGATTTATTCAAAATCAAACCGTTAGACCGCACGGTTCCGCGACTGAACCTGCTCCATATTTTTCTTGCGATGGTGCCTGCTGGTGTTGCCGCCGTGCTCCTGCGCGATGTCATCAAAGCGTACTTGTTCGGACCCGAAACGGTCGTATACAGCTTAGTTGCCGGGGGACTGCTGATGATCGCTGCTGAGAAATGGCACAAAAAGCCCACTGCGGTTACGATCGACGATATTACCTACAAGCAGGCATTTACAATCGGATTATTCCAAATTCTCGCATTATGGCCTGGTTTCTCAAGATCTGGTTCAACGATATCCGGCGGGCTGCTAGCCAGAGTCAGCCATACGGCGGCCGCTGAGTTCACCTTTCTCGTATCTGTACCGATCATGTTTGCTGCAACACTGCTCGATCTCATGAAGAGCGCATCCTACTTAGCTGTCAGCGATATTCCTTATTTTGCAGTCGGACTGATCACCTCTTTTGCTGTAGGTATGCTCGCCATAAGAACCTTTCTTCATTTATTAAAAAGACTCAAGCTGTCTACCTTTGCCTATTATCGTTTTGGACTTGCTCTGGTCATCTTTGTTTTCGTATTGTAAAAAAGCCCTCCCTGCTGTTCAATCGGACAGCAGGGAGGGCACCTCGTCAGGGCATAAAAATCAGCTATTTTACAGCTTAGATTCTAGTGTTTCAAGATATTCCGACACTTGGGCAGGGGTCTTTGCCCATTTACTATGCAGATGAGCAATCTTCTCTCCGTTCTTGAATACGAGCAGGCTTGGAATACCCCGGACCTGGTTCTCGTCAGCCACCGGCATAAGCTTCTCTGCATCTATAGCGTAGAATTCTTTATCTTGATGCTGGTCGATGACATCGCCAATGAATCGGTCCATATTTTTGCAATCCGGGCACCATGTGGTATCAAATTTGATAACGGTCAGCTTATCCCCTTGAATAAGCTCTCTGTATTGTTCTTCTGTTTGTATTCTCTCCATTTTGCAAATTCCTCTCTTATGGTTCTAGTTATATAATATATCAGCTGACCCTTAACGGTGCTGCGTATATAGGTTAGCTTTGGTCATTTCTCGAAGCAGTTCGTATTCCGCCTCTGTGAGCGAAGGGGCCTCTGCTGCACCGATATTCTCAAGCAGCTGAGTACGCGAGCTTGCACCAGGAATGACAGTCGCCACCGCTGGATGATGAAGTGCATAACGAATAGCCGTTTGAGACATGCTTCGCTGTTCACTCACTAAAGGACGAAGCTGATGACGAATATCGGTAATCTGAGCCCCTGAATAATCCAGGAAACCCTTCGCCGCTTTGTCATCTCTGCCATCGGCAAGCGCCCCACTCGCAACCGGTCCTCTCGCAATTACGCTGATTTCATGTTCATCCAGCAGAGGATATACCTCCTCTTCACCACGGCGATCCAGCAGGCTGTATTGGCTCATGACACTGACGATCTGAGCACGCTGAACATACTCTCTGATTACGTTAGGCCGAATCGAGGATATTCCGTAATAACGGATAACGCCTTCCCGCTTCAATTGTTCGAACGCCTCAATCGTTTCTTCCAAGTTATCTTCTAACGTACCTCCGTGCAGCTGGTACAAATCGATATAATCCGTCTTTAATCTTCGCAGGCTCTCTTTGACCGCGGACAGGATGTGCTGTTTGCTTGGATCCCAGGTTAAACCGGACTGTCCGGGGACACGAACGTTCCCTGCCTTGGTAGCCAGAATAATATCCTGTCTGCGGCCTTTCAGTGCACTGCCTACGATTTCTTCATTTCGTCCATCATCATAAATATCCGCTGTATCCAGAAAATTAACGCCGCGATCGAGTGCTTCATGAATAAGCGATACCGCTTGATTCTCATCTGTCCCGAGCGACATGCAGCCTAGTCCAATCTCACTTACAAAAAGATCTGATGAACCGAGTCTGTTCTTCTTCACGGTGCATTTCCCTCCTCTATGACGAAATATCAATGAGATTCTATTGTAGCATGTCCTTAACATTAAACAAAAAATGGACCGGAATCTCCTTCCAGACAGAAGGAAATTCCGGCCTCTTCATATTCTTTATTAATAGTAAGGTGCCATAAACAGATAAACGATAACCCCAGTAATACTTACATAGAGCCAGATCGGCATCGTCCAGCGTGCAATCTTCTTATGCTTCTCCACCTGCATCGTCCAGCCCCATACCAGGGAGAACAAGGCTAGAGGGACGATTACAGCCGCCAGGAAGCTGTGGGTAATCAGAATCGTAAAGTATATAGGGCGAATGATCCCTTCTCCCCCGAACTTGGCAGACTCAGGCGATATATAGTGAAACGTTAAATAGGTTACCAAAAACAATAGTGTGGAAGTAAATGCAGCAAGAATAAAGCCCTTGTGAATTCTAATATTCTTCTTCATGATGGCAATCAGGGCTGCGACCAGAAAAATAAAAGTAAAGCTGTTCAGGACCGCATTGATTCTTGGAAGAATCGTATAATCAAAGCTGATTTCACCACTATAGCCGACGGGACCGAAGAATAGTACCAAAATAATAATATTTGCGATAAGGGAAACGGTTAAAATAATTCCCGCGAAATTCTTTTTGCTCGTCGGGACGTATCCGCCTTCCCCGAGATTTTTGCCCATACTTACGTGTATCCTCCTCTGTGAGTAAATGCTATTTCTAATTATATACTGCCATACTCTAGGTGTTAAGTGACAACACTTCGAACAATCACTCTATACGGGTTCTAGCTTCTGTTTCATAGCATAGATTTATACTATATAATCGTCCTTCCGAAAAAACATGTCTTTTCAATCTCGATTGCAAGCAGTATAATAAGCTGAGTTATTGCTCACAATCACATACGTAGTTTTATTTATAGGGGGAGTCTGGCACACCAGGTATCTCTCTGTCTTTTTTGAGGCATATCAACGGCTCCTTACGCCAGATATGTCTTTTTTCTTGTCCTGGATTGGATTACAACCCGTGCTGTCCGGACAATATATCTTTATGATAACTTCGTTGTGATTCGCTCGCAGACTCTACAATTGAACTTAGAAAGGAGATCACTATGGAGTTTATTCTGCATCTTGTACTCATTCTTATCTTCACCAAACTGGCAGGGCATCTGTCCGTGAAGCTGGGACAGCCATCTGTACTGGGGGAATTGATCGCCGGGGTTATCCTCGGACCCGCAGTACTTGGATGGGTGCATCAGACTTCATTCATACAAGAATTTGCGGAGATTGGAGTACTCATCCTCATGTTCATCGCAGGTCTGGAAACGGATCTTGATCAGCTGCGAAAAAACTGGAAGGCGGCGTTTGCCGTTGCGGTCGGCGGGGTTATCATCCCCTTCTTTGGCGGCTATGGATCAGCTGTCGCCTTCGGCATGGATCAGCATCATGCGCTGTTCTTCGGATTGCTCTTCTGTGCAACCTCCGTCAGCATTTCTGTACAAACGCTTAAGGAGATGAACAAGCTTAACTCCAGAGAAGGTACGACGATTCTTGGTGCTGCCGTTGTAGACGATATTCTCGTCGTTGTCCTCTTAGCTGTCATGATGAGTGTACTTGGAGCCGGAGAATCCGTCAGCATCGGGACACTGATCGGCAAGAAGGTTCTGTTCTTTGTCGTTATTATTGCAGCATCCATCTGGGCTGTTCCACTTCTTATGAAATGGCTGTCGAAGCTGAAGGTGGCTGAAACGGTCATCTCTGCCGGTGTCATTATCGCACTTGCCTTCTCCTATTTCGCTGAGTGGATGGGCGTTGCGGGGATTATTGGAGCCTTCGCTGCAGGTATCGCCATCTCGCAAACCGACTACAAGCATACGGTGGAGAACAAACTGGAGCCCATCGCCTACAGCTTGTTCGTCCCTGTGTTTTTTGTAAATATCGGGCTTAATGTCAACTTTGAAGGCGTCGGATCTCAGATTGGATTTATTATCGTCATCAGTGTGATTGCGATTATAACCAAGCTGCTAGGCGGCGCGCTGGGTGCTGGTCTGACCGGGTTCAACCGACATTCTTCCTTTGCTGTAGGAACAGGCATGATCTCCAGGGGAGAAGTTGCTCTCATCATCGCAGGAACAGGTCTCAGCTCGGGTCTGCTTGCTGCCGAGTATTACACCTCGGTTATTATCATGGTGATCGTGACAACCCTGGTAACTCCGCCGCTGCTTAAAATCATGTTCTCAGAGAAACGAGAGAGCAAAAAAGAAGTTTCTTCCGTTTAAAAATATAAAAGAGCAGAGGGTTCGCATTTTATGCGTCCTCTGCTCTTTTATAACCCGCGTATTTTATAGTGAGATCACTATGAATGATGATTTAAGGATTGTCGTCAAGATACTGCTCATATTCGGAATTCAATCGCTTCTCCTTACAGTGGACTGATCCGCAGTTCGAATAAAAAACCTGTACACGATTTGTTTCCTGTACGCCAAGCTCATTGTGGCAGTCCCGGCATAAAATAACACCCAGCGGAATTGAGCCCTTATTGTTCTCCACTACAAGTACCTCCTTGATTGTAAGGTGAGGATTGATGCGGTTCCTCCAAGTAACAAGTGCTCCTGACAGCTACCGGAGTGTAGCATAACCTCTTACACCATTATATATAGTAAGCGTTATCAGGATTTATGCCTGTTAATTTTGGTTCACTCTGTTTTACCAGCCACAAAAAAAGCGATCCGAGCTCTAGAAAGAGCCCGAATCGCTGGATCAGTGGTTCTTGTTTATTTGTTCTCATCTCCAGGCATCACACAGGAATCATCGGTACATACAGCAGCATCCTCGGTGTTCCCGATCACCTGCAGCGGCTGGCCTTCGGACCAAGCCTGAGTGAGTGCCTGACTAAACACAGAAAGCGGCTGTGCGCCGGAGATGCCATACTTACGGTCAATAACGAAGAATGGAACCCCTTGAATGCCAAGCTTCGCCCCTTCTTTCTCGTCCGCGCGGACTTCATCGCTGTATTGATTCCCTTCCAGGACTGCTCTGACTTCCTCTCCATCCAGTCCAATCTCTGCGGCCAGCTTCACGAGCACTTCCTTACTGCCCACATGCTGTGCTTCTACAAAATAAGCAGCAAGGAGCCGCTCCACCATTTCCTTATCTTTGCCCTTACTTGCTGCATAGTGGGCCAGACGATGGGCATCAAATGAATTCGTCGGTTTAATCCGGTCAAAATTATAGTCCAATCCTACTGTTCTCGCCTGCTCTACCACATTCGCTGTCATCGCTTTGGCCTGCTCAACCGTTGTTCCATATTTGCTTGCCAGCGATTCATACGTTGTCTGATCCGTGTCCACTGCTTCATTCGGATTCAGTTCGAAGCTGCGATATACCACTTCTACGGATTCACGGAACGGAAGAGACTCAAGTGCCTCCTCAAAACGACGTTTACCTATATAACAAAAAGGACACATAAAGTCCGACCAAATTTCTACTATCATGCTGTTATACCTCCTAATATTCTGTTACTTACTATTGGTAACCAAATCATAGCATACAGAGGTCGTATGCACAACTTTCTGCCATTTTGAAGAATATGTAAGTTTTTTGGAGGTCTTTACCGATAACAACGTAGTAGCATACCTATTTTTCAACATAAGGGGGAAATATCTGCATCATGAAAAGTTTTACCAAAGCACACATCAAAAAATTAGCTGCTATTCTGCTTACGGCTGCATTTGCTCTGGCTTTGCCCGTCTCCTCGGGCATCTCTTATTCGGGAATAGCACAAGCCGTAAGCAGTCAGACAACAGCTGTGACCCTAACTTATCCATCCAAATCCATTACTCTATCCTTGGATAAGCGTGAGCCGATTCAAACTAAGCTTAACATGTCGAAAAAAGTGCAGGTCGTATATGCTTCAGGTAACAAAGCCATTGCCCTTGTCAATCAGGAAGGTGTTGTTATCCCTGTAAAGCAGGGGTCTACGAATATTCTGATCCAGGTCATCACTCCAGGTTACAAAGGTCAGCTCAAGCTGCCTGTGACCATCACAAAAGGAGCCTCCAAGGCCAAGGCCGTCTATGCGACGAAAAAAGTCAGTGTGTCGGGCAGAACCTTCAGCGTGAAGACCGTCACCTTGCCAAAAGGAACACCCGTCACTGCCGGTCTTGCCAATCATAGAGTAGGCGCGGTCAAATCGCTGTCTTCCATTGCCGGAGCATATAACGCATCTGCTGCTATAAATGGAACTTATTTTGAAGCTTACGGTGGTGTTCCCGATCCTTATGGCATGATCATCAAGGATGGGATTATTGAGCATATTGGCAATACAGGTACAACCATCGGTTTCAAGTGGGATGGCTCTGCTGTTATGGATACACTTCGTGTTCGAGTTCGCGGCACCGTCAAGACTACCGAGGAGCGAGCACAGAGCTGGTATGTTTATTTTGTTAACCGCACACCGACCAAAGGGAAAACGTCCGCTGTCATGTTTACACCAACGCGTGGTGCAAATGTTGGCTTCTCCTACGGAACTGCGATTACCGTTCGCAAGGGAATCGTCACCAAAGTCGCTCCAAATACAAATGCAGCCATTCCAAGTGACGGATATGTGCTTGTATTTACAGGCAAGGAGGAGGACATGCTTGCTGCACGCTTCAAAAAAGGAAGCTATGTAGACTACAGCATCAGTTATTATAATGAAGATAACAAAGATATCAACTGGTCCAATGTCCATACGGCTATCGGTGCGGGTCCGAGACTTGTAAAAGACGGAAGGCTTGCCGTAAATCCGGCAGCGGAAGGATTCAGCAGCTCCAAAATTCTAACGGATGGCGGTGCGAGAAGCGGAATTGCCATCCAGAAGGACGGAACGATTGTGCTGGCAACCGTGCCTGGTGCCACGATCAAACAGTGGGGCAATATTATGCTGAAGCTGGGAGCTTATCAAGCCATGAATATGGACGGCGGCACTTCCTCAGGTATGTATGCCAATGGTAGGACGATCACTACACCCGGCAGACTGATTAGTAATGGTCTCGTATTCGGAAGCTCTCTAAAGTGGTAGCCTTAAACGCAAATGAAGGCGTAGTAGCTCCTTGCCAAATGGCAAGGGGTTCTTTTTCATAGAACAAGATTACAGCCAGCTTCTAATGTACATAATAGAAATATATATTTGAAGTCTGGAGCTTACCACATGAAGACTAAAATCTCAGGATACCAGTTGTTCTCCATTACATTTCTGTTTCAGTTCGGCACAACCATCATCTATGCCTTTGAAGCGACAGTTGGGAGAGATGCCTGGATTGTTACCGTACTCTCTTTTCTGATCGGGATCATACTTATTGCCATGTATCTGGGGATTATGCAGCTTAACCCCGGACTGACACTGGTTGAATGGTTCCCCCGCCAATTCGGCAAATGGATCGGGATTCCGATCGCTCTGCTGTATCCCTGTGTATTTCTACTGGATGCCGCTCGTATTATCGGTGATTTGAGAGATCTGGTGCCGGCTACAATCCTGCCGAACACACCTCCTATCGTACTTATCCTTGTGTTCAGCGCACTCGCCCTATATGGGTTGATCCTTGGCATAGAAAACATCTCCAGGCTCGGACAGATTCTGCTTCCCATCTTACTGGGTCTGTTTTTCCTTGAACTGATCTTCCTTCTGTTCTCCGACATTATCAACTGGGAATTGCTGAAGCCTGTCTTGTGGAAGGGATGGGACCCTGTTTTTAAGACAACGATTCTTCAAGGCATTACGCAAACTTATGGAGAAAGTATTGCCCTCGCCATGATATGGGTGATGACGGATAAGAAAAGCAAGGTATGGAAGGCGACTTTATTTTCTACTGCATTTGTCTTCTTTCTGATCCTGCTGCTGGATATTTACTCAATTACGGTGTTTGGTGATGTGTTGTTTCAACGTCTGGTCTACCCTTTTTACTCCCTGTCAGGCATGGTCAACATTCAGGGCTTTATTACGAATCTAAATCCTTTTGCAGTTGTGACTATGATCAGCACAGCGTATTTTAAACTGGTCATCAAAATGTATGCTGCGCTGACAGGAATTCAATTCCTGCTGCGTCTCAAGAAGGGCCGCAGGCTTATTCTGCCGGCGATACTTGTGATCATTATTCTCGGCATGTCACTGGATAACAATGTGACGGAGCATATAAGTGTAGTCAGTTTTCAGGTTGTTACGCCTTATGTTTGGATCCCTCTATATATTGGACTTCCACTTCTGCTCTTCATCGTCAGCCTGATCCGACATAAAATAAAATCGGCCCGCTAAGGGCCGATTTCATGTTTATTTATGAAGCATTCTCGCTTCCGATTCCCTTCTGCTTCACTTCCTCTTCTTTTAACTGGGGAGAAGCACCGGTAACGCCAAAGCTCTTAATGGTAACATGTGCTTCTACATCAATCTTCATCTCAGGAAAAATCTCTTCCCAGCGCGGCTGCAGCTTCCGCCACTCTCCGGGATGGTTGCGAAATAAATAATCTCCAACATTTAAAACATCGGCTCTGAACTCCTTCTGTATTTTGCGAATGACCCGCTGTTCATCCTTGACGATCTCATCCGCAATTTCACGCTCCATCCGCCGGATGACTTCGGCATTATACAGATCAAGTCCAGAATTATTCTCATTTAAATGAGCATCCCCTGTCAATATGAAATGCATCGCTACATGGTCATTTTCGAAGCTGGGACGATATTTACTCTTCAAATTTCTAATCTCTGTACTTATCGCTCCCTCACCGCCGATGTCACTGGTCAAATCCGTAACCGAAACGCTTCGTTCTCTCATGAGAAACCACATTAAGTACCCAACCTCTTTGTTGTCCAAATATCCTCTTAGCTTCATTTGATTATCAAACACCGCATTGCCGATGTATTGATAGGGCATCACTGTCTTTTCCTTTTTCCCTTCGGCATCCGCAACTTTTTCGACCGCAGGAAGAACAGCTCCCCCCATGGAGTCGGAATTTACGGATCGGAGCAAATTAAGAAACGTAATATCTGCCACTTCGCGATGCGATTGATGCAGCTTGTAATACTCTCTAATGGCCTGATTTCCATACGGAGTTTTGCTCTTCAGAAAATCAGACGCAAGACCTCCCTTTACAACAAATATATCTGACCGAAGTGGCGTTTCCGGATATCGGCTATAAATATCAATAACATCCTTCACACCAATCTTGGCAAGCTCTTCACCCATTACCAGTGTCCTTCGATGTCCTCTGTTAATAATGCGGGACACTTTATTCTGGACAAAGCTGGAAGCTTCGTAAATGGTGCTCTTGGGTTCTCCTTCTTCTGTATAGTCCTGCTGCTTGTCTCCCCCTTCCGCACCTCCCCCTGAGATCAGCGCGAACTGGTTGGTAACCTTATACCCCTTCTCCGGGATATAGTCTACGCCTCCACCCAAAGCAAATGCCTGGTCATTCAGCTCTCTGCTGTCCCAGCATCCTGTTAACAATATGAGCATCGTAAGGACCGCGGACCATCTAAATGCTAATCTCATATCAATTTGCCTCCTAGCTTACGGTTTGGGCTTCTGACCCTTTGGAGTACGTGTCGGGTTCCGAGATCCAATAAGATTCGGTCTTTTATTCATCGCCCAGTGTGGATTGCGCCATATCATATCCTGCATATTCACCGAAGCAACCGGTGCCAATGGGCTCATATAAGGGACACCAAAGGAGCGAAGACTAACCATATGAAGCAGAATTGCCAACGTGCCGATGGTTATGCCGAACAATCCGAACACCCCCGCACAGAGAAGAAGTGGGAAGCGCAGCATCCGAAAGGCATACCCGACATTGTAGCGAGGCGCGGTAAAGGAGGCAATTCCTGTACCGGCCACGACGATAACAATAGGGGCAGATATGATGCCCGCCTGAACGGCAGCTTGACCGATAACGAGCGCACCGACGATGCTGACCGCTGAACCGATCGCCTTCGGCAGACGAATCCCTGCTTCCCTAAGCCCCTCAAATACGCCTTCCATAATGAAGGCCTCGATCACCATGGGAAATGGAGAAGCCTCTCTCGCCTGGGTAAAGCTGAGTGCAAGGCTCGTCGGCAGCATCTGCGGATGGAAATTGACAATCGCAATAAAGACGGAAGGGAGAAACAGAGAAGCCATCAAGAAGATAATTCGGATAAGCCGGGTAGCCGTGGCGTACAGATAAGGATTGTAGAAGTCCTCTGCTGCCTGCACGCCGGCCCAAAAGGTAAACGGAACGATTAGCACAAACGGTGTGCCATCTATAAAGATAGCGACTCTTCCTTCCAGAAGACTTGCCGCCACGGTGTCCGGTCTCTCTGTATTCTGAACCGTAGAGAAAGGCGAATATGGCGCATCCTGAATAAACTCCTCTATATAACCTGATTCAAGAATGGCGTCGATCTGGATATCCTTTAGCCTGCTTCTGACTTCCTGCAGCACGGCCTCCTCCGCAATGCCTTCTATGTAGGAGATCACGATATCCGTCTGTGTATATTCACCGATGACCAAGGACTCCATTTTGAGCTTAGGGCTCTTTATCTTGCGCCGTACCATGGCCGTATTTTGTCTCAGCATTTCCGTAAACCCTTCTCTCGGGCCCCGAATGCCCCCTTCCGAGGTCGGCTCTTCAATGCTTCGGCTTGCTCCTCCCTTCATATCAATCATGAGTGCTGAAGGTACCTTGTCCACCAAAATGGCGGCATTCCCGCTCAGCAGTCCTTTCTCCACTTCCGTAAAGCTGACTGCCTTCTTCATATTTGACGCAGGAATTCGCTGGGTGAGGATCAGCTGTTCCGGGTTCGATGCCTCCCCCCCTTCCTTCGAGCCGCCAAGGATGATTGGATTTAAGACACTCTCATCGATCATCTTCGTATCAACCAATCCATCAATAAATACAATTAGGATCTCACTCATATTCGGAAGAGGAATCTTCCGAAACACTACATCAGAGCATTGGGAGAAGGACTGGCGAAGCTGTTGTTCGTTCGTGAACAGCTCCCTCTCCAGCTTTTGATGAGTATAAGATGAACTATCCCCTTGTGTATTATCTGAAGCACCTGTTTGCTGTTGGTGTTGAGACCCCTTCCCTAAAATGACCCTTCGTACCAGCTTCTTCAGCAGATTCATCCTCTTCACTCCTTCTCGTCATTCCAGTGTTGATCCGTAATCCACAATCTCCAAATCCACATCGTAAGTGACAGGAATTTCGCTAAAGACTTCATCCCATCGTTCCTTTACCTTGTTGTAATATCCCGGGTATTTAATACGGACTTCCTTACCAAAACCGACTACATCGGCATGATATGTATGCTGCAGCTTGTCCAGCAGTACTTTGATTTCATTTTTTACAGTTTCATTGAATTTCTTTTCCTGCTCTGCAATGTATTCTGAATCAGTGGGCTCCTCGGGATAACTCCAATCCTCAATCAATCTTCCCTTTGATCTCACATCAAGATGAATAGAGAGCTCGTCTCCTTCCAGCTTAGGCGTAATCTTGCTGCTAATTGAAGCAATCTCATATACGATCGTATCGCCTTTGTTCGAATAAGTCTTCAGCAACCCGCCCGGGCTCCCTTCTATCCAGGAAATGGCTTCAATATCTACTTGATTCAGTCTGCCAATATATTTATTCGTATCCCCTTCAAAAAGCGCACCGCCGACAAATTTCAATTCATTCTCTGCCATGATGACATTCTGCAATACAAAGCTTTGTCTGGACTGCATTAATCCTTCCAGCTTCCCAAGTGAAACAGCAGGCAGAATCCGGTTCGTACGCTGCCGATTGCGGACCAGGCCTCTCAAATTAAAGGCTGGAACTTCACCTGGCTGACTGGCACTCAGCACATCAATCGCTTTTTGCTGGCTGATCAAGACTAGGGCACTGGGCCGGATATCATTATCACGCAATATAAAATCTAGCAGCTGCTCCAAGCTATATTTCGTTGCCAATTCACTAGAGATGACGATAACTTTCAAATGATGGCCGATGAGAGGGCGATCTCTTCTTAGCGAGAATTGCCTGAATATTTGCAGCAGGGAATCTCCCGTGAGTCTTTCGTTAAGGTAGGATTCACCTGCCTGGCCGCTCTGTCCCTGAGATGTCTGAGATTTCGTTCCCGGCACAATTTGCACCGTAGCTGTTATCACATTCTTCTTAGGATAATGTCCTCCGCGCTTGTTGACCTCTTCTTCAAATTTCGTTTCATCCGCCACATCCAGTCCGACCCCAACGTATACTCTCAAATCCTCGATCTCCCGGCTGCTCCAGCATCCCGACAAGCAGACGGTCAGGATAAATATGGCCATCAGCTTGAATGTTTTACGCAGGTTGTTCACTTCGCTTCCCTCCTTTCTTTCGTATGAGACTTATGATGAGAAGCATTAACGGAAGTCCGCAGAACAGCACCAGTGAGAAATTGCCCAGAATATCACCAAGGATGAACGTTTCATTAATGTCCTTCGGCAGCATCGCGATGATATAGTTGACGGGCAAAAGCAGCAGTAGAAAAGGTGTAATTTTACGACCTTTAAACAGCTGGGCACCGCCAAGGGAGGCAGCATAATGTGTAATGGTAAACGTAGAGAAAATCTGCATGATCCAAATAACGAGCAGTAGTGATTCGAACCTCTCAAAGATAAGACCTTCGGTTTCAAAACTGCGCAGCAGATCAAGCGTGGGCCAGGTTTTGGTTAAAGTGCCATCCAGCGACAAGCCGCCAATGACCATAATGACGGTAATCAAGTATACGACCAGCGGTACTGATATGCCATAAACGACTGCTTTTACTCCCTTATTTGGATGCTTCATATAGGCCGCGACGACTAACATGGCTTCAAATCCGGTAAATGAAAGCAATGAGGGCTTGATCCCCTTAATGACCGGCATGATTCCCATTCCAAGTACAGGTCTTAGGTTGTTGATATCGAACAAGTGGACACTAAGCAGGATGATGACGACAAATATGACCAGTGTAATGGGCAGGATGATCTCATACAGCCGAGCAATCGGATTAATACCGCCAATCACCAGGTAGAATCCTACCCACATAAATATCATTACATAGGCCCATACAGGGGTTGCTTCCAGCAGATATAGACGTGTTACCTCCGCCATCACCCGAATTTCAAAGGCAGAAATAGTGATAAAGTAGCTGATAATGCAAAAACAGATGATATAGGCAATCCATTTCCCCGTGATCTCGCGCGTGAACTGAAACACGGTCTTCCCGGGAAATCTCATGCATAAACGCGCTATAATGATGCCTGCAGCAAAGGTGATTACGCTTGACAAGAGAACTGAAATCCAGACATCCGGTGTTCCGACCGCCTTGGCCATCGTCCTTGGCATCGTCAGGATGCCGGCCCCAAGCATGTAGTTGATTACAATAACGGATGCCTGGGTCGTTGTTATTTGATCTTCTGCCTTATTCAGATTGCTGCTCATTGTAGGCCTTCACTCATTTCTATTCGCCAAAGTTTATGATTTCATGCGATCCCTGTCCCGCCCCCTCGTCATGCTGGGCCTCTTGCTCATCATGAACATGGGGGCTCGAATGATAAAGTCCTTCCAGTCAGTCGGCTTGTAGGAGATTACCGGGGCGGTATATGGAACACCAAAGCTCTTGAGTTTTACAAGATGACTGCACAGCAGCAAAAAGAACATGATCACCCCAAATAGTCCGAACAGAGCTGCGCTGAACATGGCTCCAAAACGGAGCACTCGGATGATAATGCCGGCGCTATACATCGGAATAGAGAAGGAGGATATCGCTGTTACTGCTACGACAATGACCAGAAACGGACTGACAATGCCGGCCTGAACGGCTGCTTCCCCGATAATAAGACCGCCTACGATACCCATCGCGGGTCCGACCGGTTTGGGCAGTCGTATTCCTGCTTCTCTTAGAATCTCAATAGCGACCTCCATGATCAGCGCTTCAATGATCGAAGGAAAGGGAACACCAGCCCTGGTATTAATAATGGTGAGTGCCAGCTTGGTAGGAATAAGCCCCGGATGAAACGATATAAAAGAGATATACATCGCAGGTCCAAGCAAAGCGATAAGAGCAGCCAAATAGCGAACGAGCCTGATAAAAGTTCCCCAAACCCAGCGTTCATAATAATCCTCCGGCGACTGCAGCAGCATACTGAAGGATACTGGAACGATTAAGGCAAATGGAGTTCCATCCAGAAGAATAGCGACACGTCCCTCCAATAGGGCACCAATGACTCTGTCCGGCCTTTCCGTATTTTGGGTCTGTTGAAAGGGGCTGAGCCAGTTGTCTTCAATCAGCTGCTCAATATACCCCGATTCGAGCGGGTCATCAATGCTGATTTGTTCGATTCGTTTCTGAACTTCTTCTACCAGCTGGGAATCAGCAATATCGTTCATATAAGCGATGACTATATCCTTCTTCACACGATTTCCTACTTCGAGCTGGGTAATTTGGAGACTGCTGTTTCGGCCATGCAGCCGCAAGAGTGCTGTATTCTCATTCAATTTCTCTGTAAAGCCGACTCTCGGACCTCGAAGCAGTGCCTCTGACAAAGGCTCCTCAGCGCTTCGCTGCTTGCCTTTGGGTGAACCCACAATCATTACGCCGCAGGCTCCGTCAACAAGCAATCCCGCATAACCTGACAGCATCTTTTCTATGGTTACACCGAGCTGTTTGGATTCCATCATTCCTATGACCGGAAGCTGCTTTTGCTGCAAATATTTTTCCAAATCCTCACTCGAATGAAGTCTCTCTGCTTCCGTTTGGGGTATCCCATCCCTCATCAGCGGAGAAAGGACATGAGTGTTGATCAGATCAGGATCTGTCAGACCGTCTACATAGATAATGGCAGCACGATTGTTCAAGCCTTTAATGACAAATTCCCTGATATGCACGTCTGCATTGTTACCGATGCTCTTTTGTATAAGCTGAATATCCGAATTATAGTCCCCTGTAAGCTGCTGATTGAATTCCTGCGTCTGACCAGCTTCTTTGCCCTGACCAGAACTGTTGTCTTGTTCGGGAGAGCTGCTTACTTGCCCGGAGGAGTTGTTCGCCTTCTTGCTCCGGTTCGTTGCTTTCACTTTACGGTTAAGGTCAGCAGCAGCCTTCATCATTACAACGGGAAGGACGAATACGACAGCCGCCTGAATCCATATTCCCCCGTCTGGGAAATAGGACAATAGGGTTTCCCACAATATAAAAAACTCCCTGCTGTGATGGATTGTAAAGGATCGATTGTATTTTAACCCCAATCTCTCATAATCATTCTTTATGTGGAAGGTGACACCCTCTGGGCATCCAAAAGACAGCCGTTTCAAATCTGCCGGCCGTACCATTGACGATTTTTCCTGTTCATTTTCGGGTATTAACTCTATGCAATACTCAATTGAATTGGAAAGGGGTATTACATGCATATCAAGTACAAAAAAGCCTGGAAGCAAAACATCATATATGAAATTTATCCGCGCAGCTTTAAAGACAGTAACGGGGATGGGATCGGAGATCTGCCTGGGATTATCTCCAAGCTGGATTATCTGCAGAGTTTAGGAGTAACCGCCCTTTGGCTGAACCCCATCTATAAATCGCCGGACATTGATCATGGCTATGACATTACCGACTATTATGCGATCCAGCCTGAATACGGAACGATGAGTGATTTTGATCTGCTGCTGGAGGAGGTTCATAACAGAGAGATGGGACTTCTCATGGATCTGGTCTTAAACCATACTTCCGATCAGCATCCCTGGTTCAGAGAATCACGCGCTGACAAGCATAGTCGTTACCGGAATTACTACATTTGGAGACCTGCCGGAGCAGACGGCGGCCCCCCTAACAACTGGACTTCTTATCTTGGCAAGTCTGCATGGACCTTTGATGAGGAGAACGAGGAATACTATATGCATCTCTATAACTCGACTCAGCCGGATCTGAATTGGGACAATCCTGATCTGCGCCACAGTATGTATAAGATGATGCGGTTCTGGCTGGATAAAGGCATTGACGGATTTCGTATCGATGCAGTGAATGCGATCTCGAAGGATCAGACTTTCCCTGATTCGGATCTGACCAGACTGCAATCGAACGGTGAGCCCTTCATTAAGAATGGACCAAATATTCACGATTATTTGCAGGAAATGCATGAAAAAGTGTTCTCTCATTACGATATCTTCACTGCAGGTGAAATGTCCTATATCAGTGAGCAGGATGTACTCGACTACACACACCCGGATCGCAGAGAATTGTCCATGGTGATCTCTCCTGAAGCCACTACGCTCGGTAATCTTCCGGAGGATGAATTTCAACAAAAGGAATGGACGCTTGATGAGCTGCGGGAGGTCATGCAGAAATGGCAAAATAACGTGGGCGACCCAGGCGGATGGTTTGGTCTTTACTTCAGCAATCACGATCAGCCCCGGCTGGTTAATTCCTTTGGTCATCCCGGTAAATACAGGATTCAATCCGCGAAAATGATTGGTACCATGCTGCATACGTTAAAAGGAACCCCTTTTATGCTGCAGGGTGATGAGCTGGGAATGACCAACAATCCTAAGCTTCATTCGATTGATGATATCAAAGAACAGCAGGCAATTGCCTATTACGATGTCATGGTCAATGAACGAGGAGAAGATGAAGAGAAGATCATGCAGCGAATTCGAAGAAAAGCAAGAGATCACGCACGGACCCCTATGCAGTGGGACGAGAGCATTCATGCTGGATTTACTACGGGAGAGCCTTGGCTTCCAGTAAACCCGAATTACAAGGAGGTTAATGTCAAGGAACAGGACTCAGATCCCTATTCCGTATTAAATTATTATCGACAGCTTATTAATATTCGTAAAAACCATGCTGCACTCACCTACGGAGAGTATAAGGCAATTCTAACCGATCATCCTCAAGTTTTTGCGTATCTGCGTTTATTCGAGGATCAGACTTGGCTCGTTCTGCTTAACTTCTCAGAGGAAGAAGCCGCTTACTCCCTTGATTCGAATGATATAGAACGACTCGCGGATCCCCGCCTACTTATAGGGAATTACAAAGAACCTAATGAAATGATTGATCTCAAGAGTGGTGTTCTTAAGCCGTATGAGGCTATTGTGCTGGCACCTTCACTTCACTGATTCCCTCTATTTGATGAATAAGAGAGCAGCTCTTAGTTTTCGGATTGGGCTGCTTTCGACGTTTCAACAGCTCATATAGAAAACCGTAGATTACCATATATTACATTGGGATATGATCCTTCAAGATGATATAATTTCCATATTAATAGATCTTAATATGCAAATGAAATAAAAAGGGTCTTGTTTCGATATAAGGAGGTTTTAATCCACGATGAGCACACCTATTCAAATCTATAAAATATCTGCTGAGTTAAAAAAAGATCAATTCAAACTGCTTGTGATTCCCTGGAAGCTGCTTATTGAGACAAACCGTTATTACGAAATCCGGGAAGAGAACGGACCTGTCAAAAGATTATATAAGGAGAAACTAAATACGATCACCATGGATACTAAATCTTATGCGAATGGAACCATCGTCTGCTCGGCGTTCTGTTCTGAGGATTACATACATCAAACCAAGAAAGAAATTGTAAAGAAATTAGGGCATATTATTGACTCCTACATCGAGGAGCTCCGGGTTAACCAGAAGACGATAAAAGAATGTGCTCCAAGAGATATCTATCTGGGATAATAATAGATCAAGCGAAAAGAAGCCTTCTCCGTTATGGAGAAAGCTTCTTTTCGCTTGGACTTTGAATCGGACTTGAACAGTGTCCTATACAGCAGTCTTCTCGATCAACCTTTAATACCTGAGTTCAGGTTAATGGACTGCATAAAGTATTTCTGTGCAAAGATAAACAAGATGAGTGTAGGAATGATCGCAAGCATTGCAGATCCCATGAGTTGTCCAATCAAGCGATAGTTACCATAAATATCTTGAAGCAAGAGCAAGCCCGCAGTAATCGGCATTTTCTCAACATCCGTATATACGATAACTGGCCATAGGAAGTCATTCCAGGAACCAATGAATGAGAACAAGCCGCAAACGACCAATACCGGTTTAACTAATGGCAGAATGACGGAGAAGTAGATTCTAAAATCACCTGCTCCATCCACGCGTGCGGATTCATCCAGGTCATTTGGAATACCCTTCATAAATTGTCTTACCAGGAAGATATTTCCCATCCCCGCAAGACCGGGAATAATCATGGCCCATGCGGTATTTACCCAGCCAAGCGTTTCAATGATCTTGTAAGAAGGAATCAGGTTTACGACCGCTGGGAAGAACGAAATCCCGAGCAAGGTAAAGAACAAGGCGTCCCTTCCCTTAAAGTTCATGCGTGTATAGCCATAACCTGTGATCGAGATAATGACAATAACGAGTGCTGTGTGCGAAATCGCAATAAATAAAGAGTTCATTAACCAGCGCAAGATCGGAGCAGTAGACGTATTCTCCAATATGGTCACATAGTTATTGAAGTCCCAGTCAACCGGCAGCAATCTGAAGCCGGTCGAAACCACTTCCGTCTGGGAACGAAACGATGTCGTAATCCCAAATAGAACAGGAATCGCCCAAATGACACAAATCGCTATAAGAAATAGGTACGATATATATTTCGAAATATTGATTTTCTTTTTCATTTTGAACCATCTGCCCCTTCCGTATCCACTTCCTAGTTCGCATTTCGGTTCATTACATAATATTGCAATGCCGAAATAACCAAAATAACGAGACCCAGCAGCACTGCCATAGCAGATGCCATACCAGCCAAGGATTCACCTGAACCGAATGCGAGTTGTCTGATATACATCATAAGTACGTGTGTGCTCTGCTGCGGTCCGCCGTCAGTCATCATGAGCGGCTGACCAAATACGTTAAAGGAGCCGGCAGTTGTCATAACAAAGGTATAAATGAGCGGGAAACGAATAGACGGCAACGTTATGCTGAAAAATCTACGAATAGAACCTGCCCCGTCCATCTCAGCAGCTTCGTACAAATCCTTGGAAACACCATTAATAGAGGCACGGTAGATAATCATGTTACCTCCAACTCCGCCCCAAACCGTAATGACGATGATAATAATCCAAGCGTATGGCTGAGTTGTGGCCCAGACCGTCTCCGATCCGAATACATTACCTGTAACCCCTAACTGCTTATTGAATATTAGAGACCAGATCAGCGCAGCTGCAGAAATAGAAATGAGGCCTGGAATATAAATGATCGATTGAATAGTTCCCTTCAATTTCACTTTTTTATGCTCCAGTGCCACAGCAATCATCAGAGGGATTACGATCAAGATTGGAACACTTAAAAGAACAAACAGCAGTGTATTCTTCAAACCATTATAAAACTGATAATTAAATGTAGATTCACTATCAAAAAGAATCGTTTTATAGTTATCAAGACCAACCCAAACCGGGTCATTGATTAAATTCCACTGAGTAAATGAAGCATAAATACCGTAGATCGTCGGTATCAGAATAAATATTAGAAATAGTATAAGATGGGGCCCAACAAAGAAAACAGGGGCAAAGGATCTCTTCTTCATAGCCTTTCAATTCTCCTTTTGGAAAAGTAATGTGCCATAAATGGCACATTACTTTGTACTAAATCGATGTACTAAAGATGAATGTTGAACCCTGAGTCATCTTCAGTTCATCTATATATTCTTGTTTAGTCGTTTGTTTTACTGAGCCCCGGTGCTGCCTTGAGCAATTTTATCTTCAACTTCTTTTTGCATCGTCTGTAGGGTTTCATCCATATCTGCAGCGCCTCGAATGATATCATTAGAATACTTATCAACGACTTCAGCTACATACGGATAATATTCATAGGTGTAGATGTACAGAGATTCAATTTGCTTCTCATCTGTTGTAAAGAAGGATTGCATATAATCTTGGTATTCAGGACTTTCAAATACTTGCTTACTTGCTACGATCTGTCCTGCTTTGGCCCACTCAATGGAGTTCTGGCGAATGAACTCCAGGAAGCTGCCGATTCCTGCTTCCTTCTCATCTGTTCTAGCTTCGTTAGTCAGCATCGCGAACAAGTGGGAAGAAGAACGGTTTGTAAATTTATCAGGGCTTGCAGAGTATACGTTCGTCACACCGAAGTTCAAGCCTTCCACACCTGCGTGAGCAGTCGAGCTCCATGTTCCATCTGTGGAGAAGAGAACGTTGCCGGACTGGAACATTAGGTAACCATCTTCACCAAATGGTGTCATCAGACCTGCATCTGCAATTTGCTTAACGGATTCATACGCTTGCTTCATCTCAGGTGTATTTATTGCTGGCTGACCATCTTGTTGTACATCGCCGCCTAAGTTCTGCAGCTGTCCAAGCATAGCCCATCCCAGAAGTGCATCATTGACGACATAATCTCCTTCTTCCATTTTCCCTTGAAGAGACAGGATTTCTTCGACTGTTACATTGTTATCGTCAAGGAAGGATTCAGCACCGTACTTCGCAAGCAAATCCTTATTGTAGTACATTACGTTAGCGTGGATATCCAGAGGTACTGTGTATTGTGTTCCATCGATCGTACCTGTTGACCATGCTTGAGGCAGGTAGTTGCTTTCGTTAATTTCAGGCTGCGCGGACAGGATGCCTGTCATCGGCTCAAGTACATTCTGCTTCACATATCCAGGTACGCGGTCAGCATGGATAATCGCCAAATCTGGAATCCCTTTACCGGAGTTAATTACTGTGGATAATTTCGTATACATGTCAGAGGTAATTACATGCTTCACTTTCATTTCTGGCTCAGTCGCATTATATTCTTTCACGAGCTGATCCATATAAGCCCCGTCTTCACCAGTCAGCGGTGTCCAAAAAGTAATGGTGTTCTTATCGTCACTGCTGCAGCCAGCAAGTACGATAACCAACAGGAGCATAGAAACAATTGTCAAAAGACCTTTTTTACGATTCATTTAAGAACCCCCCAGTGCTTTTCAAAATCAATGTTTTCATGAAACCGTATTCAAAGATTTAAATCATGGGCTGCCTTTTACTTTAACTTTCAGACTTGCTGATCTGCTGTGGAGGAGCTTGCCTAGGAGTGCTCCCGTACAGGCATGAAAAACATTAATAACATTTACATTAATCATTAATGTTTTTGTAAACATATCATAATTCATAGCGCTTTCATTGTCAACCACTTTTATCCAAACCGCGCAAATTTATTTGTAAGCCGCTGGTTTAGCGGCTTACTACTCCACCATCGGGAACAGGAACACCAAAGTCCGGAAGCCCGTCTTCGTTCCAGCCGAATACTTGGGCGCGTGCATGACGGTTCGGATCGTACAAAGGATCCCCTTCAACCTCTTTATAGTTTCTTGCATGATAAATAATGATATCCTGAGACCCATCCGGAGAAACAGTGAAGCTGTTATGCCCCGGTCCGTATTGTCCTGTCTCTTCATTCGTAACAAACACAGGATCAGGCAGCTTAGTCCAGCTGTCTGGAGACAGAAGATCGCTGTCTTCATCTGCATAGATCAATCCCATAGCATAATTATGGTCTGTAGCACTCGCTGAGAAGGAGATGATAATTCTTCCATTTCTATGTATCACCGCAGCTCCTTCATTTACTAGGAATCCGATCTTCTCCCAATCATGAGTCGGCTCGGCAATCATAACCTGTTCTCCTTTAAGAGTCCATGGATTCTCCATCTGAGCAATATAAAGATTGGAGTTGCCGACAATATCAGGGTCCTTCTGAGCCCACACGAGATAGCGCTTACCTTTGTGCTCAAAAGACGTAGCATCCAGTGCAAAGGATTCCCACTTGGTCTTGATCTGGCCCTTCTCTGTCCATTCGCCTTCTAAAGGATTCTCTGAAGCGTTCTCCAAGACAAACATCCGATGATCGAACAGACCTTCTACTGTCTCTGTTGTTCTGGCTGCAGCAAAGTAGATATACCACTTATTATCTATGAAGTGAATTTCGGGAGCCCATATATTTGCGCTCATCATGCCCTCATCATATTTGCGCCATACTACAACCGGCTCGGCCTCTCCCAGCTCCTGAATCGTCTTCGCTCTGCGAACTTCGATTCTGTCATATTCGGGAACGGAGCCTGTAAAATAATAATAGCCATCTGAATGTTTGTATACCCAAGGATCAGCCCGTTGAGGTATAATAGGGTTAACAAATTGAATTTCATTTCCCATGGATGTCAATCTCCTGTCTCATCGTATTGATTTACACAATTGTTTATCAATTCATAAATACATTCATTAATTCACCTAAATATTAGAATGAATTTTTCCTTCTGTCAATTACATTTTCATTATTCATTTACATATAACTTAATCTTTTCTTGATTTCTACTTAGAAAACAGTTTGTATATCTCCGTGCTTTTAAACAGTCTCATTCTTTTTATTTCATTTAACTGCTGGACAAACAGCTGCTTTAGCGCAAGTAATCCTTACTTTCATCGCATTGACAGCAGGTTATCTTCTCTCCATTAGTTGAATAATACCTTGTGAACGTGCGGAGAATCATATATTATAAAGTTCTACATGTATGATTTACATATACATTAATAAATCATCGCCGTTCGGAGGAATAACATTGAGAATTGAATTAGCTGAACAGAATTTGCATATATTTGAGGCGATCTCTAGTAATGTACGAATTCAAATCGTTCATCTCCTGTCACAGAAATCAATGAACATTAAGGAATTGGCAGAAGCGCTAGGGCTTAGCAGTGCGATCATGACTATGCATGTAAAGAAATTGGAGAAGGCCGGAATCATTGAATCAACGATGGCTCCTGGTAAAGGCGGCGCTGCCCAGAAGGTATGCTCCCTCAGCATGGACAATCTTGAAATCGCATTCCCGATCAAGGATGTCATTCCAAGAGAGATTCGCAAAACCGAAGTATCCATTGGTCACTTTACTGATGTACAGATCCAGCCTACCTGTGGAATTTGCACCCGGGACTCCGTCATCGGAATCTTTGATGATCCACGCTATTTTCTCGATCCGGATCGTCTCAATGCCAAAATATTGTGGTTCGGACAAGGTTATGTCGAGTATAAAATTCCAAACTATCTGATGGGTGATGAGGTTCCGGAAGAACTGGAAATCTCAATGGAGATTTCTTCTGAAGCTCCGCTTACCAATAATCACTGGCCATCGGATATTACGTTCATTGTAAATGGTGTTGAGGTAGGAATGTGGACAAGCCCTGGAGATTTCGGGGGCAAAGGCAAGCTGAACCCGCCTTGGTGGTTTGAGAGTGTCAATCAGTACGGTTTACTGAAGCATCTCATTATTAAAAAAGAAGGCACTTTCATGGATGGCATCAAGTTGTCGGATGTCACGATTGATGATATTGGCATCCGCAACAGCTATTGGTCCTTCCGCATTGCTGTCAAAGAAGATGCTGAGCATATTGGCGGTGTGACACTGTTTGGCTCCGGCTTCGGTAATCATAATCAAGACATCATCTTCCGCCTGTACTACACCACGAATACCGAGAAACCGGAATAATAAATTGTAGAACCGCTTCTCTACCAAGCAGAAAGACATCGATAGACTTTGCAATGATCATGCAAAGCTCGATGTCTTTTTTATGCCTTCTCCCATCTGCACGATGTCAGATAACCTTCATTTACTTTTTTACATAAAAGGTCTTGGTCGATACAAGCATCAGCTCCACAATCTGCTCAGACATATACTCCGGAGATTCCTTGAACCCCTCTTCGATCCAGCGAATAATAAAACCAGCTATACCGTGTGCTCGGAAAATGTATAACCACTTCAGATCCACGTGGGCACCTTCTTCCAGCTCATAACTATACTCCATAATAAACAGCTCCTCGATGGCCTTCGCCATACGATAACGAAAATCCACCCGAATATGGTCACTCAGCAGCATTTTATATAGCTTTGCATTGTTTTTGAAGTACGAGAACAAGGTAATATCCTCGGTTGGCATTTCATTGAGATTCACTTTTATATCGGATTTGTAAGGGTGCCTTATCTGATGAACCATCTCATCAAGGACATCCTGAATGATTTCCTCAAGCAGATCTTCCTTCGTTTCGAAATTAGCGTAAAAGGTTCCTCGATTATAATTTGCAATACGCACAATTTCAGAAATTGTAATCTGGTCAAACGGTTTGTGGAACAATAGGTCCAGACAAGTTTGTTTGATCGCATCCTTCGAGCGCTGGACACGCTTATCTATTCCCGTCATGGTATGGCACCTCGGTTCTTATAAATACATGATTTGAAAATCACACTATACAAAGAGTAAGAATTTGTACAGTAACAAACACACTAGGAATGACTGTTCATTGATAGTCACAATTTCTCCATATATAGTGAAGACGAAGAGAAGATAAAGCGATTACTAGGAGGCATATATATGACATTCCCTGTATTAGAAGGTAAAGTAGCCATCGTCACAGGCGCCGCTATGGGCATGGGCGAAGCCACGGCCAGACTATTTGCTGAAGCCAAAGCAAAGGTCGTCATTGCAGATTTTAACGAAGAAAAAGGACGTGCAGTAGCCGAGTCCATCATAGCAGACGGCGGCGAAGCAGCCTTCGTCAAAGTTGACGTTTCCAATTCGGAGCAAGTACAAGCCATGGTCAAGTTTACAGTTGATACTTATGGCAAGCTAGATGTTGCAGTCAACAACGCAGCACTAACACCTGACGACAAGCCGGCGGCTGAATTTGATGAAGCTTATTGGGATCGGTTAATGGCCGTCGATCTTAAAGGCGCTGCTCTATGCATGAAGTATGAACTGCAGCAGCTTGTCAAACAAGGGAATGGCGGTTCCATCATCAACATTTCATCCGTAAGCGGTTACCGTCCTCAACCGAACAACATTGCTTACGTTGCAGCCAAGCACGGAGTTGTCGGCATGACCAAAGTCGCTGCACTGGAATATGGCGCTCAAAATATCCGTGTAAACTCGGTAGCCCCCGGTGCAATCGATACTCCTATGCTTCGCGGTGCATTAGAACAATTCGGGTTCACTGAAGAAGAATATGCGCCTCAGCTGAGCTTGCTTAACCGTTTTGGACAACCAGGTGAAATTGCTCAGGCGAGTCTATGGCTGGCATCTGATGCTGCTTCCTATATTACGGGTACAACCATTCACGCGGATGCAGGGTATACCTCCCGTTAATCTTCATGTACAGAGGACCGAAGAGATTTTCTTCGGTTCTTTTTTTGTTCCCAAATACTTAGTATACCAAACTCTAACCCGATCTTCGGCAAAATAAAATGATGGTAATCAGCAGTTGTAATGACCCTCTTCTCATCTTACTTCCCTTTTCTATCTCATTTCTAATGCTCCTCTCATGGTTCTCTCATTTACGAAATGTACATTATTTAACAAGGATTTTACATAAATCCTGAAGTACAAAAATGTTCTTCATTGGAGGAATTACAAATGAAAATTGTCATTGTACCGTCGGGCTTTAAGGAGTGTCTTGATGCCGAAGAGGTCGCGAGCGCCATGAAGCGCGGAGTTAAGCGATTCGACCCTTCGATTCAAATGGACGTAATCCCTATGATTGATGGAGGTGAAGGTTTTGCAAAAACAATTGTCAATCTGAAAGGAGGGGAACTAATAACGCAAAATGTAACCGGTCCTGTAGGTGAGCGGATCGACAGCTATTTTGGGGTATATGAGCAAAACGGCAAACGGACAGCTGTCATAGAGATGGCTGCAGTCTGCGGGTTACGGCTGGTTCCACGTACACAGCGCAATCCCTTGAAGACGACGACGTATGGTGTAGGTGAGCTAATCCGTGGCGCACTCGATCTGAACGTGGACCATATCCTCATAGGCTGCGGAGACTCGGGTACCTCAGATGGAGGAGCGGGTATGGCCGAGGCACTCGGTGTACAGTTCTTGGATAAAGCGGGTGAAGTGATCCATGTTCATGGCGGAGAAGACTTGTTAAAGGTAAGCTCGATATCCACCTCTGCCCTGGATGCTAGAATTCATGACGTATCAATCGATGTCGCCTGTAATTGGAATAATATCCTGTGCGGAGATCAGGGCGTTGCCCGGGTGTTCGGACCTCAGAAAGGCGCGACTCCTGAACAGATCGATATCCTATCCGCTGCTCTTGAGCATTATGCTTGTCTCATTCAAGAAGCTGTAGAGACGGATGTTCGTCAAATTCCCGGTGGAGGCGCCTCAGGAGGATTAGGGGCAGGACTGCTTGCATTTACGGGTGCACGACTTCACCCCAGATTCAGTATTATCAAGGACTATATCCAGATCGAAGAAAAAATTGCACATGCAGATGTCGTGCTGACGGCAGAAGGCAGTCTTGATTTCCAAACGCCAAATGGTAAGATCCCTTCCGAAGTAGCCCGAATCGCCAAGAAGAATAACATTCCCGTTATCGCCCTCACCGGGACGATCGGCAAGGGAGCGTCCCTTAATTATCAGGCGGGAATAGACGCCTACAGCAGCATTATTCCAAGACCTGTATCGATGGAAGAGGCCATGAGAAAAGCACCAAAATGGATCGAGGACAGCACAGAGTGTGTACTAAGACAGGTTACGATTGGCTTAGGGATTGCCCACAAAAAATATCGTGAACGAGGCGGGTGATGATTTCTATTATAGAGCGTAAGCTCACGAGCACGATCGCCTTGATCCAAGCAACACCTAAGTCATTTGTCGTCTGTATTACACACCTGATTATGCTGATTCTCCTCCTGTTTATGAACGACCTGGGTTACGAAGGAAAGGCTGCTCTATTCACCTTCTTGTCTGCCATGATCCTATGGATCACGACCAAGATACCTGCTGGATTTATCGCCCTGTCTCATACCATGTTTATCATTTTATTAAATGCAGCTGAACCCGAATTACTGTACCATTCACTTGCAGAAGAAGTCGTGTGGCTCATGGTCGGCTCCTTTATTATTGGCGCAGCAGCGAAGGACTCAGGTATTACGGCAAGATGGACTAACGTTTTATTGAAACGATCCAGAAATAAGTCCGCTGTTCTGTACGGATTAAGCTCCCTCCTTGCAGCCACTGCGTTCTTCATACCTTCGACGTCAGGAAGAGCAGCGCTATCCCTGCCGATTCTTCAGCAGCTGGGAGGCCCCTTTTCTAAGATTGAACAAAAAGTACTCACTATCCTGGCACCTGTTGTTATATTAATGAGCACCTCCGCTACGCTGATTGGAGCAGGCTCTCATCTCATTGGAATCGGTTTGCTGGAGAGCACCACAGGTCAGTCGATATCCTACACTCAGTGGTTTGTCTGGGGAGTTCCATTTACCCTTGTCATTACAGCCTGTACGGTGTGTATTATTGAGTGGGTTCTGTGGCCGAAGGATATCATTCAAGAAGAGAATCCAAGTCAGCAGGCTCAGGCTCATGACAAAGCGGTGCCGCCTTTAAATGATCAAGAAAAAAAGATGCTGATCCTCATTCCCCTCTTAATCATCGGCTGGATAACGGAGAGCATTCACGGCTTCGATATCGCCTTTGTTACAATGGCTGGCGCCTTGTTCGTTATGATGCCAAAATACGGAGTTATAGGCTGGAAGGAAGGAATGAAATCCGTCTCCTTAAGCTTGATATTGTTTGTTGCTTGCGCCACTGCACTCGGACATGTCCTAATGGATACCGGAGTTATTACCTGGCTTGAGCACCGGATGATGAACTCTCTCCATCTGTTTGCAGAAGCTCCAGAGTGGCTCATCGTTCTTATGATCCTCCTGATCACTGTCACAAGTCACTTGTACATTACATCTCATACGACACGTGCGATCGTCTTCATTCCCAGCTTGCTGCTGTTTAGTGAGAGTATGGGGCTGAATCCGGCAGCGACGGTTTTTCTAAGTCTCGTTGGTCTGAACTACTGCGTTACCTTTCCTGTAAGCTCGAAGGCACTCCTCTTATTTTACGAGGAAAATGAAGCTTCCTACGATGCTCGTCAGCTCTTGAGAATCAGTCTGTTCCTCATGCCGATCTATATTCTGATCATGATGCTGTTTTACTTTACGTATTGGCAGTGGACTGGACTGAGTCTCTGATATAGCAGTAAAAAAAACTCCTGCAGGTTTAACTGCAGGAGTCTTAGATTACTACATTAATTCAGTTACAGCTTGATAATCTGACCTGTCTTCTGCGATTCAAACGCTGCAAGAATGACATTCAGAGATTTCAGTCCTTCTTCTCCAGAGATAGAAGGCGGTGTATTGGTAACGATGGATTCAACAAAGGCATCGATAACACCACTTGGTACTTGTTTTTCATTCGTAGCCATGGCACCAACTTTGTACGTCTCAACCGTACCATTGGTCAGTTCAACAATAACCTCATCACCGTTAACTGTTCCGATCTTCATCACGCCGTTCTCGCACCACAATACGGTACTGTTGTCCCCGCCCTTGTACTGGGTCCAGCTGGCTACCAATGTGCCCACTGCTCCGCTCTTCATACGCAGGATACAGGTAGCGTTGTCGTCCACTTCCGTGCCTTCCTTATGCAATGTGCTGATAAAGCCGGCAACTTCGGATACCTCATCGTTCAACAGGTAACGAATAAAGTCTGATTTGTGTACGCCCAGGTCGCCCATCGCGCCCATAATTGCTTCTTCCTTACGGAAGAACCAGCTGCCAGCACCGTCTACACTCCATGCTTCCGGACCTGGATGACCAAAAGAAGTACGGAAAGTAAGGACTTTACCAAGCTTACCGGACTCAAGCAGTTCCTTGGCCTTCACGTGAGGCGGCATGAGACGCTGGTTGTGTCCTACCATCAGGAACACACCATTCTTCTTCGCCGCTTCAATCATTTGCTCGCCTTCTTCAGCTGTGCAAGCCATCGGTTTCTCGACAAGCACATGTTTGCCAGCATTAGCTGCTGCAATCGCCATAGAAGCATGCAGATAGTTCGGTGTGCAGACGCTTACCGCATCCACTTCTTCATTTGCAAGCAGCTCTTCATAGCTCGCATAGCCTTTACCGCCGTAAGTCTCTGCCATTTTCTCTGCACGCTCAATAATCGGATCTGCAAATGCAACGAGCTCTACTTGTTCATTCGCAGCATACTCTGGAATATGTCTACGCTCAGCAATAGCACCACAGCCGAATACGGCAACTTTGATTTTTGTCATGTTGGATCTCCTTTAGTGAATTTAGTAAGTTTAGTAGTTGATTGAAAAGACAGAATGGAGCAATTAGCTCAATTTACTAAGATAGTTCTCTTTTACCCAATTGTAGCTGTTCTCAATGCTCTGAAGCGGTGGGTTCTGACATACATCCTGTTCTACAATCAGCCACTCTACTCCTGCTTGATCCGCTGCTTCAATAACAGCTGGCAGATTAACAGAGCCTTGTCCCAGCTCAAGAGTCTTCATTTGACCCTGCTCGTCCTTGGAGAAATCCTTCAGATGCAGCAATGGCAGGCGGTCTGTATATTTACCAATGTACTCGATTGGATCTTGACCTGCGAATTGTACCCAGCATACGTCCATCTCAACTTGAACCGCCTCAGGGGAAGTCTCGGCGAACATGGCATCAAAGGCATTGCTGTCTCCAACCGTGCCATGGAATTCGAAATCATGATTATGATATCCGAAGATCAAGCCTTGCTTACGAGCCTCTTTACCAATCTGCTCAAGCTCAGTGAACAATGCTGTCCAGCCTTCCGCCGTTTCCGGGCGGTCCTCCGGCATGAGGAATGGGCATATCATATACTCAGCACCGATGGTTTTGAGATAATCAATCTCCTTCTGCAGGTCAGCACGCATCGCATGAAGGGACACATGACTGCTGAAGCCCTTAAGACCGAGATCGTCCAAAAGCGCTTTCATTTCTTCTGCAGGAATGTCACCATAACCGGCAAATTCAACACCTTCGTATCCAAGGTCAGCTACTTTCTTAAGTGTTCCTTTGAAATCTGCTGCGGTTTCTTCACGAAGAGTGTACAGCTGTAGCCCGATATTGATCTTTCTCATGATCTATTACCTCTTTCTGTAGTAGGATAACTAACTTAAACATCTGCATATGCACTAAATCGCTAAGTTTTAGAATGGTTCGCATCCAACCAAGGATGTTTACTAAAACCCTTTCGTAAATCCGGGTCACCGTCATCCGTTTGAATCGAACTAGTTACATTGTAAGTCGAATTGGGCTAAAATGAACATATCCAATATGATCATAACATGAACTATTTGCTCATTATTTTGACAGGAGGCATAGAATTCCAGTGGATACGACCCTGCTCCTATGTGATTATTCCTACCATTACAAGCCATTCATTCAAAATACAAAAAGCGGATTGCCCCACTATCTCTTTCGGCTGCAAACGGAAGGAAGCTGCAAAGTGTATTCACTGGGTCAAGAGCACACGCTCACCACTGGTGACCTTCTGCTGCTGAAGCCGGGAGATGACTATCATCTTGTCGTAGAAGAGCCGGCAAACGAAGGTCGTTTATCCAGCGGAGACTATTATCTGTTCTGCCAGGGACCCTGGATTGATGACTGGTGGCACAGAAGAAGATCCCGTCCTGCGGTCAGCCAGGTTGGCCTGGATGAGAAGCTTATCGGACTATGGCGCAATCTGCTCCTAGAAAGACGACGGGGTTCATTAGAGGAGAACACGGAGCTGGAGGATGTCCTGCTTCGCGGCTTATGCCTATACATCGACAGAGCGATCTCTGAGAATGTACAGACTGGACTCAAAGGAACCTCTACGCTAAAGCTAAGGCGATTCATCGAGGAGCATGCAACAACCACCTTCAAGCTGGAGGAAGCAGCAAGCTACGCGGGTCTCAGTCTATCGAGTGCCGTTCGTTTATTCAAAGCGCATTATGGAAAAACCATGATTCAATACGCTATTGAGATCCGGCTGAAGGCAGCCGTGGAACAAATTAAATACAGCAACGAGATGACGCTGGAGCATATTGCCGAAATATGCGGCTTTGCCAGCTATTCTTATTTTCACCGGGTATTCCGCGCCCATTTCGGCCTATCCCCTGTAGAGTACCGTAACCAAATCGTTGATTCACCGCTTTAACTATTCTGTAGATGAATGACTTAGAAGATGAAATACTCATTCGATAAATAAATTAATGAATTCCATTTGAAGAGGAGCGCATATGAAACGAGATAAAGAAACGAGGGCTCAAATTGAAGAGGATAACCGAACCGTCTTTGCCTTGCTCAGCCATTATCTGAATCAAGCACCGGATCTTATCACTACAGAGGAGATTCAGGAAATTACGGCGTATGGTGTTACTGAAGTATATGCCTTTAACGTGATTTTGGCAGGAGCGTTCGGACTTGATATTAACGAGCATGCTTATCATAAAGAGCTGTTTGACCAGTATTTTACGCGCATGACGCATAAGCTGGATGTGAGCGAATACGACAATAATCCCTACTATAAGAATATTGAGATCCCTAACGTCCAGATCGGGAACAGCCGGTTAAAATATGAGCGATACAAGCCTTATGAAGGCTTTGTATGCAATGACATCATTCGTACGGAGGAGGGAAGGCAGCTGCCGCAGATCGGCTTTTTCGATGAGGAATTCAGGTTCCCTGCCGTTCTCGAAAATGACCGGATCTGGATGACCATTACGCCGAATGAGATCGAAACGATGAAGGAGCCGGTTGAAGCGGCCTTTGGCCATGTGCTGACCTTCGGTCTTGGTCTCGGCTATTACGCTTATATGGTATCCATAAAAGATAACGTGAGCAGCGTCACCATCGTCGAAGCGAATGAGCATGTCATTAGACTGTTCAAGAAGCATATTCTGCCTCAGTTTGCTCAAGGACATAAGATTTACATCATTCAAGCGGATGCATTCGAGTATGCGGAGCGCGAGCTGTCCTCCGGTGCATATGATTATGTCTTTACGGATTTATGGCATGATGTGTCCGATGGAGCGGAGCTCTACTTGCGGATGAAGAGTTATGAGCAGCATAGCCCAGAAACGGTGTTCTCCTATTGGATTGAAAAATCCATATTATGTTACCTGTGATGAAAAATAGCGATCATCTTCAATTTGGAAGATCATCGCTATTGATCTATAATGCCGGTTAGATCTCCCCTATACGGGTATCTACGGTTGCAATCGCCAAATATACACTTCCCAAGCCGAGCAGACATAACACGATGTTCACTAGATCTGTATGAAGATCCATATCCAGCAGGAATCCGAAATTTTGAAATTGCATCAGAAATATGGCGCATAGAACCGCGGGAATGGTGGCTCTCAGCCAAACACCGAAGATAAAAAATGGAATGAGACTAGCCAAGGTGATAATAATCGATTGGATCAGACTTCGACTGAAATAGGCTGCAATATCCGATAAGCTGAGCTGTCCGTCAATAAAGTGGAAGCTCTGATTGAGCAGGAAGGTCGCTGCTCCAGACAAGATACAAGACACGAATGTGCAGACAAACACGAAAGCCGCGATAAACAGAACCTTAGCCAGCATTAGCTTTCTCCGGCTTATGGGGTAACCATAGGATAGAGACATCGTCTTATATTTGTATTCCTCAATGACTACCTGATTAATGAGTGAAGCTCCGAACAGAATAAACCCCATTTGAATCGACATCATGAGTGTAATTACGGTTTCATAGCTCTGCCCAAATTCAGGCAGCGTTCTTATAAATATCATCGGCATAAACATGATCACTAACGTATAGATGACTACCTCACTGATCACCATCTTGTGCTTCAGCTTCTTCCATTCGAGTGCCATGAGCTTAACCAACTTTGCCACCTCCATGAATTTGCCCATAAAAGTAGTCTTCCAGGGAATGACGATGCTTCTGAATCGCCTCAATGTCCACGTCATGCAGAATCAGCATTTTGGAAATCTCACTTTGGGCGATCTGCTGATCATAGATTCGGATCTGACGGTCATTCATTATCTTCATGTTGTTAATTTGGAGCTTATGCTCCAGCAAAAAGGCAGCCGTGTCCACATCCTTCGTCGTAATTTCAATATAATTGGTTTGCATCTTTCGAATGTCTTCAAGATTCACCTCATTAACTAACTTCCCATCCTTGATAACGCCAATCCGATCTGCTACCTGCTCAATCTCCCCTAGAATATGACTGGACAGGAGAAAGGATATTCCATATTCCTTATTCAGCATGCGGATCAAATCCCTCATATCCTTAATCCCAATGGGGTCAAGTCCGTTCGTAGGCTCATCGAGAATAATGAGCTCCGGCTTGGTGATCATTGCTCTTGCAATGCCCAGGCGCTGCTTCATCCCCAGCGAATATTCACTGACCATTTTTCCTTCCTGCCCATTTAGATGCACCATATCGATCGCCTGCAGTATTGCTTTTTTGTCGTAAAAGCCCAAGTATTCACAGTGAAGCTGCAAATTGTCCATCGCCGTCAAGTGCTCGAAGAAGATCGGGTACTCGATAATGCTTCCTACCCGCTTCAGTCCAGATTTCTCTGACGAAGTCAGTTTTTTGCCAAATAACATAATCTCACCTGAGGTAGGTCGCATAATGCCGGTCAGCATCTTCATGATCGTTGTTTTACCTGCTCCGTTTTGTCCGAGAAAGCCGTATATTTCACCTCTTCGGATGTGAAGGTTCACACCTGATACAAGCTGCCGGCCACGAGAATGTTTCGTTAACTGTTCCGTCATAACAACATAATCCATCTTCTCTTTCCTCCTCTATTTCTGCGTTTCTCTTCTTACTTCTATCATAGTCAGTCACATTTGCTTTTTTCTTTCCCATTCCTTACATGTTTCTTAAGTTTCAAAAAAAAACGAGTCGTTCAATGAAGGAAAGTGAACGTCTCTTGTACATCAATCAAAAAAGAGCTGCTCCTCGTTGAACACCTCTCCTCTGATCCAGATCAATATGTAATATGTTTAAAGTGACAAGTGAAGCTTGTTCTCTCATACGGCCTGCTGTTCAAATGAATGGTCCCCTTCATCGCTTCGGTCAAACGTTTGGATATACTAAGTCCGAGCCCGCTTCCTTGAAACTGTGGATTTCTAGCATCATCGAGCGTATACAGCCGTTCAAACACCTTGGCCTGATCGTGCTCGTCGATTCCCTTGCCCTTATCCCACACCTCCAGGATCACTATGCCATCCTGCTCTTGCAGTGTTAAGCCAAAGACCCCTCCATCACTTCCATACCGGATTGAATTCGAGATTAAATTGCTGATGACCCGGTTCAAAGCATCCTCATTGCCCAAAATATATAATGGACGTTCCGGGATGGCCACCTCAACTTGAAGCTTCTTCTCCAGGAGCAGCTCGTAAAAATCCAGAATGTTCTTCTTACATATTTCATTGAGTGAAATTTTGCTCAGAGGAATCACGTAGTCGTCAGATTCCAGCTTAACCAGATCGAAGAATTGATTCAGAAGCCCTGTCAGACTCCACACCTTATCATGAAGCCGTCCCATCAGGACGTGCCTGTCTTCGTCTGTTAGGTGATCCGCATATCTTAATTTCTCTACATATCCCAATATCACGGTGAGCGGTGTCTTCAGATCATGGGACATATTGGCAATCAGCTTGCGTAAGCTGTCTTTGGCCTTGATATAATCGGCGCTTAACTTCTGGTTATGATCGAGCAGACGATTGATCTGGACCAGCAGCTGCTGCAGCTCCTGTTCTCCGGTAGGAAGCAGTACCTTTTCAGCCGTCTCCAGCCGGATAATTTCATCCATTTTTGTGCTGATGTCGGACACAGCTGCCTTCGATCTCTTTCGGGACATATATTGAATCACGATGACAACAATTAATAGGATAATAATGACAAGTAGGAAGTTCACCATGGTTACTCCCCCAGCTTATAACCGATGCCCCATATGGTACGAATATACTTAGGCTCGGAAGGATTCTCTTCAATCTTCTCGCGAAGTCTTCTAATATGAACGTTAATGACATTCTCATTGCCATAATACTCGTCTTCCCAGATCAGATTGTACATCTGCTCCTTCGTAAACACTCGGCTCTGATTCTTCATCAGCAGCTTCAATATTTGAAATTCCTTGGAGGTCAGCTGGACGGTGCTATTCTGCAGCTGTACAGTAAAAGAATGAAGATCGAGAGAGAGCTCCTTGTAATGGAGCATGGATGGAAGGGAACTCATGTCTGTTGGAAGATACTGCGTTGATCTGCGAATTGCGGCATTGACTCTAGCCGTTAATTCGATCATCGAAAATGGCTTGCTAATGTAATCATCTGCACCGAATCCGAGACCGAGCGCCTTGTCCAGATCACTTCCTTTGGCCGAGATGATCAGCACAGGGATGGTACTGGTCTCTCTTACCGCTCGAAGCAGCTCCATTCCGTTCAGCTTAGGGAGCATTAAATCAAGCAGGAGCAAATCCGGTTCTGTAGAATGAAAAAGTGCCAGCGCCTCTTCTCCATCAAAGGCGGTGTCTACTTTATAGTTCTCCTGTTCAAGCGCACTTGCGATTAATTGATTGATTTCCACGTCATCCTCTACCAGCAGGATTCGCTTCTGCATCCGAACACATCCATTCCATTGAACTAGAACACTATTGGAGTTATCTTGTTTCTTGCTTTATTTCTATGCATCCCCCGCTAGTTCCTGTCTATTTCCGAGTTTAGAGACCAAAACCACCTGGATCGAAGTATCCCCTAAGTTAGACAAAGCTGACATTGAGGGCACAATTCATCTCAGGTGGTTTCTTGGGTTACTGTGTAATCACCATTTTCTTGTTCTTATGAATGTCTTCTGTCCCGGCAGCGAGTGCGGTCTTGTAATACATGCATTTATGTTCAATCACTTCCATTGTCCTCTTCAATTCTTCCATCTGTGCTTCTACCGTGGCTTTCCGTTCGATAAACATATCGTGTCTCTGCTGTAATGTGGCATCTCCATCCGAGCACCAATCAATAAAGCTTTTAATTTCTTTAATCGGCATCCCGGTAGATTTGAGACATTCAATAATTTTTAATGATTCCATGTCTGATTCCTTAAACAATCTTTTTCCACCGGCTGTACGTTCTACAAAAGGCAAAAGCCCCTCCTTGTCGTAATAACGTAACGTGTAGGGGGTAAGGTTCAATTCTTTGGCAACTTCACTAATCGTATATGTCTTCATGCGAATCCTCTACTCTCCCATTCTCTTAAACATAGACTTCGAGTTAACTCTAAGTATATAAAATTCTATCAAGGAATAGAGATGCTGTCAAAGCAAGTCCTGCGACTTAGGAACGAATTAGATGAACAATTGATCTTTGTGGCTTGACTTAGAGTTAACTATAACATTTAACATGGACATGCAAGAGAGGTTTCTAAGGCAGGGTATGAATTAAAGATATCATTAAACAAGCAAGCTTCCCTTCTCCTTGGATACCGCCTGTCTCTTGAAAATAAAAATTAAACTCTAGGAGGTTATATTTATGATAACGGCTAAAGCACGAGCAGTAGATGGTCCAGACCAATCCTTCCGAGCAGCTGAGATAAAAAGACGGGATCTCGATACCCATGATATCCTGATTGAAATTAAATACGCGGGCATTTGCCATTCTGATATCCATACTGCACACGGTGAATGGGGCGAAGTGAACTACCCTCTTGTACCTGGACATGAAATTGCAGGCATCGTAGCCGATGTAGGCTCCGAAGTGACCAAATATAAAGTTGGGGACCGGGTAGGCGTGGGCTGTATGGTTGACTCCTGCGGGGAGTGTGTGAACTGTCGTAAAGGAGAAGAGCAATACTGTCTCCAAGGGAATATTCCTACCTACGCGGGTGTGGACAAGTATGGTGAACCTACACAAGGAGGATATTCTACCCATATTGTCGTTACGGAAGGATTTGTCGTCCGGATTCCGGACAACATTGAGCTTGACGCAGCGGCTCCACTACTCTGTGCTGGGATTACCACTTATTCGCCGCTTCGCCGCTGGGAAGCCGCTCCTGGCAAGAAAGTCGCTGTGGTTGGCATGGGTGGTCTTGGTCATATGGCGGTTCAAATTGCACATGCGATGGGTGCTGAAGTCACCGTCCTTTCCCAATCTCTGAAGAAGAAGGACGATGGTTTGCAGCTTGGCGCAGACAGCTACTATGCTACAAGTGATCCGGAGACATTCAAGAAACTGGCGGGAACCTTTGATTTAATTATTAATACGGTAAGCGCTAGCTTGAATATGGATGCTTATTTCTCACTGCTCACCCTTGACGGAACATTGGTGAACGTCGGTGCGCCTGGAGAGCCGCTGTCCCTTAATGTCATGTCTCTCATTGGGCATCGCCGTTCCTTCGCAGGCTCCATGATTGGCGGCATCCGTGAAACACAGGAAATGCTCGATTTCTGTGCAGAGCATAATATTGCTCCGAAGATTGAGGTCATATCGGCTGATCAGATTGACGAAGCATACAAGCGGGTCCTCGCTTCTGATGTGAAGTACAGATTCGTTATAGATACCAGCACAATGTAAGTGGCAAGAATGAGCATCTTATCTAATCAGGGCTCTTTGTCGCTCGAACGGAATTAAAAAGGGCCGGCCTACGATGAAGTAGGTCGGCTTATTGATTTATTTTGTACAGCTGATCGACTATTGCTTAATTCGGCTGCTTGCCTGCTTTATTTTATAAGGCTTATCTAACGATGACATTGGATAGGTCCACATCCATACCTTTGAGTGCTGCATATGTCAATTTATCCATCACCGCATTGTCGAAGCATATCGTCTTCATCATACGGTAATATTTCTTAGTCAACGTAAATCCGGGCTGGAAGGAAACATCTCGGAAGATCGCTTCTTTAAATGAAGCACCCGCTAAAGCACACTTCTCAAATCGGACACCGGTAAAGCTCTGTCCGTCAAAGCAAAGTCCGGTGAGATCTGAATTTTTGAAATCCACCCCAACGAAGATGCAATTCTCAAATGTCGTCTTTCTAAGATCGGTTGTGATGAGCTTAACGTCCGTCAATCTTGCCCCGACAAACCTCACACCATTCAAGCTGGAAACGCTGAAATTGGTCCGTACCAAAACGGATTGATTAAAGCTCGCATTGGATAGATCAAGTGATGAAAAGTTACAGTCCGTCAGGTTCGCTCCATCAAAATTAGCATCCCGTACATCGCTGCTCGAGAACGTGCTTCCCGTCAAATCCGCGTTGGAGAAGTCAGATCCCTGCAGTGCACTCGACGCAAATTTTCCTTTATGTACCTTAACGTCAGCAAAGTCGCTCTTGGATAAATTACTCGCACTGAAGTTCGTGAGCACCTGCCTCTCCAGCGTGCGTGACAGGCTTGCTACCTCCTGTACCGTTTGTTCGATGTCACCGATACTATCGATCGTCATCTCGAAGGCCGTTTGCTCGTCCTTGCCCTGCTCTTGGAGTTCCCGATACCGGTCATTCAGATCATGGAGCAGATCATTCTTCAGTTCCTCCACGCTCTTGACCCCATCATACGGTGCGAACACGGCATTTAAATAATTGACCAACTTCTCATCCATAGGATCGATCAGCTCCTCATAATAAGTCCTTAAGAACTCGCTTCGCATATTCCCAGTTTTCTATATTACGATGATACGTTTCTCTGCCCTTATCGGTGATTCTAAAATATTTCCGTCTTCCACCTTGCGATTCATCACCCCAGTACCATTCAATATCGCCATCTGCCTCAAGCCGCCTAACACTGGAGTACATCGTCGCTTCCTTTAGTTCATATTCTCCGCCTGAACGTTCTGCAATTAATTTGACGATTTCGTATCCGTAACGATCAGCCTCGGATAATAAGCGTAATATCATCGTATCGGTATGTCCGCGCAGCAGGTCGGAGGTAATTTTATTGTTGCTCATCTCAGCACCCCCACCATTTCATGATAGTTTAAACTACTGTGACTGTAAAGGTAATAGGGATATAAAGATAAACATGACGCTTGCTCTAATTGTTCAGATAGATATTTCTCCAATTATATTGATTTAATTCATTTCATTAGCTGCATTTTTAAAAATTTAAAAAAAATACATTAAACTTAACTCATTAGGAGCCACCATTGTCTTCATCACCAGATTATATGGTTTGAGAGTCATTTCTTTTGAGCCTGCGATATTCTTTATAAAAGGTCCATCTTCTGAATGAACATCCCATTCTCCCCCGAGATGATGTCTTATAATCTTCCCAAAACAGTAGCTAGCTGAATATATATCCTCTCTCGATATCTCCTTTTTTAGTAAATTGTCTAAAGTCAATATTGATTGGGGATTGTTCAAGTCAATATTATTTTCACTTATAAAAGACTGTATTGTAATATTCCACTCACTTCCTAGAAAATTATCTGGAGAACTTTTAACCCCAACCTTTATGGTTTCAAACCAATCCATAGCAAATTTTTCTGTTACCTCTACTATAGATTCTAATTCTTCTCTTAGAGTCGTTTCATCTGAATAAACATGGACTTGTTCTATCCGATCTCTCAGAAAGGCAATCGTATTTCTAGAAGAAGTGCCCTTTCGGTACTCACATCTTATTGCATTTTTGTACCACTCACTTTTTTCAATTTCGATGTATTCCTTTACCCCACCAATCTCTCTTATAAAAGTCCAATTAAAATCCGATTTCTCATATTTAAATCCAAATTGAGCAAATCTATCAACTAGAATTTCTTCAATATACTTCGTAATATTCATGAAATACCCCTTTCATTCTGAATGAACACCATGCCCCCTCCCGCGACCGGACTTTCACCACCTTGGAGATGCGTGCCTCTGGACACGCTAAGCATATAAAAGACACAACCTTAAGGTTGTGTCCCAGACTGAAGAGAAAAAAGCTTCTTGTGAGAGTTTTTAGTTAAATACTCCTTCAAGTGATGGAGAATGATTGAATTGATAGACTAAATCGTAAAGATCGCCCTCAAATAGCCTGCTTGGCCAAGTGTAGGGCAATCTTTCTCATATTTTGAACAGCGGTCGTCATCAAGGCTTGTTCACATTCGTTTGTGTCAGTGAGACGTTAAAAACGGATCTATTCCCTAAAAATTCGTGCGCTAAGCTGCGTAAGGAAGTTCGCCCAATCCTCTTGAAATTGCGGGTCGGTAGATTCGGTCCCGGTAACCATTCTAGTAACATCGCCTAAGATCAGAGGATAGTTGGATAGAGAAATAAGAGCTAGCGTCAGCATGACGGGATCCAGATCTTTGGGAACCAGACCGGCCTCCTTCTTGGCTTTCATATCGTCCACATAGGATTGAAGCGCGGCCTCTCTCTTTTTCTTGCGGTTAGGCTGTTCGGGCTGTTTCTCGAGAGCTTCCCAGGTGGTAAATCTTAAAAAATCCATCCTAAGCTGGGTATTGACTTTAAACCGGTGTTCCGCAATATGAACAGGATCGGTAGGATTCATGGAAGCCCACTCCGGTTCTTTATCCGGAATTTGTTCTAACATGGCCTCAAACAGGTCTTCTTTACCTTTGAAGTAGTGATAAAGCAATTGCTTTTTCACGCCGGCGCCCGCCGCTATGGCCTCCAAACGAGCTCCTGTATATCCTTTTTCGAAAAATTCTTTACGTGCCGCAGCGAATATATTGTTTCGCGTACGTTCGGCATTACGAATCTCCCCCATACGCTCAATACCTCCAGTATTTTTATAAATGTGTGAGTCATAATCTCCATGATCATAAGGTTTAAATGAACAATTAGTCAAGTTGAATTGATTATTTGGTAATTTTAACTTGACCTTTGTAAAATTATAACTTACCATAGGTAAAGTAATGAGTATAACTAGCTTGTTACGGGTTAGCATCTCTGCACACATCCTAAGAAAGGAGGTTCATTTCACGATGAGGATCTTATCGGTTGTATGCCACCCGAGAACAAGTTCTTTGACTTTTGCTGTCGCGGAGCGCTTCGTTCAAGGATTGAAGGACGCCGGGCATGAATCGGAGGTGCTAGATCTGCACCGGCACGGGTTTGACCCGGTATTAGGGGAAGCCGACGAACCAGTTTGGTCGGACAGCCGCAAAATCTATTCGCCCGAAGTGGAAGCGGAAATGGAACGAATGAGGAAGCATGATGCGCTCGCGTATATCTTTCCGATCTGGTGGTATAGCATGCCGGCCATGCTCAAGGGGTATATCGATCGGGTTTGGAATAACGGTTTTGCATACGGAGCGAATCAGTTGCATCATCGGCAAGTTTTATGGCTCGGTCTTGCAGGAGCTCCGCCGGAACATTTTGAGAAAAGACAGTACGACAAGATGCTCAGCCAGCATCTGAATGTAGGGATCGCCAGCTATTCGGGCATTCCGGACTCCAGAGTCGAAATCCTGTACGATACCTTGAATGAGAATTCAGAGTATCGTCAAGGTTTGCTGCAGCAAGCTTACCGGTTAGGCTTGGAATACTGTCTGAAACCAGCTTAACGGGATGTTTCGTCGGATTAAAACTATTTAAATATAATAAAATGATGAGGTGTAACGGTTATGGTAAACGCTGTGGAGCATAGTGTTATTCAAGTGATGAAAGAACGCGGGAGCGTAAGAAAGTATCAACCGGGTGTGGAGATTCCACCAGCTACCTTAAAAACCATCATAGAAGCCGCGGGTTCAGCACCATCGGCATGGAATCTTCAGCACTGGAAATTTGTCGTGATTCAGAATCAGGAAAACAAGAACCGCATCTTGCCCGCAGCCTACAATCAACAGCAAGTGGCAGACTCTTCAGCCGTCATTATTGTCTTGGGTGACACGGAGGCGAATAAAAATGCGGAAGCTGTATATGACGAAATGGTTCGGTCGGGGGCTATGACGGAAGACGTCGTGAACAATATGGTGAATGATATCAACAATTATTACGAGAATGCCGCAACCGCCGGCGTACACGATGCCATACGAAATGCTTCTTTTGCAGCGATGCAGCTCATGCTGGCAGCAAAAGCTCACGGGATTGACACATGCCCTATGGGTGGCTTCAGCGCGGATGCACTTAGAGAAGAACTAAATATCCCAGAACGCTATATTCCTGTCGTTATGGTGGCAATGGGATATGCGGAACAACCTGCGTACGCTACGAACCGTTTTTCAGCGGATCAAATCGTGATTAACGAAAGGTTCTGACGGTAACGAAGGAGACATTTAGCATGACTAAAAGCATGTTAGGCACAACTGCCGTTGCGCAAATAGCGTTGCTCGTCAATGATATTGAATCAGCGAGTCAAGCGTATGCCGATTTCTTCGGCATCGATAATCGCGGTTGGTTCTGGTCAGATGAGTTTGGAATTACACTTACGGAGTTCAGAGGGAAGCCGACCGAGGGACGTGCCAAGCTTGCGTTCTTGGATATGGGATCGATTCAGTTGGAGCTCATCGAGCCGGACGATCATCCGTCCACTTGGCGTGAATCCTTGGACCGTCATGGCGAAGGCTTTCATCATATCGCCTTTTTCGTTGAAGGAATGCAAGAGAAGATCCTCCTGATGGAGCGTGAGCACATGCCTGTTCTGCAAAAAGGGGAAGATGCCGCTGGACAATACATCTATGCTTATATGGATACGTCCTCCAAGCTGAAGCTGCTCATTGAACTTCTCGAACATCAGAAAGAGTAAGAGGTAATTAGCTGCCAAAACCTTAGCCGACGGTTATATCGCTAAGGTTTCTTTTTATTCCTTAAATCGGTCCCACAAAAACAATGGTTTCTAATATTCATAAGTGGAGATATGTCGACCGTCAATGGCTTAGGCATGTCAGTTAGACCACAAGCTTGATATTCGGGAGAGAATACATTTTTTTATAATCAACGCGGAAGTAAAGTTTGTAACCATTATTTTTCAGCAGGAAAATAAAAATTGCAACTGGATTTCACCGCCTCCATCTCAAGCACGCCTCCATATCTTCCTTTAATATCACTCATTGCCATTAATAAATGCTTTTTATAGATGTTGTCAATCCAAGTGCGACACTTCATTCTCAAAAGATTCGTCAGCCGTCTTCCATCCTAAACATTTTCTTGGTCAGTTGTTAATGAGATGGAGAGCATGTTCTAGTTCTTTTTCAGATATGGCTTTATGTCATCCTGAAAAGTAAAAAATCTTTCCGCACTGTCTAACTATTTCATATAGGTATAACCTTCCAAAAAGGAATTGGAGGGTTAATTGTCATGCTTATTTTTACTATATCACATGACTTAAGTTCACTTTACTGGTAATCTTGACAAGCTATTAGCTGGTTTTAGCGCAACGAAAGAGTTAAGAAGTTTGCCCTATCTTATGTATCCAGCGATATGATTTAATTTCTCAATATCCTTCGGATTGATCTTCAATGTCGTTTGTGGAACCCCTGTACCTCCATAAACATAATTAAATCGAAATAACTCTCTATCCATGAATGTTGGGATATCCGGGTTTATTAACGATACACTTCCAATCTTACTTCCAGTTACTTGTTCTACTTCATTAGGCTTCGCAAATTTGATCTCTTGAAGTTGAAATTTCTCCTGCAAAGCAATAAGATCGATTCGTCCGTAATCACCAGAAATGATCAGAGCATAGTAGCCTTTATCTGTTTTGAATATTAGTGTCGGGGCAGTTTGGCCAATATCAATACCAAAATAATTAGCACCTTGCTGTGCTGTGTTAATCGGAATATTATGTTCAACGACTTCATAATCAACGTGCTGATTCTTTAATAGCGATATTAATTTATCCATACTTCTTTCCGTCTCCTTCTCTATATTTAATCTAGCTGGTCTACGTATAAATTCGTCAGAAAGACTTTTTTGCCTTTTTTCTGCAATTACTATTTATTCCGTTAACCTGCCCGTTAGCTTAATGAAATAGCTGTAAATTCAGTTAGATATTTATTTAATAGGTAATCGGACTATGTTCTTGTCCCTCGACATCGAACTAAGTTCTTGTCCTTGAATTGTCATTGTAGAATTGTTTCTTCAAAGTAGTCTATAAATCTTCTAGCTGCAGCAGACAAATAGCCGTTTGTCCTCCAAATTAAGCTAGGTTCAGTAGCCCAAGGATTGTTTTCAATCTTAATAATGTCAAAATCCCCTGTCAACTGAGTTTGGACCATGGATAGTGGCAAGATCGTAGCCCCAAATCCGGACTTAACTAAACTTAGTAGCATTGAGGAATCATGGCATTCGCATAGTATATTGGGTTGCAACTTTAATTGCTTAAATTCTTGAATGATTTGTTGATATAAGCTGTTCCCTTCTACTGGACCAAAAAGAATCAATGGTATGGTGGAAATAAGCGCAACATCTACAGTATCAGCTTTAAATTTAAAATCTTTTGGAACAATAAAAACACATTCGTTTCTATCAATGTATCTTGTTTGATATTGTTCCTTTGCAAAATGACCATACGCTATCGCTATATCAATTTGGCGATTATCCAAACAATCGATCAAAAATGTAGCATTTCCTTCCCAGATACTGAATCTGACTTGAGGGTATTCATTACGGAATTGCTTCAATATAGACATCATCAATGCTGCATCATAGATAGTTAAACCTATTGATAGTGTTCCGCTAACTTCTTCCCCATACTCTTTAACTTCAACAACTGCTTCTTCCATTGTTTGTACGACATTTTTAGCTTTCTTGAGAAACAACTCACCTTGGGGCGTTAATGTTACTTTTCTCTTCTTGTTGCGCTCAAATAAAGTGACGCCTAGCTCTTCCTCCATCAACTGTAGTTGCTTGCTTAATGGAGGTTGTGCCATGTGCAGGGCCTGAGCAGCTTTTGTTATACTTCCTTCTTCTGCAATTGCAATTAGATAGCGAAGTTGTCGGATATCCATATGTCCCCTCCCTTATACGATAAAAGTATTATATAAATATTTTATAGATATTTTCAATATTAAAAATGTGGGCGTATAATCCCTTACTAGAAGAAGTATTAGAAATATGACCCTTTAAGGAGTAGATCATTTTGAAAATTATCGTAGGCATGACCGGTGCAACTGGATCCATTTATGGAATACGCTTACTGCAAGTGTTGAAGCAAGCTGGAATAGAAACTCACCTCGTCATCTCCACTTGGGCTGGGGCTACCCTTCAGACAGAAACATCTTATACGTTGAAGGATGTAGAAGCTTTAGCCGATTATGTATATTCAAACAAGGATTTGGGCGCAAAAATTTCAAGTGGTTCATTTCAAGTCGACGGCATGATTATAGCCCCATGCAGCATGAAATCACTCGCCTCCATTCGCATGGGGTTAGCAGATAATCTTGTGACTCGATCTGCCGATGTCATTCTTAAAGAACGTAAAAAACTGCTTCTTATGACTCGAGAAACTCCTTTAAATAACATTCATCTGGAAAACATGCTTTATTTATCTCAAATGGGCGTCATCATTTTTCCTCCTATGCCTGCCTTCTATAATCATCCAGAAACCCTTGAAGATATTGTTGATCACATTGTATATCGTACCTTGGATCAATTCGGTATTCATCTACCAGCAGCCAAACGTTGGAATGGATTAACCAAAAAACAATAGTTTGAAATAATTAGAAAATGGTTATTTTTAGGCCGCTTTCCAATAGAAGTAGCGGCTTTTATATTGATCTGCTATTTACAAAATCAAAATTTAATATTTTAAAAGTATGTAATAAATATTTAATAGATATTTTCAATATATAAAAATCAGTTGTATAGTTGTTCTTGCATCAAGAAAATTCAGTATTAGGAGGAACGCTCTATGGCGTACAAAGATTTAAGGGAATTTCTTAGTTTGCTAGAATCGGAAAATCAGCTTATCCGAATTAAAGAACCGGTGATGCCTGAACCTGACTTGAGCGCAATTGGCCGCTCTGCAACTAGTTTGGAAAGTGCACCGGCAGTTATTGTTGAGAACGTTAAAGGTTATAAAACTCCAGTAGTACTTAATGTGCACGGTTCTTGGCAAAACCACGCTTTAATGCTTAATCTGCCAAAAGATACTCCTGTTAAAGAACAGTTTTTTGAACTGGAAAAAACATGGGATCGATACCCAATCAAGCCAGTCTGGGTTGATCGAAAAGACGCTCCGGTCAAAGAAGTGATTATTGAAGATGATATTGATCTATTTGAAGTGTTGCCTTTATACCGCATTAACGAATTCGATGCTGGCTTTTACCTGTCAAAAGCACTCATCGTTAGTAAGGACCCTAATAAACCGGATAGTTATGAAGAACAGAACGCAGGCACATACCGCGTTCAAGTAAAAGGTAAGGACAAACTTGGCATACAGCCTCTTCCATTCCATGACATGGCCGTTCACCTAAGACATGCTGAGGAAAATAATGAGCCGCTGCCTATTGCTATTTGCCTTGGAAATGACCCTGTTTTAAATCTAATGGCAAGTACACCAATTGAATATGCTCAATCAGAATATGATTTTGCCGGTGCTTTAAAAGGCGAACCGATAGAACTTACGAAAAGCGAGTTAGGTGGATTAGACATTCCTGCACGCAGTGAAATCGTGTTAGAAGGGTATGTGCTTCCACGTGAGAGAGAAATTGAAGGACCATTTGGTGAATTCCCAGGTAGTTATTCAGGCTCTCGTCAACAACCCGTTGTCAAAATCACTAAAATAACCCACCGTCAAAATCCTATTTTTGAGAACTTGTATTTGGGTATGCCTTGGACGGAAGTGGATTATCTAGTAGCTTTAAATACAAGCTTACCGATATACAAGCAATTAAAACGTGATTTCCCGGAAGTTCAAGCCGTAAATGCCATGTATACTCACGGAATTGGCGTTATTGTCTCTACAAAATCACGTTTCGGTGGATATGGTAAAGCCGTAGCAATGAGATTGTTATCTACACCACATGGTATGCCGTACTCGAAAATTGTAATTGTCGTAGATGAATTCGTTGATCCGTTTAACCTAGAACAAGTGATGTGGGCATTGACAACTCGTGTTCGTCCCGATAAAGACGTATTTAAAATTCCATTTGCTCCAGGAATGCCTTTAGACCCTTCCTCTGAACCAGCTGGAATGCATACGAAGCTAGTTATCGATGCGACCACTCCTGTTGCCCCAGATTTCGCACGAGATACGGAACTGTTAGCCACTCCAGTGAAAACTGATGAATGGACAGAACTACTTCGAGAAATTGCGAAACAGCAGCGCAGCTAAATATTACAAATCATAGCATACTTTAGATTTATACTTACTTAGGAGGAAATGACATGAAATGCCCAAGATGCGAATCTGAAACAGTTAGTCTATTAAAAAAGGCTCCTCTAGATAATGCCTGGGAGATATACATTTGTGGTACATGTACACTTTCATGGAGAAATACGGAGCCTGACAATATAACTGATCCTGCAAAATATGATAAAAGATTTAAGATTGATCCAGCTAACATTGTGAAGTTGGATCAAATTCCACCGATTCCAGAACTTAAAAAATAATATACAACAATAATTCATAGGGTGGCAGCATCCTATGAATTACCCATTTCTCGTTTATATTAAATGTGCTTCCATAGCTTAGTCACGAAATAGCTAAATAATATCCAGATTATTAGTTACAGTAATAAACTTATCCTTATACTCACAGTTCTTTATGAAGTGAGGGAGTTTTTCAAGATTATATTTCGTATTCCACTCTAATAGGTTTCTGATATCCTCTAAAGTCTCTCGCTTTCCACTCTTGTCAGTTCCTGAAGCACGGTCTTCATAACGTTTCCATATTCTCGTTTCTTGGAGAGACAAAGGAGGCTTCAAGACAACAATCTTATCAGCAGCAGAAAGACTTGGTTCTATCCATGCTCTGTATACACCTTCTATAATCCATGCCTCTTGGCTTACATATTCTTCAAGTTTCTGATCTCGTTGTTTCTCCGAAGCTTTCACCCCATAAACTCCCGCTTCATTGTCCTAAAATTTATCATCTAAATCATAATGTGGGATATTGAGTCTTTGACTCAACAACTCTGCTATGTAGGACTTACCACTTCCTGCTCCTCCAATGATATGGATTTTAATAATTTCCACCTCCGTCCTTCAAAATTCTAAACATAATTATACACCAACATAATTAAACTAACCTGCCCGTTAAGTTAATGAAAAATCTGTAAAGTTTAATTAGATATCTATCTAATCGGAAATCGGACTATGTTCATGTCCATTCCAGTAAACGGTACAAGTTATTGTCCCTCGACAAAAGTCGTCTTTCGTTTTAATTTACATATCATATACTGTATATTGTGTTAAGTTTAATCTGGAGGTGTGACATGTTCATATATTGGGTTATTGGCTTAGGGGTTATCAGTTCCTTAATTCTAAATTGGTCATTCAAAAAATTTTTGAATATAAAACCAACATTTACGGATACCATGATCCTAACCCTATTTTTACTTGGAGTTGGATATCTCTTTGAGGTTTTATTTAAATACCAATCAGACCCTTTTGTTGCTCTCATGACTATTATCACTTCACTTATACTTGTATTCCGTCGTTATAATGAAATAAAGAAAATCATTGTTAAATCAATCTACAAAGCCAGACCTTCTAACAACAAGGTGCTATTTGTTTTCCTTAAAATACATCCTTATTTTTGTGAGGTGCAACAATGTTTCTTTATTGGTTGTTAGGCCTAGGAACTTTAAGTTGGCTAGTTCTAAGATGGTACTTCAAAAGAACACCTTTGTTTGCCGATGTAGTTATATTAACTCTAATACTTCTTGCCGCTTCTTCATTAATTCAAGACATAATCAGAAGGCAAGATATGTTTCAATCTTGGATGTTTATTATTGCTTCAGTATTTTTAGGAATTAGTCGATACCAACATTATAACAGCAACATTAAGGAATAAAGACCTCATAAGAGGTTTTTTTATTTTATTAGCCTGCCCGTAGCTAGCTTAGCTTAATGAGCAAGGAGCAGCTGCCAATCGGCAAATTGCCCCATGCAATTTGATCTAACGTTTCCCGTTAACGTAATCAATGGTTTGGTTACTCACTCAATTTTGCCTTTTGAATTACATCAAAAATAAATGGATGCTTGGCATTGGTATAAGTAACTCTGTCATGATGATACTTTTTTGCAAGTTCTTTTCTCAATTGATTGTACTGCTTAAGTATTTCTGGATGAGTTCTTAGCAAGGGGTTCAATAAAGACTTCAACATCCTCTCCAACACGGAAATTGTTTCTGATCTTATTAAGATCCTTGATTTTCTTGATTAAACAACAAATGAGCTCAGACTAATCTGAGCTCATTTGTATGTTGGTTAAGAAGCTGCAAACAATATTCCCCAGTTACATACTTCTTTTATCAGTTACAGTAGTAGTTTTGTTCTCTTATATTAAAGTTGTGTTCTATTTGCATTGAACTTTCTGAATTTATAATAAAATCCGTCAAAACAGTAAGAAAGTTGTGTTTTAGATTTTTTAGAACACTTCAAACTAAGACTAAGGGAAAACTTTATATGCAGCCGTTTATTTCCTCTACAGTTACCTCTGAAGAATCGTATACACAGTAATTTGCATATTCAATATATATTATTTACACCAACAATAGGATTTCATCTTATTTCAACCGCCGTACGCTTGACATCGTACTGCTCGAAATTGGTAAAAGATAAGAATGACCGATTACCCATATTTTACATGCCGCATTTCACTAGCTTTTCTTCTAGTAGTCAGTGAGGAGATCAGTGAAGAATTTCTCTTCATTAGGAAACATATACGAGTTACTGTGTGCTAAAATTGAGGTTGGTGCATTTATATAGGTGAGGTAGATTGATTCTTTCATCTATGCAATAGACTTTCTTGGAGATAATAATTGACCGTATGAGTTCAACTATATTTTTTTAAGATTATCATGCGAACACGAAGCCGGGCTCCAAATAGAAACATAAAATATTGTCGAGGTCGATTTACCAATTAGAATGGGGAGTCGATATTTGTAGAAATAAAAATAATCATTCATGGTACTAAAGAAATACTTGGAGTATTTAAGTTGCCACTTAAGATCCATATACAAAACCTTCCATTTTTTGTATTTTTAGTTGCGTAAGAAAATTTATAGAAGGGAGATTTAGTTAAAACTATTCAGTATTACATAAGATGGAGGGTTACTATATTGCATTGTTTTAAAAAGACAACAGCTATGATATTAACTCTTTCGTTCACATTATTGTTATTCTTTCCAAATTTCGTATCAGCAAATTCATCTCAAGGTATTACATCACCTAATAATGATGTATCCATATCTAAAGAAAAAGCTTCACTTGAAGGAAGAGAATTGCTTTCAACTTCCGAGAAAGTTAGAATTCCTTTTACTGCAACAACTCATTTGAACGATGCAACTAAAAACGCTGATACTAAAGCTGTTGATGAAATTTCTGGATACGTTGATTTCTGGGTCCAGACATATAGTGGAAGATTAGTTGTTCCTTTTTTCGAAATAGGATTAGATGAACCTGACGATGCTTTTCTTTTAGGTTATGATTTTGAGGTTTATTACAGTGGAAATGAGTTTAATGGAGGAGATTATTGGGAAGATCTTTCAGGACCTATTCCTATATTAAGGCGAACATATGAGGGTCAAGGTTTGGGTAATATTTATACTCAAGCAGGCTCATTTTCTGCTACACTTACGGGTACAGTTGCTACAAGTGAAGGCCCTTCTATGGTCGTTTCTCCAAACAGAACCGTATACTTCAAATTTAGTATCTAACAAATTTGTAACGGCAACCTAGCTCTTAAGAGAGTTGTTGCCGTTATTACTTTAAGCTTGCCATCTAAAATAAGTACGAAAATGAAGGGATTTGTCTTTTCACACAAATTAGTAAATGAGGGGATTATGTTGAGTTTATATAAAGAATTTTCTGATAGAGATTACTTAGAAGCATGGAATAAAAATAAGATTAAAAAAGAAAGTAGAACTCGTTCTGAAATTGTAAATTTAGAAAATGAACCTTCCAAAACTCTGTCTTTGTTGGGCCTTTTTTTTATTGCTCCGTTCGTTCTTTCCTATAGTAATTCAGTTATAAGTATCCCTATTAGAACACAAATTGATTATGAAAGTATGGTCAATGAAATATCAGGGCATTTTAATATAGTAAATAAATTGACAAAGACTGATTCTAAAATTATTAATATAAATATCAAAAAATTGAGAGTTTCTTCAAGAGAATTATTTATAAAATCTATGTTAAATAATGAGGTCCCTAAATTTATAACTGATATTTATGGAGAAGATTATGAAGAGAAAAAGTTCACTAACTATCATCCAATTACTACAAAAAAATATGAGATTGATTTAGGCCAAGTAGAGAAATCTCCCGATGAAGAGTTTCTTCATATCTGGAGGTATATTTCTTCTACGTATCTGGCAGAAGAACCTTACTTTATGTTTACTCCTAATAACTGGGATGGTGGTGAAAACTTGAAGGATCGCTTAACTATAAAGAATCTTGCTAGCGTTTGCAACAAAATATGGGTTAATATAGATACAGCTACAAATAGAATAATCACTGTAGCTGTACGTTGAGATAAATCCTAAATACCACTGCTGTTACTCCACTTCCTTATAAGTACCAATGCGAGTTCGTTAATATTTCAATTATTCTCTTTTTTAATAAGGAAATGAACCTGCTGTCTAATTAAAGGTCTTCGCTAGCTGAACCAATATTATAGATATCAGGTAAACACTAACGTCTGGCTTCACCACATTCCTTTACCGGAAGTTCTCTGTTGAGAGATTCTGCTGTCGCTACTCCTCACTCAAACGCATCGGTTTTCGGCGCCCCCCCGTACTATGGCCTCTGAAGTGAAATTCAGTTCGCGTACCTTGGCACGTGTGTTGTAGCAGTTGCTACAAAAGCAATTACATACCCAATCACTCGAAATTTAAGCTGATTTTGACGAATAGATATCGCATAACAAGTGGAGTTGAATCTAAAATGGAAGCCTTAGCTCCCCAATAATCTCAATTTCAATGTATTCCTTTACCCCAATTAGCATCCCAGTTCTCATATTCAAACCCAAGTTTAGAAACTCTATTAACTAAAATTTCTCCGATACACTTAGTAATATTCATGAAACGCCTCCACTATAACGTGTTCCTATTCTAAGACTCCTTTTTTCTTTTTAGCTAAAGGCAGTATCCCATCAGGATAATAATCAGCGACAAAAAAATCTTCCACTTTGTCCATTATTTAAGGTTCTTCGTAGTTACTGTATTACTACGACGTGCTCTCACCATAATAATACATATTTCAAATATATTGATAGCATAGGCTTCACATATTACTTCAAGTAGTCAATAACTCAACTCCTGTCACGATTACGGATTTTTGCCGCAAGAAGGAGGATCCAAATGACAATTCTGCCCTATGGTGAGTCCATGGTTATTCCTCGATAATATTGTTATATTCCCATCGATCGAGGAGCTTTTATATTTTTTAGGAGTTCTTAATAGAATCTAGTTTATAGCCTAGATGTCAATTACTACTTTACCTTTTGAACCATATGTTCATCATTATTTGTTTCAATACAAGGCACCAACCTTGGTTAATTTTCCACTTGTATGATATCCATCTCTTTTAACTGATTATCATCAAAATTACTTAAGTAATCCGATGATACTAATTCGTAGTTGGTTAAACCAATTTTTTGAGCAATTAGATATGCTGGTGGGTTCGCAAGGTTTATTTTATTATCTTTAAAATCAAAGATTCCTTCAATGTCATCAATAGAATTACTTTGCTGCATAATTAATTCCTTTAATAATTCGAGATCAAACAGTCTCTTTTCAATAACTAGGGCATCTCCAAGTCTGCAGCATAATCAAATACAAGTTCATCTTTATTGTATATTTTAAACTCCCACATATGATCTTCTAGAAAGACGTTATGTAATAATATACCGGGATTAAACTCACTTATCTTATCGTCCAAATGTTTCACTCTATAATCAACTACAAATGTAACCCAACCATTATTTTCGCCGTATACGTATCCTGGTAATTCAGTTTCACGAAGAAGATTCAATGCCTTTTCTCGATAAAAAGTTTGTAGATGAAAACTATTAGTAAATCCACTCATTATTATATGCCCCTAAAATGATTTTTATAGCATATGTACTACTAAATCAGAACAAATATTCACCCAAAATATCAATCCCCCTCGTTCATTAAGAGAAATTCATCCTTAAAGATGTCTTTAATCTTTTCTACTAGAAGGGGCTGATAATTCGTCTTTTATTGTTACTACTTACTGATTATTGATTCTAGCTCATTCAATTCCTTCAACAGTTGAGCATGTAAACTCTTATTTTTGGGATCATTTTCATCTTCAAAATTCGTTGTACTTATAAAAGTTATATAAACACTAAATATTCTCTTTCGAATTAGTTCATTTTTCTTATCATAAGACTGCCATCTATGGAGCTAAGAATATATTTATAGGTTTGCTGCTGCTGATTCACTGAAATGGTACCTGATTGATCTGCAATCGAGATATCATCCCATGGATGGGGAAAACAAAGACCTGAGGTTTATTACCTCAGGACCGGTTTTACTTGTGGAAAGGGACGATAGTTCGGTAAACCTATAACTTATACACTTCTTCCCACACAACTCTACCATCACGATCAACTTCGTAATTTAATACAGTGGTTGCTTCAGATCTAGGAACAACCTGCCTCCCTTCATTATAGTAATAGCGCAATAATCTTACTCCTCCATGAATACAATTAGCCTCTGTTAAAATTTCTATTGAAGGATCTGCATCAACTATCCTGTTCTCATCATCATGTAATAGCTCATGTGCCACAACTTCGATTCCTGTTTGTTCCCGAAAGTCCCATTGAAGTTTTCGATATTCAGAATTGTCATATTCCCAAATTGATGGCGTTAACTGAACAAATATAGTTTCATTTGAAAGTTCTAACAATCTAAAGGCATTTTTAAAACTTAATATGGCTGACCGTGGAATGTATTTATAGTATGACTTACCAAACCACATCATCCAGTGAGCCCCAAACCATAAATCATTGTAAAAATGGGAATGCCCCGGAAGCTTTTCCGTATCCACTACCATTGTATTTTTAATTGTAGGATGTGGTATTATACTGATCCCTTCGAGGGATTTGTTTAGAATCGCATATTGATTAGGATCTGTGTTGTTTTGCCAAAAATAATCATCTATTGCACATACATACGCTACAGCACCAGAATAAACCGAAAATAAACGATTTATGTGATGTTCTAGTCTCTCCTTCACTTCCTCATAGATTCCCTGTTTTAATTGACCAGATATTGATGAGTAAAATAAAGATTTTTCAACAACTAAATCATTCATTTCTTCATCACAAAGCCTAATAAAAGATTGTGACTTCATAAGCTCTTTCGAAATGTGTTCTTCAATAAGATCATATTGATATCTAACATACTTCTTTCTTGTAATTACAGAGCCGCACATTTCTGAAGGCTGGAAAAATAGGAATTCTTCTAACCAGTGAAGCACATTGTCCTCTGTCATTTCTTGAGAGTCAATAATGATTTTGAAGAAAATCTTGTTGTTATCCATTCAATTAATACTCCTTTATTCTTATTATTATATTTGTACCTATCAATAAATCACGGAGGTTAATACTACTAACATAACCTTTAGGAACTATAATATCTAAAAATTTGTTCGAATTCGACACCAGCTTTTTATCTACGTATATTCTAGTATTTTGCAGTTCTTTCACATAAGAAATAAGATTATTCTGAAGTGCTGAAGCTGAATATAGTCGAGGATCTATAGTTTTAATGCTCACGACCTGTTTCCCTTTTTGAAAATCAATAACTGGAAAGTAGCCTCCATTCAAACTTCCTATTTGGAACCAATCATCATAATCTGTTTCAGCAAGGTATTGTTCGATAAACTCACCTCGTTGCGTTGGAGTCAGTTCACTCCAAACTGCATTAGAAGTAGCAGATTTAACACCTTCTTCTGCAACAACCTCTGCTAATGTTGTTGTGCTTCTTAATACTGGAGGCGGAAAAACGGTAATTGGACTTTTAGAGGGGCAATCAATTACGAATCGTTCTTTAGACAGAGTTTTTTACTTGTGTGGATCAAATCAACTTATTGATCAAACGGCTCAGGCTGCAGATAGACTTGGACTTTCCGTTGCCACATATTTTAATAGGAACATGGTTAATGAGCTTGAATTTAATACTGGCGAGATTCAATGTTTAACTAACTACCAAACCTTATTCAATGGGAAGAACACACGATTTAGAAGAGATATTGAAGGGATAATTTTTAATGACGCGCATGTCGCCTCTCACATTGTAAGGGAAAACTTCACTCTTCAAATTCCTGAATCTGAATTTCCTACAACTTACGCAACGTTAGTCGGGCAGGTCAGACAGTATTTTGAATCAATTCATAGAGGACCTGAATTCGATCAGGTAGTTACCTTTAAAGATGATCCAAGTGTACTCTTTATCCCTCTTTTTGTTTGGAGGCAAGTCGTAAACCGCGTTATTGAGTCTCTAACTAGTGAGAGTGTTACAACTAAAAGAGTATCAATGTTCGCTTGGGAACACTTACGAAATAATTTAGATCTATGTGTAGCATTTCTAAGTTCAGATGGAATTGAGATATCGCCTTTCTTACCACCAGTTAATACTTTACCTTTTATGTCTTCATCAGTGACGAAAGTGTTCTTATCCGCAACCATGCAAAACAAACCGGAATTTGTTCGTACTTTTGGCTTCTTGCCCGATGCATATATCGAACCTAAAACAAGCGCAGGAGAATCAGAGCGGCTTATAGTAACCCCATATGTTAATCCTGAACTAAAAAATAAAATGTTTGAATACATCATTTTTTTATCACAATACTTCAAGATACTTATTATTCCTAAAAGCGAGCCCAGAGCTAAACGTTGGCGTGAGCATGAAACAACTTTTTCTTCAGATGATTTTACGTTGAAAGTAGAAGAATTTAAAAAAGCACAGACTGGTATATTAGTAGCCCCTGCTAGATTCGAAGGGATGGATTTCCCTGGAGACACATGTAGATTTCTCGTTATTGATGGTCTTCCTTCTGGTACTGGTAATATGGAAAAATTCCTTTGGAACAATTTAGGGGAAAACAAATTTCTTCAAGGAACTGTTGCTTCTAGGTTGATTCAAGCAATGGGTAGGATTTCAAGAGGAAATGATGATTTTGGTGTCGTTTTTCTACTTGGAGATGACGTTGGCGATTGGATCACAAGAGGAAGCAATCGCAAAGTGATTCCTCCATATACTCGTGCTCAATTAGAACTTGGAGAGCAACTCACAAAGAGTATCTCTGACTATCAAAATTTGCACAAGTTAGTTATGTCCGTAGTATCTGTACCACGAGATCCTGGATGGACTTCTGTACACACAGCAAGAATACAACCTCATTCTGTTGCAAACGAAAAGCCTTTCGAAGATACTGTGGGTGAATTTGAAGAGCATAGTGTACAAGTTGCATTTGCCGAACGAAAGTTTATAGGACATCTATGGGATCGGGAATATCAACAAGCAGCACGAGCCTTGGAACAACATTTAGATTCTATTTTTAATCAAGACAAAGCACTTGCTGCATGGCATGCACACTGGATAGGTTATGCTTACTTATTAGGTGGCAATACCTCTGCAGCCGAGAGATACTTCAGTAGATCTTCTAATGCTTACCGAGTCCTAGGCCGAATTAATCCTGAATCAGTCACTATCTACGCCCCTCCTGTAATATTTGGCGATTCACAAGGAGAAAGAATCGCAAGTGTTCTCAGTGCGCGCGGCGACTTCAATTATGGATCATTTAGTGAAATGCAGGATCGTCTCTCTCCTCTTTTCACTGAAAAAAACACAACCAATCAATATGAAGAAGCTTTATCATGGCTTGGGAAATACTTGGGTTTTGCATCAAACAGACCTGATTCAGAAACAGGAGGACGCGGCCCGGATATATTTTGGACCTCTCCAGAAATTGATATATTAATTGAGAGTAAAGAAGAGAAAAAAGATACTTCCTTTTACTCCAAAAGAGATGTAGGACAAGCTTTAAATCACAGTGAATGGTATAAAGAAGAATTCCCGAACTCTGGCCGAAAATTCAAATTAATGATCGTCGGTCCTATTATACCGGCCCATCCAACAGCTAGTCCTGGAGAACAAATGCACATTTGGACACCATCAGAGATTTCAGCACTAGCTCATCGAATTTCTTCTTTATTGTTTGATGCCTATAAAGGAAGTGAAAGTGCTACTTACACTTCTACATTAAACAAAATGTTGGACGAAGCAGGAATGACATACCTAAAATTATTTGAACTATTACCTGAACGCCCTATACAGAAAACTCAATAGATCAAAGGCTCATTCCCCAATAAATAAGGGGATTAGCTGGGACTGATTACAAGTAGAGTTGGTTTGACATGTAGGTTCTTTCTTCTGAGATGGCTGAAAAAACGCCTAGCTAAGCAAGTAGTAATGTTTTCGAAGAATTACCTCCTTATATAGGAGGTAGAGCGCTACTTTATTTCCCTGTCTCATCCGTTATAAAGAGTATAAAAAAGGCAAGCACTCACATCGTGTGGTGCCTTGCTTTTTATATACTCTCACTTGATATTTTATAGAATATTTGCAAATCATGAGGCTCCGTAAAGAACTTTTAAATGATTCAAAACCAACCTAATCCACTCCTTTCAAACCTATTCAGGAACTAAATATTCCTTCCTATAAAAGAAAAACAGGGTAGCCTGAATATAAGTCTATCAGGCTACCCTCAAATTGTATAATGAAACAATCATGAATCGTTCCATAATTTTTTGTCCAGTACATTAATCATTAACAACTATAATTAACAATAGAACACAACTTTAATTCATATAGTACCTATTGGACACAACTTATTCTTTAAGTCACAACTATAATACTATATAGGACACAACTTTAATACGAAATATCATAGTTTTAATTTTTCTTAAAATAAATTATTCTACTGTTACACTCTTCGCCAGGTTACGTGGTTTATCCACATCAAGACCGAGGGCAAGAGATGCGTAGTATGCCAGAAGCTGGAGCGGCACTACGGAAAGTGCTGGTGTCAGGATCGGCAATGTTTTCGGAATTGCATATGCTTGGTCTACGGATTTAAGCAGGTTCGCAACATGCTCTTCATGCGTAATCACCATAACGTCTGCACCGCGTGCTTTTACTTCCTTGATGTTACTTACTGTTTTCTCAAGTACATCCTCCTGTGTTGCCAGGGCAATCACCGGAATACCGTCTTCGATCAATGCAAGCGTACCATGCTTCAGTTCACCTGCTGCATACGCCTCAGAGTGGATGTAAGAGATCTCTTTCAGCTTAAGGGAGCCTTCTTGAGCAACAGCATAATCTACGCCGCGGCCGATGAAGAACAGGTTCTTATGGCTAGAGATTTGCTCAGCATAATCCTTAATGGTCTCCGCTTGATCCAGCATTTTCTCCACTTGCTCAGGCAGAGATTGCATAGCAGCGATAATGCCTGCTACCGTCTCTTCTGTTTGTGTGCCACGCACTTGAGCGAGGTACAAGCTGAACAGTGCAAATGCAATCAGCTGAGAAGTATAAGCTTTCGTAGAAGCAACAGCAATCTCAGGACCTGCCAGTGTTGCAAGCACGTCGTTTGCATCACGAGCGATGGAGCTGCCCACCACGTTAGTGATCGCAAGTACATGCGCACCATTAGCTTGTGCTTCACGAAGCGCTGCAAGGGTATCTGCTGTTTCACCTGACTGGCTGACTACGATAACGAGTGTATCAGAGTTCACGATTGGTGAACGGTAACGATACTCGGAAGCAACGTCCGTCTCTACTGGAATGCGAGCCAGATGCTCAATCATGCTGCGGCCAACGAGACCTGCATGGTAAGCCGTACCACAAGCAATAATTTGGATGTTCTTAATATTTTTAATTTGCTCTTCCGTCATGTTCAGATCAGGAAGCAATACTTGTTTGTGATCTGCAGAAATCCGGCCCAGCATCGTTTCACGATAAGCTTTAGGCTGTTCGTAGATTTCTTTCAGCATGAAATGATCGAATCCGCCTTTTTCAGCTGTAACCGCATCCCAATCGACACGAATCATTTCCCGAGAAATAAAATTCCCCTCAATTGTCATCAGTTCGACAGAATCCTGTGTCAGGACTGCCATTTCACCGTCATTCAGGATGTACACGTTACGAGTGTATTCGAGAATAGCCGGAATATCGGAGCCAATAAAGTTCTCTCCTTCACCAAGACCGATAATCAGCGGACTTGCTTGACGAACAGCAACCAATTTATCTGGCTCATATTCTGTCAAAACGCCGAGTGCAAACGCACCACGCATGTATGTGATCGCTTTTTGAACAGCTTTCACGATATCACCATCGTACTCACGAGCAACCAGGTGAGAGATCACTTCAGTATCTGTCTCCGAAGTAAATACACAGCCTTGGCTGATCAGCTCATCCTTCAGCTCCAGATAGTTCTCTACAATCCCGTTATGAACTACAGAGAATTTGAGGCTGTTGTCTGTATGCGGGTGAGAGTTCTCATCTGATGGTTTACCGTGAGTTGCCCAACGTGTATGTCCAATTCCTGCGCTTCCTTGCAGCGGAGCCGTTTCCAGCTTAGCTTCAAGGTTCGCAAGACGACCGATAGATTTCGTAATTTGCAGACCTTCTGGAGTGAAAACGGCGATACCCGCAGAGTCATAACCACGGTATTCCAGTTTCTTCAGTCCTTCGATCAACACATTTTGCGTATTCTTTGTTCCAATATATCCAACGATTCCACACATAGGTAAAATTCCTCCGATTCGAATGTTTGAACATGACCGGGAGAAATGCACCATCAGCATGTAAATAGACATGAGTAAACAATAGTCTGATATGCGGGTGACAAACCCTTTACGGCAAGCTACATAGCACGAACCAGTGTGTTATTATACAACTGGCCAGCCAATAGGTGGCCTTGATATCGTATGAATGACTTCCGTCTTATCCTATGTCGATGTCACGATGACGCATATCATCACTCATGTAATGCTGAAGTATGCTCTCCTCGTGCACATTCTAATTTTGTATCACCTATCGATTCGTTGTAAAAACAGTCACCTGTTTCTTTTCCGTTCTCGATTTACGGTATGGTGGATTACCGGGAGGTCCCCGCCGAACAATCCGAACACCCCCACCTCGTCAACTTGACCATTGTCCATTGTTTTACATAACAATGGTTCCGTACACTGGAACAAGTTCTGGCGCTTGTAATGCTGTTGTAACCTCAACCCTCACTTTCTATGTCTGAATCACACAACTCATTATATGCATCTGATGTCAGTTTTGCAATGGAGCAATATACCTCCAAGCAAATTTCATCATAAATACCCAAAAAACAACCCCGTGAAACTAGACTCTAGTCACACGGGCTTATTTTAAGAGCAGGACAACCAGGTTACCCTGCCAGTTCCTTCTTAACTACACCCGCGATATGCTCAACGAACTGCTCAAGCTCTATACGGTCCGGTCCTTCTGCCATAACACGAATTAGAGATTCTGTCCCGGATGGTCTCACCAGTACACGTCCATTGTCACCCAGCTTGCTCTCGATCATAGCGATTGCTTCCTCAATAACCGAATTGCCTTCATACTTGCTCTTGTCTTCGACACGAACATTGACCAGCACTTGCGGATATTGCTTCATTAGACCTTTCAGCTCACTCAGCTTCTTGCCCGATTCTTTAAGCGTATTAATCAATTGAATCGCAGTCAGCATCCCGTCTCCCGTCGTATTGTAGTCCAGGAAAATAACATGGCCCGACTGTTCACCGCCAAGATTATAGCCCCCGCGGCGCATTTCTTCCATCACATAACGGTCACCAACCGCAGTCTTCGCTGTTTTGAGTCCTAATTTTTCAGTCGCTTTGTAGAAACCGATATTACTCATTACGGTGGACACAATCGTTCCATCATGAAGCTTGCCTGCACGGTTCATCGCATCGCCGCAAATGCACAGAATAAAGTCGCCATCCACTTCGGCTCCGGTCTCATCAATTGCAATCAACCGGTCTGCGTCGCCGTCAAATGCAAGACCTGCATCCGCACCATGGAGAATCACTTCTTCCTTGAGCTTCTCAGGGTGTGTCGAGCCACACTGCTCGTTGATGTTAAGTCCGTCAGGCTCAGCACCAATCGTAATGACTTCTGCTCCGAGATCAGCGAAAAGTTTTGGAGCCAGCTCATACGCAGCACCGTTAGCGCAATCCAGTACAATTTTTAATCCGTCAAAACGGGAAGATACCGTTGTTTTTAGATACTCCAGATAAGTAAACTTCGCTTCTTCGTCGACCGTAACCGTGCCCAGACCGCTGCCAATCGGACGAGGAAGGGTGTCTTCATATGCATCCATCAATTCCTCAATCTTATTCTCTGTCTCATCAGACAGCTTGAAGCCGTCACCGCCAAAGAATTTGATTCCATTGTCCTCCACCGGATTATGAGATGCAGAGATCATGACTCCTGCGTCTGCTTTAAGCGTGCGTGTCAGATACGCTACGCCTGGAGTCGAAACGACACCAAGACGAATAACATCCGCACCAATGGACAAGAGACCTGCAACGAGCGCTGATTCCAGCATAAGCCCTGAAATACGTGTATCCATCCCGATAACCACTTTCGGACGGTCTACTCCTCCAGCGAGTACATATCCTCCGCAACGTCCAATGCTATAGGCCATCTCAGCCGTTAATTCTTTATTAGCAACCCCTCTAACTCCATCAGTACCAAAATATTTCCCCATTCTCCTGAACTCCTTTTTGTCATATGTGAATAGTCAATTAGCAAGCTTGCTTTAGAATGATATCGATCTAATTCAATTTCGTGCATTTCATAATATTAATTAATAATGGCTGATACATTGTTACTGTAAAAATGGCAGTAAGCTCATGTTAAGGTGCTGGATTGGCTGCATCAGTATCTTCACCGGAATCACCCGGGTCACCGTTCCCTTCCTGGCTCGGATCTGACTCTTCTTCCTTGTCCTCCCCATTCGTTGTACCACTGTTCTCCTCTTCCTCTCCCGATCCTGCATCGGGTTCAGTTGGCGGAGCAGTCGTTTCGGTAGAGGTGTCTTTCACCTGAACCTCGATAGTGAGGTCAGCCGATGAATTCTTGACCGTTACGTAATCCGGTGCATTGACTTGCAAGGTCACTTCATGTGAGCCTTCTGCCAAATCACTCGCATCTGCAATTAGCTCTAGATCCGTCGCATCTATGTTATCCAGCATATTACTGGGTCCGGAAATGGTGATATCCTTCAAGCCGTCCCTTGGCCTCGTAACACTTGCTTCCAGACTGCCGCCCGGCTCCTTAACTACGATGGGGACATCCCGTATCACCTTTTCCGTATCCTGCACTTCATCGGATAATGCAACCGTCACTTCTAATTGCACGGAGCTCGGCTCGATTTTCTCAAAACCGGAGGGCGGCGTCAAGTCCACGTTAACTGTATGTGTCCCCGCCTCCGAAATCTGGCTAAGGTCCAAAGTCACTCCATTATAGTTCTCGACGCCTGCCAGCAGCTCCTGACTTCCATATAAAGTTACTTCATTTACATTCGGTTCCACTTGAGATAAGGTCAGACCATCCGGAAGACGTCCGGTGTAATGCACCTTAAATGGGACTTTGGTAAACTGCTCCGTAATCGGCACTTCTACAGCCACCGACTCAGGCTCTATGACAGCTCCTTCAATTTCATTCCCATCGAGATCGAAGGCTTTGAGACGCACTCTCTTCTCACTTACTGTATCCGTTGCTCCTTCAATATCGATCGTTCCTTCGACTTTGCCTACGGCTGCCAGCTGGCTCTCAGGAAGAGTGACCTTAACCGGCTCCGCAGGTGTAACTACCGGATCTCCTGCCAAATATCCTGCGGCTGGCTCACCCGTAGGTACGATACTAACATCAAATGTATTTGTCCCCAGCTCTTCAACAGTTACCGTCACCGTAGAAGGCTCCATCTTAACGAACTCGACCCCGTTTGGCACCACATGACTTAGCGGTAAGGTGCTCGTTCCTGGACCCACATTGCTGAGATCCAGCCGAACTTTATATTCATCTGTAAAAACAGAAGTCAGTACCGAGCGTTGTCCTCTGACCTGCATCTCGACTTCTGTTGCATCGACAGACGTAAGGACATACTTCGATGAATCGATGCCATAAGGCTCAATGGTGATATTATCAATTACCCGAGGCTCAACAGATGCAGTTGTCGTCGGTGTAGGTGTAACATCGTTCGAATGAACCATAGCCCATAGCAGCAAACTGATAGCCAGCGCCAATATTTTGGTAAAATTGTTATTGTTGAACCATTTATCCATTACCCTGGCCCCCCTTCCGTTTCCAGATCGAGTGCCTCTTTTCTTTCAGTGTTGAAGAAGGACGAAGCTCTTCATGCAGTTTAGAGATCAAGGATTCCTCCTTAATATCCCTCACCACTTGTCCGTTAATCGCTAAGGATACCTGTCCTGTTTCCTCAGACACAACAATCGCTACTGCATCTGCTACTTCACTTACTCCTATCGCTGCACGGTGCCTCGTTCCCAGCTCCTTGCTGATAAAAGGGTTCTCTGACAAAGGCAAATAGCAAGCAGCAGCTGCAATCTGTTTTCCTTGTAAAATAACAGCCCCATCATGAAGCGGTGTGTTCGGAATAAAGATGTTAATCAGCAGCTCAGAGCTCAGAACTGAATTCATCTTGATCCCTGATTCCGTATATTCATTCAGTCCTGTTTCCCGTTCGAACACAATGAGTGCGCCAATCTTGCGACGAGAGCAATAATTCACAGCCTTAATAATTTCATTCGTAAAACGACTGAACTCCTCATCATCCGCCGTAATCCGGTTAAACCATTTGCCACGGCCCAATTGCTCGAGCGCACGACGAAGCTCCGGTTGGAAGATGATAAAGAGTGCCAGCACCCCGAATGTAAATAACTGATTCATGAGCCACTTCAGTGTGTAGAGATTAAACCAGGTACTGACTACCCACACGACAACGAGCAGAAGTATGCCCTTCAACAGCTGTACAGCGCGGGTCCCGCGAACAAGCAGCATAATGTGGTATATGATATAACCTACAATTAAAATATCTATAATATCCTTAATGGCTTCTTGCCATGTCAAATCCGCAAAATAGTTCATGCGATTGCCCCCGATATTCCCTAGTTGAGTAAATGTCCACATTCATATATCTGTAAGATAGATCGAACTAAGCTCTTCATGATCCTTTATGGTTTATAAGGGCTCTGGCATGATCATCGTTCATTCTTAAGAGTTAGTTATAGTATGTTCTTCATCATATCTAGGTTATAACGATAAAGTGCAAGTTGCAAGCGAGCTCGTTATTCCTTTCCCAATTATTATCATTATACCCTGAAAATATTAAAAAAAGAGCCCTCATAACAGAGGCTCTCTGGTCTTATAAAGGAATGTTCTACTATTGTTAGCATTTATTAGCGGTAAGCTACGACATTCATCACATCTGTTATCTTATACCAAATCCAGTCCAGCGCTTGATCTATACTCTTGATTTGTCCTGAGATATGAGCTGTAGAGGCCGTCATATAATGACCATCAATAATCGTGAGGTTACCCTCCACATTACCGTATACTTTTGCAGTCCCATTCTCGACCGTCAAATTCCCTGTAATCGACTTGCCCTCAGGTACAATGACATCGTTCCCTTCGATCACTATCTGATCTAGATCATCTCCACTGACAATCAACTGGTTACTCTGGTCCCAAAAGCTGATCGTACTGGAAAACATCACGATTACAAAAATGGCTGCAGCAGTTAGGGCCGGGTGTCTTTTGACCCACTTCAGCCATGGCTGCTGTTTCTTTGGTTCTGGTACAGCACTCATGATCCGATCAGTCAGCTCATCTGAAGCAGACGGTGAATAATGTCTCATTGCGTATAGCAGCATATCCGTCTGTTCCAACTCTTTAAACCGCATGCGGCAGTCGGGACATATCGACAGGTGACTCTCGAGCCCGCTCTTTTGGGACAACGATAGTTCATCATCTAAATATTCATGCATTAAAGAGGTGCTTTCCTTGCAGTCCATATGAGCATATCCTTTCCTCTAGATCTTTGAAGTCTTATTTGCCGTATGATTTATACAGACATAAGACTTGCTTCCATTAAATACGAAGCACATCTAAGAACGTTTCAATAATTTATGCAGCATTTTTAAAAAAGGAGCCGGATCAATTTCACGCTTGAACCGCTACAATTTAAATTCTAGCTTTTTACGCAAAAATTCACGGCCTCTATGTACTCTTGTCTTAATGGTTGTGACAGGCATCCCTAATACATCACTGATCTCCTGTAGAGATAGATCCTGTAAATAACGAAGCACCATGATCGACTTGTACTTTGCAGGCAGCGTTTCAATTGCATCACGAATAATTCGCTGCGTCTCAGACAACAGCGCTTCACTCTCAGGGGTCCGGTTATCGCTTGGAATCATGGCATACCCATCAGTCCCCTCCTGATCTCCAAGCTCGGCATCGAGCGAGTAGGAAGGCTTCTTTCTCCGGAGTCTATCGATACATAAATTCGTTGCAATTCGATAGATCCAAGTTGAAAATTTCTGCTCTGGATCATATTTCTCCATATTCCGGTATACTCTCAAAAAAGTTTCCTGCACAATATCTTCTGCCTCATGTCTATTGTTCAGCATCCGATAAGCCAAATGAAACAATTTATCTTTATACAATTCCACAAGCTCAGCGAAAGCCCGTTGATCACCCTTAAGTATTAGATTGACCAACCTATTCTCCAAATTATCCACCATATATTCCCCCAGACTGGCTGATGGGTCTTTCGTACCGCTCGTATCCCAAAAAATACATCATTCAAATCGTAATTCATGTGCAGTTAAAAATCAATCATTTACACTATCAATTGTCAAAAAAAAATCGGGAACTCTCCTACTTAAGATAAGAGAGCTCCCGAAGATCGAACCCAGTTCAATATTTAAATGGTTATAATCAACCTGTGTTCCGCATCCCTGAAGCAATGCCGTTAATCGTAAGCAGCACTTCCCGAAGCAATTCAGAGTCGTCTCCGTTTTGTTCACGCAATGCACGAAGCTCAGTCAGCAACTGCACTTGCAAGTAACTTAGCGGATCAACATACGGATTACGTAATCGAATGGATTCTTGAATTACAGGAACATTATCCAGAATATCCTGCTGCCCTGTAATTTTTAGAAGCAGATCCTTTGTTAGTTCATATTCTTCTAAAATTTTTCCTTTGACACGAGCACGAATCTCATCGTCCTGTACCATAGAAGTGTACTGCTTCGAGATGTTCATGTCTGCCTTGCCTACCGCCATCTGTACAGTATCAATCAATGTACGGAAGAACGGGTAGTTCTTATACATATCCTGAAGCACCTTCAGATTCTCCTCTTTGCCCTGATAGAAGCTCTGTAGGCCTGTACCAGCCGCGTACCATGCAGGGAAGAGATAACGGCTCTGTGTCCAAGCAAACACCCAAGGAATGGCACGTAAGTCCTCAAAACGATTGCTGTTCTTCCGCTTAGAAGGTCGGGATCCAATATTCAGCTCACCAACCTCAGGCAGCGGCGTAGATTCTTTGAAGAAATTGAAGAAGTCAGGATCATTAAATACTAGATCTTGGTACTTCTTCAGAGAAGCCTCTGAGATGGATACGATAATTTTCTTCCAAGCCTCTTCTTCAACCGGTGTCTCCACACTCGCAACCATAGCACTCGTCAGAAGAGCCGATGTTGCCTGTTCAAGACTTCGATAAGCGATCCCTTGCAGGGAATAACGGGAGGAGAGTACTTCTCCTTGTTCCGTAATCTTGATGCCTCCACCAATCGTATGAGGCGGCTGTGCCATAATACTGCGGTTTAGCGGCATACCGCCGCGACCAAGCGCTCCTCCACGTCCGTGGAAGAACTTGAGTTTTATATTGTACTTCTGGCTTACTGCCGTAATTTCATTCATGGCTACGAGCAGCTCCCAGTTTGCTGTAACAACTCCACCGTCTTTGTTGCTATCCGAGTAACCCAGCATGATCTCCTGCAGATCCTCCATCGCAGATACACAATTGCGATATACCGGTAATTCGAATAAGCGTTTCATGATCGCTGGTGCTGCATGCAAATCTTCAATGGTCTCGAATAGTGGCACAGATTGAATGGTACAAATCACATTACCATCTGGTTCTCTGCGGTAGAGACCTACTTCTTTGGCAAAGACCATTACTTCGAGCAGATCACTAGCACCTCGGGTCATACTGATCAGATAGCTGTTAATGCAGTTTCTGCCGTATTCCTTCTGAGCTCTGTAGATCGTACGATATACTTCAAGACATTCCTGTGTGCTCTCGCTGTAGCTGAAATGCGAAGAAGTTAATGGTCGTGGATCGCTCAACAAGCCGGCTAGCAAATCGATCTTCTCTTCCTCAGACAGAGCAGAATAATCATCTACAATGTTCATATGAGCCAAGATTTCCTTCATAGCATTCTCATGCTCTTGGCTGTGCTGACGAACATCTAAAGTCGCGGTATGGAAGCCGAACAGCTCCACTTGGCGAATAATCTTTTTAACATAAGTGTCTGCGACATAATCCGCATAATGATATCTCAAGCTGCGGTCAATTAGCTTCAGGTCGTTAATCAATTCCTCCGGTGAAGCGTAACGGTCTGACTGGCCGACTTTGTTGTCATCAAGCACATTATTCAGCTTGGAAAGCATGTAGGCGATTTTAATGCGATAAGGTTCCTTCTCATTCCGCCAAATATCCGCTTTCTTCAGAACAACCTTCTGACGATCCTCTTCAATAGAAGACATGAGCTCTTCAGAAACTGTAACGATATTTGTGCTGAAACTCAGTTTACCCATTAATTCAATCAAGATACGCTGATATTCACGCAGAGCAAGCTTACGCTGCATTTTAAGGGTCTCCCAGGTCACGTCAGCCGTTACTGATGGATTCCCATCCCGGTCTCCACCAATCCAGGAGCCAAAACGTAAATAAGTAGGCACATGCCAGCGATGTTCTGGATAATACTTTTCTAAGCAGCGCTCCAGCTCTTCATAAACATCCGGCAATACATGGAACAGCGTTTCATGGAAATAGTACATTCCATTTCTTACCTCATCAAGCACGGTAGGCTTGCGATCACGCAGTTCGTCTGTTTGCCAGAGCGTTATGACCTCGTTCAGCAGCTTCTCACGCAGCTGTTCACGTTCACGATGCGTAAGCGTTGGATTATCCAAGAGCATAACATCCTCAGATATACGTTTATGTATATCAAGAATAACTCGACGAGATGCTTCGGTTGGATGCGCGGTCATGACTAGCTCCAGGGACATAGTTTCCAAGATGCTCTGTACCTCGGTGTAGCCAAAGCCTTTATCCTTCAATGTTTGTACAGCCTTTTCAATAGAACCCGGTTGTACAGCCTCACCCGCAGAACGCTCGTAATCTCTCTTACGGCGGATCCGATGATTCTGCTCTGCGATGTTCACCAATTGAAAGTAAATCGCAAAAGCACGAATAACTTGATGACGTCGATCCGAATCAAGCCCCTGAATCATGCTCATAAACTCCTGGAACAATTCAGGTGTATTCTCAGCACGTAAAGCCTTGCTCGTCTCGCGAATCTTCTCAACAACGTTCAGGAGTTCGTTCCCTCCTTGATGTACCAGAACCTCACCAAGTATATTACCTAGAAACCTCACATCCCGACGCAACAAATTATTTGAATTGTTTTTGTTTGCGGTTGCCATAAGTTCTGTCATGCATATCCTCCTATCTCCAGCTGAATACAAAGTTAATCGTCCGTCATAATTGACACCTTCATAACATGATACAATAAAAATCAGGTAAAATCTTTAGTTTTGTGATAGAAAATACAGGTTTTTTGACAATTTTCGAATAAAATATTCAGTTATACTTCGTATTTCTACACCTTTGTCATCACATCAACGCGCCTTGAGAAGAGATCCATTCCGATTCTAATTATAGATAATTTTTACAACAAGTGCATATGAAAAATAGACCTCGTGCGTGACCCGACGGGGAGTAAATATACAAAAAAAAGCCCATCCATAAGATCAGGCTTTACAATAAGTATAATGAAGCGGGTGATGGGAATCGAACCCACGCTACCAGCTTGGAAGGCTGGAGTTCTACCATTGAACTACACCCGCAAATACGATCGGGATGACACGATTTGAACATGCGACCCCCTGGTCCCAAACCAGGTGCTCTACCAAGCTGAGCTACATCCCGACAGTAAATGGCGCGCCCTGAGAGATTCGAACTCCCGACCTTTTGATTCGTAGTCAAACGCTCTATCCAGCTGAGCTAAGGGCGCAAAATATGGAGCGGACGACGGGAATCGAACCCGCGACCCTCGCCTTGGCAAGGCGATGCTCTACCGCTGAGCCACGTCCGCAAAAAATCAATGCGCGTGAAGGGACTCGAACCCCCACGTCAAGGACGCTAGATCCTAAGTCTAGTGCGTCTGCCAATTCCGCCACACGCGCATATGATTAACTGGTGAGCCATGAAGGACTCGAACCTTCGACACCCTGATTAAAAGTCAGGTGCTCTACCAACTGAGCTAATGGCTCATATAAATGGCTGGGGATATAGGATTCGAACCTATGCGTGACGGAGTCAAAGTCCGTTGCCTTACCGCTTGGCTAATCCCCAACATTTTTATATGATGAGTATTATCTTCATATATAGTGTATCCAATATTTACAAAATAAATAATGGTGGAGACTGAGGGGATCGAACCCCCGACCCTCTGCTTGTAAGGCAGATGCTCTCCCAGCTGAGCTAAGTCTCCATATAAAGTGACCCGTAGGGGATTCGAACCCCTGTTACCTCCGTGAAAGGGAGGTGTCTTAACCCCTTGACCAACGGGCCTTGCAATATCTAAGCTCTCAACCGGGATCGAACCGGTGACCTCATCCTTACCATGGATGCACTCTACCTACTGAGCTATGAGAGCATATGGCTCCCCGAACAGGACTCGAACCTGTGACAACTCGATTAACAGTCGAGTGCTCTACCAACTGAGCTATCAGGGAATATTAACTAGTAGTCAACACATCTCTCAGTATAATACTGAGTAAGGATGTTTGCTTGGCGGCGTCCTACTCTCCCAGGACCCTGCGGTCCAAGTACCATCGGCGCTGGAGGGCTTAACGGTCGTGTTCGGGATGGGTACGTGTGGAACCCCTCCGCTATCGCCACCAAACATGATTTTTGCGCTGTGATATCTTCGGCGAATCATCACCAGCAAAATATCAATCCATAAAAAGGACATGCAGCTTCAAATCTTTACAAGGAATTTACTCCCTGAAAACTAGATACGAAACAATGTGCGATTTACTGCTTCCCCGGTGTTCTCGGGGTCCCCGCAAAGTATTCGGAATTCACTCCGGAAGCATTTGCTTCACTTTGTGGGGTATCTTTTGGATAAGCCCTCGACCGATTAGTACTGGTCAGCTCCATGCATTGCTGCACTTCCACCCCCAGCCTATC
>NZ_JBHUMJ010000006.1:0-48366 GCF_042684905.1 Paenibacillus shunpengii | reverse complement strand
TACTCCGCTCGACTTGCATGTATTAGGCACGCCGCCAGCGTTCGTCCTGAGCCAGGATCAAACTCTCCGAAAAAGAGAGCGATTAAGCTCATTTAGAAAAACTGACGAGAACGTAATGTTCTCTTTATTTTGCTCAACCATTCATACGGTCTTGCGACACGTACCGAATGATCTCGCTAAACATTTTCTTCGAAAATGCTGCTCACTCGTTGTTCAGTTTTCAAAGATCAAATTTCTTTTTTGTTTAATCGCTTTGTTTCAGCGACCTTTATAATATATCATGTTCAGCACCTTGTCGTCAAGAGTTTTTTTAAATTATTTTTTTCGTGTGTTATGCACACGAATTAATTTAGTTAGCTCTTAAAAGGGCCGAGATATAATGTACCACATATCTTCAATTTAAGTCAACACTAAAATAAAGTTATTTTTAGTCCATACAGCAATGCCACTCCCGGCAGTCCAAGCACCGTAACCGTACCTATTGTAGCAGGGTTTATCGGAATACTCACCTCACCAACTAATCCAGAGTAGTTAACTACATATATACCTAGAGCTGCAAGCACTAAATGAACCCCAAAGGTACTGATCCATTTAAAACCGATTCTTCTTCTAAATAGAATGACGAGAATTAGCAGCAAGGATACGGTAAGCACTCCCCATAGAATGATACTCTTCATTATACCCCTCCTACTTCTTTGGTAAGACTTATTGCATTCATCTCTTTCACAGCATAATGACTTTTTCCATTCAAACCGGCCTGCTTCGCTCTTTTTAAGTGCATCTGGTATTTTCTCTCCGCAGCCTCAAGTGTAAAAATCGCATAATCGATCTGATCCTGCCCTACCGCCTCTTCAAACATATGATGCGCCTGCATCCATTCTTCATGTGCAGTCCGTATATCATCCAAAATTTCCGTGCCTGCCCGCTTCTCTTGCAATACCATTTTGCTATCCTTTGCACCGAATGCTTTGATCCAACCCGTCACCATTATGTATCCCCTCCCGAAAATTAGCTCTTAACCTCTTTTGAATCCAGAAAGAACCATTTGAAACAGCTCAGTTTATTTAATAGGTAACTCAAAGGCTTGCAAAAAAAGCACAAGCACAGCTGAGCCGTCAGTGCAGTAAATCTTCTGCCTTCTGACTCTGCGCGGTCCATATTAAACTCACTGCGTTATTTCATACATATCGCGAGAGGGACAAACTTAGAACATACAAAAAAAGAAGCCCTGAGAGACTCAGAGCTTCTTACATTTGTACAGTTCGCTTATAAAATGATCTAGTGCAATTGCCGGCGGCCTTCCAGCGCCTTAGATAACGTTACTTCATCCGCATATTCGAGATCCCCGCCTACAGGCAGACCATGGGCAATCCGGCTCACAACCATCTCAAATGGTTTAACCAGTCTCGAGATATACATTGCCGTTGCTTCTCCTTCAATATTCGGATTCGTCGCCAGTATAAGCTCCTTCACCCGCTCATCACTCAAGCGAGTAAGCAGCTCCTTCAGCCGAATATCATCCGGTCCAATTCCTTCCATAGGAGAAATCGCACCTTGGAGAACATGATAATAGCCGTTGAATTCTTTGGTTCGCTCCATAGCCACGAGGTCCTTAGGATCCTGTACAACACAGATCACGGATGCATCCCTCGTCTTATCCTGACAAATGCGGCACGGATCTGTATCTGTAATGTTACAGCACACCGAACAATAGTGAAGATTTCGTTTCACACTTACCAGCGCTTTGGCAAAATCAATCACATCATCTTCTTTCATGTTCAGTACATGGAAGGCAAGGCGAGCGGCCGTTTTGGGACCGATGCCGGGCAGACGTGTGAAAGCATCTATAAGCTTCGCAATCGGTTCCGGATAATACAAGTTAAGAATTCTCCTTCTATTGGCTTAGAACAAGCCAGGGATTTTCATGCCATTCGTAAATTTACCCATGTCCTGGTTCGCCAGTTCATCAGCTTTGCTCATCGCATCGTTCACTGCAGTCATAACAAGATCTTGCAGCATTTCAACATCTTCAGGATCTACCGCTTCAGGCTTAATTGTAATGGAAATCAGTTTCTTGTGACCATTCACTTCAGCCGTTACAACACCGCCGCCAGAAGAACCTTCTACAGTCTTCGTGCCAAGCTCCTCTTGTGCCTTGAGCATTTGCTCCTGCATTTTTTTGACCTGCTTCATCATTTGATTCATATTGTTCATCTGTGTCATCTCCTTAAATTAATATAATGTTAATGTTAAACACGCTTATTCCTTAATGATAACCAAATTCTCGCCAAAAAGCTCGATTGCCTCATCAATCCAAGGCTCCTTCTGATTCCCATCCTGCTCAGGCTCCAGCTTGAACTCCTCTTCCTTCTTCGTCTCCTGCGTACCTTCTATTGCAGTTAACCAATCCCGCTGAAGCATCGTCACCAGTCTTACCGGTCTGCCGAGCTGCTGCTCTAGCACACCCTCAATCACTTCTCTGTTTGCCGGTTTCTCTGTCGTTTCACGGTGAATACTGTTCTTAAAGGCGACAAGCACAGCATCCTCTAAGGCAGATACAGGTTCTCCATCAACAAACCAGGCATGTACCGTCACTTTCTCTTCCTTGACTCGTTGAAGGATCTGTCCCCATTTGCTCGCAATATCGGTAAATTCCTTGCTACCCCTCCGATTAACGTATTGCTCCATGTTAGGAGGGAGCTTGGCAGGTCCAGATATTCTTGGCGCAGCTGTACGCTGATTAGACCTTGCAGAACCACTACCTGAGCCCTGACCTGCACTCGCAGCCCCAACACCGCCGTTCTTCATTGCCTTTTCCAGCTTTTTCTCAAGATCAGCAATTTGACGTTTCATCGCTGCGATCTCAGAGGAGTCAACACTGGACCCTTGGCCCTCGGAAGCTATTGCGGCAGCACCGCCCTGAGGTAGACTGCACAATTTGAGCAATGCGACTTCGAATAAGGTTTGGGGCTGAGCCGCATATTTCATTTCACTTTGATATCGATTGAGCGTATCAATTACGTAAAACAACTGCTCTTTGGAGAAGGCGTCTGCAATTGGCTTAAATGACGCAGGATCAAGGACCCGATCCGTCATCCGATCTGCATTCGGCACCATCTTGATCAGAAGCAGATCACGGAAGTAGTACAGCAGATTCTCCATACTCTTATCCGCACTCTTGCCTTCCTGCATGAATTCTTCAACCGTCTGCAGGACCTCGCCCACTTCTCCTTTAAGGAGGAATCCAGCCAGCTTGCCAAACTTCTCTGACGGAAGCCCGCCTGTCATATCCAATGTCTGCTGATAGGAGACATGTCCTCCTGTAAAGGAAGAGACTTGATCAAGAATGCTCAGCGCATCCCTCATCCCTCCATCAGACAAACGCGCAATATATTGAAGAGCTTCGTCTTCTGCTGTAATACCTTCTTCTTTACAAATCGCTGCAAGCCGTCCTGTCTGCTCTTCCAGGGATACCCTGCGAAAATCAAACCGCTGGCAACGAGAAATAATCGTAGCAGGAAGCCGATGCGGCTCTGTTGTTGCGAGTATAAACATTACGTGCGGCGGCGGTTCTTCCAGTGTCTTCAGCAAGGCGTTAAACGCTTCTGTCGTCAGCATGTGTACTTCATCAATGATGTACACTTTATGACGGACTTCGGTAGGGGCATACTTCACTTTTTCGCGTAAATCCCGAATCTCTTCTACCCCGCGATTGGATGCAGCATCAATCTCCTGGACATCCATAACCGAACCAGACGTAATACGCCGGCATGCTTCACACTCGTTGCAAGGCTCTACCTGAGGACCCCGTTCACAGTTGACAGCCTTCGCAAGTATCTTGGCAGCGCTTGTCTTCCCTGTTCCACGCGGACCACTAAACAGATACGCATGCGAAATCCGCTCTTCACGTATGGCATTCTGCAAAGTCTGAATGATATGCTGTTGCCCAACCATGTCTTGAAACGACTGAGGCCGCCAAGCACGGTACAACGCAATATGTTCCACTGTGCTTTACCCTCTTTCCACATGTCTCATGACCTTTGTTTGTGGCTTCATTATACTATATTCCCTCTTGAATCAAAACTTTAAAAGTACATGAGCCGTATTTTCATCCCTATTTATGATTGAGTTCCATTTTGTGAGGTCAAAAGAAATATCCTGTTGAATTGTTCTGTTTTGACCGAGATATAACCAAAGGATCGTTACTTCTGAATTTGATCCTAAAAAAATCTTAAAAACCTCTCGTAAATACAAAAAAATCTTTGCATTTCTAATGCAAAGATATCTGTATGTCATCTATTTATTTAGAGTAAGAACCGTGCACCTGTTATTGATAATTGCGATCCAAGCGGCACCCCTGCATAACAACTCGGGTTAGGCCACCCTCCGGCACAAGAGTGGTCTTGCTTATGGCTGCTTCCTTCCGGACCTGACCAGATTCACAAGTACTCATTGCGGAGGACCCAACCGTCAACATTGCATGCAGGGACCAGCCTCACATCGACAAAACCTCTAACAGGAATTCAACCTCGCTATAGCGGATTGCGAGTTACAGGGCACCGCTACCTCCCCATCTAGCACGGTGAAAATAAGTATATCGCATGCAGTATTAAAATGCAACCGGACTGCAATACTTTCCAGCTGCACCTGTTTAACTAGCTATTCGGATCCACATTTAATTCAAGAACGTCCTGCAAAAAAATAAAACCCTCTGCCACTCAGGCAGAAGGTCAAAAACAAATGAAGCTGACGAAAGCTCGTCAGCTTCATATAAATTACATTCCGTATTTTTTCTTAAATCTATCAACACGGCCACCAGCATCCAGGAATTTCTGTTTACCAGTGAAGAACGGGTGACATGCAGAGCATACCTCTACACGCAGAGATTCTTTAACAGAACCCGTTTCGAACGTGTTACCACATGCACAAGTCGCTGTAGTTACGTGATATTTTGGTTGAATCGCTTCATTCATGACTTTCACCTCTTCTTGCCCTGAGCCGGCTAATGGACCCAGAGTTATTAAGAACACAAAGTTGATTATAACACGCTCTTCTACTCTGCGCAATGCCTATGCAAATAAATGGTAGCCGCAGAAATGAGGAGACTTGTGTTGTTTATAACCTGCTTTTTATACAGATTAGCATTCCAATTCACAATAAGCTGTGATTAGGTTGTCGTAGCGGACGCCGCTGAAGTTCTGTTCGTACGTCTTGCAGGCGCAGAGCTTGAGCCTGATCCAGAAGTACTGCCAGATTGTGTCTGACCCGTATTGGCTGCCACATCCAGTGATGCGAGGAACTCCGCATTCGTCTTGGTATTGCGCAGCTTCTTAAGGAAGCCTTCCACAAAGTCATGACTTTCATTCATATTCTTACGCACAGCCCATATCGCATCCAGTTCATCCTTCGTAAGCAGCACTTCCTCACGACGTGTACCGGAACGGCGAATATCGATGGCTGGGAAGATCCGGCGTTCAGCAAGCTTACGATCAAGATGCAATTCCATATTGCCTGTGCCCTTGAACTCCTCGTATATGATGTCATCCATCCGCGAGCCGGTATCAATAAGTGCTGTAGCTAGAATCGTTAAGCTGCCTCCCTCTTCCACATTCCGGGCCGAGCCAAAGAAACGCTTCGGACGATGAAATGCAGCCGGGTCAATACCACCGCTGAGTGTCCGGCCAGATGGCGGAATTACCAGGTTATATGCACGCGCAAGACGCGTAATGCTGTCCAGCAAAATAACAACATCCTTCTTCGCCTCGACTAGACGAAGCGCACGCTCAAGAACAAGCTCAGCTACTTTAATATGATTTTCCGGAAGCTCATCAAATGTTGAGGCAACAACTTCCCCTTTTACAGAACGCTGCATATCCGTCACTTCCTCAGGACGTTCGTCAATCAGCAGTACAAACAATTCAATCTCCGGATTGTTGGTTGAAATGCTATTTGCTATCTCTTTCAGAAGGAGTGTCTTACCCGCCTTGGGAGGTGCAACAATGAGTCCGCGCTGTCCCAATCCTACGGGAGCAAGCACATCCATAATACGGGTTGATAAATGCGCTGGGGATGTTTCAAGTACTAGCTTTTTCTGTGGGTATAGGGGAGTTAAGGCTGGAAAATGGAGTCTTTCAGCTGCAAGCTCAGGGCTTTGACCATTAACGGCATTGACCTGAAGCAGTCCGAAATATCTTTCATTCTCTTTAGGGGTACGGCACTTGCCGGATACGAGATCCCCAGTCCTTAAATCAAACTTACGAATTTGTGAGGAAGATATATAAATATCTTCTTTACTCGGCAAATAGTTAATGGGGCGGAGAAAGCCATAACCCTCTGGGAGGATTTCGAGTACACCTTCCATGAACATAAGGCCGCTTTGTTCTGCCTGTGCTCGAAGAATGGCAAAGATTAGTTCCCTCTTCTTCAGCTGGCCGTAATAAGGGATCTGGTACTTCTTCGCCAACTTGTATAAGTCAGTCAGCTTCATTTCTTCCAGATCAGATATTTGTAGATCCATGCAATAACCACCTATTCAATTAATAAGTCCGTAAAAATGGGAAGACTGACGGTCCAGTCGTATGTGTGCAAACTAAGTAATGATTATCTTCAATAACACTGCTTAGCATCCATTGTACGGAATTTACCTGTCTGAATGCAAATCGCAGTATATTGGCAGTATGATTGCCGTTGTTATGCAAGAAATCAGTATTAGAATAGGTTTACCCATTTTTCGAAGAGATATTCATATAAATTATAGATCGGATCAAAAGAACTATTCTTTAATATGTTTATCTCTTCGAATATAAAAGTATTATTTCTCTACAGTGTCTGACGCCAAACATCGGCACCCAGCTCGCGCAGATTGGTGACTAAGTTGTCGTATCCACGATCAATAAACTCTACACCACCAACCTCAGTGACCCCTTCTTCCACCGTTAATCCAGCGATGACAAGAGCTGCACCTGCTCGCAGGTCGGCCGCCTTTACCTTGGCCGCATTGAGGGAATGGCCCTCGATAATTGCAGATCTTCCTTCTACCCGAATCTTAGCACCCATCCGGATGAGTTCAGGCACATGCTTAAAGCGGTTGCTATACACAAAATCGCTTAGTACACTAACTCCTTGTGCCTGGGTCAGCAAGCTGGTCATTGGAGACTGCAGGTCGGTGGCAAAGCCCGGATATACCAATGCTTTGACATCGACATGTTCATAGCTTGGTTTGCCGATCACTCGAATGCTCTCATCAAGCTCCTCAATGCCAACACCCATTTCAATCAGCTTAGCTGTCAATGCCTCTAAATGCTTGGGAATGACATTATCAATGAGTACATTACCGCGAGTTGCAGCAGCTGCAATCATATATGTACCTGCTTGAATGCGATCAGGAATAATGGAATGTCGGCAGCCATGAAGCTCCGATTTGCCCTCGATACGAATCGTTTCGGTGCCTGCACCTTTTATCGATGCTCCCATGGAATTCAAAAGTGTTGCTACATCTATAATCTCAGGCTCTTTGGCCGCATTTTCAATAATCGTAGAGCCCTTGGCTCTTGTCGCCGCCAGCATAATGTTTATGGTTGCTCCTACACTGACAACATCCAGATAAATTTTGGCACCCTTGAGCTCTTTGGCATGAAGATGGATGGCACCATGCTCATTTGTCACCGTTGCTCCAAGAGCTTCAAAACCCTTGATGTGCTGATCAATAGGCCGAGGTTCAAAGTTGCAGCCCCCTGGCAGTCCAATGGTCGCTTCTTTGAAGCGCCCTAGCAAAGCACCCATCATATAATAAGATGCGCGAAGGTTCTTCACTGGTCCGTTAGGCATAGGCAATGAAATAATATGAGAAGGATCAATCCTCATCGAATTTCCATCCCAAGATACCGTAGCTCCAAGTTCCTCTAGAATTTCGGAATAAACAGCAACATCGCTGAGTAAAGGTAGATTATCAAGAATAACTTCCGACTCGGCAAGAATTGCCGCCGGAATGAGCGCTATGGCACTGTTCTTAGCTCCGCTAATGGTAACCGTGCCTTGGAGTGGCCTTCCACCACTGATCATTAATTTTTCCATAAGGTAAGAGGTCCTCCTAGAAATCACTTCTAGCCGAATTGAATAATTCTTATGGCAATGCATCACTACGGATTTACGGATTATATTATAACGATACTTTCAACTTTAAAATACTTATTATGAAATGGAAAAACACCGACTAAGCGGTGTGATTCCCATTTCATCTATTAAATTGAATCGGTTGTCAAAAAACTTACGCTTGGTTGCTGGAACCAAACTCACGGATTTTGCCGATAACTGTTGCTTTGATCGCGTCACGACCTGGAACGATATATTTACGTGGATCGTATTCATTTGGTTTAGCTGCAAGCACTTCACGAACAGTCTTCGTGAAGGAGATTTGGTTCTCTGTATTCACGTTGATCTTGGAAGTACCCAGGGAGATTGCTTTCTTGATGTCATGAGTCGGGATACCTGTACCACCATGAAGAACAAGTGGAAGTGTAGTTGCGTTACGGATCTCTTCCATTTCTGCAAAACCAAGGTTAGGCTCGCCTTTGTAAGGACCATGAACGGAACCAAGAGCTGGAGCAAGTGTATCGATACCTGTTTCGTTAACGATACGAACACAATCGTCAAGCTTAGCATACATTACTTCACCGACAACATCATCCTCTTGTCCGCCCACGATACCAACTTCAGCTTCAACGGAAACGCCTTTGGAATGTGCGTACTCAACCACTTTTTTAGTGATTTCGATGTTCTCGTCGATTGCATGGTGGGAACCGTCGATCATAACGGAAGTGAAGCCTGCATCAATTGCTTCTTTACATTTATCAAAGCTGGAACCATGATCAAGATGGATGGCTACAGGCACGGTAATTTTCATATCGTGGATGAGGCCCTCAGTCATTTTCACTACAGTGTAGAAGCCGCCCATGTGACGAGCTGCGCCTTCGGATACTCCAAGAATGACTGGAGATTTCTCTTCTTCTGCTGCAGCAAGAATAGCTTGAGTCCACTCAAGGTTGTTGATGTTAAATTGACCAACTGCATACTGACCTTTAAGCGCTTTGTTTAACATGTCTGTCATTGATACTAATGGCATGGTTTAAATCCTCCTAGTGTCTTTGTTTGTCTATGGTTATTAGCCGACATCACATACAGCCATTATTATACCACATCCGATGTTAAATACTAAACAAGGGTTTGAAAAATAAATAAGCTGCGGAAACGTCCTGCCATCTCGAATTCTAGCAGAAGACAAGGCACTGGCAAAGTGATGTCATTTACAAAAGGCTACAAAAAATCCTGCCCGTTAAGACAGGACCCTATACATCCTATATTTCGTTCTTTACCCCGCCAAGCTGCATATTAACCGCGATCCGCATCTCATCAATGTCAAATGGTTTGGTGAAGTGCATTAGCGCTCCCAGCTCGGTAGCTTCTTTTATCATGTCAAGCTCGCCATATGCGGTCATCATAATGACCTTGATTTCAGAGTTCATCTCTTTGATATGCTTCAGTATTTCCAGACCATCCATTCCTGGAATCTTCATATCCAGCAATACAAGATCCGGGGAATGCTTCTGAACAATCTCCAGTGCTATTTTGCCGTTAGCCGCCTGGTATGTTGTATACCCTTCACTGCTGAACACTTCCATAAGCAAAATACGAATTCCATTCTGATCATCAACTATAAGTACTTTTTTGTTATTCAAAGTCTTACCTCCCGCAAATCAATCTACGCAAGCCGCACATGATTTTACCTAATCCAGCGATTTTTAGGTTGTTAGATATAAGATTCTACTTCGCTCAGTTAAATCCTGCTTACTCAAACCATATTACATATAAATGGAATACCATCCAATTTTCATATGATAAAAAAGATCCCGAGAACGGGATCTTAAGGTTATATAAATTTGAAGTTACATATTCTCTGAATGAGTAAGGGACGCCTTCACAAATTCACGGAACAATGGCTGTGGACGGTTCGGACGTGAAATGAATTCCGGATGGAATTGAACGGACAGGAACCAAGGATGTCCTGGAAGCTCAACAATTTCCACCAAACGTCCATCTGGAGAAGTACCCGAGATAAGCAGGCCCGCCTTCTCAATCACTTCACGGTACTCGTTATTAAATTCATACCGGTGGCGATGTCTCTCGTAGACCAGCTCATCCTGATAGCAAGCTGCTGCAAGGGAGCCTTCCTGCAATTTACAAGGATACAACCCAAGACGCATCGTACCGCCAAGATCCTCGATATCCTTTTGCTCTGGAAGCAGATCAATGACTGGATATTCGGTAGAAGGGTTAATCTCCGAGCTGTTAGCACCTGTGAGACCAACGATAGAACGAGCATACTCAATGACAGATACCTGCATGCCCAAGCAAATGCCGAAGAACGGAATGTTGTTCTCACGCGCATAGCGAATAGCCGATACTTTACCTTCAATACCGCGATCGCCAAAACCGCCAGGTACCAGAATTCCGCCGATTCCGTGCAGCAGCTCATCTACGTTCTCATCCGTGATCTCTTCAGCATTTACCCAGCGGAGCTTCACTTCTGCATTGGCAGCAAAGCCTGCATGAGACAGCGATTCAACCACACTAAGGTAAGCATCATGAAGCGCAACATATTTACCAACAATGGCGATTTCCACTGTTCTCTCCAGCTTGCTGATCCGATCAACAAGACCTTCCCACTCGGTCATGTCCGGCGCAGGTGTTGTCAGCTTCAAATGATTCACTACAATCTCATCCAAGCCTTCATCACGAAGGTTGAGTGGTACCTCATAAAGTGTGCTTGCATCACGGCATTCTACCACAGCATGCGGGTCAATATCACAGAACAGGGCCAGCTTAGCCTTCATATCAGCAGAGAGCTCTTGCTCTGTACGGCACACGATCACATTCGGCTGGATACCGATTCCGCGCAGTTCCTTAACGCTGTGCTGCGTCGGCTTCGTCTTCACTTCACCCGCTGCTTTGATGTAAGGAATCAACGTAACATGAATGTACATTACATTATCCCGGCCTACATCGCTCTTGATCTGACGAATCGCTTCAAGATATGGCAAGCTCTCGATATCACCTACCGTGCCACCAATCTCCGTAATAACAACATCAGACCCGGTTTCACGACCGGCGCGGAATACGCGTTCTTTAATCTCGTTCGTAATATGAGGAATAACCTGAACCGTACCGCCCAAATATTCTCCGCGGCGCTCTTTGCTAATAACCGTAGAGTACACTTTGCCTGTAGTCACATTGCTGTTCTTGGAAAGGTTAATATCAATAAAACGCTCATAATGCCCAAGGTCAAGGTCTGTTTCCGCTCCGTCATCTGTTACAAACACTTCACCATGCTGGTAAGGACTCATCGTTCCTGGATCCACATTAATGTATGGATCGAATTTCTGAATCGTCACCTTAAGCCCTCTGTTCTTCAGCAGTCTTCCCAGAGATGCAGCTGTAATCCCTTTGCCTAGGGAAGACACAACCCCGCCCGTCACGAAAATATACTTTGTTGTCACTTTATAATACCCTCCTACATAAAAGTCCGTAAAATTCAGGCGACATTATGATGTTATCCTAACCCATTTTTCAGGTTATCATCGTCTAAAAAGGGAATAAGCAAAATTTGCTTGTCAAAAAAAACATCCCGCCTCACAGATCAAGGCGGTACATGTTATTTCTATCTATAGTTCCCTATAAAAAAGAAAAAAGCACACCCGAAAAAACGGGGCACTTTTTTATATAAAACACGTGTAATATTCATCGCTCAATCATAAGCCCAAGCAATAGTTTACCTGCTTCAATGAGCTTTTGTCAAGGATGTTCATCGACTTTATACAACCAGTTTTGGACTAGATTTCCTCGTCCTCATCTTCGTCGTCTGACAGCTCATCGTCATCGTCTTCTACGTCTTCTTCATCATCCAGCTCTTCATCACCGATAATCTCATCATCGACATCATCCTCGTCTTCTTCCGAGTCATCATCGAAGAGATCATCATCCTCGTCCTCATCACCAGAATGATCGAAATCTTCATCCTCGTGTTCTTCATCAATGTACTCTTCATCCTCATCATCGTCATCGTTGATGATTCTTGGACGCTTCGTGCCAGTGACAGAATCTTCGGCTTTATCGATCGGATACCAGCGCTTGAGTCCCCACAGATTGGTTCCCACATAGGCAAACCGGCCGTCGATATTAATTTCAGTATATAGCTGTGCAATGACATCGTTGATCTCTTCGTCGCTAAGGCCACGCAGCTTCGCTACTTCATTCATCAGGTCACGATAGTAATAAGGCGTGTTGGCAGCTTTAAGCACCATAAAAGCCAAATCGACCATCGGCATTTCACGGATCCTTTCTGGATCCAATTTTAAATTGAGTGAGGTACTCACTAACGGACACTTCCTCTCACACATTAATTCGCATAACGGTTTATAGAATGACCTAAACACTCCGCTTTAGCTCAATCTATATAACGCTTTAACTATAACTAACATATCCATTAACAAACCTAAGTAAAACCTATTTAGCCTCAAAATGCAAGTTTTATGTGCATAAGTAACGAGATAAATCGAGCAGAAAAATTCCAATCTCTATCTATATAACCCAAGATGATGTTCTCTTCAATATGTATTCCCTCAGTATTCCCTCTTCGGCTATAACTCTTCCGTAGCGCTTTCACTTACATTCAGCTGAAAAAATTTAAAAAAGACGGGGGTCCCTCCCCCGCCTTCTGACTGTATCCGCCCTGAAGGATTGCTCCTTCGACGGGTCCCCGCAAGAGCCATGGAGCTCTCTATGTATATTATGAATTTCTACCCCATTTGACACGATTTATCGGGCCTATTTGCAATAAAAAAGGGCTGGTTTCTCATGCCGTATCACCTGCACGTACATACAATACCTCAAGCATGGCATCCAGAGGGGGACTGCCCAAAAATGGATTACTCCGTATTCTTATCCCTGCTGAATGATGAGATGAATCAAGCTTCCCAGACATCCAGCGGACACCAGATCATTCGTTTCGCAAAACCGCAGCAGTATTATGAGTGTTTGCTTGCACTTGCCAAGCTCAAGCCAACCTTAAAAAATCTCCGGCATGTCAGAGCATCCCGCCTGATCAGGGCACTGATCGTTCCTCTAACTCCATCTGCCAGACTTCACAGTTTGAGTAATCCATCCTTAACCATTGAGAACGACAGTAAAATAAAGGTTCACTCCACGATAAAAAACATCAAAACGCCCCCTTCAGGAGGCGGTCACGGCATCCCATGGGGGGTGAGAAAGATTCGTGCTCATAAGGCTTGGTCCAATTCTACAGGACATCGAATCAAAATTGCTGTCATTGACACAGGCGCCGATTATCAGCACCCCGACCTCCGTCATTCCCTCGCCAGAGGCGTTAATCTTCTCAACCGAAACATGCTTCCCTTCGATGATAATGGTCATGGCACCCATATTGCAGGCACCATTGCCGCGGCAAACAGCACAGAAGGCATTATTGGCGTTGCCCCTAGATCCATCATATACCCTGTAAAAGCATTCGATCATCAAGGATCAGCCTATGTCTCAGATATCATCCTTGGCATTGATTGGTGTGTCCGGAACCGGGTAGATATCATCAACATGAGCTTCGGCATGCGCACCAAGAGTAAGGCTCTTCTTGATGTCGTCAATAAAGCAAGCAGGGAAGGCATCGTCATCGTCGCCTCTTCAGGAAATGACGGCAAGCGGCGCAGCATTGATTATCCGGCCAGATACGCACAGACCATCTCTGTGGGTGCAACCGATGAGAACAGACGCATCGCTGAGTTCAGCAATCGCGGCCCTTATGTAGATGTGTATGCTCCAGGCAAAAATATATACTCCTGCTGGACTCATGGAAAATATCATGAGATGAGCGGTACCTCTATGGCTACCTCTCATGTCAGTGGTGCGATTGCATTATTGCTGTCAGAACGCCCTGGTTTATCCCCTGAGGAGATCAAGACGCTAATCAAGAAAAGCGCAACCCCCCTTCGTTCCGGAAAGTCAGCCCGTTCCAGCGATCAAGGCGGGGAGCTTCATGCACTGCGATTGCTTCAGGAGGGAACCAAGTCTAGTTAGGCATGCGGTGGTCTCTCTAGTATCGAAAGATCTAGACCTTATTTGTATTTGGGATCTTATCTGAGTAAAGAAGCCTCCCGAGATTATCTTGGGAGGCTTCTGCATTATTTAAGGACAGCCGATTATTCGGCAGCTGCTATGACAAATTACATTTTTTCGGGTGCACTCACGCCGACAAGTCTGAGGCTGGTAGCAATGACTGTGCGAACCGCACCAAGAAGAGCCAGTCTCGCTTGAGTCTGCTCCGCATCATCGGTAATGACACGCTCAGCCTTATAGTAGCTGTGGAACAATGCCGACAGCTCATACACATAACGGATAATACGGTGCGGTGCGTATCCATTCGCTGCGGCTGCAACCTCTTCAGGGAACTCGCCCAGCTTGCGCAGAATATCATATTCATGCTCTGCTGTCAGCTTGGACAGGTTCACATCACGTACAGGATAGATGACGATCCCTTGCTCTTCTGCCTGACGGTATACACTGCATACCCGGGCATGTGCATACTGTACGTAGAACACCGGGTTCTCGTTGCTTGTAGAGATGGCAAGATCCATATCAAAATCAAGATGAGAATCCATGCTGCGCATCGTGAAGAAGTATCGAATCGCGTCTACGCCAACTTCGTCCATCAGATCTTCCATCGTAATGGCTTTGCCCGTACGCTTGGACATCTTCACCTTCTCGCCGTTCTGGAACAAGCTTACCATTTGGGCAATGAGTACAACCAGTTTGTCAGGATCGTTGCCGAGCGCTTCCATAGCAGCCTTCATTCTTGGAATGTAGCCATGGTGGTCTGCACCCCAAATATTGATCATCGTATCGTAGCCGCGGGCATACTTGTCGCGATGGTATGCAATATCCGGTGTCAGATAGGTGTATGTGCCGTCATTTTTAATGAGAACACGGTCCTTATCGTCACCATATTTCGAAGTATGCAGCCAGGTCGCCCCGTCCTTCTCGAAGATCTCGTTTCTTTCCCGCAGCTCGTCAAGCGCGTTCAGAACCGCTCCGTTATCATAAAGTGAGGTTTCACTGAACCAATTATCGAATTCAACACGGAAGCGTCCAAGGTCACGTTTGATCTTATCAAGCTCTTTCTCAAGACCGTAATTTCTAAAGAAGGCTGCACGGTCACCCGGATTGAGCTCAAGCAGGGAGTTCCCCTTCTCAGCAACCAGTTCTCTGGCAAAGCCGCGAATATCCTCGCCATGATAGCCATCCTCCGGCATGTCTACTTCCTGTCCCAGCTCCTGAAGATAACGTGCCTCAATGGATTTACTCAGGTTAAACACTTGATTGCCGGCATCATTAATATAGTACTCACGCGTTACTTCATACCCTGCAAAATCAAGCACGTTGCATAATGCATCGCCAACAGCTGCTCCCCGGGCATGTCCAAGATGAAGGCTTCCGGTCGGGTTCGCACTGACAAACTCCATCTGGATTTTGCGTCCCTCACCCATATTCACACGTCCGTAGTCCTCACCCTGCTCGTGAATGAGTTCAATTACGGGGTACAGATAGCTCTTACTCAGACGGAAATTAATAAAACCTGGGCCTGCGATCTCAGCGGACTCAATTCCAGCCTTCGATAAATCGAGATGTTCAATCATTTGTTCAGCGATCATGCGCGGATTCTTCTTAGCAATCCGAGTCAGCTGCATTGCAGCATTCGTCGCGAGATCCCCGTGACTCTTATCCTTCGGTACTTCCAGCACGATTGCCGGTATCTCTTCCTCAGCCACAATACCTGCTGATATTACAGCTTCTTTAATTGCTGCAGTCACTTGCTCATTAATAAGCTCTAATGGATTGCGTGTCATGAATTAATGTTCCTCCTGTATTTCCATACTGATATCAAAACGTCCTGATTTCTCTTCAAACATATATAGATCATAGCGAAAAGCAAGCTTGGCCGACATTCCTGCGGTGCTAATCTCAAGCTTCTTCGTGTCCGTAGACAAAGCAAACGAAGTGTAGGGTGATTTATAGAATCCGGGCAGCCGTTGGCCCAGCTCAAAATTCTGCTCTGATTCCACTCCGCCATGGCGGATCAGCTTCAAGCTGTGCTCTGTGACCTTAATGGTATTTCGAATCCTGCTCCCCCCGGGAACCTGCTCTTCTTCTTCATATCGTACATAGAGGGCGCTGCCTTTCCTGATCGCCTCTCCGGTAAATGTCTGTATAACCTTCTCGCCGTCAGCCATACTGTAAATATGAACCTTGACGGGATTCCATCCTGACATGATTCTATCGTCCCCTATCTACCTTAACAAAGCGTTCCTTTCGCTTCTTTCCTTAGTTCATTCTATAGATTTTGGTTCTATTGTTCAAATCAAAATCCTGCCTGTCTATCTAAATGATGCCGTAAAACGGCAGCTCGCATACAAAAGCACCCCAACAGCCCTGATCATATCTTCTTCAATCAGGGGATGAAAGGGTGCTTCACAAACCATAAGCTTGTAATATTGTACAAATCTACTTGACGAAGCCAAGCAGCATTTCACGGATCAGCTTGGATGCAACGATTGGCGTCTGCTGGGTTGGGTCATAGATCGGCGCCACTTCAACGACGTCAAATCCCACGACATTCACACTCGATCTTGCAATCGCATGAACAGCCTCAAGCAATTCCTTCGACGTAATTCCGCCGGCTTCTGCAGTTCCTGTGCCTGGAGCTGCGGAAGGGTCAAGCACGTCGATATCAATCGTCACGTAAACCGGACGGCTGCCCATGGACGGCAATGCTTCCTTCATGGGAGCTGCCACTTCAAATGGATAGAAGTTAATGTTCTCGCGTGCATAGGCAAACTCTTCTCTCGAACCGGAACGGATACCGAATTGATAAATGTTCTTGCCTCCCATCAATTCTGCCGCTTTGCGGATTGGAGTCGAATGGGACAGAGGCTCACCCTCATACTGCTCACGAAGATCGGCATGAGCATCAATATGAATAATCGCAAGATCAGGATATTTCTTGTACATTGCTTCAAGTACTGGCCAAGTGACCAGATGCTCTCCGCCAAGACCAACTGGAATCTTACCGTCAGCCAAGAGACCTTCCACATACTCCCGGATGATATCCAGGCTGCGGCCTGCATTACCGAATGGCAGCAGCAAATCGCCTGCATCGAAATACTTCAGATCCACGATGCTTCTATCCAGGTAAGGACTGTACTCTTCAAGTCCTACAGAAGCCTGGCGAATATGTGCCGGACCGAAACGCGAGCCCGGTCGGAAGCTGACGGTGTAATCCATCGGCATGCCGTAGATCACGGCTTTGGAATTCTCATAATCCTCGGAACTGCAAATAAACACATTTCCAGAGTATGCTTGATCAATTTTCATATTAAGCTAATTCTCCTTATTTAATCAGATCTTCCACGAATCTTGGCAGCACAAACGCTGCTTTGTGAAGACGCGGAGTATAATATTTAGTATCGATTTCTGGGATCGCTGTCTCATCAACTTCGAGCGGATCATACTTCTTGCTTCCCATGGTAAACGTCCACAGACCGCTTGGGTAGGTTGGAATATTCGCTCCATACACACGAACGATCGGGAACACTTCCTTCACGTCTTTGTTCACACTCTGAATCAGATCTGCCTTAAACCAAGGGTTGTCCGTTTGAGCAACAAAAATGCCGTCTTCTCTTAATGCTTCGTAAATTCCTTGGTAGAAGCCGCGTGTGAACAGATTGGCTGCAGGGCCTACCGGCTCAGTGGAATCTACCATGATGACATCATAAGCAGCCTTGTGATCATGAATGTGCATAAAGCCGTCACCTACGAGCACTTCGACCCGAGCATCCTCCAGCTTGCCTGCTATGCTTGGCAAATATTTTTTGGAATACTCGATTACCTTGCCGTCGATATCAACCAGAACCGCCTTTTTCACTTGAGGGTGCTTGAGCACTTCACGGATGACTCCGCCGTCACCGCCGCCAACCACAAGTACATGCTCAGGGTTAGGATGCGTATATAGTACCGGATGCGCAACCATCTCATGGTATACGAATTCGTCTTTTTCTGTCGTCATTACCATACCATCAAGGAGCAGCATATTGCCGAACTCCTCGGTTTTGACCATAGCCAGATCTTGAAATTCCGTCTGTTCATTCACATAAGTTTCGTGAATCTTCATTGTAATGCCGAAATTCTCGGTTTGTTTCTCCGTAAACCACAATTCCATCGTTATTACCTTCTCTCGATTAGAATAAGTGTTCCGCCGGCAGCTTTCACCTGGATTTCTATCTAAACAGCATATACAAGCGAAGAGGAGCTTCAGATTTTCCGTCTATATTGCACTAAACCCATGGCACAAATTGACGCACTTTTGCATTATACGTTAAATCTGAAATCGCTGTAAAGATACTGTTCTATTGCGTTATTTTCAGGATAGCTCACTCATGCTTGGTATGATTTCTATTCGGCTCCGGCTCAAGTGAATCTACAGAAATTTCCTCGTTCTCGGGGATATGTCGTTTCTTCCCTTTAAGAGCCTTTGCCAGTTCATCAAGCGAGCTCCCCTTCCATAATGGAACATCGGTACGATAAGCAGCACGACCATTCAAATGCCCTGCAACAGGAGCGGTCAAAAAAACAAACAGAATGCCAAGAAGCAGCCTTGCACTCACATAGCCGTCATACACGATAAAAAACAAGAAACTGCCGGACAGGATACATAGAATGCCAAGCGTATTACTCTTTGTTGCTGCGTGCGCTCGGAGGTATACATCCGGAAGCCGGATGAGTCCGTAGGCACTCAGCACACTCAGAATCGCACCAAACAAGACAAGGAGCCCAACGATTACACTAAAGATCATCGTCATTTTCGAGTACGAGCCCCCTTTCAATAAATCTGGCAAAGGCAACTGTACTGATAAACGCCAAGATGCCAATTAAGAGGATGATATCCACATAAGCCTGAGTATGAAGCAGCATAGACAATACAGCTACACTTCCAATCAAGTGAATACCAATCGTATCGAGTGCCGTGATGCGGTCAGCCATGGAAGGCCCCTTCAGGACCCGATACAGACACCCGAGAATGGCGATACCCAGCAGCAACAGCGACATGCTAAGAACAATGGTCAGCATTATCTCGTCACCTCCATAATCGCTTTCTCAAATGTATTCTTGATACCCTCTGCAATCTTCCCTTCGTCCGGGATATGGAACGCGTGAATGTATATGGTTCTCTTGTTTCTGGAAATCTCAAGGGGCATCGTGCCTGGCGTCAGTGAGATGAACAGAAACAGCAGCATAATCTCGAATTCGGAACGAAGATCCGTCTCATATTTAAAAATTCCGGGCGAAATGTCGAGCTTCGGCTTTACAATATGGGAAATAACTTCAAACGAGGAACGAAAGAGCTCTACAATAAGCAGCTTGATCAGCTTTAAGGTGGCCCATAGCTTTTTTAAATAGAAGGGCTCAGGGAAGAACCTACGGAATGCAAAAATGATCAGCAAACCAAGGGTGTACCCTACAAAGAAGCTGGCTCCGCTCCATGAATGATTGAGCATCATCCATAGAAAAGTGATGAGTAGATTGAGAATAATCTGCCTGGACATTCAATCACCACCCCTTTAATACCTTATTGACATACAGGCTGGGATCAATCAGTACATGTGCCGCCGTCGAAAAGGAAGGATACAGCACCTCTGCAAACAGCCCCATACCGATCACAATAACAAACAGCCCCCCTGCCGGAATGAGCATCCGGTTAATGGAGTAATGAGCTTCATCCGAATGGATGGTCTGCCCCTTTCCCCAGAAAGCATAAATGAAGATTCGCAGAAGCGAGTACAGCATCAGGAAGCTGGCAATTACCGCAATTGTGGTCAGCCCGTACAGCCCCGCGGCAATGCCCCCTTCAAAAAGCATCAGCTTACCCGGGAATCCGCTTAGCGGAGGAACACCTGCCAGAGCAAGTGCAGCTACGAAGAACATCCAGCCGAGCAGCGGGTAGCTGCGGATGAGCCCGCCCATATTGTTAAGACTTGCGGTCCCGGCAGCGGCAATTAATGCTCCGCCTAGCAGGAACAAGAGTGTTTTGATAATCATGTCGTGCAATAGATAGAACATAAGCCCTTCAAGCGCGAGCTTGTTATCTGCTGCCATCCCAAAGGCCACAAAGCCTACCCCTGCCACAACGTTGTACACCAAAATCTTATTTACGTTCTTATAGGCAATAGCACCGATTACCCCTAGTATCATGGTAGCGCCTGCCATCCAGCCAATGATCTGACGAGTAAACTCTGGATCGTGATAGAACACAAGTGTGAACATCCGCACAATGGCGTATAAACCCACCTTCGTCAGAAGACCGGCAAACAGTGCGGTTACGATGGCCGGCGGAGCAGCATAAGAACCGGATAGCCAGAAGAACAAGAACAGCCCGGCTTTGATGCTGAAGATAAGCAGGAATAGGACCGAGATGACTCCCAGAATACCATCCTGCCCTACCTCAGCCACCCTCACCGATAAGTGAGCCAGATTGACGGTTCCTACAACGGAATACAGGTAACCTATGCCAACGACAAAGAAGGAGGAGGAAACCATATTGATCAGCACATATTTTAACGACTCCATCAGCTGTCTTTCCGTATTCCCCAGCACCAGCAGTGCATAAGAAGAAATCAGCATCAGCTCAAAGCAAACGAATAGATTGAACAGATCTCCGGTTAGGAAGGAGCCGTTGACGCCAGCCATCAGAAATTGAAAGAACACGTAAAAGTGGTATTTCTCTCTCTCTTCTGTGAGACTTCTAAATGCATAGAAGATACAAGCCACCGCAATAATGGAGGCTACGAGTACAAGCAGAGACGCAAGAGTATCCGCTACAAACACGATGCCATATGGTGCTGCCCATCCTCCCATATTGAGCAGCTGGAGGCCTGAAACGGATACTTGTGCGAACAACAGGATCGCTATGCCAAGAGCAATGACAGTACCAATTCCGCTGATCCAGCGCTGTATTCTGACCGACTTCATAAACAGAATAAGAAGAATCCCTGTGAGAACAGGGATGAAGATCGGCAGAACAACAAGGTTATTCATATTTCGGCCCCCTTACTTCCTCCATATCGTCGGTCTTCAGTTTGAGATACGAACGATAGGCAAGCACGAAGAAGAAGGACAGCAGTCCAAAGTTAATGACAATCGAAGTCAGGATCAGTGCTTGTGGAAGAGGGTCCACATATTGCTCGGCGTTCTCTCCCAGCAGCGGAGGTGCACCTGTCTTCAGACGAGCCATTGTCATAAGCAATAGATGCACTCCGTGTGACAAGATGGATATCCCCAGCACAAGCCGCAGCAAGCTTCGAGACAGTATCAGGTACACACCTACGGCAAATAGAATGCCCACGGTAACACTCATTATAATTTCCATCGTCATCGATCCTCCCCAATTTGCAAAATGATGGTCATCGTGACACCAACCACGGCCATGAACACGCCTGCTTCAAAGATGAGGGCGGTCGTCAGTTCAACCTCGCCCAGTATCGGAATATTGAAATAACCAAATGTCTGGCTCATAAACGGAACCCCAAACAGGAAAGATCCCGCAGCGGTTGCTAGTGATATAAGAAGGCCCCATGCAATGACATAACGGTAGTCGACCGGAAGTATTCTGCGCAGCGTATCTGTATTGAACGCGATCGCCATAAGTACGAGTGAGGCAGAGGTTACGAGACCGCTGATAAATCCGCCCCCCGGCTGATGATGTCCGGCGAAGAAGAGATACAGAGCAAAGATTAAGATAATAAACACAATGATCTTTGTACTCATCTGTAAGAAGACATCGTTACTTCGCAAAGGAACGGTGTTCCAATTATCCGGCTTGACCATTCGACTCTTATCCTTTGCTTGATCCTCCTCTTCCTTCTTCGGCAAAGCTTGATGCTTCGAGCCAAGATCTCTGCCCGTCAAATTGAGATTGATCATCGAATAGATCGCCAGGGCAGCAACACCAAGCACCATAATTTCAAGCAGCGTATCAAAACCACGGAAGTCAACCAGAAGCACGTTGACAATGTTCTTGCCCCCTGCCAGGTTATAGCTCTCCCTTGTAAAGAACTCGGAAACGGAAGCGAGCTGAGGTGTTCCGCTTGCTGCCAGAGCAATCAAGGTAACCATGACACCTACCCCGATAGCAATAACCAGGTTCAAAGCCTGATATTTCCTGCTTGATTTGGGCGTCAGCTCGGGAAGGTGATAGAAGCAGAGCAGGAAAAGTGCGACCGATACCGTTTCAACCACCATTTGAGTCAAGGCCAAATCTGGCGCTCTGAAGAGCACAAAGAACAAGGTAACAAGATAACCCACAGCCCCTGTTAGGATGACAGCAGACAATCTGTGTTTGGCTAATGGAATGCACAATGCCGTAATAATTAAGCCCGCGAGCAAAATATTTTCATAAGCCATGAACGATTCATAGCCGCTGAAATCCCACTGTATATCGCTGGCACGCCAGAATGCATAGAAGATCAGGATCAGCATAAAGCCGAAGATGTAAATTAAATAGTTGCGCAGCGATCCATTCATGTAGGTCTGAGTCCATCGCTTCGCAAACCGGTGCAGCCCTCTAAATGCCGTTGAATAAAAACGGTTGATGGTATATCTGGGGATGTAATCCTCATATTGAGTCTTCCATCTGGGCAGGAATTTGTAGATGACTCCACCGAGAACAACAACGCCTAAGGTCATCCACAGCTCGGGTGTGATTCCATGCCATAGATACAGATGCACATCGAAACGTTCTCCTTCAGCTAGAAGGGGAGACAGAACCGAGGCCATCGCCGGCTCAATCAGCCCGCCAGATAACAGATCCGGATATACTCCTGTGACCAGTACCATCAGCGCCAGAATAGATGGCGGAATTAACATTCCTATAGGTGCTTCATGAAGCTTATGTACAGGAATTTCAGTCTTGTTCGTTCCAAGAAATGTCCGAAATACGATAACCATGGAATAAATAAAAGTCATTACACTGGCAATCCAGGCCAAGATGGGAAATAGCATTCCCCAGGCTTCGAGATTGAATATGCCCAGTTCCGTAATTTCAAGCGTCGCCTTGAAGAACATCTCCTTACTAATGAATCCGTTGAATGGCGGCAGACCTGCCATGGAGAACGTGCCAATGAGAGCAATCGAGAAGGTTATCGGCATGACGGATATAAGTCCGCCAAGCTTTCTAATATCCCGTGTGCCTGTCTCGTGATCTACAATCCCTGCCATCATAAATAGTGAGCCCTTGAACAGCGCATGATTAAACAAATGTAATATGCCTGCCGTTGTTGCTGTTGTATATAATAAGGATTCCGACCCATATCCAAAATAAAGTGCAGCCGAGCCTAACCCAAACAGTGACATGATGAGCCCAAGCTGAGATATAGTTGAATACGCCAGAATGGCTTTGAGATCCGTCTTCTTAATGGCGATAAGTGAGCCATAAGCCATCGTTATGATCCCTACAAGCGAGACGAGCCAGAACCATACGGCCTCACCACCAAAGACCGGAGTATAGCGAGCTACAATATAAATCCCTGCTTTGACCATTGTGGCTGAGTGCAAATAGGCACTTACCGGTGTCGGAGCTTCCATCGCATCGGGAAGCCAAATATGAAACGGGAACTGTGCAGATTTGGTAAAGGCCCCGATCAGAATGAGAATAAGAGCAGGGATGAACAGCGAATGATCGTCTATATTAGAGATAGACTCGATCGTTTCTCTTATGCTGTATGAGCCGCTGATCAAATACAACATGATGAACCCTGTCAGCATCGCGAATCCACCAAAGACCGTGACAAGAAATGACTTTTGTGCACCGCGAATCGACTCTACCTTACTATGATGAAAAGCAATCAACAGGAAAGAAGCGATACTCGTCAGCTCCCAAAAGCCGTATAGCACCATCATGTTGTCTGAGAGTACAACGCCAAGCATCGCTCCCATAAACAGGAGCAGATACAAGTAGAACTGATGCAATGCCTGACCACGTTCCATATAGTAAACAGAGTATAGAACAACCAGAGTGCCTATCCCTGTAATCAGCAGCGAGATTAGTAGGCTTAATCCGTCTAAGTAAATTGTAAAATAAATGCCAAGCGATGGAATCCACGGAATGGATTCATAGAATACAGCGTAGTTCCTCACATCAGGAATGAGGCTCAGAAAATAGGCAAACAGAATCAGCGGTACGAACAAAACCGCCCATCCCAGGTGGAAACGGTGTGACAAACCTTTCATAAATGCAATCCCAATCCCTGCTGCTATGGGAAGAAGAATAGAAATATGAAGCAGATACACAAGTACACCCCCTAGTAGCACGAATTAGAGTTTATGTTAACCTTTACCCGTATCTGCTATGCACAGAATCTTTGATTGCGATGAATAATGAATAGGACCTAGTCCCATACTGGTACATAAGGTTATTTTTGGAATGAAGGGAGGGCTCCATTTGTCACAAACTGAAGAATCCACGAAAAAGAAAACAAGCCGCACCATGAAGGTTCTGAAAGTACTAGGCATTCTGGCGCTCACGGGCATTGTGCTAACTACAGTGCTTGTCATCTATCTATATGCTACGAGCCTCCCTCTCGCAGATAATGACCGAAATTCAAGGCTGTTTGATATCAACGGTGAGGTCATCGCTACATTTTCCTCCAGTGGGAAGGATTCGACTCCTGTGAAGCTGGATCAGATTGCCCCTGAATTAAAAGAGGCTACCATTGCCGTCGAGGACCGCAAATTTTATGAGCATTATGGCTTTGATATTGTAGGCGTGGGACGAGCTATTCTCGTAAACATCAAGGAAATGAGCATGGCACAAGGTGCAAGTACATTGACACAGCAGCTTGCCAGAAATCTGTATTTAACCCATGAGAAGACATGGTCACGAAAAATAAAAGAGGCGGTCTATACAGCCCAGCTTGAAATGAATTTTACAAAAGACGAAATTCTACAAATGTATCTGAACGAAATCTACTATGGTCACGGAGCCTATGGAATTGAAGCGGCATCTCAGCTCTATTTCGGCAAGTCGGCGGCAGATCTTACGCTTGCGGAGAGCTCACTTCTCGCCGGTGTCCCCAAGGGTCCTACTTACTACTCGCCGTACAATAATATGAAGAAAGCAAAGGATCGGCAGAAGATTGTTCTCAGCGCTATGGTCGATACAGGTGATATTACACAGAGTGAGGCTGACACCGCATACAATGAAATGCTGGATATCAAGCCGCAAAGTGAACGGAAAACAAATGAAGAGGCTCCGTATTTCCGTGATTATATCCGTAATGTGGTCGTTAATGAGCTGGGCATTGATTCTTCACGTCTGGATCACGGAGGACTTAATATTTACTCGACCATTGATATGCGGATGCAACAAGCTGCTGAAGACACAGTGGCCCGCATAATGGATCCGAAGAGTCAGCTTCAAGTCGGCCTGGTCTCCATTGACCCGCGCGATGGATATGTAAAAGCAATGGTGGGCGGCACCAATTATCTGACGAGTCAGTATAATCATGCACTGGCCAGTAATCGCCAGCCGGCCTCCTCCTTCAAGCCGATCATGTATCTAACGGCCATTGAATCCAAACAGCTCACCAGTGTTTCTCTATTCGAGAGCAAACCGACGGTATTCCATTACGATAATGACCGAAAGACCTATGAGCCCAGCAATTTTGGCGAGAAATATCTTGGCTGGATTGATATGCGCAAGGCGATTGCCGTTTCGGATAATATTTATGCAGTCACTACACTGATGCAAATCGGATATGAGCCGGTTATTGCCATGGCCCACAAATTAGGGATAACCAGCTCGCTCAGCGGAGTGCCTTCGCTTGCCCTCGGCACCTCCCCTGTGAGCGTGTTTGAAATGGCCTCAGCATACAGTGTGCTTGCCAATGAAGGACAGCGAAATGCCCCGATTGCCGTGCTTAAGATTACGGATGCGGCTGATCGCATCGTGTATAAAGTTCCGGAGCAGGCATCCGAACAGGTCGTTGACCCGGCCTCAGCGTATGTAATAACCAATCTGCTGGAGAGTGTATTTGATACGGGAGGTACAGCTCACCGGGTTGCGGGCAAGCTTGCAAGGCCTGTCGCGGGCAAGACAGGCACCACGAGCTCCGATGCCTGGATGGTGGGATATACACCGGAACTCGCGACCGCTGTGTGGGTTGGCTACGATGAAGGAAAAGAGATTACAACAACGGAGAGCCGCAGGGCTGCTCCGATCTTCGCCGAATACACAGAGAAGGCGCTTGAGAATGTGCCTCCAAAAGTATTTCCTGTGCCTGAAGGCGTGACCAGTGTTTATGTCGATCCGACAACTGGCAAGCTTGCCGGCAATTATTGTGAGAATCGCAGGCTCGAAGTATTCCTTCGCGGCACAGAGCCGGCCGAATATTGTACCGAGCATTATGCTGAGCCGGAACAAGACTCGACGGAGCAGGATATTGAGAGAGAACGAGATGATACTTGGTGGGATCACTTTAAGAATTGGTGGACCAAATAAGCCTGAAACCTGGGTTTTACGTACGTGCTTGGTGACTCCGTGCCCGGGCAACGGCACGATTAAACAGCAAAGAACCGCAGAGCTGATGAACTTCAGCCCTGCGGTTCTTTTAGATTTGAACAATATTATCAGCTTTCCAGCGCTTGCTTCAATTCTTCTGGAGAAGCATTCCACCAGTCCTCATTATGAGCTATAAGCAGCTTCTTCAATGCTGCTTTCTCTTCTGCTCCCAGCCCATCCAGCATGATCCGGCGCTTCATTGCATAATCCATCTTGTTCACATGATCGGCGAGAATCTTCCAGCCCCTTCTCGCTTCCGTATCAATCCACATTTCGCAAGCAGTGGCGCCTGCATACAGCTGCCCTTCCGGAGTACGGTCCACTGCCACCCATACGAGCCACACCTGGCGGCCGTTCGGCACATCTGCCTTATCCGCAGAGAATTTAATCCCCCGCTCCACTTTGCTCTTCGCATGCATGGCGCCAATATCAATCTTCGCCTCTCCAGCATCAATAATGACAGGAGATAAGTTGTTCAGATCAATGGATCCTGCACCAAATCCTTTATGCTTGCTCTTACTGCTTACAATATTCAAGGCAATTTGTTTCTTGCCGCTTTGACCGTTTTGTTCCATTGATTATGGCCTCCAAAAGTTGATACCAATATTTTAACTAATATTTGTCCCGTTGCAAACATATACATGCCTTAGATGCTTGTCAACGGGAGGTATATAATGTATGACCCCAGTTCGCGCGAAAGTTATTCTATCTTCTATTATTGCTGTCTGTGTCCTTGGCGGCACACTGCTGCTCAGTCTAAGCGGCTCCCCGGATGCTCTACCTGCTCTCGCACCAAATACGGCCAAGCCTGGGGCTAATCCAGCACCTGCACCGGTACAGGAAAGCGTTCAAACTCCTCGAGCTGAAGTGCTGAGCGACCGCATTGTCGAATATCACATTGACGTGCAGCTGACCGAAGAGAACACCTTAAAAGGCACCTCCATCATGACTTGGACACATCCGGGAACCAAAACCGTAAATGAATTATATTTTCATCTATATCCCAATGCTTTCTCCTCTGATCAGACAACCTTTATGAAGGAGTCCGGCGGAAAGCTTCGAGGTGATGTTATGCCGAAGGACGGCTATGGCTCCATGAAGCTTACCGAGATCAAAACGACAGAAGGATTGTCGCTATTGCATCGCATTCAGTATGTCCAGCCGGACGATGGCAATATGAACGACCGCAGTCTTGTGAAGGTTCGTCTGCCCAAGCCTGTCAAAGGGGGCGAAAGCATTACATTGAACATAGCCTTTGAAGTCGAGCTGCCTAAAATTTTTGCCCGGATGGGTACAGCCGATGAATTTGTCATGGCAGGTCAGTGGTTTCCTAAAATAAGTGTCTACGAGCCTGCTGGCAGACGTAATCGGACAACCGAGGGATGGAACCTTCACCAATATCATGGGAACTCAGAATTCTATTCCGACTTCGGCATTTATAGTGTACGGATAAAAGTCCCTGAGGATTATATCGTCGCTGCAACCGGATTCCCGACCAAGCCATACACGAAGCAGGATGGCCAGAGGATTTACCAGTTCTATGCTGATGATGTTCATGATTTTGCCTGGGCGGCTTCACCGAACTTTATCGTAGCTGAGGAGCCATTCTCCTCACCAAATGTTCCGGGAGTACGCATTAAGCTGTATCTTGATCCGGCTCATGCGGATCTGAAGGATCGCTATTTTTACGCAGCCAAATCTGCACTTTCTAATTACAGCGACTGGTACGGAAGGTACCCTTACTCTACCCTGTCCATCGTTGTTCCTCCTATAGAAGCGAATGGCGCGGGAGGAATGGAATATCCGACACTGATTACTGCCTTTGGCGCGGATGACACCTCTCCTGGTTATGAGCTCGAGAGAACCGTCATTCACGAGATTGGCCATCAATATTTCTATGGCATGATCGCGAGCAATGAATTTGAAGAAGCTTGGCTGGATGAAGCATTCACCTCCTATGCAGAAGATCGCCTAATGGAACAGGAATATGGTCTAACTCCCAATCTGCCGCTGCAATCTGCATCGATGAGCTCGCCTGCTCCACTTACACAGGAAGCCTGGAAGTATGACTCTCATAATCACTATGCAGAGAATGTATACACAAGAGGCAAACTCGTCCTCCTGGGTATAGAACAGCAGGTGGGTACCAAGAAGATGGATCAGATTATGGCTACCTATGCAGCCAAGTATCGGTTCAAGCATCCGACGACTGCTCAATTCCAAAAGGTTGTAGAGCAGGTTACCCGCAGATCGTGGGACACCTATTTTGACCAATATATTTATGGCAGCCAAATGGCTGATTTCTCCGTAGATTCCATCGCCATCAAGGAACAGGGGACATCCGAGGAGCCAAGCTATATTTCCTCGATCAGAGTGGCGAAGAATGCAGGCGATTACTCAGAGATTCCTATCGTATTTACTTTTGCAGACGGGCATATGATTCGCAAGGTATGGGACGGTAAAGGTGGAGAAATCATCTACAACCTGACTTACAAATCTCCGCTGGATTGGGCAATGGTTGATCCTGAGTACTCCATCACACTTGAGAACAAGCATATGAACAACTACTTAAAAGCTGAAGGAGATGAAGTATTGGAGACCCGGTTTAATATCAGTATTACCAAAGTGTTGGAGCTCTTGCTCGGAAGTCTGTCATGGTGAGGTGTATAGTGGATGAAATCTTATCTCTCCGAAGGTTTTAAGTTAGTGAAGCGTCATTTTCTAATCGTCATCTTCTTGTTTCTGTACCAACTGCTATGGGGTGTTCTTCTGTACAAAGTCGTGTCCTCTGCGGTCATCCCCTTGCTTATGCGCTATCCAGATCCCCCTCCTCATGAGCTCAGCCAGATCTTGTTCTGGTTAGAGGGGCAGATCAGCTTGAGCACCAGCTCCACAGTCCATGAATATGTATGGCTGCTTGTCCTCATGTTCATTTTAAGGATGCTCATTACTCCACTGATTCGGGCGGGTTTGTTCCACAGCCTTCATGAAGAGTCAAGCACCAAAGGCTTCTCCTTTTTTCGAGGGACACTTAAGCACTGGAAAAAGACATCGTTACTCTATCTCATTGAGATCATATTGCTGCTGCTGCCTGCCTACTGGATCCTTCCAAAGGTGCTCCCCATTCTCATGAATGCAGTCTACAATCAGAATCTTCTTCTGCAGGCGGCTCCTTACGTCATCTTATGGATCGTTTATGCCTACATCATCAAGCAGCTGCTCCTATATGTCCAGTTTGGACTGACAGGCAATCGAAGCGGCCTTGGTGCTGTATGGATCTGCCTCCGTCATGCACTTCCTGTCACTGGAGTTGCCCTGACACTTAGCACACTTGCCATTCTGCTGTTCAGTGCTTTCACGGCCGTATCTCTCATATGGACAGGACTTTTAGCCCTGATTCTTCAGCAGTCTTATCATCTCGTTCGATCACTCATCAATGTATGGAAGATTAGTTCTCAATTCAGTATTTGGCGATCCAATAGCGAAGATGCCTGAATTTATTGTCTCAATTAATATCCTACCTCTCTTGTCCAAACCGCACTCCAGCGCGAATACAACGCTTTCATAGCAGAAATTAAGTCCGACTGCTTAACGTCAAAAAAGTTCACAAGTCTCGCTCTTTTCCTAGAGTGAGGCTTGTTTTTTGTAATATTTTATCTAAAAAACGATTGCCAAATTTACACAATCTCTGTTACAATAGGCCCAGAACTTCTAGTAACAACTTTGTAATAATTGTTGTAACTTTTACTAACTAACTAAGTACATAGTCTTACAAGAGTGAGCGACTTTCACAGGTGCACATCATTAGAACAGCCAAATTCCTGGCATCTGGGAAGCGGGGGAACCACTTTTATGGGTGAATTGATCTCGCAACGTAAGTGATCATAGGGGAACCTTCTACCGAATCCTTAAGCTAACCTCGCAGGCATTGGAAGGGGATTATTTTTTCTTGAAAAAGTCACTAACTGCTGCAGCACTGAGTCTTGCTATTGCATTCTCCATCGGAACAGGAAGTGCATTCGCCGATTCCAAAATGGACAAGGTCATTGATAACGCTAAGGGAACCGAATATAAATATGGCGGTACGACTTTAAACGGATTTGATTGCTCTGGTTTTACCATGTATGTATTTGATAAACTCGGCATCGATCTGCCTCATCAATCTGGTTCTCAATACAAAATGGGCAAGTCTGTATCCCGTTCTGAGATGAGACCTGGCGACCTTGTATTTTTTAACACAAGCGGAAATGGTGTATCCCATGTCGGCATCTTCGTAGGTGACGGTAAATTTGCACATGCTTCCTCCTCCAAAGGAGTTATTATCAGCAAGCTGGACGAGAGCTACTATGAAAAACGTTACATTGGTGCAAAACGTATCATGAGTACAGAAGAATACGAAACTGCTGCATTAGATTAAGCAACATTGTGCTGGAACGAACCTTATAGCTCGAAGATTAGATTACTAAATAGTAATCCATCTTCGGGCTTTTTATATTATATTAGGGATGACTATTGGATGAGGGATGGCAAAGGAGACGATGACATGACGCAGAAAGGAACGACCTTTCATGCCCTTCCTATGAGTGAAGAGCATGCAGCTGAGATCTGCACTTGGCAGTACGAACCTCCTTATAACATATACGGCTGGCTGCCCTGGGAGCAGATGAAGGCACTTGAGATTGAATTCGGCGACCCTAAGCTCCGAGATACACAGTATTTATCCATTGTAAATGATACTGGTGAGCTATATGGCTTCGCACAATTATTTCCTCTAGCCGGTGTGACCCGGCTTGGTCTAGGCTTGAGACCTGACCTGTGTGGGCAGGGGTTAGGGGCTCCCTTTGTAAGCACCATTGTACAGGAGGCTGCTTCCCGGCAGCCGCAGAATGAGATTGATCTTGAAGTTCTCACCTGGAATAAAAGAGCGATCCGCACTTATGAAAATGCGGGATTTACCATTCATGATACCTATGAGCGTCTTACTCCAGAGGGCCCCAAGTTGTTCTTCTGTATGGTGTATACCGGAGTAAAGCTCAAATAGACATGATTGTCTCTCCTAACTTTTGTTTAAATATTTACCATAAAATACTATGAAGCAGGTTCATGATCCTTTATAATAAATGAAGGATTGTACATAGTAGGAGGACACAACGAATGAAGAAATGGATCATGAGTGGGTTATTTTTCTTCGCTTGCGCTTTTGCCCTCGTGTTAATGTTTACGGTTCCAGGAAGAGAACATGTGGCTGAAGAGGAACAGCCTCCGGCAATGCCCGAGGTAACGCTAGACGCTGCGGCTGCTGAGGAGAAGGCGAAGGCAAGCTGTATTACTTGTCACGGTAACCAACTGGAAGGCGGTATGGGACCGTCACTGCAAACCATTGGTGCAGAACATGATGCCAATAAGCTGTACCAGATTATTAGTGAAGGCACAAGCGGCGGGATGCCGGCGTTTGAAGGTCAGCTCACAGAAGAAGAGATTGCGAACCTTGCTTTGTGGCTGGCCGAGAAGAAGTAGAATCATATAACTTAAATAAAACACGCCTGCAAGAGTTTGTATCTGTCATCAGAACGCACTCCTACAGGCGTGTTTTGTTAATTCCATTGCAGCTTAATTTTGCATCATTCTATCGTAAGCTTCATTATATTGTTGTGCTTCTTTAATATCGATCGCTGTTATTCCTCCATCATCCCATGAAGTGAGCCGCAGTGTGACCACTTTATGATCGATGGTGATAAAAGGGTGATGATTGAATGCTTCGGATATTAATCCGACTTCATCAACAAAGGCAATCCCCTTCATGAAGCTGGTAAACGTGAACTTACGGACAATCCAGCGCCCCTCTTCGTATTCCCAGCCCTCAAGTTTATCTAGATGAGCTTCTACTTCCTCTTGTGTAAAGACCATCGCTTCAATCTAACCTCCTTGATAAGACGTACTTACATTCAGCAGACCCGGTGCCTCACGTAAATACAGGCACTGCAATAAATGCAGTAAAAGAATGCTAAGCATATCAGCAAGCTTAGGTGCAATTCTATCTCTATATTTACTGATATCTTACAATAAGGAACCGTTTGCTATCTGGTAAACGGCTTATCGTGTTCCATCTTATCATGTAAGCGATCCTAATTCCAGCGCCCCATTAGCCCTAAATCAGGGTTACGAAGTCCAGTTCATCCTCGCCTATCAATATATTCAGACGATGATTTTCCTTATCGTGAATCACGACTCCACTTCCAACCGTGATCATGGATTCGCTTCCCAGCGCGTAGAACAAATCTTCTGCAAGCGCTTCATCCACCTCGCGTCGGTCTGCGGCTCCAAGCCGCTCCCAGTCCTCTTCTTCCATCTCGAAGAACGTATATCGATCCGGAATTTTTGCAATAGCCTTTATCAAATCTTCTAATATGTCGCTATACTCACGTCCATGTTTTACGCCCATATGTGTGTTCACTCCATTTTTAGTATCGTGTTTCTATTATACCGGAAAATTAACCCTTCACAAAAATGAATAACGTGTCGATAAATATTATAAATCAAAGGGATATCTTGAAAGGATTCAGATTAAATCTCATGGATGAGGTGTATGATGGAAATTTCAACAATTATTGGACTGATACTAGGGTTAGTGTCCCTAGTTGTAGGTATGATCTTTAAGGGTGCACCACTTATTAATTTGGTGAACAACCCTGCAGCTTACCTGATTATTTTTGGTGGTACGGCGGCTACTATTTTTATGGCATTCCCCATGTCAGAGGTCAAAAAAATACCCAAGCTGTTTAAGATTGTCTTCATGAAGCAGAAGATGATTGATAAGGTATCACTGATCAGCATGTTCTCCGAGTGGGCATCCATTACACGCCGCGAAGGACTCCTCGCACTCGAGGCAAAAGTAGATGAAATCGACGATAACTTCCTGCGCAGCGGGATGCGTATGATTATAGACGGCAATGATCAGGAATTTGTCAGTGACGTCTTGATGGAGGACATTCACGCAACGGAGGAACGACACAAGACAGGTGCATTGATCTTTTCTCAAATGGGTATGTATGCTCCTACGCTTGGTGTTCTTGGCGCGGTTGTCGGTCTTATCGCCGCCCTTGGCGATCTGAGTGATATGGACAAGCTGGCTCACGCCATCGCAGCTGCCTTTATTGCGACCCTGTTAGGTATATTTACAGGATATGTGCTCTGGCACCCTATTGCGAATAAGCTCAAGCGTATTTCCAAAAAAGAAGCCGAGCTTAAATTAATGATGGTCGAAGGTCTGTTGTCCATCCAATCCGGTGTATCCACCATTGCGATCAATCAGAAGTTGTCCGTATTCCTGACCCCGAGCGAACGTGCAGAGCTTGCAAGCAAGGAGGGAAGTACAGGTGAAAAAGACTAAGAAAAGACATGAAGAGCATGAAGAGCATGTAGATGAGAGCTGGCTGCTGCCCTACTCTGACCTCATGACATTGCTTCTTGCCTTGTTTATCACGTTGTTCTCCATGAGCTCCATTGACGCTCAGAAGTTTGAACAAATGGCGAGTGCTCTAAGCAGTGCACTTAATGGCGGTACAGGCGTTCTGGATAACAAGTCTGCCTTCCCCACCGATCCCAGCATGGACTTAGGCAATGAATCGACTCCGCCCAAAAATCCGGAGACTTCTCAAGAGGCTCAGCTCGCGAAGCAAGAGCAGGAAGAGCTGGAGAAGCTGAAGAAGCAGCTCGATCAATATATAAGCAAGAATGGTCTCACTGATCAGCTGGATACCAAGCTCAATCAATCACAGCTTATGATCACCATCGCGGACAATGCTGTCTTTGCTTCAGGGCAAGCGATAGTGAAGCCCGAGGCAAGAGTTCTAGCTAAGAATATATCCCGCATGCTTCAGCAATTTCCTGACTATGATGTCATTGTTACCGGTCACACGGATAATATGCCTATCAACAATGCACAATACAATGACAACTGGGATCTGAGCAGCGACCGGGCATTAAATTTCTTGAAAATTATGCTGCTGAACACGAATTTGGATCCTTCGAAATTTACACCTAGCGGTTATGGTGAATATCACCCTGTCGCTTCTAATGATACACCAGAAGGGCGAGCCCAGAATCGACGTGTCGAAATTTCAATTATTCGAAAATACACAGGCAGCTCTAACACGATGAGTGTGGAGTAATTAATCAACCGAACAGCGAATAGGTCAAATAAATGAGAAAGCCTCCACTCTTGATGGAGGCTTTCTTATATGGTCATTGCTCATACTTGTTTAGAACAACTTGTAATTCAATAGCTTCCCTAACTCCGATTTCTCCTGCTCGCTTAATTCTCTCCAGGTACCTGTCGCCTGCGACCCGAGATGAATGTTCATGATTCGAATTCTCTTCAGTTTACGCACTTCATATCCAAACGCACTGCACATCCGCCGGATTTGCCGATTCTTTCCTTCCGTCAGAATGATGCGAAAGGTCTTCTCGGAGATGCGAGTCACCGTACAAGGCAGTGTTCTCTCACCTAGAATCTTCACACCGCTGGACATTCCTCTCAGGAAAGACTCTGTCACCGGCCTGTTCACAGTCACGATATATTCCTTCTCATGCTTTCCTTCAGCGCGCAGAATTTTATTCACGATGTCTCCATCATTCGTCATTAAGATCAGACCCTCTGAATCCTTGTCCAACCGTCCAATAGGAAAAATGCGTTCTTTATGACCTACAAAATCGACGATATTCCCTTCAATGTGCTGCTCTGTTGTACTAGTAATGCCGACAGGCTTGTTTAATGCAATATATACGGTGTTGCCTTTGGCACGCAGCGGCTTCCCATCAACCAGCACTTCGTCCCCTTCCTCTGCCTGACTGCCCAGCACAGCCACAACTCCGTTAATTGTTACTTTACCGCTGTCTACCAGCTTGTCTGCCTCTCTTCGGGAACAATAGCCCGTCTCACTAATAAATTTATTAATTCGCATTGATTCACTCACCTAACATTAAAAATCTGGATACTTACATGACAACATCAGAAAGGTCGGTATCACCATCTTCGACCTCGGGTAAAAGAATCGTTACCGTTGTTCCTTTGCCCTTCTCACTTTCAATTTCCATCGTGCCTTTATGAGCCTGAATTAGTCGCTGACAGACCATAAGTCCGAGTCCGGTTCCTGTTTCCTTATTCGTAAAGAACGGCTCCCCAAGCTTATGCATAATTTCCTCCGGAATCCCGATGCCTTGGTCCGTTATTTGAATTCTAATCTGCTCATCCGGAGTCTTGGAGATCGCAATACGAATGGTTCCTCCATTCGGCATAGCTTCCATTCCATTTTTTAATATATTGATGAACACCTGCTTTAATTGATTCTCTCCGCAATGCACAATCGATGGTCCTTCTGCCTCAATATCGAATTCAATGCCGTGCATATGAGCCTGGCTGTCGAGCAGAGAAATGACATCTCCCATAATAAACCGGATGTCCTTCTGCTGGAAATTAACCGCCTGAGGCTTAGCCAATATGAGGAACTCACCGACAATCAAATTAATCCGATCCAGCTCTGACAGCATAAGGTCAATATGCCTCGGATTCAGCTTCTTGGTCTGCTGCTGCAGCTGAATGAAGCCACGAAGTGTTGTCAGGGGATTACGAATTTCATGGGCTACACCTGCTGCCAGCTGTCCAACGGTCGTCAGCTTCTCTGACCTGCGGAGCATTTCCTCCATCTGCTTGCGTCCCGTAATATCTCTGGAAATACTAATAAATCCGGTAATTCTGCCTTCGTTGTCCCTGATTGGTGCTGTGCTCACACTGACTTCAATTCTACTGCCATCCTTGGCTAAACGATAGGATTCGATATAAGGAACGGTTCGGCCCTCATGAAGCTTCTGTATCCGTTCCTTTTCTTCGACGATTAATTCATCAGGTACATTGGTCAGCGGTTTGCCGACAATCTCCTGACTAGTCCAGCCATATAATTGTTCAAAAGCCCGGTTTACCTGAATTACATTGCTGTTCTCATCTGTAATATGAATGGCATCTGCCGTCTGGTTAATAACCGATTCAAGATGCTCCTTCACTGCTCGATTTTCCTCATACATCTGCTTAAGACGATTCGTGTAATGACCGAGATTGCGAATCATCGCATTAATCCCGTTAGACAGCTGACCGAGCTCATCATGACGCTTCAGCTGCAATCCAATATTGAAGTGTCCGTCTGCCACCTCATTTACCTTAGAGAGTACAATTTGAATAGGTTTTGTATATGCAGAGGCCAATAAATAGCTGCCAAATATGACAATCTCCAATAACACGAGTGAAACGGCAATATGACTAACCAGCTGCTCTGTTATAACACCCTGGATCTCCTGATAATCAGTAATAATACTTATGATGTAAGAGCCGCCTTCTGGGTTCGGTATCGGAATCATATTCTTTAATACTTTCTTATTATCCACGTTCGCTACATAAGACACATTATTACCGGTTTCCATCGCTTTATGAATCGCTGTGCCATCTTCCTTGATCTGCCCATACTCATACGAGCCGAACATAATTGGCCGAGTCCCAAATTTATAGTTGAGCTCATCTGTCCCATCAGGTGCCATAGAGGGCTGTCCAAATGTGGACGGATTAATCCCTGCAATGGATAGAATGGATGGATTCACATCCTTTACCTTCTCAATCATTCCATCCGGACTTGAGAACACAACATAGTCTTCCACCTCAGACGCATTTAGAAAAGGGTTAATGATATAATTGCGTTCTCCGTCGTGATAATATCCCCAAATATTGATGTTATCCGGGTCAGAAGTAGCATATTCGAATCCATCGGACCAGTAGTGGTCATAGGTAATTCCCTGAGGTATTGTTACTTGATTGAAGGCAAACAGCTGTTTAAAAGCCTCGTACCAATAGGTCATTTTCTTGGTAGATAGGCCAATCTCATTCGGGTCAGAGGATTTACTCACAATGATATCGTCCTCTGTTTGAATCATGAGAGAAATATCGGTAACTCCGGTTTCTTCACTTAACTGTTCTAGCTGCTCTATCGTGACGTTCTTGATATCGGGATCTAATTGATTGGCTGCTATAATGGAAGCCAGCCATATGTTTTTGGATATCTGCTTCTTAATGGACTCCGTGCTATTCTGATTCTGCTCCACCGCAAGTGCAATTTGCTTGGCAGCCGAAACGGCCCGCTTCTCACTATCCTGCTGTAAATTCTCCTGGGTTGTGTAATAGCTTAATGCAATGTTGAGCCCGAGTATAATGAGTACCGAGAATGACATTACTAAAGATAATTTTATTTTAATGGACAAGACTTCAGCTCACCTCTTGGCTCATATCCTGGCGAAATGTGACTTTATTTACTACTTCTTAGGACTTTATGTATTTATAAAACCATCATACCTTTAAGTGGTCTATTTGAAAAGGAATCTGATTCGTAACTATGCAGTAATTTATAGGAATTTTCTCTTTATTGATTTGATATATCCTGAGGTTAAATCTACAATTAATTAAATAGGCTCGAAACGCGATATGAAAAATAATACACATATTTGTGCACAAATCCACAGGCCTTTGGATAATATGTGTACAAACTTGTTAGCAACTACAAGGTTATCCACAGAGTTATGCACAACATGTTAACAATCGAATATTTGTTCGTTGGATAATTGGAATAAGGAAAGGCAGGAACCGCATAAATGAACGAATTTCAGTCCCAAATCGGTAAAGACGAGGATTTTTTATTCACAGATGAGTATTGGATGAGAGAAGCCATAAGTGAGGCAATAAAGGCAGAGGCATTAGGTGAAGTGCCTATTGGAGCGATTGTAGTTAAAGACAATGAGATCATTGGCCGGGGATACAATCTTAGAGAGCTTCAATACGATGCGACAGCACATGCTGAGATCATTGCCATTAAACAAGCAAGCGAGCATTTGAAAGCATGGAGATTGCTCGACTGTAAACTCTATGTCACGCTCGAACCATGCCCTATGTGTGCGGGTGCCATCGTACAATCTAGAATCCCTCATGTTGTGTATGGAACAACGGATCCGAAGGCCGGCTGCGCTGGTACGCTCATGAATTTGCTTCAGGAATCTCGATTTAATCATCAGACCGAGATTACAAGTGGAGTGTTACAGGAGGAATGCGCTGCGCTGCTTACGTCCTTCTTTAGAAAGCTTCGCCGCAAGCCACGTTCGGAGGAGGAATAACGAGTGGACACGATCCTTCGAGATACACAACACGGCATCTATATCAGACCTTACGTGACAGAAGATACGGAAGCTTTACAGGCTATGTATATGGCCAGCAGAGAGCATCACGCCCCCTTTGAACCCATTAGGGGAGATGAATTTTACACCCTGGAATCCCTTAGAGATCGAATCCGATCCCGGCAGCAGGAAATCGATCAGGACCAAAGCTATTATTTTGGAGTTTTTGAGGGAGATACCGATAAGCTGATTGGACAGGTCAGTCTCACCAATATCGCACGCGGAGTGGCTCAGTATGCAGATTTAGGTTATTTTATGCATGTAGATTATATGGGTAAAGGCTATATGAGCGCAGCGGTTAAGCTGATCCTCTTATTTGCCTTCCGTTCACTTGAGCTTCACCGGATACAGGCATCCATTCTTCTTCACAATAAGGCGTCCCGCCGAGTCCTGGAGAAGAACGGCTTTGTAGCAGAGGGCATTGCCCGGGGATATCTGCTGATTGCTGGCCGCTGGCAGGATCACCAGATCTATTCTTTGTTAAATCCCAACGATGGACTTGACTAATGCCCCAATGAACTGCATGACCATCTGAGCAGCGCTAAAATCCATAATAAAAAACCCGTCGAGCTGACGGGTTTCCTTGTGTATAAAACCGATGAATCTCAATCGGATCATCATTTATAATAGCAATTTCATTATAACAATTCGGGATTAATAGCTGTAGTAAGACTCGTTCAATATCTCTTCGAACTCTTCCATGGTTACTACATCATCTCCCGCAGGAATACCAATGACGAATTCAGGCGTTTCGTTAATTTTGGAATAATGATTTGTGCCTGTCAGCGCAAGGTTAATAACCTCTTTTGTGTCGGGATCGTTGATCACGATATCCACAATTGCTTCTTGGTACGCAGGGATATTATCTTTATTAATCGCTGTATTGATGTTAAATGTGTTGATCGTCAGATAATTCTTCAGCTCTTCCAGATCTGCTGCCATTTGGCTTTGATCTGTAGCTGTAAGAGCTTCCTTCGCTTCTGCAATATCCTCATCTGTCAGCTGGAGCATCTCTTTGTATTCATCCTTGCTGATGATATCGAGTACTTTAGGCAGCGCGTTGTTTACCAAGACGGTAATGGCTTCCTTCACATTATCATTAGTAATCGCAAATTGTACGATTTGTTTGGCGTCTACATCCTCAGGAAGTGTAACTGCATCCGCCTCCAGGTTCTTGAAATACGTTTCCTGGTCGTATTCTGCAAGGACTGCCTCGCTAATCTCATTCGTCAGCGCCTGGGATTTAGCAACATCCATCGCTTCTGGATTCCACTCAACGCCTTCTTCCTCAGCAAGCTTCTTCATATCCAGCTCAATGTATTTACCAATTAGTGTTTCTGGCATTGGAAGCATAGGGATGTTCGGTACCTTAACGTATACCTTCTCCGTAGTCACAACCATTGGGATGTTATAGGTCATCTCCATGTCGCCCTTGATTGCAATGCCTAGTGTAAACTCTGCTTGCATCGGATCGTTCTGGAACACCCCATCAACCGTAAGCTCTGCATCCTTCAACATGGACATAATCATTGCCATATCATCGGAATTTTCTGCAGAGCTAAAGCTTAAGTTGTCAATTTTCACTTTGCTTGTCATTTCGTAAGAGGCCATTTCTGCCGCTTGTGTCGCCGCACTTTGTACCGCCTCTTTCGGTTCTTGCTTGGTTCCGCAGCCTGCCAGAATTAACACCATAGACAGCATTAATGCAAACAAGCCTTTCGTGAATCCTTTTCTCATTTGTTGTTTTTCCCCTTTCCAAAGCCACCATTTCCATAATCACACCATAACATAATAAACCATTAGCTCATAAGTATAAACACTTTTGGTCAATTTTGGTTCTATAGATTTATAAAAATCTAATTTAGTTAATTTCGTCTTTTTTCGACACCGTTTTATAAGCGTTTTCAAATTAAGGGTTACGACGATTTCTCTTGGCACCATGCGGATTTTCATCATTATGCAAAATAAAAAAGGCTCTGCTTTAAAAGCATGGCCTTTTCACAAAAATGCATTTATTATTACTCACTTACTAGCTACAAGCTATCCATAACTATCCTTCCGGATTGTTATGGTCCACATGATTGCGGTTCTTCACCTTTTTGGAGCCAGACAACGGCGCGGGACCCGAAGCATGATCACGCTTCTCTTTGCCCCCTTGTGAAGTCTGTGCTTCAGGGACAGGAACTGCTCTTGGCTTACCCATTCGTGAATTCCTCCTAAGGATTGGTTAGCTGCTGTACCGCTTGGGCACATTCATGGATATGACGAGTGTAATCCTGCGTCATCTGCTGTATTGCATCGGTGCGTTCATCAATATGAAGCCCGTCTTTTTCTACATCAATGAGATCTACCTTCACTTCACGGTTGTCCACATACGCACAGCGAAAATCAAATGAGTACAATTGACGTCCTGCCGCATCAATATGAATACGAATTGCTTGCTGATCCGCCTCATCGGCATGCACCTGAGCTTGATCTCCCTGATTCAGGATGACAGGCAGTCTTTCTTGCCAGGCATGAACAAGCTGATTTTGATCAATATCAAAACTTTGGCTCATTTATATTAGCACCTCCACACCTTATAAAGTGCGAAATACAGCTGCTTTTTATGCATTGCCCGTGTCATGAACCGATATAAAAACAAAAAAGCCATCTCTATAATAGAGAATGGCTTGATTATGTTATGTATGGCGGAGAGGATGGGATTCGAACCCATGTGGGCTTGCACCCTAACGGTTTTCAAGACCGCCCCGTTATGACCGCTTCGGTACCTCTCCAGGATAAAATAATGCTTTATTTAGCGTTACATTTATATAACGCGTAACAAAAATTATTTTATCACAGCTAGTACACAATTGCAAGTTGTTATTTATTATTTATATCCTAATCAGTAATATAGAAGACATCATCTTTACTTCTTAGATGTAATTTTCTCTACTCCACCCATATATGGAACGAGTACTTTTGGAATGATGACACTTCCATCTTCCTGCTGATAATTCTCCAGAATAGCTGCTACCGTTCTGCCTACCGCTAGTCCAGATCCGTTCAGTGTATGCAAAAATTCAGGCTTAGCCTTTGCTTCTCTGCGGAAACGAATATTTGCCCGTCTAGCTTGGAAATCCTCACAGTTAGAGCAAGAGGAGATCTCGCGGTACATCCCGCTCTCAGGCAGCCATACTTCAAGGTCATACGTCTTCGCTGACGTAAAGCCCATATCTGCCGTACAGAGCGCCATAACGCGATAAGGGAGCTCCAGAAGCTGTAGAACACGTTCTGCGTTGCGGGTCATCTCTTCGAGTTCTTCATAAGAGTTCTCAGGCAGCGAGAATTTCAGCATCTCTACTTTGTTGAATTGGTGCTGTCTGATCAGACCTCTTGTGTCACGCCCTGCCGATCCGGCTTCAGAACGGAAGCAGGAGCTGTAAGCAACAAATTTCTGAGGCAGTTCTTCTGCAGGAATAATTTCCTCGCGGTGATAGTTCGTTACCGGTACTTCTGCAGTTGGAATCAAGTAATACTCGGTATCCTTGATCTTGAACAGGTCCTCTTCGAATTTGGGCAGCTGCCCTGTACCATACAGACTATCCTGATTAACAATCATCGGAGGCAGAATCTCTTCATAACCATGATGATTACTATGAAGGTCCATCATGAAGTTAATCAATGCCCGCTCAAGACGTGCACCTAGACCTTTGTAGAAAGTAAATCTAGAGCCTGTTACTTTAGCAGCAGCTTCAAAATCAAGTATTCCCAGCTCCCCAGCCACATCCCAGTGCGCTTTCGGTGCGAAGCTGAACTCTCTTGCTTCAGACCAGCGGCGAACCTCAACATTGTCATCCTCAGAAGCACCTATTGGAACACTCTCATGAGGCAGGTTTGGAATTGCCATCGTCATATCATTGATATCGGATTCAAGCGTACGAATCTCTTCATCCATTTGCTTAATACGATCAGATACTTCGCGCATCTCCAGAATCAGCTCTTCTGCATCTTCTTTGTTCTTCTTACGCTTAGCCACTTCACCGGATACCGTATTCCGTCGATTCTTTAGGTGTTCTACCTCTTGCAGCAATTCGCGGCGACGCAGATCCAGCTTAGGGAATTCTGCAATAAGCTCCACTGATTTACCTCGGTTTTGAAGTGCTTGCTCTACTCGACCGAAGTCATTTCGTAATATTTTAACATCTAACACGAATAATCCCTCCTACGAAAACAACCTTGTCTGAAAAATAGCAAAAGCTTCTCCCGCATAGCTTATACAAGCCTGTGGGAGAAGTGTCCGTGCCTTACCCGGGCAAGATCGTTCAAAGTACACTTATCTCAAACGTTGCAGGCTGCCCTCTACCATCTGCACAAAATACTGATGTAATCGGTAATCATCCGTGAGCTCCGGATGGAAGGAGCATGCGAGCAAATGCCCTTGACGGGCTGTCACGATTTCATCTTGATACGTAGATAGAACCGTAACCTCATCTCCAATAGATTGAATGAGCGGAGCACGAATAAACACTGCACGTACCGTCTCTTCGATGCCAACCATCTGCAAGTCAGTCTCAAAGCTCTCACGCTGACGGCCAAAAGCATTTCTTGAAACCGTCATGTTCATCAGTCCGAGATGTGGTTCTTCACCGCCGGCAATCCGCTCAGCAAGCACAATCATACCAGCACAAGTGCCGAATATAGGCTTACCAGCAGCGGAAAAATGCCGAATTGCATCAATGAAGTTATACTTCCTCATCAGCTTACCGATGGTTGTACTCTCTCCACCAGGAATAATCAAACCATCTATTTCGTTTAATTGCTCCACCTTCTTAACAGAGACGCCTACACCACCAGCAAGCTCTACGCTTCGAATATGCTCAGCTACTGCACCTTGTAGCGCCAATACACCAATCTTCATCTCGGTTTCCCTTCTCTCTTACCATTCGCGATCGGATATACGTTCTGCTAGATATTTCAATCCCTTTCATAGGCGCACCGACTGCACGAATGTCTGAACTACCGCTCAAGAGCCATAACCGCAGTTGCACCTGATGAACTTTACCTGCTCTGCGTTTATGACGCCCATGATAACGCCGCCTTCTTGCATTTATGCCATGCCTCTTTTAACACGAGATGTTCTTTGTTTCCATATCCTTTTTTAGGCCCCCATAATATGCAACAGTTCTTCCACATAGGTCCCTATAAATAAGGTGTGTATACTTCGAAAAACATATTATATTTATCGACCATAAAATAGAATTCTAACTTGATATTTTACCTTAAACAACCTTATTATACAACAATTTTACTGGAATTGATGTTATAACCGATGATCACCTGGCCGTGAAAATGAACGTAGTGCATCTTGCTCTCATTGCCTGTCTAATTGTCATTATCTCCGCTGTGCACGATTTTATTTGACTTAAGTGATTTGGCTTGAGGTACCATCACTTAGAACAAATTTTTGATACTGTCGAACATATCACCGAAGAAGTCACCAATTGCACGGAACATTAGACTGAACCAGCCGGCTTTTTCTACAGGCCCTGAGGTTACCAGATTTACTGTTTGTACCTGTTCACTTGCCATTCCTTCAATTTTGTAAGTGTACGTGATCGTGCCTGCTTTGGCTCCAGCCTCTACAGGTGCAGTTAGTCCTTCTCCTTCAAAGCTTGTCTCAAAAGTTGGTGTCGGATTCTCTGTCCCTTTAGGTACGAGGAAATTCACTGCCTGTTCTGTTACGACTGGTGCTTCTTTCTCCTTACCTTTTAGCACTGGAGCTGTTTCTGCACCTGGAACGACGCTCTTGGCAGCTACGACCTGCTTCACCTCAAAATTATCGAAGCCGTAATCAAGCACCTTCTTCGTTTCAGTAAACCGGCTAGATTGTGAATCAGCACCCATAACGACACTTATCAGGCGCATCCCATCTCGTTCAGCCGTACCCGTAAAATTGTTGCCTGCTCTTGCCGTATGTCCTGTCTTTAATCCATCCAGACCCTCGTAAGCAAACTGCTTGAAGTTCGTAATGTCTTTGTTCGATTCAAGCATCCAGTTCCAGTTCACCATCGGCTCTTGATCCTTTTCGCGGAATTTTAGAGATGGAATCGCTGTATATTTCGCAAAATCGGGATGGTCAGTAATGATGTATTTAGCCAATATTGCTGCATCCATTGCTGACATCGTAATTTCCTGATCTTCAGCTGGACGGAATTCCTCAGGCATATCTGCACGGTCAAGGCCCGTCGAGTTGATGAAATGGGTTTTCGTTAATCCCATCCGCTTGGCTTCTTCATTCATGAGCTTAACAAACTCTTGTTCAGAGCCAGCGACATGCTCTGCAAGCGCCACGGTTGCGTCATTAGCTGATCCTACAGCCATCGCTATGTACAGCTCTTCTACTGTATGCGTGTCCCCTTCTGCCAGGAAGATCCGTGAGCCCTCACTGCTGGCTGCGTTTTTCTTGACCGTAACTTCTGTATCCCACGAAAGCTCCCCTTGTTTGACCTTCTCAGCTACAATGTACTCCGTCATCATCTTGGTCATACTCGCAGGTGCCAAAGCCTCGTCCGCATTGACAGATAGAAGCACCTCTCCTGTAGTTGGCTCCAACAATACTGCTGCCTTCACGTTAAGATTAACCGAGTCTGGAGACGGAACCTTAGCTGTTGCTGCTGTTGTTGCCGCAGTCGTTTCAGCTGTCGTATCTGTATTTGTTGTCGTTGCTGTGGCTACCGGAACGGAAGCTCCAAACACAGCTGCTGGAAGCACCGCCATGGAGAGCATGTTTATGACCATAACCGTAGCAATCCTCTTCTTCATTTTCGCCTTCTTTCCCTTAGTGGAATGCTCTAATAATTGGTTGTATTTCTTCAATGGAATAAATCCTCCTCTAATTTCTCAATCAATGTTGTGCAAAACCCAATGAAACAATCTAGTTACTTCGTATGCATGAATGCAATCGTGCCGAGATTAAGAATCTATATTCTATAACGCAGTCATCCCAAGCCACAGGAGATGCATTGAATGGTAGGCAGATTTATCACACTGTTGAAATGAGTTTAAAATAAGAGTTTCAACAGCGATTCATATAGCAGAACAAGCACTGTTTCATTTTAACACACGATATTGTGCAAAAAAAGACAGGTCAGGTTAATTTCAACCTGCCTGTCTATATTCATAAGATTCTATATGATGAAGAAATCATCCGTATAGAAAATTATATTCTACAAAGCGTAGTTAGGCGCTTCCTTCGTAATTTGTACGTCATGCGGATGGCTCTCGCGCAAGCCTGCATTCGTGATCCGAATGAACTGCGTGTCGTTACGAAGCTGATCCAGATTTTCTGTTCCGCAATAACCCATACCTGCACGAAGACCACCCATAAGCTGATGAACCGTGTCGCTTAGTGGACCTTTGTAAGCTACGCGTCCCTCAATTCCTTCCGGTACAAGCTTCTTGCTCTGATCATTATCTTGGAAGTAACGGTCTGCACTACCTTTCTTCATAGCGCTGATCGAGCCCATACCCCGATATCCTTTGAAACGACGGCCTTGGTAAATTTCAAACTCACCAGGGCTTTCTTCCGTACCTGCAAACAAGCTTCCCAGCATAACAGCATGGGCTCCAGCAGCAAGTGCCTTCGTAATTTCTCCGGAGTATTTAATACCTCCATCTGCAATGATAGGAACGTTATATTCTCTTGCAACAGAAGCACAATCGTAAATTGCAGTAACTTGAGGTACGCCGATACCTGCTACGACACGAGTCGTACAAATCGAACCTGGACCAATACCGACCTTAACTACAGATGCGCCGGCTTCGATAAGCTCACGAGTCGCTTCGCCTGTCGCCACGTTACCAGCAATGATCGTCAGTTCTGGGTATAGACCACGTAGTTTGCGAACTGCATCGATAATGTTTTTGCTGTGTCCATGAGCTGAATCGATGGAGATCAAGTCTACTCCGGCCTTAACCAGAGCTTCTGTACGCTCGTACAGATCTTGAGAGATACCAACCGCTGCACCCACCACAAGACGTCCTTGTGCATCTTTGGCTGCGTGAGGGAACTGGATTGCTTTTTCAATATCTTTGATCGTAATAAGCCCTTTGAGTGTATTCGTTTCATCAACCAAAGGAAGTTTCTCAATTTTATGCTTTTGCAGGATCTCTTCAGCCTGATCCAAAGTTGTACCCACCGGTGCAGTAACCAAGTTCTCGCTTGTCATTACTTCGGAGATTTTGATGTTGTAATCATGGATGAAACGCAAATCGCGGTTAGTAAGGATACCAACAAGCTTCTGCTGATCATCCACGATAGGAACACCAGAGATACGATATTTAGCCATAACTCCTTCGGCATCGGATACCAAATGATCTCTAGTCAATGAAAAAGGATTTGTAATGACGCCACTCTCGGAACGCTTAACACGATCCACTTCCTCTGCTTGCTGCTCTGCTGTCATATTCTTATGAATAATACCAATACCGCCTTCTCTTGCGATGGCAATAGCCAAAGGAGCTTCTGTAACAGTGTCCATTGCAGCACTAATGAGTGGAATATTAAGCTTGATATTCTCGCTCAAACGAACCGATACATCAACTTGTTTAGGCAAAACCTCAGATTTACGAGGCACCAACAATACATCATCAAACGTTAAACCTTCTTTACCGAACTTATCTTCCCACACCAGGATGTTCCTCCTTTATTTATATAGCCTTAAAGATCCGAAAATCAGCCCCATTTGAGAACTTTCGACCGTTTTCTGAAAATATATTATTGCCATCTTAGCAAAGGCCCATTTGGACTGTCAAGGAAAAGTAACCTGCTATGAAAGAGTGTATTGCACTAGAAAAACAAGTGTATCTGACATGCGGACAAAACCTAATTTAATCCAGTACTGACACTCTTACTTCGAAGAATTGTATTTCAATGAACTTACACCATCTATGATATAGAATGCATCTTTTTCAAGTAATTTATCGCTAAAAAAATAAAAAAACCACCGTCGTAATCGACAGTGGTTCTTTGCTTGGCGACGTCCTACTCTCCCAGGACCCTGCGGTCCAAGTACCATCGGCGCTGGAGGGCTTAACGGTCGTGTTCGGGATGGGTACGTGTGGAACCCCTCCGCTATCGCCACCAAACATGATTTTTGCGCTGTGATATCTTCGGCGAATCATCACCAGCAAAATATCAATCCTTAAAAAGGACATGCAGCGTAAAATCTTTACAAGGAATTTACTCCCTGAAAACTAGATACGAAACAATTCACGATTTTTTGTGCTTTTGCTTTCGAAGCAAGTTTTCTTCGAAAACTCTTAGGATAAGCCCTCGACCGATTAGTACTGGTCAGCTCCATGCATTGCTGCACTTCCACCCCCAGCCT
>NZ_JBHUMJ010000005.1:0-66902 GCF_042684905.1 Paenibacillus shunpengii | reverse complement strand
TCCTGAGCCAGGATCAAACTCTCCAAAAAAGAGAGCGATTAAGCTCAATTAGAAAAACTGACGAGAACGTAATGTTCTCTTTATTTTGCTCGGTTACCATACCGTCTGACGACTTGTACCATAACCTCGCGTTTAGAATTTCGAAGAATCGAAATTCTTTGCTCACTCGTTGTTCAGTTTTCAAAGATCAACTTCGTTGCCTTTCAACTCTCGTCGTCAGCAACTTTTATATCATATCATGTCCGGTTTATAAATGCAAGCTTTTTTTTAAAAGTTTTTTCAACTTCTGATCGAAGCTTACTTGCCATGTTCTTGTTTGAAACGGCTTATTTCTTGGCCGGAATTAGAATATACCATGTATATAAAACTTATGCAATACTTATTTTAAAAATTATATTCAATTTTCTGTTTTTTTATTTAGTAGCTCTTTTTATCCTTACAGATACAGATAGTTCTTTTCGAGTACGGTTCCATGCTTTTCAGCCGTCTTTAGATTTAATACTAAAAAAGAAGAGCCGCTGCTTATACTAGCAACAGCTCCTCTTCCTAACCAATAATAATACGCCCTTCAGGATGACGATAAAGATTCTTTGTCTTCTTAGGCCGTACTGCATATGCAATGGTAAGCGGACCGATACGACCTATGAACATGGTTACGGTAATAATTAGTTTTCCCCATACGGTCAGCTCTGGTGTAAGACCAACGGACAACCCTACTGTACCAATCGCCGATGCGGCTTCGAACATAACGGATAGGAATGGTGCATCTTCTGTTGTAAGCAGCAGCATAACGACCACCATAAAAATACCTAACGTGATAATAATGATCGTCATTGCTCTCATCACCAGACCCTGAGGTATGCGATGTCTGAAGAACACGATATCTTTTTGACCACGAACCATGGCTATAATGGCGCCCATCATAATGAAGAAGGTTGTGGTCTTGATACCGCCGCCCGTCGAGCCTGGGGAAGCACCGATAAACATAAGCAGAATGAAGAAAAACTGTGTGGCTGAACGCAGTTCCGTCATATCTATTGTACTTGTCCCAGAAGAACGGGTAGAGACGGACTGGAAGAATGACGCATACAGCTTATGAGCAAAGTCCAATGATCCCAGCGTCTTTGTATTGGTAAACTCGAATATAAATAGGACAAGTGCACCTATGCCAATAAGAAATCCCGATATAGACAACACCATTTTTGAATGTAGGGACAATGAACGCTTCTTCGGAAACTCGAACAAGTCATTAAGGACGACAAAGCCCAGACCACCGGAAATGACAAGTACAGAAGCAACTACATTAAAGAGCCAGTCTCCTGTGTAATTCATAAAGCTGTTTCCGAACAAATCAAACCCACCATTGTTAAACAATGATACGGAATGAAATACACCATAATAAAAAGCCTGGCCGAACGGCATCTCTACTGCCCAGCGAATCGTAAAAATGATTGCAGCAACACCTTCAATAGAAAAAGAGAAGATCAGCACTTTGCGTATAATACGTACGACCCCTTCCATCGTATCCGCATTAATCGCTTCTTTTAGTAGCAATCGGTCTTTTAAAGATAATCTACGGCCGAATAGAAGGGCAATTAGTGTGGCAATGGTCATAAAGCCCAAACCGCCCAGCTGCATTAGCACCATAATGACGATCTCGCCGAATAAAGTGAAGGTGGTACCCACATCCACAACAATGAGACCCGTTACACAGGCTGCTGATGTCGCTGTAAACAGCGCATCCACAAAATTGAGGGCCTGTCCGTTCTCATTGGCAATAGGCAGCATTAGCAGAATCGTGCCCACGGCTATGATCGCAAGAATCCCGGCAACGAGTATAAATGGCGGGGAAGCAAATTTTTTAGTTATCCCTGTCTTTTTCAAAACGGATCTCGCCTTTCTTGCCGCAGCATGCTTATCATGACTTAATAAAAGAGGAACAACTTAAGCCGTATTCGCTCGGTTGTTCCTCTGACTGTTGTACTTCAATTAAATATGAATTGGCCGTTGCGGGATCGAAGCAGTAACTACCGTTCGCCCTCAGCTAATGTCAATTAATCCAATGCACGCGGACGCATATGTGGGAAGAGCAGCACATCCCGAATAGACGGCGCATTCGCTAGCAGCATAACAAGGCGGTCAATACCGATGCCAAGTCCTCCTGTAGGCGGCATACCGTACTCCAAGGCACGGATAAAGTCATCATCCATCTCATGAGCTTCATCGTTGCCTTGCTCTTTTTCTAATAGCTGTGCTTCAAAGCGCTGACGTTGATCAATCGGATCATTCAGCTCGCTGAAAGCATTCGCATGCTCACGCGCTACGATAAACAGCTCGAAGCGATCGGTAAAGCGTGGATCCTCTTCGTTCTTCTTCGCAAGCGGAGAGATTTCCACAGGATGTCCGTATACAAAAGTCGGCTGAATCAATGTCTCTTCCACAAATTCTTCGAAGAATGCGTTAAGAATATGGCCAAATGTCATATGAGGCTCTACCGGAACCTTATGCTCTTTTGCCAGCTGATGTGCTTCTTCGTTCGTCATTTGCACACCGAAGTCTACTCCCTTCACTTCCTTCACGGCATCCACCATGGATACACGGCGCCATTTCGGAGTGAGGTCTACTTCATGTCCTTGATAGTTAATCTTTTGCGTACCCAGTACTTCTTGGGCAATATGTGCGATCATGTTCTCTGTAAGCTCCATGATATCCTGATAATCAGCATAAGCTTCATACAGCTCAATCATTGTGAACTCTGGGTTGTGACGTGTGGATACACCTTCGTTCCGATAAACACGGCCGATCTCGTATACTTTTTCCATACCGCCCACAATGAGTCGTTTCAAATGAAGCTCAATTGCGATACGCATATACAGCTCCATATCCAGGGCATTATGATGCGTGATGAATGGACGCGCTGCCGCTCCGCCTGCAATGGCATGAAGGGTTGGTGTTTCCACTTCCAAGTATCCAAGGGAATCCAGGTAACGACGCATGGATTGAATGATTCTTGAACGTGTAATGAACGTTTGCTGTACATCTTGATTCATAATGAGGTCTACATAACGCTGGCGATAGCGCAGTTCTACATCTTTAAGACCCTGATACTTGTCCGGAAGCGGATATAGCGACTTCGAGAGAACATCAAGCTCTGTAACTTTAATCGACGTTTCACCTGTTTTGGTCTTGAAGACAACGCCTTTGACACCAATAATATCACCAAGATCAAGGATGGTGAATGCATCCCACTGTGTCTCGGAAACCGTGTCTTTGCGTACATAGATTTGAATTCGGCCGCTCAGGTCCTGGATATGTGCGAAGCTCGCCTTACCCATGGTCCGTTTGGCCATAATCCGGCCTGCTACCGTTACTTCTACGTTCTTCTCATCCAGCTCTTCTTTTGTAAGATCATTATATTGAGCCAAAATGGCTCCTGCTTCGCTGTTGCGAACATATTTCTTGCCAAATGGATCGATGCCCAGACCACGAAGCTCGTCCAATTTTGCACGTCTGATCTGAAGAAGCTCGCTCAATTCTACTTCCGGGTTCATTGTTTCATCCGTCATTGCCTTGCTCAACTCCCTTATTTGTTATGTATGCGTTTATAAGAAACGCACGCCGATACTGAAAAAAAGCTTCCCCAAGGGAAGCTTCTGATCCTTATCCCGAAAACATGGTATTACTTCTTGATATCCACGATTTTATACTGGATGACGCCCGCTGGTACGTTAACATCAACAACGGTTCCCTTTTTCTTGCCAAGGATCGCCTTGCCCACCGGACTTTCATTCGAGATTTTATTCTGCAGCGGATTGGATTCCGCAGTTCCGACAATCGTATATTCAACAACATCGCCGTATTCGAGATCTTCAACCGAAACGGTTGCTCCAATACCTACAGTATCTGTGTCGATTTCGTCACTGTTGATAATACGCGCATTACGAAGCATTTTCTCCAAAGTAATAACACGACCCTCAATGAAGGCTTGTTCATTCTTGGCATCTTCGTACTCGGAGTTCTCGCTAATATCGCCGTATCCGATTGCTACTTTGATCCGTTCGGCAACTTCGCGGCGCTTAACGGATTTGAGGTTCTCAAGTTCATCTTCCAGCTTCTTGAGCCCTTCCTGTGTAAGAATGACTTCTTTATCGCTCATCTCAACCGATTCTCCTGTCATGGGAATAATGTAAAACCATTTCAATTACCTGTAAAAACAATATGCAAATCTTCAGAAAACAGAACACCTTGTTCTCTTGATGTAAAGTTTCATTAAAAAGCTTCTTGCCGAATTTATACCAAAAAATTATAGGGTAACGGTATTCAAAAGTCAATGTCGCCCCCTAGAGATTGTTGGAAACAAATATAAAAAATGAAAAGTTTATTAACAAGCGCAGTCTGCACTAACCACTTCTGCCTCCATGGCCTTCTCATTCTCGTCGTTTTGAGGCAGCTGCTCGAGGAAATTCGTCAGGACGGATACCATTTCGTCGCGTTTTGTCCCTTCCATAATTGCATCTTTAATACGAGCAGAGCCTTTCAGCCCCTTCAGGTACCATGACAGATGCTTACGCATCTCGCGGACAGCGACATGCTCCCCTTTGAGCGCTATAAGGCGGTCCATATGCAAAATGGCAATACGGATCTTTTCCTCCGGGTCAGGATCCGGGGGAAGAACGCCTTTCTCAAGATATTCAATCGTCCGGTACAGCATCCAAGGATTCCCGAGTGCAGCACGACCAATCATGACGCCATCTACACCGGATTCCTCCAGTCTGCGTTTGGCCTCCTCAGGTGAGGAGATGTCCCCGTTACCGATAATCGGAATGGATACCGATTCCTTAACTTCCTTTATAATGTCCCAGTCTGCATATCCGGTATACAACTGCTCTCTCGTTCTGCCGTGTAGCGCAATGGCCTTGCCTCCCGCGCTCTCCACAGCACGCGCATTCTCCACAGCGTATACATGATCATGGTCCCAGCCGATCCGCATCTTAACCGTTACCGGCTTTGCGACAGCATCCACAACCGCAGATACCATCTCATAGATTTTATTTGGATCGAGCAGCCATTTGGCTCCGGCATCGCTTTTGTTGATTTTTGGAGCAGGACAGCCCATATTGATGTCAATAATGTCAGCGTTTGTCTCTTGATCAACGACCTTCGCTGCACCGACCAACGAATCACGGTCTCCACCAAAAATCTGCAGGCTAAGCGGCTTTTCCCGTTCATCAACAAACAGCATTTCCCGTGTCCGCTTATTTCCACTCAGTATTCCTTTGTCACTAACCATCTCCGCACATACGAGTCCTGCGCCAAATTCTTTGGCAATCAAACGAAACGCCGGGTTACTTACTCCAGCCATCGGCGCAAGCACAACCTGGTTCTTCATTTCAATATCTGCTATTTTCAGCATGAAACGAACCCCCTTTCTTCCTATTGTTCTAGAATGGTTATATTTATTGAATTTGAAACATCCATTACGTTAATTTATTCAAAAAAAGGATGGCTACCTCTGAAGCTCCGCAATCGTAATCTCCAGCGCTTCAGCAATGACTGCAAGCTGTTCATCCGTCGGCTTACGTGTACCCCGTTCGAACATCCCCAGCATCGCGAGAGAAATCCCCGATTGTTCTGCTAAAGTCTGCTGCGTAAAGCCTTTTAATTTTCGGAAAGCGCGGATGCGTCTGGCCAGTTGCATGTTTTCCACCGCTGTATTCCATCCCTTTCATCCAGTCTCTCAAGAGCTGTTTGTACAAAAGTATATATAGGGCCTGATTGCGAGCTCACTACATCTGACAAAGGTACCAACACAAAAGCACGCTCTGCCATTCGAGGATGCGGTAGAATAAGTTGTTCCGTATTCATCTCTACGCCTTCGTACCACAACAAATCAAGATCCACAGTTCTCGGTCCCCATCTAATATCCCGAATCCGTCCGAGACGGTGCTCGATATCCAGCATGAGGACAAGCAGCTCGTCCGGTGGCAGTGAGGTCTCTACAGTAATCGCCATATTAATAAAGGAAGGCTGGTCCACGTACCCGACAGGTTCTGTCTCGTATAGATCGGAGCATCTGAGCACCTTCACCTGATCCTGCTGATCCAGCAGCTGAATGGCAGACAGCAGTGTGGCTTCCCGATCACCCAAATTAGCCCCTAAAGCAATATAAGCCTCTGACGGATCAGAGGTCTGGTGTGCGTTCATGAATCGTTATCCCACTTTCCTAGTGCGATGAAGTTCTATAGTTACTCCTCCAAAATGAATGTCAAACGGAGGATGCGGCTTCGTTACTTTGACAATAAGCGCATTGACATTAGTATAAGTCGCAAGGAGCGAAGATGCAATATTTTCGCCTAAAGCTTCAATTAATTGGAACGACTGATTCTCAACAATATCCTTTACCTGTGCATGGATCTCCGCATAATTGATCGTTTTATTCAGATCATCCGTGCTTCCTGCCTCCTGCAGATCAAGATCCAGCTCAAGATCAATATAGAAGCGCTGACCCAGCTTGCGCTCTTCTTCAAAAACTCCATGATATCCGAAATATTCCATCCGGTGCAGCTTCATTTTATCCATTACTTCATCTCCTTCATCGTTTGATACAGCATAGCGTCACACATATCAACCGTCCGTTTGATCTTGGCTACATCATGTACACGTACCATTTGCGAGCCTTGGGCAATACCGAAGGCAACTGTCGCAGCTGTCCCCTCCACCAGATCGTCTACAGGGAGGTTCAATGTATTTCGGATAAATCTTTTGCGTGAGGTTGCAAGCAATACTGGATAACCTAGATTCGCCAGATCGCCAAGGGACGCCATCATGAGCAGATTTTGTTCGTACGATTTGGCAAAACCAATTCCCGGATCCAAAATGATATTGTTCTTATCTACTCCGGCTGTCAACGCCAAACCAATGCTCTCCTGTACATCTTGAAGGGCATCACTTACAAAATCACCATAATCCGTGTTATCCCGGTTATGCATTAATATAATAGGACAGTCCATTTCTTTTGCCAGCTCCGCCATATGCGGATCCGCCTTGCAGCCCCAAATATCATTGATAATATGAGCTCCTGCTTCTAATGCAGCTCGTGCCACTCCTGACTTGTATGTATCAATGGAAATTGGAATGTGAGGTGCACGCTCTGAGATCGCCTTAATTACAGGCACAACGCGCGCAATTTCCTCCTCGTCGCTGATCACCGTATGACCCGGACGTGTAGATTCGCCGCCGATGTCTATCATGTCTGCTCCCTGCTCATATAGCTCCAGTGCATGGGTTACCGCGCGCTCTACCTCGTAGAACTGACCGCCATCGGAGAAGGAATCCGGCGTTACATTAACTATGCCCATAATGAGTGTTCTTTCGCCAAGGGTAAGCTTCATTTCACTCTTTTGATAAGTGCGCTTATAAATTCTAGGTTGTAGCATCTCTCCGACCTGCCTTTATTCGATATAGATGTAACAGCTCTCTCGTAATCGGACCCATTCGTCCTTGTGATATCTCCACCGCTGAACTTCCACCTGTCGGCACATCCAGGATTGTAGTGATGGGGACTAATTCCTGAATAGAGCTGCTCATAAAAATTTCGTCCGCCTCCCTCAGCGCCTCCCAGGTGTATAGCCCCTCAGCAGCTGGGATCTTCTGTTCTTTACACACTTCAAGCACAACTTCTCTTGTTATGCCCGGTAAAATACCTGTCGATAATTCTGGGGTGAACACCATCTCATCCTTCACAAAAAAGAGATTACTGACCATCCCTTCAGCCAAAGATCCTTCGGGTGTCAGCATCAGCCCTTCTGCTTGCCGCTGAACAGCCTGCTCATACTGCATAAGCTCCCGCTTCGCCAAAATATTATTCATGTAATGCAGCGATTTAAATCGAACCTGTCCCTCAGGGGTATTTCGTCTCGTTCGCAGCAGCTGAAGAGCCTTGCCCTTCTCATACCATTCGTCAGACATGGCAGGTAGTGCTTTGGCAAATACAATATGATTCGGCTCAGAATAATTGTCAGATGGAAGTCCGAGCAGCTCCGCTCCTGCAGAGACAGTATACCGAATATAAGCTTCCTCCAGCCCATTCGCAGCAAGCAGTTTGACAATCCATCGCTCAAGCTTTTCCGAATCAGCTGTAAAAGGTATGCCCAGCTCAGCACAGCCTGCAGCCATTCGCTCCAAATGACGTCCCAGGTTAGAGGGCTTACCTTGATATGTACGCAAGGTCTCAAACAAGCCGATGCCATACAAGAAGCCGTGATCCATTACAGGAATCGCGGCTTGTTTCAATTCGGTCAGCTGACCGTTCATCATTGTATATTTCATCTTAAGCCTGCTTCTTTATCTTCAGGAAATTACGCAGCATCTGATGCCCATAATCCGTAACGATGGATTCAGGATGGAACTGGACACCTTCAATGGGATACTCTTTATGTCTTAGACCCATGATCTCGCCCTCTTCTGTCTCTGCTGTGATCTCCAAGCAGTCTGGCAGACTCTCACGCTCCACCAGGAGGGAGTGATATCTCGTTGCCGTAAATGGTACCGGCAGGCCTTCAAAGACCGATTGCCCACCATGAAGAATCGGAGACGTTTTGCCATGCATTAGTCTCTCTGCTCTAATCACGTTCCCACCAAATGCTTGGCCAATCGCCTGATGACCCAGACATACGCCAAAGATCGGAATCTTTCCTTTAAAATGTGTCAGCACATCCAGACTGATTCCCGCCTCATTCGGTGTGCAGGGTCCGGGAGAAATCAATATATGATCGGGCGCAAGCGCCTCTATTCCTTCCAGGTCTATCTCGTCATTACGACGAACCTCAATTTCCTCACCTAGCTCACCTAAATACTGTACGAGGTTATACGTAAAAGAATCGTAATTATCAATAACTAGAATCATAGTCTAATTAACCTCCTCTAATCTCTTCTCAACTAAGCATTTGTAGATTAAATGCGACTCTCCTATACTCTTAACTCGTATGCATAGAAGCAGCCTCTTCACTGTATTGTACAGCCTTCATCACGGCGCGTGCTTTATTCTTCGATTCCCGGTACTCCCGATAAGGATCGGAATCAATCACAATTCCTGCCCCGGCCTGAATGTAACCTATCCCATCTCTTACCGTCAAGGTCCTGATAACGATGTTCAGCTCCATATCTCCATGGTAGCCAATCCAGCCGATCGAACCAGTATAGGGCCCTCGTCTGACAGGCTCCAGCTCCTCTATGATCTCCATCGTTCGAACCTTGGGAGCGCCGGTAATCGTTCCTCCTGGAAAGGCGGCTGCAATGACATCGAAAGCATTTTTCCCGTCCGCAATCGTTCCTTCGACTTGAGATACGAGATGCATGACATGGGAGTAATACTCAATCGTCATTAATTCAGGGACCCTTACCGAACCGTACTGCGCAACACGTCCGATATCGTTTCTTTCTAAGTCAACAAGCATGATATGCTCAGCCCGCTCCTTCTCGGTATGCAGCAGCTCGTTTGCCATCTGCTCATCTTCTTCGGGTGTCTTTCCTCTTCGTCTCGTGCCTGCAATCGGCCTTGCTACCACTTGTCCATGATCAAGCTTGACTAGGAGCTCCGGAGAACCGCTCACCAGCTCGAATTCTGGAGTACGTACATACCCCATATACGGAGATGGATTAAGCACACGCAGCCACTCATATACATCCTCCGGGGAGGTGTGAAGCTCCTTTTGCTGACGTAGAGACAGATTCACCTGAAATACATCGCCTTGACTGATATAATCCTGGACTTTGCGTACCGCCTGCTCGAATGCCTCCTGGGCAAAGGAGGACTCCCAGTCTGTCGTAACGTCAATAGATGCATCTCCCTGCTGCGACGCCAGCTTCATCCGATCTAACCGCTGCTCCAGCTCAGTCCTGTATTTTAAGCCACTTGCCGCTTCAATTATCTTCTCAGCTCTTACCATCATTCGTTCAGCCTGGAGTTCGGCTTGTTGAAATTGCTCTTCAAGAGAAAGCTCCGCCTGTTTAAGTACATAAACGGCACTGAAGAGCATCTTGCTCTCGTGATCGATCATCCACACTTCATCAAACCGCATCCACATATAATCAGGGAGCTCGGGATCGTCCTTCGCTATTACAGGCAGCTTCTCAAGCGAGCGAGCTATGTCATAACTCAAGTAGCCGACAATGCCACCAGAGAAAGGCGGTATCCCTTCAACACGCGGAGCAGTATAAGGACTCAGCCACTCCTCAAGTATGGACAGAGGATCTCCCTCCAGAGGATTAGACAGCTCTGCTTCGGCTGTATCCGTAAGCTCCTCTGTCTGTGCCCTATTCCCCTTGCCTGTAATAACAGATACAGGATTAAGGCCCAGATACGTATACCTTCCGTCTTTGCCGCTCTCTAATACAAAAGCATATGGAGAAGCCTGTTCCCAAGCGGGCTTCCATGAGCCAACTCTGTCGTCTCCAGGAAATGGCTTGCAGATAACATAAGGAAGTACAGTCCAATCGCCCTTGCTCCAGGCCTGCCAGTGTTCATATGTCGTTATTACTTTATTCATGTAAATCTATATCCCCCAGCCGCCTGATCTATTGTTTGTAAGTATACTAGAGCGTGCTGCTTTTTGGAAAGAGCCGCATTGCACCATTCTTAAATTTCAGAGCATCCATAAAGAGGATGGAAATAAAAAAAGACTGCAGGCAAACTCAATTAAGCAGTTTGTCTACAGTCTGCCTCATCTCTTAGGATGACCTAAGAAGTGAGTAAACTTGCATGATTCAAAGTTCGGATTACGATTAGCCTTCGAAGTTGTACAGCGGTGTGCTCAAGTAACGCTCACCATTACTTGGTACGATGGCAACTACACGCTTGCCAGCTCCAAGCTGCTTAGCTACTTGAAGAGCTGCGCGAATGGCTGCACCAGAGGAGATTCCCGCAAGAATACCCTCTTCTTTAGCTACTTGGCGTGCCGTTTCAAAGGCATCATCGTTCTCAATATGAACGATTTCATCATAGATGTCCCGATTCAAAATTTCTGGAATAAAGTTAGCACCAATTCCTTGAATCTTGTGAGGTCCAGGTGTTCCTCCAGCAAGAATTGGAGATGCTGCAGGCTCAACAGCTACGATCTTGATGTCCGGGTACTCTTGCTTCAGCACTTCGCCAGCACCTGTAATCGTTCCGCCAGTACCAATTCCTGCAACGAATGCGTCCAGTGTTCCGCCGATGGAGCCAATGGCTTCCACAATCTCAGGTCCTGTCGTTTCACGGTGAATCTTCACGTTCGCTTGGTTCTTGAACTGTTCTGCCATGAAGTAGTTCGGATTCTCTTGAACGATCTCTTCTGCTTTCTTAACAGCACCGTTCATTCCTTCTGACCCTGGTGTCAGTACAAGCTCTGCACCATATGCGCGAAGCAGATTGCGGCGCTCCAAGCTCATTGTTTCAGGCATAACAATAATAACACGGTAGCCTTTTGCTGCTGCTACCATTGCGAGGCCAATACCTGTGTTGCCGCTTGTTGCTTCAACAATAGCATCACCTGGTTTAATGCGCCCTTGCTTCTCAGCCTCTTCTACCATGCTGATGGCGATACGGTCTTTAACGCTGGCACCCGGGTTCTGGTACTCGAGCTTAACATAAATTTCTGCGCTTCCCTCAGGCACGACGCGATTTAGACGCACAAGGGGTGTGTCTCCGATCAGTTCAGTAACGTTGTTAACAACTTTAGCCATGATTATTGACCTCCTTGAGATAGATGAAATATGAAAAAATGCTGCTGCTTCTTGGTTGTTAAATTCATTCGGGCAGGCACGCTTTAGTACAAGGTTAATCTTAAATAGCGTGTCATGAGTCCGAATTTATAAAGAATTCATACAAGATTGATAAAAATCATTTATATTCCGAGTAAATCAGTAGGTATTTCAAAGTTAATCTTATCAACCTTAGCTGCACTTGTCAATATTGCTCAAAAAAAATACTTTGACTTGGGCCTTTAGCCGGTTGTCAAAGTATTTTATAACCAGATTAGTGTCTTTACTAAACTAAGCTTAGACTAGGATGCCTTATCCAGCTCTACCAGAATCTCAGCTCCATGTTTATCCCGAAGCGACTTCTCCACTTCAGAGAGCGGCCCTGCTTCATTAAGCGCGAGCATCCGCCGAATATCCTCCATTGCCTGCTTACGAGTCATCGCGTTCTCTTCGTTAATATCGTTAAGCCGGATAATAATATAAGCGTCATCTATGAGAATAGAACCGGCAGCCTCACCAATGTCAAGTTCCCTGGCAACCGCCATCATCGCCTCAGGCTGAAAAGGATCATCCTCATCAATCAGTCCAAGCCTGCCATTCGTATCCTTGCTGTATTCATCCGTCGACAGCTCCTGAGCCAGCGCTTCAAAGCTCTCTCCCTGCTCCAGTCGTGACATGACCTGCTCCGCAGTCTCTGCATCATTCACTTGAATCATGGAGAGGTCGAGCTGTCTGCTTGGGGTATAGCTGTCCAAATGCTCTTGATAGTACTGCTCAACTTCTGTTTCACTGACTTCGATACCAGCAGTAGCGATTTTCTCGAGCAGAATGTGATAGGTAGCCTCTGCCTTAAGGTCATCTATACTAAGACCGAATTGAGTGAACATCTCCTTGTAGTAAGCTTCCTCTGAGGTGTAGCCTTCCATTGTCTCCTCCAGTTCAGCCTCGACCTCTGCTTCGGTTATCGTTAAACCCTTCTCCTTGGCTTCTTCCAACACCGCACGACGATTCAGCATCTCAGTAAGCATGTTCTTCCCGTATCTTGCCTTGAGCAAGTTCACCCATTCTTCCTCTGAAACATCCTGTCCGGCAATCCGGGCTACAGTCTCCTCCTGATCCTGCGTCTGAGAATCGGCTTCGTCAGAAGCCGTGTTCAATCCCTGAAGGATGAAAGTACCCATCATTACAACTGAAGCGGTCAAGACAACAACGGTTACCCACAGTCCTTTTTCCTGTTTCCTCATCCCATCTCATCTACCCCATAATGGATTAGCTTTTGGCTTGCTCAAGTATCGCTTCCAGGTCCTCTTTCTCAAATTGATAAGCTTCATTGCAGAAGTGACATACAACCTCTGCCTTGCCTTCCTCGATCAAGTTTGTCAGTTCTTCTTCTCCCAAGGAAATCAGTGTCTGCTCAACGCGCTCACGAGAGCACTGACATTTGAACTCAATATCCATTTGATCCCGAATTTCCACATCCGGTAAGATCCGGCGCAGCATATCCTCTACTTCTAGTCCCTGCTCAAGCAGAGTGGTTACAGGAGGCAGCGAACCAAGGGAATTCTCAATCTCTGTGATCTCGTTATCGTTTAACCCCGGCAGCAGCTGGATAATAAAACCGCCCGCAACAATGACCGAGTTATCTGTATCAACAAGCACACCCAGACCCACTGCAGACGGCGTTTGCTCTGAAGTTGCGAAATAATACGTAAAGTCTTCGGCAAGCTCGCCGGAAACAATCGGGATACTTCCCCGGTAAGGCTCCTTCAAACCAAGATCCTTGATTACATGAATGTAGCCTGTAGTACCGACCGCTCCGGCCACATCGAGTTTGCCCATACTGTTGCTCGGCAAGTGAATATGAGGTTCATTTACGTAGCCGCGAACCTCTCCCTTCGCATTCGCATCAGCGACGATCTGCCCGACAGGGCCTTCACCCTTAACTTGCACTGTTAGCTTTTCTTCTCCCTTGAGCATAGCACCCATCATTGCCGCAGCAGTTACTGTGCGTCCCAAAGCTGCCGTTACGACCGGAAAAGTATCATGTCTTCTGCGAAGCTCTTCAACCAGTTGGGTTGTGCTCACCGCAAAAGCGCGTACACGTCCTCCTAATGCCGTTCCACGTACTAGATAGTCCTTCTTGTTGTTGTCCATGGCTGTATAAATGCCTCCTTAATATTAGATATATCCTAAAAAAGATTGACTCAGATTGTGCAAATCCCGAAAGCTGCAACGCCTATAACTTCTATAATCTAGATTTGACGATGACTATTGTCTCACAAGACAGGCAGCCAGTTCTTGGCTGCCCTGTATGTTTATCATGCAACGACGTCAATTCAATCATGCTTCGTTATTTCTTTATTGTAATCGAAAAAGATAATGGAATAAAGGCAGCCAAGCTCTTGCCTCCTTCCATTATCTTTTTATAGAGAACAGGTATAATTATCCCTTGTTTCTTTCATATATAATTCGAAGCCCTTCCAGGGTGAGCATGGGTTTTACCTCTTCGATCGTTCTGGTCTCACTTGCGATCAGCTCTGCCAGTCCGCCTGTTGCAATGACCTTGGGTTCAGCCTTCATCTCGTCCTTGATGCGCTCCACGATTCCATCCACTTGTCCGGCATAGCCGAATATAATTCCGGCCTGCATTGCATGAACGGTGTTGCGCCCAATCACTTTCTTGGGCTTCTCCAGTTCAATCCGGGGCAGCTTGGATGCACGCTGATATAGCGCCTCTGTAGAGATTCCAATTCCCGGGACGATGGCCCCTCCCAAATAGTTGCCCTCTGCATCAATACAATCAAAGGTAGTCGCTGTACCAAAATCAACAACAACCAATGGACATTGATAACGATCTATAGCCGCTACCGCGTTTACGATACGATCTGCACCGACCTCTCGCGGGTTCTCGTAGCGGAGATTAAGTCCTGTCTTAATACCCGGTCCTACCAGCAGCGGTTTTTTGCCTACATATTTGATGCACATCTCCTCCAGCACGTTCACGAGCGGCGGGACAACAGAAGAGATAATCACGCCTTCTATATCGGAAGCAGATATACCTGACATCTGAAACAAGTTATGGATCATGACTCCATACTCATCTACAGTCGACTGTCTGGAAGTACTAATGCGAAAATGGTGAAGAAGCTCCTTCTTCTTGTAAATACCAAGTACAATATTGCTGTTTCCTACATCTACGACAAGAATCAAAGAGGATTATCCTCCTTTCTTTTCATTCAGATCTAAACTGATATCAAGGCTTTCAAAAGAGTAGGTTAGTCTGCCGACTGATATAATATCCACTCCCGTCTCAGCAATACCACGAATTGTAGCAAGCGAAACATTGCCCGAAGCTTCTATTTTAACATGAGGTGACCGTCTGTGGATACGCTGAGTTGCTTCACGCATCATCATGAGGTCCATATTGTCCAGCATAATGATGTCAGCGCCAGCTTCCAGGGCTTCGTCCAGTTGTTCAAGCGACTCGACCTCGACCTCGATCGTCATGGTGTGGGGGATAGCAGCTCTGGCACGCTGAACAGCCTCAGTAATCCCGCCTGCTCCTTTGATGTGATTATCTTTGATCATAACCGCATCGTAAAGTCCAAACCGATGATTATGGCCGCCGCCGACCCGGACAGCATATTTCTCAAGCAAACGATGACCCGGTGTTGTTTTCCGCGTATCGACGAGCCTTGTGTTAAGACCCTCCAGAGCATCCACATAGCTACGTGTTCTTGTCGCAATTCCGGACATCCTTTGCAGCAAATTCAGAGCCAGGCGTTCTCCCGTCAGAAGACGGTGTGTGCTTCCTTCCACTTCTGCGAGGATCGTTCCCTTAGTCACCACATCGCCATCCTGGACACAAGCCGTAAACTTGAGCTCTGGGTCTACAATTTGAAATACAAGCTCAGCGACTGTAATTCCTGCAATGATACCTTCATCCTTGGCGTGAATGACAGCTTTGGACTTATGTCCTGCCGGGATTGTCGTCAAGGAAGTAACGTCACCTGCACCCACATCCTCCTGCAGCCAGCCTTTAATTGATTCCTTCAATACTTCATTATATCCATTAAGCATGACTTACTTCCTCCACAATGTCCCGATCCCGCTGCTGAACCGTATGCATCTGCCAGCGATGATCATTTCTTACGGGATAATCCTCGCGATAATGGGCTCCACGGCTTTCCTTCCGGTATAAGGCGCCCTCTGTAACCAGCAGTGCACAGGTCAGCAAATTTGCGAATTCGTATTCTTCCTGCTTATCAAGCTTGGTATTAAAAATAGAGCGTTCCTGCTCCAGTAGAATTTTACCCTTCAACAATCCCGATTCGGTTCGGCGCAGCCCTACTTGTCTGACCATTACCTTCTGCAGAGCCAGCCTTCGTACATGTACAGATTCCATAGCACCTGCGGTAAGCTCACGATGAACGCGAAGTCCAGAGATATGGTGCTTGGTGTCAGGCAGCTGTCTGATTCTATCTACAATACGCTTGCCAAATACGATAGCCTCAGACAAGGAATTACTCGCCAGTCGATTAGCTCCATGCACCCCGGTTGAGGATACTTCACCGCATGCGAACAGTCGAGGGATGCTGCTCTCTCCGTGCAGGTCCGTCTTTACACCGCCCATCATATAGTGAGCCGCTGGGGCTACAGGAATCCAGTCTATTGTCATATCAAGACCATAGCTCATACAGGTCTCATAGATTGTTGGAAAACGGCGCTTAATGAGCTCTGGCGTCTCATGAGTAATGTCCAGATAGACATGTGTCGCATGAGTGTCCTCCATCTCACTGACGATGGCACGAGCAACCACATCTCTCGGTGCAAGCTCCAGCTGAGGGTGATACCGTTCCATGAACCGATTCCCATGAATATTCCGCAGCACGGCCCCTTCTCCTCGTACAGCCTCTGAGATCAGAAATCTAGGCGCCTCGGGATAACATAATGATGTCGGGTGGAACTGGATAAACTCCATATCCCGAATCTCAGCTCCTGCCCGGTAGGCCATAGCTACACCGTCTGCAGTAGCCACCTCAGGGTTCGTTGTATAACGATACAACTGCCCTGCTCCACCAGAACAGAGAACAACGGCATCTGCTCGCACAAAAGTACGCTGACCATTCGCAGCCTGGACAAGCGCACCAATACATTCACCATCTTCTGTGATTAGATCGATTACAAAATGCTCATCCCATACGTTAATTGACGGATGATCTGCTGCTTCTTTAGCCAGGGCTCTTACGATTTCATACCCTGTTGCATCCCCATTGGCATGTAATATCCGGCGATGGCTGTGTGCCCCTTCCTGTGTTAGTGCAAGTTCGCCGTTCTCAATATCAAATGCCGTCCCCAGCTGAATGAGCTCCTGAACCCGGTCCGGTCCTTCACTAACCAGTACCTCCACCGCTTCGCTGCGGCACAATCCTGCTCCTGCTGTTAATGTATCCTGCATATGATAAAGGGGTGAGTCATCCTCGGCCGTCACGGCTGCAATGCCTCCTTGCGCGTACCTTGTATTGCTCTCAAGGAGTGTTTTCTTCGTAATCATAAGAACCTGATGATCTCTGCTCGCTTCAATTGCTGTGTAAAGTCCGGCAATACCTGAGCCAATAATCAGAATATCGGTTTCGATTCGAGGCAATTCATTCAAATTGAAATTAACCAAGTAAGAAGGAATCATCGTCTGCTATCTCCCGTCTCTTCATAAAAGGTAGACTGCTGAAAACATAGTGAATTATTTCACCTGCAACATACGCTCAAGGGACAAACGAGCACGATCAGCCACATCCTGCGGCACATAAATTTCAGGCTTCATGGTTTCAAGTGCCTTGGCCAGCTTCTTGAGATTGTTCACCTTCATGTTCGGGCAGACCAAGAACTTCGTTGCAAAGTGGAATTCCTTATCCGGACTATCGACTCGAAGCTGATATCCTGTTCCGTCCTCCGTGCCTACAATAAATTCTTTACATACCGAATCTCTGCAATATTCCAAAATAGCTGTCGTACTTCCCACAAAATCACCCATCTCAACGACCTCTGGGCGGCATTCTGGGTGAACAACAAACTCTGCATTCGGATATTTGGCACGCATTTCAACGACATCTTTTACGGTAAGCATATCATGAGTATTGCAATAGCCTTCCCAGATAATCATCTTCTTGTCTGTATGCTGCTGTACATAATGGCCCAGATTTTTATCAGGAACCCATATAATTTCTTCTGCATCCAAGGATTGAATGACTTTAACTGCATTGGAAGAAGTACAGCATATATCTGTCTCTGCCTTAATCTCGGCCGAGGAGTTTATATATGTAACCACCTTCGCATTCGGATGCTGTGCTTTTAGCTTGCGCAATCCATCCACATTCACCATGTCAGCCATGGGACAGCCGGCTCTTTCATCGGGAATAATGACTTTCTTGTCCGGTGCCAGAATCTTCGCGCTCTCTCCCATGAAGTGAACACCGCAGAACACAATAACATCGGCATCGGTCTGTGCTGCCTTCTGAGCAAGCAGGAATGAATCACCCCGAAAGTCAGCTACCTCCTGAATCTCATCACGTTGATAATAATGTGCCAAAATAATTGCATTGCGCTCTTTCTTTAACACCTTAATACGTTCCTTCAGTTCACGATTCATTTCTGCCTTACGCTCTAATGCTAATGCTTCCACTTGAAGACCCTCTCCCTTATATAAGCAATAGATTAAAAACCGCTTTCACCTTTGTGATGCCATCGCTTGTTATTCGATTCACAAAGTACGACATACGAATACCATCGGTGGATCAATTTCATTCTCACTTGAATTTCTGAGTCCATGAAGCTGATTCAGGTTTACACCTAATTTACAGAAGGTTCCTCTATGTGTCAATTCACAAAATTGTCGCAAATTAAGGGGCATTGTCCATGTTAAATCAAAAAAACCGGAGAACGCTCCTGCGTTCTCCGGTTTAATCTCTTTTATGACTCATTCATTACGTCGTTGGTTTGTTATGATCTGGTGAATTCGCATCCCCAGACTCTGGATTAGATGATGATGTGTCAGGCTCTGTCTGACTCGGACCATCATTGGAAACATCACCAGGCTGAGATCCGTTGTTCTCTTTACCTTGAATGCGAACACGCACATCACCGACATTGTCGATGACAGGCTCGCCGCTCTCAGAAGAACCTCCAGATGAATCAGAACCATTGTCTGTAATGGCACCTTTCTCAATCAACTGCTTAATATCTTCAAGATCAAGGGTTTCTCTCTCAAGAAGAGTTTCAGCAATCAGGTGCACTTCCTTAGAATACTTGTTCAGCAATTCTTTAGCTTGATCATAGCATTCTGTAATCATGCGTCTCATCTCTTGGTCTATTTCATGTGCAATCGCATCACTATAGTTAGGCTCGTGTCCAAAATCGCGTCCCAAGAAGACTTGTCCTTGAGAGTTGCCAAATTGAAGAGGTCCGAGCTTCTCACTCATACCATATTCCATAACCATGCTGCGTACAATGCCTGTCGCTTGTTGGAAGTCACTGTATGCACCGGTTCCGATTTCACCGATAAAGATTTCTTCGGCAGCACGTCCGCCGAGCAAACCAGTAATACGGTCAAGCAGCTCTGGCTTCGTTGCAAGCATACGATCTTCTTTAGGCATCATGATAACATATCCGCCTGCACGTCCACGTGGGACAATCGTTACTTTATGAACCATATCGGCATGCTCCAAGAAATATCCGACAATCGTATGGCCTGCTTCGTGATAAGCGACAATGCGCTTCTCGCGATCGCTGACTACACGGCTCTTCTTCTCTGTACCGACAATGACACGGTCAATCGCTTCATCCATCTCACGCATGGAGATGTCTTTACGATTACGTCTTGCAGCCAGAAGGGCTGCTTCATTCAGCAGGTTCTCCAGGTCTGCACCGGTAAACCCAGTAGTACGCTTCGCAATTACATCCATCTTAACGTCTTTCGTAAGTGGTTTGTTGCGCGCATGTACTTTCAGAACTGCCTCACGGCCTTTAACGTCCGGACGGTCTACCGTGATTTGACGGTCAAAACGTCCTGGGCGGAGAAGGGCTGGGTCAAGAATGTCTTGACGGTTCGTCGCAGCAATAATGATAATACCTTCATTTGCACCGAAGCCGTCCATTTCAACGAGCAACTGGTTGAGCGTTTGCTCACGCTCGTCATGACCGCCGCCGAGTCCGGCGCCGCGCTGACGACCTACCGCATCAATCTCGTCAATGAAGATGATACATGGAGCATTCTTTTTCGCATTCTCAAACAAGTCACGTACACGGGATGCACCGACACCGACGAACATTTCGACGAAGTCAGAACCCGAAATACTGAAGAACGGTACGCCTGCTTCTCCTGCAACTGCACGAGCAAGGAGCGTCTTACCTGTTCCCGGAGGTCCGTTAAGCAGAACCCCTTTTGGAATTCTTGCGCCAACTGCCGCAAATTTACGAGGATCCTTCAAGAACTCCACGACTTCGACAAGCTCCTGCTTCTCTTCGTCAGCTCCTGCGACATCCTCAAAAGTAACCTTCTTCTTCTCTTCGTTATACAGACGTGCACGGCTCTTGCCAAAGTTCATTACTTTGCCGCCGCCGCCCTGTGCCTGATTGAACAGAAAGAAGAATAGAACAAACATTAAAATAAGAGGTATAAACGATGTTAGCAGTGTCAGCCAAATGCTGTCACCCTTCATCGGTTGTTGCTCAAGTTCAAAGCCATTGGTCTCGCTGGCCTCTACGATTTCCTGTACAGCAGTCTCAGTGTAAGGGATATACGTAATGAAATTCTCTGGTTCGCCTTCAGCTACTTCATTATATTGACCTGTTACACGATATGTGTAACCGTCAAATTGGAGGCTCAGATTCTTTACGTTGTTAGCGGATAACTCCTGCCGAAACTGATTGTATTTAGGGGTATCAGCCGCTTCATTTCCACCATTAATTACCTGGTAGATACCGACCACTACTAAAAATAAAATTAAATAAAAGCCAGAATTCCGGATGAACCGATTCATCCCCTACCTCCTCTCAAGACACTTAAGTTATTTTAACATAGCCATTCTGCCCTTCTCAACAAAGGGAGGAACGTTATCCTTACTCAATGGCTGGGATATCAGCTAGTGTAAATTTCCGGTTTCAAAATCCCGATGTAGGGGAGGTTCCGGTATTTCTCTGCATAATCCAAACCGTATCCGACTACAAATGCATCAGGCAGCACAAATCCTGTGTAGTCCGCCTCCAGATCGACTTTCCGGCCTGAAGGTTTATCAAACAAGGTTACCACTGTCGTTGACTTGGCTCCTCTGCGCTGCAGAAGATCAATTAGGTGAGTGAGTGTAAGACCGCTGTCAATGATATCCTCCACAATGAGGACGTCACGGTTCTCAACGCTTGCGTCTAGATCTTTAATGATTTTGACAACGCCTGACGACTTGGTCGAAGCACCATAGCTTGAGACAGCCATAAAGTCCATTTCGACTGGAACAGTAATGTTCTTCACCAAATCAGCCATAAATATAAACGCGCCTTTAAGTACACAAATGACTAAAGGATTGCGATCTGCATATTCCTTGCTCAGGATTTCTCCCAATTCCTTAATCTTGCTCTGAAGCTCTTCTTCACTAATCAATACTTCTTGAATATCGTTCTGCAACGTCGCGAACCTCCTAAGTTATACTATGAAAGTCTTACCTGCACCATTACTGTCACTCGGGCCCACTAAAGTTCCTCCACCAGCATTCGAATGATGGACGTAGAATCTTCACTTACCGGGAAATGAATCGAGCGACGTACGCCCGGAATCCAGATGATGTTTCCGGCACCATCGCATATTACGGGAATACGAGAACGCAGGGACGGAGGAATTTTGGCATCTATAAAAATATCTTTAACCTTTTTGCTTCCGTTTAATCCCATCACTTTCATGGTATCTCCAGGCAATCGCGAACGAATCGTAAGCGGCCATATGAATGTATTCGCATCAAACAGCGCTTCACTAGCAGAAACCGGCCTGGACCAACTGTCCAGACAGGATAAATGAAGTCTTGTGCCAATCTCAGTAAGATCCAATTGAGCGTCTCCATCCAAGAAATCCAACTGGTAATTATAATGCTCTAATACAGAAGACCTCTGGGTAGAAAAAATGATATGATCATATTCCCGAATGCAAACAATTCCTTGGCCTATATCGTGGCTCCACGTTGTGGGCTCATGCTGAACCGCACCTCTGCGAATGGTTTCAATCCTCGAAAAATCAACAAAATCATCGTTCGAAGGCAGATAATTTAATATTAATTTAATCAACCTCCGTTGTAAAGCGACATGTAGCTCCTTGAAATCAGTCACTTTAAAGGACAGGCTGCCCTCTGAATTTCGAACCATTTCGGAATACGTCTGCCGGGAGATGGTATCCATATAATCATCTTCAACACTCATGACCTCAGCCAAGCGATTCAGTGACTCTGTAAACTGACCATTATATTGCCCCAAAAAAGGAAGTACATCCAGTCTAATCGCATTTCTTCTGTACTTCGTACTCATATTGCTGCTGTCAACAACATAGGGCAAATCGTATTGTTCACAATGATGAACCAAGTCCGTCTTGTTAATACGTAAGCAAGGGCGGATAAGTTCCACGTTTTTTTCAAAACGTTTAATTTTTATTCCGGTGAGTCCTGAAGGACCGCTCCCCCTCAGCAAATGAAGCAGGACCGTCTCCGCCTGATCATCGGCGTGATGAGCCAAAGCAATACTATCCGCATCATACTTGGCAGCTATCTGATGAAGAAACGCATACCGCTTCTCGCGTGAAGCATCCTGTGCGTTCCTTCCACTGTCTTCGACATACTGCGGTATATTTACCCTTGTCATCTCGAACGGAATCAATAGAGACTCGGCGAATTCCCTCACGATCTCTGCTTCCTGGTCAGACTCAGCCCGAAAGCCATGATGAACATGAGCACAGATCAGTGTAAGCGGTGTGTGGTATTTCGAAATTTGGTGCAGGATATGTAAAAGAGCCACAGAATCCGCTCCTCCGGATACTGCGACCACGATCCGGTAACCCGGCTGCCATAAACCAAAAGCCTCTGCCGTTTCTAGCACCTGAAGTGCTGTCTTGCTCAGCTTGTTGCGTCCTTCCATGCTGCTCCTTCTTTCTATAAATCAAGGTTAGCCTATGTACCTCTAAACCATCAGCGGAACAGGAACATAATCGCTCCAGCCATGATTAGAGCAGATAATGCAAACGACGGAATTAACCATCTAGGAGCGGGCTCAGATCTGGACTCTCTTTGCCGTTTAACCGGTCCATACACGTGCTTCTTCCAATGTAGAAATGCGATCTCCGCATTTTCAAATTTTCCTTGAACCGCTTGTGCCAGCCAGCCTTTATATGGAGAGAGCCTCTCGCTGCGCTGAATCAATGCAGTCAGTGGACCCATTCCCCTTAATTGGGGGAGGCCTTCTCCGGCAAGCCGCTGTAATTCATCTCCCTCCAAGAGATGAATGAGCAGGAGTGCAAAGGAAAATACATCATATTCAGGATCTGCCACACGGCTTCCCGCGTTCCAGTATCCTCTATCATACCATTCTGTAAACTGCTTGGCACTGCGCCCGACAGGACTTACTCCGCCGTAATCAATGAGCTCAACTTCCCCATACCGGGTGACGAGTACATTTTGCGGCTTTAGATCACAGAATATATAGCCCAGGCGATGCAGCTCGGCCAGCTTCTTCAGCAGCCTAAGACCCGTGATCGTAATCCAGTCCGAGCCATGCTTCTGAATAAAATGGTGAATAGGTTCACCTCGAACATACTTCATCACGTAGAAAGGAATATCGATACCATTAGTCCGGTAATCATCGACTTCCTTAAGATAGGAAGCGGACTTATGTCCAGCTTGCGAATACCGACTTTCGAGCGATGTCAGGACATTAATTTCTGACTGCAAGTCTACTCCATTAAAGCCCATCTTCAACGCATACCGGCCTCCACCCGGTTCACGCTGAACCAAATAAACGATCCCGTTTGCTCCCTTACCCAGCGTTCTCAGGATAACATACTTGCCCTGTTTCCATTTGCCGGTTACCACCGTTCCAGGAGAAAAATCAGGATCCAGCGGCATAGTCACCCAGCATCCCTTCTTTAGTCCCTTGATCATAAGATATAAGCTCGTGTTCGTTTAGTGTACCATAACGGTAGTAATCCATCACCTTTAATATTGCGGGTCCTGTAGGGGTGGCTCCCCTCATCTGGAGTCTGTTAAACATCGAGCGAAGGGCATGAACATCGTTCGTCCATGGGATATCATTGACAGCATCCTCGCCTCCATGCTTTCCCGGAAAATGAAATACAGAGATTTGACTCATGCCTTCACGCGCTTGAAGGCTCAGCATTAAATCCCGGATTCCTTCCTCAACAGCAGGAAGCTTGGGCTTCATGCTCGCACTTGCATCAATTAAGAGCGCGACCTGCAAGGGAGTCGTTTCACTCAAGTTGTCCATTACCTTCACAACCTCCGCGCGCTGATGCGGTGGTAGCTCCGTTAATGTCCCCTTGCCTAAAATTTGCTTCAGCTCTTTATTAACCGCCATCTCAATCGTCTGAACCACGGTTTTGCGTGTCATCATCTGCATCGTTTTGGCCAAATGAGGCGTACCGACGATACGGCTGATCCCCCCGCCTGCCTTCGCGATCTCATCGATCTCCTGACATCCCAGCTCTCCAATGGTCCCGTAATCCACTACACCGACCACATTGACGGTAATGCCCTCCTCCAAGGCATGCGCCGCTGCAAGAATCGGACTTGATCCAACATTCGAACATCCATCTGTAATCAGCAAAATCTGCTTCATCCTTCATTCCCCTTTCAAATCAACTGGATCATTCCTATTATTTCCAGTATGGATTTGATTCAAACGGGGGGGATTTTTCTTTTCTTCTATATAATAGAGCCTGATCAGCTGACCGTTCTCGGCCGTTCCATTCGATCCATTCCCGGAATACGCAGTGTTGCCCATTCAGGTCTGAAGTGATCTACTTTGCCGACTACAACCGTCATGTCATCATGAATTTTATTTTGCTGATAACGAATCACCCTTTCTAGAAGGATATCGGCAATTTCCTGTGGATCTTCGCTATCCAGCTCCTGAATCATCCGCTTCATCCACATTTCTTTATTCACCGCATAGCCGGGTGCATCATAGATGCCGTCGGTCATCATAATGACGATATCCCCCGGATTCAGCTGGATACTGACAAGATCAACCTCAATATCTTTAATAATTCCTATCGGCAGATTGCTTGCAGACACAGGGATCACCTCATCTCCTCTCTTGATAAAGCTTGGTGTTGATCCAATCTTCAAAAAGGTGGACTGGGCAGAATATTGATCGATCAGTGCCATATCCACTGTGGCATAAATCTCTTCCGGAGACCGCAGCATCAGAATAGAATTAACGGATTTAATGGCCAGCTTGGCATCCATTCCGGATTGAAGCAGCTGCTCCAAAATGTTAAGAGCCGTGCTGCTCTCCATTCTCGCCCGCTCACCATTGCCCATACCATCGCTTAACGCAACAGCAAAGGTTCCATTCCCGAGCTCGACTGTACTGTAGCTGTCACCAGACAAGAGTCCTCCTCCCTTGGCTGCTCCAGCAACGCCAGTGGTTACTTCATAGGTTTTTGCCGAACCGAAGGTAACCGTCGCCAGACCCTGTTTTGGTAAAGTCATGACCTCCTCTACTACAGCAATGTGTTCATCTAGAATATCGGACAGCAGTGGTGCAATAATTTTGCGGCATTCATCAAATCCTTTCGTATAAGCATGTACGATCTCAATCTCAACATGACCTGCGTCCAGGTTAATGATGTCGATGCTGTGAATGGATAAACCGAGCTGCTCCAAAGCGGAACGAATCTGATCCTCCTGCTTATGCATAATCGTCGTTTCACGTTGGATTTCACGTGCCAGGTCCTCCATTACCTGAGACACGCCGGACAACTGCTCGGCAACCAGTACACGACTGTCGTATATTTGCCTCTTCCATTGCATATTATCTTGGTATAGCCCGTACTGACGCTTCATCACGTCTAATACAGCCTCCGTCTTGGCACAGGATTTGGTCCAGGAAGCAGGAATATCCTTGGCTTCAAAATCTGGATTCTCTTCGATGGCCGACATCATCTCCGTCATATACTTGTATGTCTGATAGAATTTGCCGTCCCAGCACTGAGACTGCTTGAAGCAAGCAGCACAAGTCCCGTCAGCCACAGCATTCATGAAATGCTCCATGTCCTGTTGTCCCTGCTTGATCTCAGGCACCTCCGACATCTGATCAAAGCTCTTCGACAGCTGCTTAAACACCTGTGAGAACCTTGTTACACGTTCTGCTGTCAGATCCCGAATCCGCTTCGCATACTCATGCTGATTATGACTATGATCCTGCGTGCCAGGCACGTATTTTGATATGACATTCAATATACTCTTCGGTGTCAGTAAAAAGAGCAAGATCGCGGCACAGCTCTCATAGGTTGATGTGATCACATCTCCTGTTCCGCCCAGATAAATGGCTAGAATGGAGGAGCCAAGCAGCATCCCTAGAGAGACAGCCAGCTTCTTCCCTTCCTTCAGCATCCCCGCCAGCATACCGGAGAAAGCAAGCAAGCTCATCTGATAGATCGCTGACATATTGGCCAGACTCAGGATCAGTCCTGTAATTACCCCAACCGATGCGCCAAGTGGTGCACCCCCTACTAGAGCAAAGACAAGAATAAGATATCGTGACAATACATTCTCTGCGGATAGATTATATACCGTAAAACCGACAGCCCCTGTCATAACAGATGCCAGTAGAATAATAAGACACAGGATCTCCTCGCTGCGGAGGTTTACATTCTTCTTGCGATAGGTGAACACGGGAATGGCCTGAATGAAGACAAGAGTGAGCACGAAGCTGAGTACAGCATCGATGGTCATCATTAGGACCGCGTACCATGTGAATGAGGGTCCGATCAGGACGGTAAACAAATTGACCATAAAGGCTGAAGTGAATACCATCACCGGTGCGTAAGACAGCTCTGTTTTGCCAAAAGACGAGAGTCCTCGATAGAGTAGATAGAAAATGCTGACCTCGGCGGCGATCGTAAACAGTGTGGGATAGGGAGCGAAAAAGCCTCCAGCCAAGATAGCGATCCCTACCGGGAGCAAAAAATCTCTTCTCAGGAACATAATGACGGCGAAGTAGGCTATGGCAAAGGGAGATAGCTCGTCCAATATCATAGCCTTTCCGAGCAAAAAACCCATTACCGTCAGCAGGATCATCCATTTCTTCTCCGCAATGAACTGTACAGCCTTCAGCGATCCCACCCAGGATTTGATTCTCATGCCCGCTTCTTTACGAATGGCTTTGCCTCCTTTGCCTGTTCTCAGTCCAGGAAAAGGTATTACATTCCACTTGTCCATTTAATTTGGCACCCCAATCGTTTGATTTGATGGTACCCATTATAGTCAGCTTGTTCTGTGAAAGTTTGTCAGAAACACAGACCGTGCCAAAAGAAATTTCCGACAAAAACAGGGAGTGTGCGAAAGTTCAGAGAAACACAGGCGAATGAAGTGCCCATCTAGGTTCGTCCATTCCCACTCGAATCAAGTTACTCTATTTTGCATACACCCTTCTGCCTAAATCTGCTAGCGATATGAAAAGAGAATACCGGAAATCACTTGAAACCTGTCGGACGATTCTTCACAAGCGACAAAAAAACCACAGACTCTAAAAGTCTGTGGTTCTTCCATACGTTACAATCTATGCGTAAGATCAGGTTGATAACTTACATACGTTTCGCGCCGCGGCCTCCACGTTTGCCTTCCGTGTTCTTCTTCAGCGACGAAATTCGCTCTTCGCTGTCTTTCAGGAAGCGTGACATTTTATCCTCGAATGAAGGCTTGCCAAACGAAGGCTTGCCGGAAGAAGGTTTGTAAGGACGCCCTCCCCGTTCACGATTGTTATAGCTACCGCCGCCACTACCGCTGCCGCCGCCGCCAAATCGTTCTCTGTCTCCACCCGTGCGTTCCGGTCTTGGTGCTCTTGGCGGACGAGCCTGTTGTTGTACTTCACCTGCAGGACGATCTACCGCCTGCTTAATGGAAAGTCCAATTTTGCCGTCTTTATCAACGTTAATGACCTTAACGGTTACAACGTCATTGATCTTCAGGTGATCATTGACATCCTTAACGTAATTATCGGCGATTTCCGAGATGTGAACGAGACCCGTGACACCTCCTGACAGATCCACAAATGCTCCAAAATGCGTGATGCCTGTCACTTTGCCCTCTAACTTGGTGCCCACTTCAATTGCCATAGAATAAAATGATCCTCCCTTAAAATTATACAACCCGATTTTTGAATCTGTTGCGGTATGTCAATTATACCTTATGCCACAAAGCAAGGTCAACTGAGCGGACGCCTGCTTTATAGCCTATTTTACGGTTATATATGCATCAAATACCAGTAATTTTGTCTAATTACAAAGTACCTGCCTGTCCTATTCGTCTACTGGATAAATGGGGGTTTCGCCCGGCAGAAACATTCCGTATTTCTTCCGTGCCAGCTGCCCGATATATTCTGGATCCTGCAGCCGCTCCACTTCATTGGACAGTTCAGTCTTCTCCTTCTCAGCCTCAGCATTGATCTTTGTCGCCTGCTCAAGCTTGGCACTCTTGTCCGCCATTTGAACAGACTGACTATAGAAAGTGTACCCTGCCCACCCTGTAAAGCAAATCATAAAGGTAAGCCACAGCATGATTCGCCTGCGTGCCCCCGTCGTTTTTGATTTTTGTGTATTTCCTTGAGTTGTACTTCGAGCATGACGTCCAGACGGTTTACTCATCCGTGGAACCTCCTTCATCATAATCAGGGTGGTCTAGAACCAGTAGGTCCACCACTCTTTAATCCGAACCCATATGCGTTGCAGCCACATCGGCGTCTTCCATCTGCTGAACAGTGGCCGAAGCGGCCAATAGAGCAGCTTCAATATCGGTCTGACCAACTGATACAGCATCTTGATGATAAAAATAAGAGCTGCCATGATAAATCCGAATAAAATGTGCAGGATTCTTATCATCCCTTTGATCGGAAGAACAATCAGCACATTGAATATCCGGTAAACCACATATGCCAAACGTTTTACAATTCCAATTAACATTACCACAAATTTTTGTATCGTAACACTTAAAACCAAAAAATAGATCCAAACCCCTATGAACAGACCTAAAAAGACATAAAACCTCAAGTCTCCATGGTTAACCGAATAGAGTGTTCGAAATATAAATAAGGCTGCGATCAGCCAGTACATCAAATCAAGGATATGAATGCTCCACCGCGGAAATCTTAACTGGCCTGACAGCACCCGGTAACTGTCATACACAATTCCCATAATCCCTCCGGAGAGGAGCATCCATCCCAGCGTAAGCCACTGAAGCTCTGGATTCATCGAAACAGCTTGCCAAGAAGCCCCTTACCAGATTTAGCATTAGAACCGGGATCAAGATATACAAGGGAGCTGACGTAACCTTCAATTGAGAGCAATCCTTCCTCCAAGCTGAGGTTCTTAATATGTAAATTGTTGCCCCGAATGGTCAGATGACCGAGCTCTGTCTTGAGCAGAAATTCCTCACTGTCAAAGCTCTCTACATTCATGACACCCGTAATATCGAGCAGCTTCCGATTCTGTATCGACATGCTGTGCTGTTTCAGTTTCGTTTGTTCCATCATGGCATGTACCCCTCCCTTCTTACACCTAGCTTATGGGCAAGATACAGAGATTAGAACATCCCAGGAATAGAAAAAAAGCACTCTATCCGACCGAGGGATAGAGTGCTCTTCCATGATGTTGACGGCATTTAAAAAAGTCCATTATCCTTGGCGATGGCTTCTTCCTTCACCACAGAGAACAAGCTGGATGCCTCTTCCTTACGTGTACTCTCAGCTAATCGTTCGACGCGAACCGTAACGAGCTTCTGCCCGAATTGGACCGTAATCTCGTCACCCACCTTAACACTTGTGCTAGGCTTCGCCTCGCGTCCATTAATCAGCACTCTCCCCTGCTCAGAGACATCCTTTGCCACGGTACGGCGCTTAATCAGCCTGGACACTTTAAGAAATTTATCAACACGCATTTACTTTACGGCTTCTTTAAGTTTATTGCCCGCTTTAAATGCTGGAACGTTAGAAGCAGGGATCTCAATCGCTGTTCCTGTTTGCGGGTTGCGTCCCGTACGTCCGGAACGTTTGCGAGTTTCGAAAGTACCGAAACCGATCAATTGAACTTTATCGCCGCTTGCAAGTGCATCTGTAATTTCACCCAGGAAATTGTTAAGTACAGACTCTACGTCTTTTTTAGTTAATCCGCTCTTTTCAGAGATGTTGTTGATCAGATCTGTTTTGTTCATGTTTAAAAGCCTCCCAAATTAAAGAAAATGATACGCAACTAAAGCCTTAGCGCACTAACGCTATCCTGTCACGTAACTTTACTACTTGTCTATTCTTGCTTATACCGGATAAATCCTTCTGTAATGGATCTTTTTTTGTGACAAGCCCGGTATTTGTCCCATGGTTTGATCAAGAATACGATATTTTAGGGGCCATTGTCAAACAAGGCCGCCTCTTGTGAATAGGAATGCTATTCCATTTCCTTCATTCCTGAATCCATTTCTCAGCAATACCTTGGAGCTAAAGAACAGGTTCCATCAGTAATCCTTCAGCACTTGCTTTGCTTCCTGCCAGTAACCTTCCATCTCGTCCAAGCTGCTGTCATGAACCGTTCGTCCCTGCTCGGCCAGCCGCTCCTCAATGTAGCGGAATCTGCGGCTAAACTTGCGGTTTACGGCAGACAGCGCCTCTTCCGGATCCGCATCAATGAACCTTGCAATATTGACAGATGCAAACAAAATGTCACCGAGCTCCAGCATTTGCTCCTGTGGAGACTGCCCCTCGGCAATCGATTCCTTCAGCTCAGCCAGTTCCTCCTCGACTTTAGCGATGACGCCGCTCACATCGTCCCAGTCAAACCCGACTTTGGCCGCTTTCTTCTGAAGCTTGTACGATTTCATCAATGCAGGCAGATCTCTTGGAATCCCCGCCAGGGCCGATGTATCCTCGTTCTCTTGTCCTTTGCGCTTCTTCTCCTGCAGCTTCATCGCTTCCCAGTTCGCGAGCGCCTCGTCTGCATCCTCTGCTTGATTATCGCCAAAGACATGCGGATGACGGAAGATCAGCTTATCATTCAGCGTTTCAATCACGTCATATACGTTGAATGAGCCCAGCTCCTCCTCCATTTGGGAGTGAAGCATGATTTGCAGCAGCAAATCTCCAAGCTCCTCCTTCATGTGCTCTGGGTCATCATCATCGATGGTTTCCAGCACTTCATAGGTTTCCTCAATCAGATTCTTACGGATCGAAGTATGCGTCTGCTCACGGTCCCATGGGCAGCCCTCCGGACTGCGGAGAATGGCCACAATCTCATGCAAACGGCTGAAGGTACGTCTGCGCAGCTGCTCGTCGTCTCTTCTTGGTACATAAATCAAGGACAGATTGCCATATCCCTCTACCCGATCCAGCTCATATAGCGGAACTTCATGAATTTGCTCCTGACCTTCTACTCCGAGCGCATGGCAGGCATAGACAAGAGTATCGTCAGGATAGACCTCCATCAGGCTCAGCTTCACATCGGAAGCGGTAAACATATCATATACCTGTCCTATCACCGTATGAAGCTGGGGATGAAACAGGCTTGCGTCAATGACACCGGCATCCAGCAGCTGAAAGCCTTCAATTGGATCAAAGCCGAGCCTTGTGAAGGCTTCATCCAGGAAGCTCTCTCCGCCAAGCACAGTCAGCTCTATTCCCCGCTCTGGACAACGTTCCTTCAGGAGGCGGACCGTAGCTTCCGCTACCATGGGGTGCCCGGGTACAGCGTACACAATCTCTTCCCCTGCGGCCGCTCCGGCAGCCAGATGGATCAGCTCCTCCGTAATGGCATCGTAGACCTCGGGAAAAGAACTCTTGGCTTCATATATATTATCGAAAGAAGCAATCGTTAATTGTAGATCTGTCAGATCATGAAACACCGGATGATCGAGTGTCCGTGCATAGATACGCTTCGCTTGCTTCAACTTCTTCAGTATTCCAAGCGTCAGCTGGTCTTCCCCTCCCGAACCAAGACCAACAACCGTGATCGCTCCGCTCATAAGCATTACCTCCAAAATAGTATAAGTCGTATTCACTATAACACAGCCCGACAGCCTGCATGCAGTCATCAGCATGCAGGCTGCTCACAGCAGCTTCAGCTTCTGCAGCAGCTGTATGAGCTTCGCTCCCTTCGGCAGCACGGCAATCTCTGCTGCCGTAATCAGCTTCGTGCGGATGGCTCCCAGCACGAAGACAAGCACGCCTGCTGTGACACCCAGCAGGCTCTGGACGAGCGCGGTGATTCTCCCATCCGCGCTAAGCCCGGCGGCGCTTGTGCACAGCACAGCAGCGCCTGCGGAGACGATCGCCGCGAAGGCTGCCATCGCGGCGGTAACCAGCGCCGGCTTGAGTAACGCGGCGCTGGGGGACACACGCAGCTGCAGGAGCCTTGCCAGCAGCAGCGCGTTCATGGCGGCAGCTGCAGCAAAGGCTGCCGCCGACGAGATAGCCGCTCCGCTGATTCCGAGCGGCGGCACGAGCACGAGGTTCAGCAGCGTCTTGATCGCTGCTGCTGCCAGCATGATGAGCGCAGGCGCTTTGGCGCTGCCGAGCCCCTGCAGTAAGGCAGCAGCGATGACGCTAACGGTGCTCCCTGCAGCAGATAACGCGAGTATACGAAGCGTCATTGTCCCTTCTGCGTTCATATACAGCATGCGGTTGATCGGCTCTGCCAGCACAATAATACCAACCGAAGCGGCAAGTCCGATCAGCCAAAACCACTTCAAGGCCAGGCTGCTGTGTCTTTGAATTCCCGCTTGATCCTGTCTGATTCTGGCTTCTGCCAGAGCGGGAACAAATAGTACCGATAAAGACGTTGCCAGCATGGTGACAAGCTGGACAAGCGGCAATCCCCGATTATAGATGCCGAATGTTCCCATGGCTTCCAGATCGCTCAGTCCTTCTTGCTTTAGCAGACGAGGGACGGTAAATGTATCGACCATATTAATGAGAGGTACAGCAACCGAGCCGAGAGCAACCGGAATCGCATATTTCAGTACCGTCCGGAGCAGCGCTCTTGTAGATTTCTCCTCCCGGACCAAAGGTTTCGCCTTTACTCCAGAACTGTTCTCCATTGGTCGAAATCCCTTTGACCGGGATCGTTTCAGCCAGAATATCCACATGACGACAAGACCTGCCGCCCCACCTGCTGCCGATCCCAGCATAGCACCTGCGGCAATATCCTCTGCACCGGCACCATATCCCATGAGCAGAAATAGCACAATTAACATGACGGTCACACGTATCGTCTGTTCGGTAACCTGAGACACCGCGGTGGGCACCATGTTCTGGAGACCCTGGAAGTACCCCCTCAGCCCTGCCATCACAGGCACGAATAACAAGGAGAGAGAGGCTGCCTGTACCGATGCAATGACCTCGCTGTTATCGATTAGACCACCGATCAGCGGTGCGCTCCAATACGTAAGGACGCAGAGACATCCTCCAACGATGGCAAGCAGAATGGTCGTCGCCTTCAGTACTCTCCGTCCCTCTTCTTCATCACCTCTTGCTTCGGCCTCTGCGACTAGCTTAGATACAGCAATAGGGAAGCCGGCGGTTGCGAGTGTAACAAGCATAATATAAAAAGGATAGACTGTATTGTATATACCGAAAACGCTGTCTCCGGCAATATTTTGCAGCGGGATCTTCTGCAGTGTTCCAATCAATTTGGATAAAATAGCAGCACTGCTCAGAATAAATGCACCTTGAAGCAGCTTCTTGCTCGAATTGGATGAGTTCATCTATGTATACCTGCTTTGTTATAAAATGAAGGTGAAGTACATGATCTCTATTATACGAGCATTTTGCATAAATCCCAAAACAAGCTTCAAATAAAGCAAAAAACTCCTGCCTATAAGAAGGCGGGAGTTTTTCTGCACGCTACTGCTCCATTTGTTTTCCAAGGAATGCAGCAGCGGTTTCAGCCATTTTGGTCTCGAGCTGAGACATTTTAATGGATTCGTCCTTGCTGTACATAATGACTGCACCAATCGGGTCTCCTCCCGATATGATCGGTGCCACAACATAGGATGACAAAGGTTCGATATGATCTTTAGCTAATTCATAAGATCCGTTACTGTTCTCAAGCAATGTCTTGCGGTTATCCATAGATGTTTCTACCATATGACCAATCTGCTTATCCAAATATTCCTTCTTGGATCCGCCTGCCACAGTAATAATCGTATCCCGGTCTGAGATTAACGTTACATGGCCGGTACTTTCATACAGTGATTCTGCATACTCCTTCGCAAAATCGCCAAGTTCTCCAATAGGAGAGTACTTCTTCAGAATGACCTCGCCGTCACGGTCCACAAAAATCTCTAGCGGGTCTCCCTCACGAATTCGCAAAGTACGGCGAATCTCTTTCGGAATAACCACACGACCAAGATCATCAATACGGCGGACGATACCAGTAGCTTTCATTTACATGTTGCCCCACTTTCTCGAGAAGATTTTTCAACTACTGTTCCTTTTTATGAGGAGGGCCAGGGTAGTTAAGTGTGATTTCTATATAGAGTGAACTAAAGAAAAATATGTTCATCACAGGTAACAGATCAGCCCCAATGTGAAGGGCTTCCTGCAGTAATTGCAGGGTTAGTCCTGCCACCAGATCCACCTCTGATCAAAATAATGACGATGCAGAACTTTAGTTCAATCTATCTAGACCATAGTATTCTTCTGTTCCCAGTTCCTTATACATGAAATATACAATAAGTTCCTAAGTACAGAATCAGCCTTCAGCCAAAAAAGAAAAGGCGCGGTTTCCCGCGCCTCTGCCTTCTTTTTATTTACCATCAGTATTCGATTCTGTGGTCTCGCCCTCTGTTCCTGCATCTGCTGCGCCTTCATCGCCTGTCGATCCTTCTTCAGAACCTTCAGTTCCAGCATCAGTTCCCTCAGTTCCTTCGGTTCCTTCAGTACCTTCGGTGCCTTCCGTACCCTCTGTACCTTCTTCAGCAGCCGGTTTCGCAGGCAGAGTGATCTCTCCCTCAATGACTCCATCCACTTCATTCGTCATGAATTCCTGCACGTCCTGGTTTACAACAGAGCTCTTCAGCATCTTCATTTGAGCTTCTGTTAATTCTTCAAAAGTTGGCTCTGTACGTTTCTCCACCTTAATAATATGGTAGCCGTAATCCGTTTCAACCGGTTCGCCAATGACACCCTTCTCTTGAGTCTTTGCAGCTTCCTTAAAAGCCTCTACCCAATTCGTAACCGGTGTGTCCTCATACAATCCGCCATTTTCTGCAGATCCCGGGTCTTCCGAATATTCTTTCGCGATGGCAGCAAAATCTTCACCTTTATCTAGCTTGGCTTTGACTTCCTTCGCAAGTTTAAGAGCTTCCCCTTCCGGGCGAGCTTCCCCTGACTCAGGATCGGTGTTGCTGATCAGCACATGACGTACACTTGCTGTAATAAATTGATCTTTATTCGCTTCATATTCCGTCTTTGCCTGCTCGTCCGTTACATCCTGCGATTTATACTCAACCAAGCTTAAGACACGAGTCATATAATTCTTAAGCTCGTCCTCTGTTACTTCATAATCCGTAAGCATCTGTTTCCAGGCTTCATCTCCGCCAACCTGGGTTTTCATTTGAGTAAGCTGTGCTTCAGCCTCTTCAAGACCTTTTCCCCCTGCTTCTTGAGACACGTCTTTACTCAAATATTCATACGCTACTTGCTGTTTCACAAACATCTCGCGCATTTCATCCATTTGCAGGTAGGCTGCAATCGTCGGATTCATGAACTCCATAATCTTGAGCTCTGAATTGAATTCCTTCTCCGTGATTTCGCCGCCTTTATATTTTACAACCACACTGCTCGTGTCGCCTTCAATTGAGTTATTGAAACTGGTGCTGCCTCCTCCCGCATCATTGCTTCCGCATGCTGCCAGAAGTGAGATCGATAGAGCACCGACAGCGGTCACCGCGATCGTCTTCCAGGTTTTTCTGTTATTTTGCAACATCCTGTAGTTCCCCCTTTGATTTGAATGCATCCTTCATGGCTGCAAGAAACTTCTCTAATGTTTGGAGCAATTCTTGATCGCTCAGACCCTTGCCTTTAATATGGACAATCATGCTCTGTCCTTGTTCAAATTGTACACGTCTTTCGAATTGATTGCCAATCCTTGCAAGCTTAGCGCCATCCACTGCTTTTTCCCGTCCTTCATAGAACTTCACAGAGATTTGGTCTCCGCGCTGCATAATCGTCTCGATTCCGTATTTCTTGCCATATATTTTGAGTCTGGCAACAGACAGCAGATTCGTAACGGCTTCCGGCAGATCGCCAAACCGATCAACCAGCTCATCCTCAAGCTCCATTGCATCATCAAATGCAGCCAGTACGGCAACCTTCTTATAAATCTCGATCTTCTGAATACTGTCATAGATATAATCAGAAGGCAGATAAGCATCAATACTGATATCAATGGAGGTGCTCCAGCTCTGCTCCTGCGGTGCTTCTTCACCGAGCATCGTTACTTTGCGTCGATTGATCTCCTCTGACAGCATCTGAGAGTACAGATCGAAACCGACAGAGGCGATGAAGCCATGCTGCTCCGCACCAAGCAAATTCCCTGCCCCGCGGATAGAGAGATCTCGCATCGCAATTTTGAATCCAGAGCCGAGCTCTGTAAATTCCTTGATGGATTGCAGTCTCTTCTCCGCTACTTCTGTAAGGACTTTGTCTCTTTGGTACGTGAAATAGGCATACGCAATCCGATTCGAACGCCCTACCCTACCGCGCAGCTGATACAGCTGGGACAAGCCCATTTTATCCGCATCATGCACGATCAGTGTATTCACGTTTGGAATATCAACCCCGGTCTCGATGATACTGGTGCTGACCAGCACATCAAATTCACCATCCAGAAAATCGAGAATCGTTTTTTCCAGTTCAGATTCGGACATTTGGCCGTGACCAACCCCCACCCTTGCCTCTGGGACAAGTGCGGAAATCTCTGCTGCCATCTCTTGTATACCTTGTACTCGGTTGTACAAGTAGTACACCTGACCGCCTCGTGCCAGCTCCCGCTCAATAGCTTCACGAACGAGCGTCTGACTGTGCTCTACAACATACGTTTGTACGGGGAAGCGATTCTCCGGCGGTGTTTCGATAACCGACAAATCTCTTACACCCAGCATCGACATATGGAGAGTTCTCGGAATCGGAGTAGCCGTTAGTGTAAGCACATCGACATTCGTCTTCAGCTTCTTCAGCTTCTCCTTATGTGTAACGCCGAATCGCTGCTCTTCATCCACGATTAACAACCCGAGATCTTTAAACACAAGATCCTGAGAGAGCAGACGATGCGTACCAATGACGATATCAATCGTTCCTTGCTTGATGCCTTTGGCCGTTTCGTTCTGCTCTTTACGTGTACGGAAGCGGCTAAGGACACTGACATTAAACGGATACCCCGAGAAGCGTTCGCGGAATGTCTCGTAATGCTGCTGAGCCAGAATAGTCGTCGGTACAAGAACAGCAACCTGTTTGCCTTCAATCGCCGCCTTGAATGCAGCACGTATAGCCACCTCTGTTTTACCGTAGCCTACATCCCCACACAGCAGTCTGTCCATGGGACGACCCTGCTCCATATCCTTCTTGATTTCCTCAATAGCCCGAACCTGATCTCGCGTTTCGTCATATGGGAACATATCCTCGAATTCCTGCTGCTCTGCGGTATCCTTATCAAAGGCATACCCCGGAGAGGATTGCCGCTCTGCATAGAGCTTAATCAGGTCATCGGCTATATCCTGGACAGAGCTGCGGACTTTATTTTTGACACGGGTCCACTCATTTCCGCCCAGCTTATAGATCTTCGGCTCTTTCTCTTCTGAACCGACATATTTCTGGATGAGATCGATCTGCTCAATCGGAACAGACAGCTTGTCGCCGCCTGCATATAAAATATGCATGTAATCTTTATGAATACCGCCTACTTCAAGGGTGCCGATACCCATATACTTGCCGATTCCATGATTTTGATGTACGACGTAATCTCCAACCTTGAGCTCACTATAGCTCTTGATCCGTTCTGCATTGTCCACATTACGCATCGGTTTCCGTACTTTACGTTGTTTCTGAGAGAACATCTCTCCCTCAGTGATGACAGCCAGATGGATCGAAGGCATTTCAAATCCACTCTGCAAATTACCAATGACCATGTTTGGCTCATGGATGTCATAATCCTGCAGCACTTTACGCATCCGATCAAGCCGTTCCTCACCGCTGGCCATCATAACGACGTTGACGCCGGCTTTTTGCCAGCGCTCCATCTCCGCCTTAAGCACATTCATTTGGCCATGGAAATCCTGCATACTGCGGCTGACCATATTTAGGATGTTCTGTGGCTGTGTGTGTGGTACCTGACGAAGGAAGATGGATACGAACAAAGTCTGGAACGGTCGATGGTACAGCACCTCATCATGGTCAAGCGAGAGTGTAAGCTGCGGCAGCGTTTTGCCATTTTGCAGCAAATGAACGCTCCACTCCGATTCATCTCGTTCGAGCTGCTTGCCTGTCTCCAGAAGCCTTGCCGGCTCATCCATAATAAGAATCGTATCTTCAGGCATGTAGTTATAGATGGTTTGTTTCTCTGGATACAGCTCTGTTACATATTTATAGATTTCCGGAAAATAGACATGCTCACGCAGCAGCTCGATTTCACGATGGATCTCCTCGCGCAGACGCAGCTTCGCTTGGCGGTCCGTTGTTTTATCAAGCTGCTCTTCAAGCAGAATCGCGGTTCGATCTGCTGCCTGTTCCATTCTCTCCTGACTAGCAATCAGTTCCTTGCACGGTGTTATAACCACTTGCTCTACTCGGTCAATGGAACGCTGATCTGCGGGATCAAATGTCCGTATCGAGTCAATTTCATCATCAAACAGCTCAATACGATAAGCCAGCTCGGCCGTGAGTGGGAAGAAATCAATAATTCCTCCGCGTACACTCATCTCACCTTGAGATTCGACACGCTCAACGCGTTCATATCCGAGCTCAACCATACGCTTGAGAAAATGCTCCAGCTCAATCGTTCCACTCTGCTTAAGGGTTATCTCTGCACTTGCTATCACCTGCGGAGCAGGAAGGTAACGTCTTGCACCAGAGAGTGGAATCACAACAATGCCCCGAAAACCGGCTGCACACTTCAGTAATACTTCAATGCGCTGAGCAAGTGTTTCAGGACTAGAAATCGCTGCTTCTGCAGCAATCAATTCATTAGCAGGATAGAGCAGCACTTGGTCCGCAGAAAGCGCTTCCTGTAAGTCTTCTGCCACTTTCTGTGCCGCAAACATATTATGTGTCACCACGAGCATCGGCCGATCCAGCTGTTTATGCATCGCAGCCATCATGACCTGGCGAGCTGAACCCGATAATCCGGAGATAAGCTGCTCCTTCATTCCTGACCGAATACCGGAAGTTATCGATTCAAAATCGGAATCTTTAGTAAAAGCTTCAATAAGTGCTTGTAGCAAAAGGGGCACCTCTCTTATAACTTACTTTACTTTTAATATAACCTGTCATTGCCTTTTAAACTGTAAACATATGGATAATGAATCTGATTTCATCATAATCTTTTTTGACTGACCTTACCAGCAAAAGTGGTCCGGCTGCCGTCCGATAACTGAAAAAAAAGCCTCAGCAAACGCTGCCAAGGCCGCAAGGCTGGATGCATAATTCCCATCCTTAAAGCACTGTACTATGCTTCTTGATTCCCTATTAACCGCTATTGCAGCGGGCTTGTTAACAGACTAAGCTCTGGGTTCACCAGGATAGCCTCATTACAGTAGTCGCATGTGATGTTAACCATCATTTCGCCTTTTGAATTATAGGCTATTATATCCCTTCGTTCTGCAGGGGTCAAGAAATGAAGACCCAGCCTTGCTTCTGTTATTTCGGATGAATTAATTTGTCCGATTGAAGTCCCGCAATGTCTGCAGACATAATGAATTGGCATACTCGTATCCTCCTGAAAAGAAATGATATCTTCTATTCTTTCCAGAAATCACGAGTTTATATAATTCTTTTCTTGATACTTTATCATGGAAATGAAATCAGTTAAATTTCGCCATCGTCCGTTCGAAAGTATCCTTCATCGCATACTCGAGGGCGTCACAGGTTGCTTCAATCATAGATTCAACTGCTTCCTGCTCCTTCTTCGCGAACTTAGACAGAACATAATCTACAATCGCGTAGCCTGGTTCCGGTCTCGAAATACCCATACGGACACGATTAAATTGTTGTGTCCCGGTATGCTGAATAATCGATTTAATTCCGTTATGGCCGCCTGCACTGCCTTGGTATCGGAGGCGGATCTTGCCTACTTCAGTGTCCATATCATCATAGACTACAATAAGATCTTCAAGGGCAACCTTATAATAATCCATATACGCTCTAATGGATTCGCCGGAGAGATTCATATACGTCATTGGCTTAATCAATACAGCCTTCTCCCCTTGTATCATACCTTCTCCGATGAGAGCCTTGCACTTACTCTGATTAATAGTGATGCCATGGCGCTCTGCCATAGCGTCGAGGGCCATAAATCCTATGTTATGCCTCGTCTTGGCATATTCGGAACCAGGATTACCAAGTCCCACTATCCATTTCATATGAGAAGCTGCCTCCTTCATATATTATATTGCTTCCTTGCCAGCACATAAATCTTGAACAACCAATTGGACTTACACGAAGTTTCACTTTACAATAAAAACAATTGTTTAGATTCGATCAGCATAACAGCAAGAAAGGATGAACCGGTCATGCGCCATGATATTGAACGTTTAACGCAGCCGTACCAATTTCAACACCATTTGGAACAGGCCATACCGGTGCAAGTGTATGACCACGGCAACCATGTCGAGATCGGATGCATTACCACTTATGATGAGCCCTTTGTAGAAATTAACGGTGCTCTGTTTAACCGATCTTATCATCAATTCATTTCAAGGCCCGGATATTAAATAACCGGGATACGCCGACAGGGGTTACATTGTCGTCCTAGACGACAACGTAACCCCTTTTTCTTATTTCATGCAGATCTTTATTCGATTTCAAACAATTTACTAATCGACAATTCCTCGTGAACCCGAATGATGGCTTCGCCAAGCAATGGAGCGACGGATAGAACATTCAGCTTCTTCGTTGGATTCGGCTGTGTAATCGGAATGGTATCCGTTACAACAACTTCCTTCAGCGGAGAATTCTCCAAACGCTCCATCGCAGGGCCTGACAATACAGGATGTGTACAGCAAGCGTACACTTCTTTGGCTCCGCCTTCCATAAGTGCATTGGCGCCCAGCACAATTGTACCCGCAGTATCGATAATGTCATCAATCAAGATTGCTGTCTTGCCTTCAATATTACCGATAATATTCATAACTTCACTGACATTAGGCTCCGGTCTGCGCTTGTCGATAATCGCAAGTGGAGCATTCAGGAAGTCCGCCAGTTTGCGTGCGCGTACAACGCCGCCATGGTCTGGAGATACGACAACAGGATTCTCAATTTGCTTGGAACGGAAATACTGTGCCAAGATCGGAACCGCCAGCATGTGGTCTACCGGAATATCGAAGAAGCCCTGAATCTGCATGGCATGCAGGTCCATCCCGATGACGCGTGTTGCTCCTGCTTTTTCGATCAGGTTAGCTACAAGCTTAGCGGTAATCGGATCTCTTGAGCGTGCCTTCCGATCTTGTCTTGCATATCCGTAGTAAGGAATAACGACATTGATCGTTTTGGCAGATGCACGTTTCAATGCATCAATCATAACCAGCATCTCCATGAGGTTGTCGTTTACTGGGGCACAAGTCGATTGAACAATGTAAACATGACTGCCACGTACACTTTCAGACAGCTTCACTTGAATTTCACCGTCGCTAAAACTTGTGGTATGGGATTCGCCCATAGGAATACCAATGTAATCAGCAATTTGGTGTGCAAGCTTCGGGTTCGAGTTACAAGTAAATATTTTTAATTTGGAATCAAAATAAGTCATAAAATAAAAAACCTCCGTGCTGGTTCATTGGAATCTATTTTTAGATCTGCTTGTGTCTAAAACGTCGGCGCTGCTTCATCGAGAAATGCAGCAAATATTAGGATTTAGCGTTATTCTTCTTGGCTATCGCACGTCCTCGAATCTTCTCTGCATAGCCTGGCTTATTCTCTTGACGCGATCTTGCAATAGCAAGGTCATTCTCCGGAACAGCATGCGTAATGGTCGAGCCTGCAACAACATAAGCGCCTTTACCTACTTTGACAGGCGCAATTAAATTCACGTTACTGCCGACAAAGGCATCATCTTCAATTTCTGTGACAGCCTTATTATATCCATCGTAGTTCACAGTTATCGCGCCGCAGCCGATATTCACATTCTTACCGACTTTTGCATCACCTACATAGCTCAAGTGAGACACCTTCGATCCGTTGTCAATGGTTGCGTTTTTGATCTCAACAAAATCGCCGACCTTCACTTGTTCTCCCAGCTTGGCACCTGGACGCAGATACGCGAATGGCCCTACCGATGTTTCATTGCCCACTTCAGCATCGACTAATACGGACTGTTTCACGGTAACGTTATCGCCGATGACACTGTTCTCAATATCTGTATTCGGACCAATGATGGATTGCTCTCCAATCTTGGTGTTGCCTTTAAGCATCGTTCCAGGGTACAAGACCGTGTCTGCGCCAATCTCAACATCGGCACCGATATAGGTGGAAGAAGGATCAATAATCGTTACCCCATTAAGCATATGCTTGCGTGCAAGACGTTCGCGCATAAATCCTTCCGCCTCAGATAGAGCTACACGATCGTTTACACCAATCGATTCTGCTGCATCATAGGTCATGAAGGCTTCAACCGTTTCGCCTGCTTCACGGAAAATACCGACAACGTCAGTCAGGTAATATTCTTGCTGTGCATTGTTGTTCGTCACTTTATCCAGAGCTTCAAACAATTTGGCATTGTCGAAGCAATAGGTACCTGTATTTATCTCTTGAACCGCATTCTCTGCATCGTTGCAGTCCTTCTGCTCAACGATCTTCGTTACAGATCCATCCTCGCCCCGAATGACACGGCCATAACCAGCCGGGTTGTCCATATGAGCGGTCAGAACGGTAGCTGCAGCACCGCGGCTTTCATGCAGCTGCATCAAGCCTTCGAGTGTTTCACTTGTAACGAGCGGGGTGTCGCCGCAAATGACAATCGTGGTTCCTTCCTCAGAACCTAGCAAATCCTTAGCCTGTTTAACGGCATGTCCCGTGCCAAGCTGCTGCTCTTGTAATACGTATTCTGCGGAAGCTCCCAAGTAAGATTGTACAGCTTCTGCTCCATGTCCTACCACGACAACGTTACGAGTAACGCCTGCACGTTTTACGGTGTCCAGAACGTGGCCGACCATCGGTTTGCCGCATACCGGATGCAACACCTTATACAATTTGGACTTCATTCGTTTGCCCTGCCCAGCGGCAAGTACAATAGCCATTTTCTTCAACATCCCGACCTCCTGCGCTGAAATTTGTAATGTTATCCATTCTGCTGTTACAGAACGAAAAGGATCCCATTCCTCGTTCACTTTGAAAGGAATAACGGTCTAGTCAACATTAAATTGGGCACAAGCAAGTACCCCATAATCCATATTATGGGAGAGAACAAGTCTGTGCTCCAATATTGCTCATTAATGAATATACTTCATTCTTGAAAAAAAGAAAAGAGAGCCATAAAATGACCCTCTTTTCTTTCGAACCCCAATAATGTTCTTAAGCGCCTTCTTCAATAACCTCTTCCTCAGTTGCAGCGCGTTCGTATTCAGCTAAAACAGCGGCTTGAATCTTCTCGCGTGTACCGGAAGAAATCGGATGGGCGATGTCACGGAATTCTCCATCGGGAGTCCGTTTACTCGGCATAGCAACAAACATTCCGTTGTTACCATCAATAACGCGAATGTCATGAACGACGAACTCGTTATCGATTGTAATCGAAGCTATAGCCTTCATTCTCCCCTCAGAGTTGACACGGCGGAGTCTGACATCTGTAATCTGCATGTGTGTTCACCACCTTTTTCCATCGGAACTTGGTGTATAATTCCACACAGCATACAGAAACTCCTTCTTTTTATTTCCATAAAAATGTCCTAATTTAAGGAATTTTTTGAGTTTTGGTGCAATTCAAGAGCTATTCGACAAAACTTGCGAAAGATCGATAAAAATCCTTCTGTATCACAGGTGTTCATGTCACTCGCTTCGGTTAAAATAATTGCCTGGTGCCACTGAGATTTGTTTCGTCTTGGGATCCACTGCTGTCAGTGTTGCCAGCGAAACATAATCATGAAGCAAACGCTCTTCTGAATCAACTTCGCCCGACTCAACAAGCACGCCGACTCCAGCCACTTCCGCATTAAACTCCTTCAACAAATCAATCATCCCTTGCACCGTTCCTCCAGCCTTCATAAAATCATCGACGATGAGCACGCGAGACTTCTCTGGAAGAGCCCTTCTGGATAGGGACATCGTATGCAGGCTCTTATGAGAGCCGGATACATAATTGATACTCACAGCTGAGCCTTCTGTCACTTGATGATCTCGTCTAACTAGGACTACAGGAAGATTGAGCTGGGAGCCTACAGCATAGGCAAGCGGAATGCCTTTGGTCTCCACTGTCATCACGACATCAATGTCTCGGCCTGCGAATGCAGTAGCCATAATCTTGCCGATCTCGTTCGTTGTAGCGGGTTGACCGAGCAGATCAGACATATATAAATATCCGCCAGGTAAAATCCGATCAGGCTGTTCGAGTAGTTCACATAAATTCTGTATGAAGGATAACGAACGTTCATAAGACATCTTGGGCATAAACTTCACCCCGCCCGCTGCGCCAGCGAGTGTCTGCAAGTCTCCCATTCCTTCATCCTCAAATACTTCCTTGATAATGGCAAGATCTTCACTAATTGAAGATTTCGCCGCACCATAACGCTCTGCAAAAGTCGTTAAGGGAATCAGTGTATGTGGTCTCGAGAGCAAATATTGTGTCATTTCCACTAAACGAGCGCTTCGCTTTAATTTCTTCACGTCGATTCCTCACGATCTATCTCCAAATCCGAATGTTTACAATTCAATATATCATTTTTGTACGTATTTGTACAACAATCAATTCGTTTTTATACTATAAATGGAAAAAATGAAGCCTATGTCAGTAATCTTACTGCATAAACTTCTTTACAGAATCCTCGAAGACCATTATAAATTCTCGGCACCTTCGATTCTTTTGATACGAGACCAAATACAGTAGGTCCGCTTCCGGACATAAGAACACCATCCGCTCCGAGCTTCAACATGGCTTCCTTCAATTGTCCTACCTCTGGATGCAGCTTCACTGTCACATCCTCTAATACATTACCTAGTTCCTTACAAACCCCTGCAAAAGACTGATTGCGAATCGCATCTTCCATTCTTTTGGCGGATGGATGCTTCTGGATCTGATCGCTGCGTACACGACCATATACCTCTGCAGTAGAGACGTTAATCGGCGGCTTTGCCAGCACGACCCAGCATTGCGGCGGATTCGGAAGCTGATGCAGCTGTTCTCCTCTTCCTGTAGCTAGTGCGGTACCTCCGGTAATACAAAAAGGTACATCCGAGCCTAATTCTGCACCCAGGAGCCTCAGCTCTTCATCTGATATACCGAGACCCCACAGCTTATTCAAGCCCCGCAGGGTTGCCGCAGCATCACTGCTGCCGCCTGCAAGACCGGCAGCAACGGGTATCTTCTTATCGAGATGAATGTACACACCTTTCTTAACGTCATATCTCTCCTTCACCAGCTTGGCAGCCTGGAAGGCCAGGTTCTTCTCATCCAGGGGGATATATCCCGCCTGGCTTGATATCATAATCGTATCCCGCTTGATTTCAGACATTTCAATCCGATCGGCAAGATCAACCATGGTCATAATCATTTCTACTTCATGATAACCATCGCTTCTTTTATGTAATACATCCAACATCAAATTAATTTTCGCAGGAGCTTTTTCATAAATTTTCAAGGCGACTCACCCACCCTCAGCTATTCCCTCAAGACAACTTAACATATTATATCAAAAGCAGACTGTCAAGTCATATTCTTCCCTTCACAAATAAGGCTGTTAGAATACGAATATATAAAAAGCCCCCTGCTGTATCCCAGGGGACCCTCCAATTTATCCTTGATTCTTACGTGCTGCCTGCTCTGCAAGCTGTATAGCCCTCTTCACCATATTGCCTGCATCCTTGGCTTTGATTCCGCCCCAGCCTTCTTGCTGAACAGTATCATAAAAGCCCAGGTCCTTGGCCAGCTCATACTTGAGCTCTTCTGACATTACACTGCGTCTTCTGCGGCTCATCAGATTTCCTCCTTATATTAGGGGACTCATAATTTCATGTTTCGAACGTTAGTATGTGTCTGGCAGGCATAAAGTATGCGCATCTGCTTAGAGCGTAGACATAGTTTTCCCTTTATTTTACTGATTCACTTACCAAATTCATTCTATACTTGAGCTCTTCCTTCTCCCAATCGATTAATTCCCATGGAACTTCCTTTACGCCAGGCAGCTCTAATTTCCAATTCATATCATAGACTGTTTTATCGGTTGTAACCCGCTTCAGGGTCACTTCCTCTGGCAGCTCTGACATCCCTCTCATAATGAATTTGAAACCGGACAATTCTTTCGTGTCCATATCCATGGCTCCTCTATATTCAACCTGATACTCCTGCCCATTCTTATCGGTCATTACCCACTTATCTTTAGCAAAGTTGTTCTTGAGTTCAGCCGTCAGACTAAGTATGCCTACCTTTTCATCTTCTCCTCCGGGGTCATCCGACACGGTCATGCTGGTAAATGTGAACTGATCTCCTTGATCTTTAAACACCGCCGGCTTGGACAGGAGAGCTCTCGGTCTAAAGGTTATTTCTCCCTTGGTAGAAGCAAGCTGAGAGTATCCTTTGAAATGAAATACGAATGGCTTGTCAACCATGTCCTGTTCTGCATTAAAGTAGAGGCTCCAATGGAGTTCCTTGTCGTCTCTATAACGAATCGTCATTCGGTTATCATCATCATTAAAGTAAACATATCTCTCATAGTTGTCTCCAGCTGTCACATTGGCTAGGTCAAAATATAGAAGCGTCTCCTCATCCCCAGAATAAAGCGGATTCTCCTCACTTACATCGGCACTCGCTTGCTCCGTCACAAAATCTATCCTGTATCCGTTCGGGGTACGAGTGAGCTGCTCTGCTCTCACCTTTGTCCCATCAGGCATTTGATAAGATTCATGAAGTTCAGTAATGACAGCTTGCTGCATCGCTTTCCTCATATCGATATCAAACTCAAAGCTCCAGTCTCCTTCGAGAAAGATCGGCTCGCCATTTGCGTCTGAGGCCTGCAGCTTGTTAAGTGTGCTGGTGATCTGTATGGTGTCCGAAATATTGCTCGTGTCCAGCGGGATCCTAACGAATTTATATTCGTTCATTCCCCTGCTCTTGTTGTTATCCACGATGCCAATATCCTTTCCTTCCGAGTTCGTTACCCTAAAGTAATCCTCCATATTCATTTCCCATCCGAGATGAGGCGAGTAATTTACATCTTTATCTTTAGTGATTTCCAGTGCTATTAAAATCTGTGTGTCATCAGCCAAAACCTCTTCTACACTCACTGTAATACCGTTGCTCTCTGCCTCAATTTTTGGATAGTGCGCCAACTCTCCGTATTTCTTGAAAATACCATAACCTACAAGCTCCATAGGCGTTGCCCACCAAGAATCAGGCTGCTCTTGTTTAATCCCCAGCTGTTGCTGAACTAAAGGCTGCTGCAGAGCAAAATATGAACCCCACGCCAAAATCACTATTACAGCTGCTGCTGAAACCCATTTCTTAATGTTTGTACGTCTAAACCAAGTCATGTTCTTCTCCTCTATCGAACCAGCCGGCTCTACTTCAACATCTTCTAATGCATTCATTATATTGGTGGTGAACTCTTCGCTTGCGCGAGCTGAATACAGCCTGCTGTTCCAATCCTGTTGTTCATGCAGGATCGACTCATATAATGTGCTGCAATGCTCACAGCGGCTAAGATGTTCTTTGTCTGTTAGCGTTAATCCGCGAATCACTTTATCTTCCATTTGATGAGGCTTCAAGCAGCTCATAATCCCTCACCTCCTCAGTCAATGCCTTTTTCATCCGTTTCTTCGCCCGGTGGAGCCTGTTTCTCACTTGATGTGAGCTGAGCCCTGTAATGTTGGCTATTTCCTCATAACTCAGCTCGTTTGTATACCTCAATAGAATGACTAAGCGTTCCTCATCTTTAAGCACCTGCAGGAGGGCATGCACTTCAGAGATCATTTCACTTTGGAGCATCAAGTTCTCCGGAGTATTTAACGCTTCTTTATGAGCTATGTATTCCTGAGGCAGCCAGGTCTTCTGTCTCCGACGTGCATCAATTGCTTGATTAACTGCAATCTTATACAGCCAAGCACTAAAGCTGCTATCCAATCTGTGGCTTGCCAGCTTGCGGTAAGCTCTAATAAAGGTCTCCTGGACAAGATCCTCTGCGTCCTCCCTTGGAATCCCCATTCCTTGTATAAAGCAAAATATTCGATGCTTGTAGCGGTTTACGATCACGCTGTATAGCTGCTTATTTCCATTAAGGATATCTGCGATGATTTGCTGTTCTTCTATGCTGTGTGTGTCCTCCATAACGCCCTCCTTAAGCCGTACTTATCCCTCGCCCTTAATAAGACGGTGCTGGCAGCTAATCCTCTCACTTGGACAATAAAAAAAACGGCCTCGTCCTTAATGGACGAGAGCCGCCTTGAGAAATCAAGCTTACACTTCGTTGTACGATATTTCGCTGACCACTTGCTCAGGATCATATACTGAAACCTGTACTGCTTCAGTCAATATATCGGCGTAACTGTAAGACACCCGTTTAAACGTTTGCTGTTCTTGATCTAGCTTCACAATAAAAACAGAAGGGTACGTTTCTTCCAATACACCAGTACGCTCAATTGTCTTACGGCGTCCACCGTTTGCACGAAGTAGAATCTTCTGGCCAACATGAGCGTCGAGACTGCGTTTGATATCCAATAGCGAATTTTTAGCCATGGCTAACGACCACCTCTTTCCTTGTCCATTATACAAGGGGTTTCAGAGTTTGTCAAATCATCAATTATATCAGCATCAAAAATGTGTTGTCAACGAATATTTTAGCAACGTTATTGCTTTAATTCGCCACCATATTTTTTGGATCGAATTCGCTACCCTTCTCTTGGTAAATAGCTCATTTCACCCTTGTTATATGAAGCAAAAAAAGACCCCTTTAAATTAAGGAGTCCTTGTGACACAAATATTTCTTCTATAAGCTTCAGATCGCCGCTGGTGTGACCTTAAGAGTGGACAAATCCTGAAGGGGAGGTAAGCCTATCCGATAGCTCCCTCTGGACTCAAGCCCGCCGACACCGTCACTGCCGCTAATCGTGTGATGGATAATATCATTAATGTTAATGGTATCCTTTACGGAAGTGAACGCCGCCTTCGCTGCCACATATACAGGATCAAGCGCATGTATTAATACCCGGCTGGGGCTGCTGGCAAAATTCGCACCTGCACGGATCAGTGCTTCAAAATGAGACTGACACGCACCTGCAACGATCGTCAGCGCATCCAAATGCCATTCATATTGTCTCGCTACCTGAACAGCTGTAATGAAGTTTGATGAATTCTTATAATGATTGATGTTATACAGATCATAGGGCTGTCTGCCCTTTAGTACTCCGTCATGCCCCGTAATAACGACTATATCAGGACGTGAGCGCGGCAGGAGCCGATATAGTGTATCTGCCATGGAAGCTTCATGTACATAATGGCCTTCTGCGGGTACACGCAGTCTTTCATACAATGCCATGCTTTTCTTAAGATAATTAGGATCTCCATCCAGATGGAGCACCTTGCCAGGCATTTCAAAAAAAGAAGGAGACTCTGTCTGTGTGTTCTTGCTCCACTCATCAACTAACCCCGCCTGGTTACGCTGTGCTTGCTCCAGACGATGCTTCTGCAATAGCGAGTAAGATTCGTTTGCTTTAATATGTGCCAGCCGGGTCTTGTTCGTCTCTGGCTCATACGGCACTCTGATCAGATCATTCAGCGGAGAATCCGCAAGGAGCCTGAATTCAGTTCCTTTAATGACTGCTTTATCCTTCTCGAGGCCCTCCACTCGGAACGTGACATCTCCCCCATACGATTTCCGAACGACCAAGTCTCCTATATTCATCAACGTTATCACCTCTAACCCTATGTTATGGGCGAGGCAGGGCTTTGGTTCATCTCTTTTTTCGTAATTTGCGGAGTACAAGGCTCTTCAGCGTCTTAACCTTTAATCCCTGCTTCCAGCAAGACATCGCTTAGACGGGCGTACTCTTCAATACTGAGTGTCTCTCCTCGTCTCGCAGGTTCAATCTCAGCTGCCTCCAGCAGGGGCTCCAGCTGATCTCTGTTTTCTTTGGTAAAGAAACGGCTCTTCAGATTATTCGCGATGGTCTTCCGTCTTTGTGCAAATGAAGCATGAATCACTTCGAAGAAAAACTTCTCGTCCTTCACTTCAACCGGAGGCTTCTCTCTTACCTTTAACTTAATAACAGCAGATTCAACATTAGGCTGGGGAATAAAAACCGTATGAGGAACGATACATACCAGCTCAGGCTCGCTGTAATATTGCACCGCGATGCTGAGCGTCCCATAATCCTTCGTTCCTGGGGAAGCAGCCATTCGTTCTGCAACTTCCTTCTGAATCATGACAACGATGCTGTCGAGCGGGAGCTTCTCCTCCAGCAGTCTCATCAAGATCGGTGTCGTTACATAGTAAGGCAAATTAGCAACGACGCTGACCTTATCCATGCCCGCGAAATTTTTTGCAAATAATTCAGGAAGATCTGTTTTAAGAACGTCTCCATGATGTACATATATATTAGAGTAAGGTTCCAGCACTTCGGTGAGGATCGGTATCAAGCGTTGGTCTATTTCGACCGCAGTTACCGTCCCTGCACGCTGTGCAAGCTTCTCTGTTAGAGCACCGATTCCCGGTCCGATCTCAAGTGCACCTTTATGTTCATCCAGATCAGCAGCATCCACAATTTTATGGAGTATATTTTGATCGATCAGAAAATTTTGTCCCAGGCTTTTTTTGAAAGAAAAACCGTGTTTCGCTATGATCTCTTTCGTTCGTCTTGGCGTTGCAATCTCATCTATATTTTTCACGTTCTCATGATCCCTCACGTTCTATTTGCTCTAGTGCTCGTACAAATTCCTCACGGCTTATCTGAAACATCGTCAGCCGCTTATGCAGCTGCTTGCCATTACAATATCCTATGCCCAGAATGTTACCCAGCATCATACGCCGATTTGCGGCGTCCTTATGGACGATGAGTCCGGCTTCAATCAGATCTTGCCAGTCTATGAGCGGCTTAGCTCCATCATAGGTTGTATGCACCTTGGACAGTGCTGCGCGGATAGAGTCAGGAGATGCATTCTCCACACCAATATCACCTTTGCGGGTCGCATCCTGCTCCTTAATGAAGGCATGCTTCACGCCGGGAATCTTGTTCGATATTATTTTGCGAATTCGCTCGCCTGCATGATCAGGGTCCGTAAAGACGATAACACCTCTTCTTTGCTGAGCAAGCTCAATTTTCTTAAGTATACGGGCGTTTATAGCAGAACCGCCGGTTTCTATTGTATCTGCATTCACTGCACGCTTGATGGCTACGGTATCATCTCTGCCTTCAACGACAATGATTTCTTTAATCATGATCACATGACTTCCTTTCTAAACAAAAAGAGAAGAGGAAAAACTCCTCTTCTGCATGTAAGAGGCAAACGATAGACTTGCTGTCTAAACTTTCGTTCACCTTATATAGCATCACCTAATCTTGATGTTAATACTATAACATCAGGGACGCATTGTAAAATATATTTTAATTCAGTTCCGGCTTCACCGGACCGATAACGTATACTGTTTTACCTTTTTTGCGGCCAAAATTGAGTGCCTGCTCCAAGCTGTCATAATACACATCAATTTTGTTGCCTTTGATTGCGCCGCCTGTATCTTCGGCACGACGGAATCCTACGCCTTCAATGTATACCCACCATCCGAGAGGGATCACATCAGGGTCAACTGCAATGGTACGCCCTTCCTGTACACGCGTGCCGGAAGCCGTCTTCGTACCAATGCCCTCTTGTTCTGAGGAATAGGCCGTCATAGATACATTGCTTAGCACTTTTTTGGCCTTGAATGTAACTCCGTCCTTCGTGACAGAATCGCTGTCACTTGAAGCAGATACCTTCTTCACTTTATCAGCCAGATTTGCTGACGATTTCGAAGAGGATGCATTAGAAGCTTTAGAAGCAGTTGCAGTTGCAGCTTCAGCTTCAGCTTCACTTGCAGAGGCAACCACGGTTTCCTGAACTGGCTCAGGCTTCTTCTTCGTTCCTACGGCAATGACTTTGTCGACACGGTTGGTCTGTACCTTCTTGCCCGTCATTTTCTTGGACACCAATTCGCCGTCCTGGAAGGTCTTCTCGATCGTCTGGACAATTACACCTTCCTTGCCGCTCTGAATGACCCGGTTATCGCCCTTGTACAAGCTTGGGTCAGCCGTCTTGATCACCTTGAACGGAATCGAAGCTTCTTGTGACGCTGTTTGCTTAGTCACCCGGACTACTCGAATATTAAGATCTGCCTTCACCGCAGTGTCAGCAGCAGGATATACTTTATCATCTTCTGATACTTCGATGCTATGAGCAGCAAGTGCTTCCTTAACGGTATCCTGTGTTGTATAAACTTGCTCTGTCTCACCGTCTGCCGTTACGTTAATCGCTACGGCCCGGTTAATTGTTACTCGATCCCCATCTTCAATCTCATCACTCAAAGACATCGATACTTCGTCATGTGGACTGACTGCGATTGAATGCTCATCCAGCACTTCACTAAGCATTCCTTCACGTGTTTCCAAGGTTTGAACCTTGCCGTCCACGACAATTGAGATTTCTTTGCCTCCCTGACCATACACAATGAGTGAGATCATGACTAACAGTGCGATTGAGAAGATTGCGACTAGTGTGATCTGACGCAGATTCTCATGCTTCCATCGCAACGCGAAAGACTTGCTGGATGATGGTGACTCATGGGTCTCCTCTAGTTGGAAATTTCCCACTTCCTCCGTCCTCCTTCATAGTCCCGCCGTCAAGAGTATTGCATGATTGTATTTGACGCGACTATACCGATTTGTCTACAAAACCGGAGAAACTCCCGTCCGATTCTGCATCATGTGCCACTCTTCGCAGCATGATGTCACCTCCTGTTAACCAACAGTATGACGACAATGTAACTTTTATTCTCCTAAAACAAAGAAGCCAAAAAAGAGTTTAAGAGGAAATCTTTCGTGGCTCCGATAAGTTCAAATGAGAATATCGGAAACATCATGCACGAGTTTTGCCTCTTCAATACGCTTACGGAGTTAGCTGTCGGGTTCGGGCGTAAGAGTCGCCCCCGCTCAGATCCAGGCTGCTCATGGCAGCTGTCCTTTACGTTCACCCCAAGACTCAAGTGTTGAAATCAAATACAGTGGTCAGAGCAAGAGAGACAACTCTCTTAATTCCATCTTCTGACTAGCAGCAGACCACTATATCGGTTCCCCCGTTCTTTGTTAAATTACAAAAGATTCAGCGAGAATGACTCATGAAGTGAATTCAAAGTGGTAAATCAACTGAATGTAAAATGGACTTTACCAACAATCAACAATTCACTGAAACGATGATATCCTGTTTCGATACATGTTGTAAAGCAGTATTCAACTATGTTTTTCTAAATAATTGGTTAAAAATTTGTAATAATCAGCGAAAAAGTCTTACAAAAAGTTTAATCGCTCCGTTTTACTCCCTTTTTCACCTGTTTTTCTCTCTATTTTAACGAATGTCAAATCGTTCCAGTGCATTTGCGGTCGTAATCCTTGCCAATTCCTCCACAGAAATGCCCTTCAGCTCCGCTGCCATTTCTGCTACCAAGGCCACATGAGCTGACTCATTTCTCTTGCCGCGGAATGGATGTGGAGTCAGGTATGGTGAATCCGTTTCGATCAAAAGCCGGTCAAGCGGTACCTTTGCAAGCACCTCTTTGGGCTGCTTCGCGTTCTTGAACGTGATCGGTCCTCCGAAGGAGATATGAAAGCCCATATCCAGCGCCATTTTTGCAGTTTCCCAGCTGCCTGAGAAAGAATGCATCACTCCGCCTACTTCTTGTGCCCTCTCTTCCCGCAGAATTCGAATAATGTCTTCATGCGCATCCCGGTTATGAATAACAATCGGCATAGCGATCTCTCTAGCCAGTCCAATTTGTTTGCGCAGCACCTCATGCTGAATCTCTTTGGGAGACGTATCCCAATGATAATCCAGACCAATTTCACCGATCGCAACGACCTTCTCATGTTTACATAATGATGCAATCCATTCCAAATCTCCATCCTTCATCGTAATGGCATCGACAGGATGCCAGCCTACTGCCGCATAGATAAAATCATAGGTTTCGGCAAGTTTCATCGTAGTCGGAATTGTTTCCCGATTAAATCCTATATTAATCATTCGGGTAACCCCCTTTTCGACAGCGCGCTGAATCACTTCCTCGCGGTCAGCGTCGAACTCGGGTGCATCCAAATGTGTATGTGTGTCGAATAACATCGTATATTTTTCTCCTTTCAAGGACTGTATCTTGTCTCACATTATTTAAACATACCGGCAATTTCCGGAGGCAGCTTGGGTAGTGCATTCATCAGCTTCTCCTGCGGGAAGTACAGATGATAATTCCCTTTTTGCATGCCGCTAATAGAGCGGACAATCTCGGATACCTCGGATATATCTCTTTGTCTTTCCTGCTTGTCTAGAATGATGATCTGTCTCTTGCTCCCCGCAATATCAGGTCGGAACACATCATACGGCAGATCGGTAGGAAAATCAATTTCAAGGTCATAGGCTGGATTCAAGTTTGCCTTGAGAAATGCTTCTTCTATTCGCTTGATATCCTTCTGCTCGATATAATCCACTTCCACATACTTATAGAGCTTACGGTCCAGGAACCGGGTACACAGCTCACTCAGAATGGGGTCCTTCTCATAAGTCCATTCATTAAAGGCAGCCTGAATCGTAGATTCATCGATACGAAGATAGTCCTTGACCGATACATCGCCCTTAATCAGATGAAGGAGGGGTCTAAGCATGAAGCTGAAGATGTACTCTTCTTCTACGAGTTCCTTGGCTCTTCTAAAGATTTGACGCAGGACAATTTCGGAGCTTCGAGTTACAGGGTGAAAATATACCTGCCAATACATCTGATATCTCGACATTAAATAATCTTCTACGGCATGCATTCCAGAATCTTTAACCACAACTCTTCCCTGGTAAGGGCGCAGCATTCGAAGTATTCGGTCAAGGTCAATGGTTCCATAATTCACTCCGGTATAATAGGCATCCCGCAGCAAGTAATCCATTCGATCGGCATCGAGCGGACTTGAAACCAGATTGACAACAATAGGCTTGTCATACGTCTTGGCAATCACAGAAGCGACCTTTTGGGCAAAATCAGGACCTACGGTACCCAGTATCCGGCCCACTTCGGTATCTCCCAGTATGATCTTACAGGTCCATTCTTCATGATCCATATCAAAAGCTTCTTCAATAGAGTGGGAAAAAGGACCATGCCCAACATCATGCAGCAGAGCTGCGCATAGAGCAACTAGCTTCTCTTCTTTAGGCCAATCGGGATATTCATTGCGTTCAAACTGCGATATGATCTTCCTTGTAATTTCATACACACCTAATGAATGGGAGAAGCGGCTGTGTTCTGCTCCATGAAAAGTCAAATATGTAGTCCCCAATTGTCGAATTCGGCGAAGACGCTGAAATTCCGGGGTGTTGATAAGCTGCCATATAATCGGATCCTGGACATGCACGTAGTTATGTACAGGGTCTTTAAATACTTTCTCTTCGCTAAGCTTTTGTTCCATTGATAATCAGCTCCTTTTTTCAACCTAAATTCTTATAGCAAAATTCAATTGTGTGCAACTAAAGTCGGATTTCGACTTTATCCAAGCTAATCACTTCATATATTCGACATTATACGACAAAGTTTGTCGAATAATGATGCAGTTTTGATTTCCAAATCGACACGCGTTATAATAATAGATAGATACTAGAAAATCATCGTTAATACCAGTACTCATTCCCTTTCTTCATACAATGTTAACTTTATTCTTTATTTTCAATGTTGACTGATTTGGGAATGGTTGGTATGATGATTAGCATAAAAGATAAAATAATGTCGAATCATGACAGTAATAAGCGATGGCGAGAGGAGTTAGTATAAAATGATGAAATCTACAGGTATTGTAAGAAAAGTTGATGAACTGGGCCGGGTTGTTATTCCTATCGAATTGCGCCGTACACTCGGTATTGGTGAAAAAGATGCTCTTGAAATCTACGTAGACGGTGAGCGCATCATGCTTAAGAAATATGAGCCTGCATGTATCTTCTGCGGCAACGCTGAGAACGTAACTTACTTCAAAGGTAAAATTGTTTGTCACGAATGTATTTCTGAAATTCCAGCACCTGTGACAAATTAAGTAAAATAGGTTATAATCAATTTTGGATAGAGAAAAGCATACCTTTAATCAGTAATCATTACGATTCCTTTAATATAGATGCTCGCTTTTCTTGAGAATATATAATTGTTATTTCTAACCTTTTTCATATCTCCTTAGGCACCTTCCTCGTCAGATCCAATCTGCCGAAGAAGGTGTTTTTTCTTTTATTCTGTCTGAGGTCTATTGTTCCTCTTTTAATAAAGCATTATATACATCCCTTTTGGATAGCTCTCGATCTGCAGCCGTGCTCTTCATCGCATCCTTGCGAGAGAGGCCTTCCTTCTCATAGTGCTCCACGTGCTCCGTAAGACTTAACTGCTGCCACCACGCCTTCTGCAGCTCTTTCTCTTCGTCCTGACTTCTTCCCTCTACAATCAAACAATACTCGCCTAGGGGCGGATGCTCCTCAAGCCACTCTATACACTCCTGTAGATTCCCTCGCACATATTCCTCGTGACGCTTGGTCAGCTCTCTTGCGAGCACCGCTCTTCGGTTTCCCCATAGCTCCAGCATGACGGTTAACGTTTTTTGTACCCGATGCGGCGACTCATAAAACAGCAGGGTGCCCTGCGATGCGCCAAAACTCTTCAGGATAGCTGTAATGTCCTTTTTCTCACGGGGAAGAAAACCAACGAAGGTGAATCGCTCGGTTCCAAGACCGGATGCAATTAGCGCAGATAGAGCAGCGTTCGCTCCTGGCACCGTCACCACGGGAATATGTGCATGAATGGCAAGACGGACCAGGTCTGAACCAGGATCTGAAATGGCCGGCATACCTGCATCGCTGACAAGGGCTAAATTTTTTCCTTCTATTATATATCGAATTAATTCAGGTCCACTGGCTTCCTTGTTATGCTCATGATAACTAAACAACATCTCAGGGCTGATCTCAAAATGAGTTAATAGCTTGCGGGTTTGTCTTGTATCTTCCGCGGCAATGATATCACATGACTTCAAGGTATTTACCGCGCGATATGTGATATCTTCCAAATTACCGATCGGCGTACCTACAAGATAAAGTGTACCCGTTCCTTCCTTCTGTTCAAAGCTCTTCTGTACTTGAATACTCATAGCTAACTCCTCTCCAGTTCCACGTCTCACCGATCCTGCTTGTATCCATCTCCAGTGGTAGTCATGGACTCGGATAGTAAATATCCATAATTTCTTTGCAATATTCCCCATTTTCGTTATATACGATCAGCGGCGGCAGCATTCTCACATCCGGCTTGCCATCTCGTAAAGCCTCAATGAGCACCATATTCGCCTCTTTGTCGATTCGTGGATGAACCATGCGAATTCGTTTCGGCTCCAACCGATATTTACGCATTAATGTGATAATTTCACCGATTCTCTGGGGTTTGTGCACCATGGATACTTTTCCGCCTGTACGTACCAAATGCATACAAGCCTTCAGGACCTCCTCCAAAGTACAATGGATCTCATGCCTAGCGATCGCCTGATGCTCATTCAGTGTAATATCACTTCCGTTTAACGGCATATAGGGTGGATTAACAGTAATGGCATCATAGACCCCATAACCTGTAATGCCAGGCAATTCCCTCAGATCCCCTTCCCGAATCATGATCTGATCTCCAAGTCCATTCAGCATCACACTTCGTCTGGCCATATCGGCAATTCTAGGCTGAATCTCAATGCCTTCGATCGATGCCTCTGTTCTTGTGGACATCAGGAGAGGAATGACTCCATTCCCTGTGCAGAGATCCAGGACCTTTCCCCGCTTGGGAAGGCCTGCAAATCTGGCCAGCAATACAGCGTCCATAGAGAAGCTGAACACCTCATCGCTTTGAATAATACGCAAATCATGAGTTAACAGATCATCCAGTCGTTCAGATGGCTGTAACTTAACCTTGTTTATACTCATTCTGATACCTGCCTGATTCATATTAATGTGTATACTAAACCAAACCTCGATGCATGAATCGAACCCATTCAGCTTTAATAGAAAAGCCGTAGGGTATCCCTACGGCTCATTACTTATTCAAAAATGACAGACAGAACAAACAATCGCCCTCTGTACGTAAATGCCCATAATAAACGTTACAAATATGGAAACCTTCGTAATACAATCTTGCCAAATTATCGTATCCCTCTCCAACCACCTCTTCGGTAGTCTCGGTTGCGGGCACGAATTGTACAGGATTTTTGGGAGCTGGTGCAGGTGTCTCTGTAGAGGACTCCCGCTTTAGGACCTTGCGCAACTGTTCATTTTCCAGCGTCAAACGTTGATTCTCTTCGAGCAGTTCCTTTACAATCATTTTTAACTCGCCAAGATCATTATGCATTTGTCCCATTTGTGTTTCCATTTCAAGAATGTGCGCAAAAATCGATTTTTTCTCCAAGATCCCACCCCGAAAGCAAACATAATGGTTACTTGATGACGACGTCATCCATAGAAAGCTCTTTTACTTTGTTAATCTCAAACAATTGAACATGTACCTTGCGGTTGCCTGCGTGAATTCCAACGACCTTGCCCTCACCTAACGAGGTGACGACAAGCTTGCCGACGGCTGGCAGCTCTTCCTTAACACTCTCATAGTTATCATGCTCAAATTTCAAGCAGCACATAAGTCTGCCGCAAAGTCCGGATATTTTGGTTGGATTCAGGGACAGGCTCTGATCCTTGGCCATCTTAATGGATACCGGTTCGAAATCACCCAGCCAGGAGGAACAGCAGAGTATCCGCCCACATGGGCCGATCCCTCCAAGCATCTTCGCTTCATCACGTACGCCAATTTGGCGAAGCTCAATCCGTGTCCTAAAAATGCTGGCCAAATCTTTAACTAACTCTCTAAAATCGACACGTCCTTCAGCCGTAAAATAAAATATAATTTTATTTCGGTCAAATGTGAATTCCACATCGACAAGCTTCATCTTAAGTCCGTGCTCTTTGATTTTATTTAAACAGGTGCCAAATGCGTCTTTTGCAGCAAGCTTGTTCTCTTCCACCACTTTGGCGTCCGAGTCACCTGCAATACGAATTACCTTCTTGAGAGGTAATACAACGTCAGATTCACCAACGACTTTCTTTCCTATAACGACTTTGCCGTACTCAATCCCTCTCGCTGTCTCTACGATGACGCTAGAATCTTTTTCAATAGGAAGATCGAGGGGATCAAAGTAATAAATTTTGCCCGCTTTCTTAAAACGGACACCGACTACATTATACAAAAAAATTAACCCCCTTGTATGCCAATAAACCTCTATCGAAGCCTGAAAACAGGGCCGCAATCGAGAAGCGTATCATGTTAGGACTGTGCTAGGGCATAGAATGAACGTCCCTGAGATATCGTCGCCTAATACTTGCGTGCTCCACCTCAAGAGGCTAGTCCAATTAGTAATTGTTCTACACATAGCTGACCATTCACATTATACCGAAGCTTCTTTCTGCATTCTGCAGCCAAGTCCATATAGGACACCCATTGTTCGGTTGTACGAGTCATAGCAATGGTAGAGAGTGTATTGAGTTGATCTATAAAAATAACGTTCTCCTGCTTACCGTAAATAATATAAAGCATGTCCTTGAACCATAAATGAAAGAGTTCAAACATCAGTTCAAGATGTTCAGAAAGCCCTGTCTTGAACAGCTTCTGCTGGGCAGAAATCAGCGCTATATCGCCTCTGGACAGAGATTCTTTCCCTAATTGTAACACTACATTTCTAATTTCTGCAAACCAATTCTGGTCAAGCAAATTCTTGCAAGACTCAAGGCCTGCGCTTAAAAATGAAGCTGTTCGAACGAGCGCGGGCGCGTAACCCTCCTTCTGCAGCATCTCCTGAACCAGCTCAGGATTCAATGCCTTAAAGGGGATCTCCTGCGTTCGAGATAAAATCGTAGGAAGCATAGCTCCCTTGTTGCTCGTGATCAGTATTCCTACTGCCGGCACCTGCGGCTCCTCAAGGAACTTCAGCATGCTGTTGGCAGCTTGAACTGTCATTTTATCCGCCTGATCAATAATATAAATCTTAGGATTATTTTTTTCAGACCGATAAGCAAAGATTTTTTGCAAATCGCGAATCTGATCTATTTTGAGGCTTGCGCCCTCAGGCTCTACATAATGGAGGTCTGGATGATTCCCATGCTTAACCTTCCGACACTCCAGACATTCACCGCATGCATCGTCTGCATTTTGAGTGCAAAAAATAGATTGGGCGAATGCTGTTGCCATCTGACGTTGTCCGCTGCCTAATGGACCGCTAAATAAATAAGCATGACTGATCGCGTTCTTGCGGAGTCCGCCCTGCAGCATTTGTTTAGCTGTATCTTGCCCCAAAATTTCACGAAATGACATGAGTTCCTCCCCTATAAAAAAAGCTGCTGCGGTCTAGAACTTCACCTGTTAGTCAGCATGAGATATTATATATCATTTAGAAGAGAAGAACCAAAGAGATCATCCATCGTTAACCCTGCCCGGAATCCATTCCAAACGTAGGGAATAGATTCCTCTTAATGAATCCTCAGAAGAAGGGAATCCCTTAGTTCAATCCTCTAAACTTCATTATACCATGACACGCAACCATTTTAATTTTAGTATTCACAAAAAAAACATTTTCCATTTCTGCAGCCAAAAAAATCAATCGGCTTATCTGCCGACGGCTCTTATCTACAAAAAAAACAAGCGATCGAAATCACTTGTCTTTGGATACGTCATAAGCTATGAGATTTTAAAAGCTCAAGTTAATCAGCATTCCCCGAATCTCGCCGATTTTTTGCAGAAGCTCTATCTTCCCCTGCTCACTCTGAAGCAGCTCCTCCGCCATAGCAACCAGAGCGGCATCCACTTCATCAAGCAGTAAGTACTTCTTCCCGCGTCCGCGGCGGTCCCAGCCTTTGGTCTGCTTCGTCGCTATGCCTCTTCTTACCGTGTCATCTAAGAAACGCTTGACCAGCTGCTTATAGGCCTTGAGCTCCCGTATGGTCATGGATCTCGCTAACCGATCACCTTGCAGCTGAATCTCATTCAACCGCCGAGTCAGCTCTGCCTGAGAAGCTCGTTCACCCTGTTGCTGCATCATATCGGCAAAACCTTTATTTTGCACAGGCTTGCTATTATTCTCATTTGAATTGATGCCGCTCTGAAGTGGTCTGAATCCTGGATTGATTTTCACAAGATATCCCTGCTTTCTGTTGCCAAAAGAGTGCTCTTAAAAATGTTCAAATCGATCAACCGGCAGAACGAACACCGTCGCTCCTCCTACCTGAACCTCTACAGGAAGCGGTAAATAGGAATCGGTCGTTCCGCTCATTGGAGTAACCGGAGTAACGAGCTGCTCTCTTACCTTACAGCTGCTGCGGATCACGTTCATCACGGATTCAACCTGGCTGTCATCCACCCCGATCATGAATGTGGTATTCCCTGCTTTCAAAAATCCACCTGTGCTCGCCAGCTTCGTCGCACGGAAGTTTGCTTTGACCAGTGCACTAGATAAACGATTACTGTCTTTATCCTGAATAATCGCAACAATAAGTTTCATCTTGAAACGCCTCCTCTAAATAATCTCATGCTCAGCACTTATGTTCCCAACCGCCTTCAACCAAGCTTCCACCGTTAGAATAAATCATAAGTCACTACTCTATTCCAGAGTAAGTCACCCTTGCCCGAAGGCAGCGTAACCTTCAAAGATATGATGAATCTTCTCCCGCCTATAGGAGTTCGACGAATAATGAGGAATAAAACTTAGTCCTTAAGAATCTTAAGTTGCAGTGATAGCCCATACTAAAATCCTAAAGTTTGATTCAAAGCGTACCTGAGAGATGTACAGTACTCCTTAAATACTTAATAATTAGACATATACCCTTAAATATCCTCTATTACACACCTTAGCTTCGTAATTAAGCTACAAAAAACCTCTTCTTGCGACAAGGAAGCATCAATAATCTGGATTCGATTCGGCTCTTGCTTAGCTAGAATCAAATATCCCTCTCTCACCTTGTCATGGAACGATAGGTTCTCCATATCAAGCCGATTCACTTCACGCCCTTGATTGGCAGCAATCCGAGCTAATCCTTGTTCTGGACTAATATCAAAATAAAGTGTCAGATCAGGTGATAAGTGATCTGTAGCAAATTCATTAATGGAGCGGACCTCTTCCATACCAAGCCCTCTGGCATATCCTTGATAAGCCAGACTGCTGTCGACAAAGCGGTCAGACAAGACCATTACTCCATTTTGAAGTGCGGGAATGACTTTCTCCGCAAGATGTTGTCTGCGAGCAGCTGCATAGAGCAGTGCTTCAGTGCGAGCATCCATCGTTGTATGCTCCGGATTTAATATAATGGAGCGGATTTTTTCTGCTATATCAATTCCACCGGGCTCGCGTGTCATCAAGTAAGGAATTTTCTTGTCTTCTAGATACGCAGACAGCTTCTTAATCATGGTTGTTTTACCGGAGCCGTCTCCACCCTCAAATGTAATAAACTTTCCCATCGGCAATGTGTATCTCTCCTAAACTACGTTTTCAACTTGATCTATTTGAAATATTCAGCTTTCGCTAGCGTTTTTCTTGTATAACGAGCAGCTGATGTAAACTTGCATCCCGCGTCCCTTGGCATTTGGCCCCAGCATTTCGAAGTGCAATTAAACGCTCTTGCATTGCTTCACTAATCAGCTCTCCTGGATACAGGATCGGAATACCTGGCGGATAAGGAATCACCATCTCAGCAGCTCTGCGACCAGCACATTTACTAAGTTCAACAGATTCGATATCTTCTTCCGTTCTTGTACGCATATCAAAAGGGATCGGACAGGAATAGACATCAGATTGCAAAATGTTCCACGTGGAAACAGGACTGTTGTTTGCTTCTGTAATGTCTTTATTTCTGGGCTCCTTCTCTAACGATATATGCATGAGTGCACCTAAAAGGTGCATGGCATCCTCTTCTGTAGAGCCCAGGCTAAACAGGAGGACGACGTAACGGTCGTCGCTCATCTCTGGCATGCAGCCGTGAGCTTCAAGCTCACGCTGCAGCTCGTAACCGCTCAGGTCCCCTAACTTGTCATATATGACAAGCTTAAATGGGTCCTGAGCGGTATATCCTGCGGCCCCAGTTGCCGATGGCTGCAGGATACCGTAACGCGGCATCGACTGTATGCCGCGCCTTGCTGTTTTCACGGCAGTGAGCCCAGCCGTGAAAGCCTCTGCGCCGTGCACATGCAGATGTCGGCGCGCCAAGTCAAGCGAAGCCATGAGCGGGTACGAAGGGCTGGAGCTCTGGATCATGGACAAGCGCTGCTTCAGCAGTGTCCGATTGATCCGCTCTCCCTGTACATGCAGCATGGCTCCCATCGTCATCGCCGACAGCATTTTATGTGTGGATTGAACCACACCATCTGCTCCAGCCGACAACGCGGATGCCGGGACATCCGGGTGCATTCCATAATGTGCCCCATGTGCTTCATCCACAAGAAGCGGAACATGGAATTGGTGGCATATTGCTGCAATGGATTCGATAGAAAAGCCCATTCCATAATAATTCGGCATCGTAATCAATACTGCCTTTGCTTGCGGATAGGCTTCAAGGGAGGCCTTAACCGTCTCGACTGAAGGAGCTGTAGCTAACCCGGAATGATGATCCATCTCCGGTAACATAAAGACGGCCTGAGCTCCGGCCAGCATTAACCCATGTAATACCGACTTGTGAACGTTCCGCTGAACAAGTATAAGATCATCAGGTTCTGTACATACCGTAAGAAGTAAGGCGATATTTCCTGAAGTGCTGCCTCCGACGAGCCAGTAGCTCTCTTCAGCACCAAAACAATCTGCCGCCAGATGCTGTGCCTCTAAAATGACACCCTCAGGATGATGTAAATCGTCTGTTCCTGTTATTTCAGTCACATCTATACTCATGACGTCTTGCATGAATCGACTGTATGCATCAGAGTAAACTTGTCCATTTTTATGACCTGGAACATGATAGGTTCGTTGTTGAGATGACTTGTATTTCAAAAGTGCTTCATATAAAGGTGCTCTATGCTTATCAAGCTGGTTTCCCATAGATCATATAACCTTTCCGTCATTATCCTTCTTCCATTGTAAAACATTTTAAAGGTATATCATATCAAACTTACTCTGAACCCATCCATTAAATTAGAAAAAATAAAAAGGCCTTACTCAGACCTTTAAAAATAAGTTCATAATTATGACTTGTCTATTATACATTATTTTGATGCAGCCAAATCTGCTTTAACTGATGAATAAAAAATGGATACTTGGCATCCTGCGCGTCAGTGTGTACCATCTCCGTCTCACAATCGGTGCAAATAAACTCAGAAACTATAAAAATGCCTTCCCTCTTACGCTGCTCACAAACAATGCACGTATGTTCCATTTGTTGTGTTTCCATACGATCCCACCTTCACTTCTTTTGCTATCAGTATGGTACAGTTTCTACTATTTTAAACCTTTTCATAGTGAAACTCTACTTTATTTCCATAACCTATGCTATTCAACCTAATACGTGTAGGTGTCTGTACCCAATTATTTATAACATTTAAATTTTTCCAAACAGCAATCCGATATATATTATATAAATTCGGTCTTTTGATTGCTATGTAGCTCATATCAAGAGCCGTTCTCTGCTATAAATAGGAGGTTATGAATGGAATGTCCGCGGTAATCGGAGATCAGGCTACTTACTATCAATATCGTCTTATCCGCAAAATCAATATATCTAGGCCAGCTTTACTTAGTTACTTAAGCTTAACGTTCATTATGCTGCTCGCCAGCCTCATTTTTTTTACTTGGTCTGGTCTTTTGTATTTCATTTTGTCCTGCGTAACCATGGTATGGATTCATTATTTAGTCTCACGTTCTATTCTTCTTCTTAGTAATCGGCAGCTTCATCGTTGGCACTGGTCCTGGAGAGCTCCCTGGATAGGACTAATTCCTTCACAGCATATTGCTTATCCTCTTTTTAGCCGTATTCATTTACATATGACCTGGATTGGTCTTATCTTTGTCTTTGTTTTTATCGTCGCTTCTCCCCCCTCTTTTGCGATGAGCTTGTTTTTTTGGCATGTATGGCTGATGGCACCGCGTCTAACGTGCCTCCTATGGCTATTCAGACAAAGAAAAGACGGCTATTTAAAAATATCCCATCAAGAAGTGGCCTACTATATTCAATAAAATAGAGCGCATACTGCTCATTCTATACATATAAAAAAGACCTTCACTCTCGTGAAGGTCTAGTTACTGTCTACGGTCTTAGGTTTAATAATTGAAGGGTCCTGTGTGGGTACCAATACCGTAAGATAACCATTATGCAAGGATAAATGAACACGGGTGCTATCTTTTACGAAAATGCGAGGAGCAGAGTCAGTGTTGCTCGTATCCTCGGCTGCCGTATCTTCTTTCCAGCCCCACTCTATAATTTCATTAATATATTCTTGAGGTATATCTGTATTCTTCCCTATACCAGGCAGAGTGTATTGTACATAATCCATTTCCGGATTGTTCGATGCTCGATCCATTCGATTGGCTTCTTTAGGTACGGGAAAGGTATTAACATTCACTGCACCCTCGTATGAGTCCCACGATGTGCCTTGGCTGCAGGCAGTAAGGATTATAGTGAAGCAGATGATAGCATAGAGACATAGCATTCTGTAACGCAGTCGAAATTCCCCCTTTGTTGCGAAGTGACACGATCTCTATGTTAAAAGAACCCTATTCTATTATAACTTCTCATGTGTTTTAATCCGTAACAAAAATGTTACTACCTATTACATAAACGATTCATCTATAAAAATAGACAAAATAAAAACCACCGTCGTGATCGACAGTGGTTCTTTGCTTGGCGACGTCCTACTCTCCCAGGACCCTGCGGTCCAAGTACCATCGGCGCTGGAGGGCTTAACGGTCGTGTTCGGGATGGGTACGTGTGGAACCCCTCCGCTATCGCCACCAAACAGGATTTTTCGAAGCCTTCGCTTCTTGAAAAATCATCAGAAAAATCCACGGTTTACGTTAGAAATGGTACATCACGTTAGTGTGTATGTTTCTAACGATGTGAACTTTTCACTCCAAGGATTTACTCCCTGAAAACTAGATACGAAACAATTTGCGATTTAAAGCTTATGCTTCCGAAGTAGTTTTCTTCGAAAACTTTTAGGATAAGCCCTCGACCGATTAGTACTGGTCAGCTCCATGCATTGCTGCACTTCCACCCCCAGCCT
>NZ_JBHUMJ010000004.1:0-506825 GCF_042684905.1 Paenibacillus shunpengii | reverse complement strand
GCCACATTCGTTATATACGTACTGCCAAGGTACGTAACCACCTGTCCTGCGGGATAGCCTGGCGCCGCAAGCGGATCAAATGCTACTACTCCACTTAACCCTACTCCTGTGGCTCCCGTGACTCCTGTTGCACCCGTCTCTCCCGTCACACCTGCTCCGGTCGCACCAGTACTGCCCGTTACCCCAGCTCCTGCAAGCAGCGTATAGTCTGGGGACGTGCCTGGCGTGCCGCTTGGTGCTGCCACATTCGTTATATACGTACTGCCAAGGTACGTAACCACCTGTCCTGCGGGATAGCCTGGCGCCGCCAGCGGATCAAATGCTACTACTCCACTTAACCCTACTCCTGTGGCTCCCGTGACTCCTGGCGAACCTGTCGCTCCCGTCACACCTGCTCCGGTCGCACCAGTACTGCCCGTTACCCCAGCTCCTGCAAGCAGCGTGTAATCTGGGGACGTGCCTGGCGTGCCGCTTGGTGCTGCCACATTCGTTATATACGTACTGCCAAGGTACGTAACCACCTGTCCTGCGGGATAGCCTGGCGCAGCAAGCGGATCAAATGCTACTACTCCACTTAACCCTACTCCTGTGGCTCCCGTGACTCCTGTGGCTCCTGTAGCTCCAGTTGCACCGGTTTGACCAACACTTACGAGAAGCGTAAAATCAGGTGAAATTCCTGGTATACCTGCTGGATTCGCTGTTTTTACTATATATGAGCTTCCTTCAAAAGTAACAATTTGACCCGGCCCATAAGAACCTGAATTTACTGGATTGTAATCAACCGTCTGAGTTAACCCTGGAGGCCCTGCAGGACCGGCAGGGCCCGGAATACCTTGTGAACCTGCTGGTCCTGGTGGTCCTGGTGGTCCAGCAGGGCCTTGCCCACCGCTTCCTAATCCTTCAGAAGCTATGGTTAATGCTACACTTGTAGCTCTTATAATACCGACCAAACGGTCCTTCTCTTCAGGTAAGATGAGCAGCAGCAAAGTAACTTCTAATAAGTCATCCAACAAATCTTGTATATTAATGATGGTGTTCAGTTTAACAAAAGGCGTTACTTCTGAACTGGCAATAGTTAGCTCCAGAATGGACTGCAGGTGTGCTTTTACGACTCCAGGGAATGAAGAATGATTAACAAATTGCAGAAGATCCCGCAAGGTTCGCTGAAGCGCAGAAATATTCAATATAATCGACTGTGATATGGCAGCCGGAGCGGTTTTTTGTAAAACGGTCAAGAGCTGATTGAATCGTTCCAATTCATCCAGCATTATCGAAATTCCGACAAACCGGTCATTTGAGGAGTTACCGTCAGAACCTCTTCCCAGAAGCGACCGAATACTGACTCGTTTGCGTTTCTTTGACATTATTCACACCCTCCTTACATCAATTCTATGACGTATTCAACCCATACTTACCTACACATACTGCTCTGAATATATTCGGCAAAAGATAAAATGTTCCACGATGAACAAGATTTATCTCTATGGTTCAACAAAAAAAGCACCCCTTAAGGGTGCTTTTTACGATGCTTATACCATATTTCAATGAATATTACGATGATCTAAGTATTATGATGCAGGGCTGCCATGACAGGAAGAAGAAGACGGAACTCTGTACCTTCCCCAGGGATACTGTCGACCTCGATCGTCCCTTGGTGTGCATCAACAATATGTTTAACAATTGCAAGTCCCAGGCCCGTACCTCTGCCTACGTCCCGGACTCTTGCCTTATCTGCTTTATAGAAGCGTTCAAAGATAAAGGGAAGATCATCACGTGGAATGCCTTTACCTTCATCCTTGATTCGGATTTCAATAAAGCTTGCGTTAATCTGTTTCGCAATAATTTGAATTCTTTTATCGGAAGGTGTGTGTCTGAATGCATTATCAAGCAGATTTGTAAATACTTGCTCCAACTTGTCTTCATCTGCCGCTTCCAGGACAAGGCTCTCATCCTGATGAGTATAATCTAAGATTAGTCCTTGTTCCTTGGCCGCTACGCTGAACTTCCGATACACTCTTTCCAGCATTTGATTCAGATCAATTTTTTGCAAATTAATATCCGTATGTCCAGCTTCCATACGAGCCAGATCCAGCAAATCCTTAACCAACCTGCCCATCCGCAGTGATTCATCTTGTATAACCTGTAACAGCTCTTCACTTTCTTTGGGGGAGGCTGCCATACCATCGAGCAGAGCCTCGCTGTAACCCTGAATCATGGAGAGAGGTGTTCGGATCTCATGCGAAATGTTTGCAATAAAATCACTACGCATTTTTTCCAAATGCGCTTCTTCTGTCACATCTCGAAGCACCGCGACTGCTCCTCTGCTTCCTTGCTCGCCGTGCAAAGGCGCCATTTGGATCGACCATACGCTCTGCTTCACATGAAGCTCAGCACTCTGGTCCTGACCTTCAGTAACCACCGAATAAAATAAAGGTCTGAGCGGTGGGGGAACATCCTGAATGTTCGAAAAAGAATGTGCTTGTGAACCATGCTTCTCATCAGCGTCAGTCCAGTCAATGCCTTGCCATATCGACATTACTTTTGCTCCAGGAGGGTTGGTCGAGATCAGCCTTCCTTCTCCATCGAAGGATACGACGGCATCTGTCATGCTCCGAAGGACACTTGCTACACGCTCCTTCTCATGATTCAGATTCCGAATCGTATCCTCCAGCTCATCAGCCATATGATTAAAGGTATTAGCAAGCTCACCTATTTCGTCACTCGTTACAAGGGAGAGCCTTGTTCCATAGTTCCCTTTGCGGATTTCATTGGTGGCTTTGATGAGCTTCTGCATAGGCTGAGTAATTTTGGTAAACAAAAACAGCGCAAAAAACGTCGTCAAGCTAAAACCAACAATACACACGAGAACAAACATTCTTTTGATCTCACCAGATTCATCTGCTGAAAAATTATTGTCGATGTAGGGAAGTAAGAACACCCCTAGTGTCATAAGAACACAGGCTACGAGCAAAATGATCGTATACCACAGTTTTCCAACGAGTGATTTCCAAAAGTTCACTTATTTCGGAACCTCCAATTTATAGCCCACGCCCCACACCGTTGTGATCATGGAAGCCGCTTCAGGAGAGACGCGATTTAATTTTTCGCGCAGACGTTTAACATGAGTATCTACGGTACGAAGATCTCCGAAAAATTCATAATTCCAAACATCCTTCAAGAGGTCCTCACGTGAGAATACCTTGTCCGGAGAAATGGCCAAATAGTGAAGCAGCTCATATTCTTTGGGTGTTAAGCTAATCTCTTCACCGTTCGCTGTAACCCGATGGGCATCATGCTCAATCAGCAAGTGTGGAAACACGATGTTATTGCTCGAGTTGTTCTCCTTGGATAGATAAGCAGTTTCAGATGAACGGCGAAGAATAGCCTTGACTCTGTAGATCACTTCCCGGGGACTGAAGGGCTTGACCACATAATCGTCTGCTCCGACTTCAAATCCTTGGACTCGGTTAATTTCTTCACCCTTTGCTGTCAGCATAAGTACCGGAGTTGACTTGGCTTGCCGCAGCCGAGTACAAACTTCAATTCCGTCAATACCAGGCAGCATGACATCAAGCAGAATCAAACCATAATCTTCAGATGTCGCCTTATGTAGCGCCGTTTCTCCATCCTCAGCTTCGTCGATCTCATAGCCTTCCTTTTCCAAGTACATTTTCAACAATCTTCTAATTCTTTCTTCATCATCGACAACCAATATTCGGTTCTCATGTTCTGCCATTAGCAAGATTCGCCCCACTTTCCCAAAATCCAGTCTCCGTAGTATGCGCTAGTTGAATGTACAATATATAAAAGGACCGTGATTGTTTATTCTGTTCCTGCATAGGAGTGGAGACCTGAGATAATTAAATTCACGCCAACTAATGTAAACATTACAATTAAAAATCCGATCACTGCAAGCCACGCTGAATTTCTTCCCTGCCAGCCCTTGGACAGACGCAGATGCAGATAAGCACTATAATACAGCCATGTAATTAAAGCCCAGACTTCTTTAGGGTCCCATCCCCAGAAACGTCCCCATGCAATCTCTGCCCAGATCATAGCAAATATGAGTGCTCCGAGCGTAAAGATCGGGAAGCCAATCGCTATAGCACGGTAACTAATCTCATCCAGATCATCCGGATCAATATCTTTTAAATGTGGACTGATTGCTCGTCCTAGAGGTTTGCGAACAACGAGTCGCAGCAATCCATATAGAACAAGACCAGAAACAACTGACCATATCACTGTATTGAGCTTGCGGCCTGCATTTACACCATTCATCCAAGAAGGAGCTTCGAATAATGGTTCCTTCATACCAAGGAATGCAGTGTAGCTTTCGGTTTCACTATTGTAGGGTGCCACAATCGGCGGCATATGATAAATTACTTTTTCTATTGTACTATTATCGGTCCCCCCAGTGTCAACGTCAGCTGCTGCCTGCTGCGTGAAGACCGCTTCGTATCCACTAGCTCGAAATGCAAACACGGTACCGATAAAGCCTATTACAATAATAATAACAATCAGCGTGAATTCAACCCATCCTTGCTGTTTCTTATCAGATTTCGCAGAACTGTCAAATTTAACGGTCCGCAATAAATACATAAGACCTGCCGCAAATCCAACGGCAAAGAAGGACTCTCCGAGCGCAGCAAGAGTAACGTGTATATTGAGCCAAATCGACTGCAAAGAAGGAACTAGCGGCTGAACCTCCTGTGGAAATACGGCTGCATAGGCCATCAGAATAATGGTAATCGGAAGTGCAAATAGACCCAGAAGCGGTGTTTTGTATATCGCATATAAGACAATAAAAGCGATGATGACCATCATTGACAAGAAGGACATAAACTCATACATATTACTCACCGGAATATGCCCCGCGCCAATCCAACGTGTAAAGAAGTAGATTAGTTGAGCCACGAGTGCAGTTGAGGTTATAATCAGTCCGATTTTACCCCATTTCTTCACATGGACGATTGGATCCCGGTTGCTGAATTTACGGCCCATAATGGCAATTGCATATACAATAAACGCAGCACAATATAAGAAAAATGCGATCAGAAACGCATTGCTGCTAAGATCGAGTAAGTTGTTCACGCTTTGTTTCCTCCGTTATCCAAGAGTTTTTCGTCAACGATGATATCCAGCTGCTGAAGCACATCCGCTACCTCACGCCTTAAACCAAACCAGTTCTTGTTCGTATGTGCACCAAGCACGAGAGTTCCGTTATCTATTCGAATCCATACTCTCCGATGCTGCCAGTAGAATCCGAGAACTAGACCAAGCATCACAATGGAAGCTCCGACCCATACAAACGGCATCGCTTTATCAATTCGTATATTCAAATATGAGGTCGATTCAATAATATCCACATTTTCCATCCCATCCACATTCAGCTCAAGGGGCATACTGCCACCGTTTAGACGTTCATTAATCACATTTTGCTGGAAGCGTTCCTTATCAATTTCGAGTGGAAAATATAAATACTGTATCCCTTCTTCCGGAAGATCAGGACCAGTAATGGCGAATAAAAAGGCCGGCGCGTTCGGATTCGGTGACTTAGAGACCGGTACCCCTTCATCATTTAGTCCAAAATCCATATACTTCTCTTTCAGTGTTAGTGAATACGGGCCTGCCTCATAATGCTGCTCCGGATTCTGCATATCCAATTGAATCTTGCCGTAAGAGGTACCAGATGCAACATCAATGACCTCAGGAGATACGGAGCGAAGGATCGGCGTAAGGTCAAAGTCATATTGGTAAGCCTTCAAGCCCTCATAATCCAGCGGGTCGTTAACTCTTATAAAATGATGCTTAACCTCTTCAAGCTGAGGCGTCTTGGACGGATCTGTACAATCCGCAGTACATTCGTACAATTTAGCTTCCGTCTCAAACAGCTTAGGAACAATCCTGCCAAGATTCCTGAACTCCTCCGGTGTTTCTTCCTCCGAATAATACTCCACTCTAAAATCAATGTTCTCAAGATATAGTGTGGTATCAGGAATATTCTTGATCTCCCCTTGCGGAAATGAAATATGCTCGTCCATATGCAATCCAGGCAGTCCTCTGGCAAGAACGGCCAGCAGGAAGATGATCAGACCAATATGAATGACATAAGGTCCCCAGCGGCTAAATCGATATTTCTCAGCAAGCAATGCAGAGCCGTCTGTTTTTACTCGATAACCTTTCTTTTTGAGCGGCGCAACCGCTTTCTTAATCCATTCTTCTGCTTCCTCATCTGGAAACGCAGTTTGGTATGTAACCCGCTGCCTGGTTAAGAATTGAATATGCTTCGGAATACGTTGTTTGCTTAATGCCTTGTATAGCGGCAGTACCCGGTCTAAGCTGCATATAACCAGTGAAGCACCGATCATGACCAGCAGCAGGATAAACCACCAGGATTCGTATGTATGAGACAAGCCAAGTAAATAATAAATATGCCCGATTGTTCCGTATGTCTCTTTGTAATAAACAGATGGGTCCATATTGATAAAAGCATTTTCCTGCGGATAAATGGTGCCCAGCATCGCTCCGAGCAAAGTGATTACAATGAGATATATGGCTACTTTGACGGAGGAGAAGAAATTCCAGACGAGATCAATGATGTTCGGATCGCTCTTCTGTGAACGTCTGGCTATCCCGTCGTATCGCATTTCCAGCGGTTCGGTTGATTCAAGATCCTCCAGATGCTGAGGCTTGCCGCATGCTTCACAGAGCACTGTTCCTACTGGATTTTGATGGCCGCATTCACATTTTGTATTTTGAATCATGATGTCTCACATCCCCCTGTTTGCTCAGTTTGAATTCACCAGTTGCTGGATATGATACTCGAGTGTGTCTAAATTCAGCTGACCTTCAAATATTTCAGAGATCTTCCCATCCTTGGAAACAAAGAAAGTGGAGGGCATCGGTCCTACAGCAAAACGGCTTGTCGCGATCTTTTTCTCATCGTACATAATTGGAAAATCAACTCCAACTTGGCGCACAAAATTGTTAACCGTCATCTTGTCTTCACCAACATTGATCCCGATAAAGGCAACTCCCTGCTCTTTCCATTTCTCCCACTGCTCCTGCAGTGCCGGCATCTCATCAACACAAGGCTCACACCAGGTTCCCCAGAAATTAATGACCATCGGCTGACCTTCGAATTGATCCAGCTTGTGAACTGCCTCATCTATGCCTAACAGCTCGAAATCTGGAACTGAATCCCCCACAACAGGTTTGCCATCCGATTTGGCCGTTGAAGAGAATATTGCATAAGCACCTAGAATGACAATGAATATCAAAATAACAACCTGAACGGTTCTCTTTGATCTCCCCATCGTAAATACTCTCCTTTTATGACAATCTTGTCCAATTCAACTTCTAGCCTAATTATAACGAAAATTGTCACAAATCTGCGTCTGTTTTTTGAAAATTATGTGTCTTGCAACGGTTACGATGAAATGAATACAAAAAAAGAACTAAAGCATCAAGGTTATCTGCACTTTAGTTCTTTCTCATCGTTGTCTTTTTGGCCGGCTATTTTGTTGTTATCTGCGCGATTTCTTCTTAGAAGGATCGGATTTTGCCGACTGAAGAAGATTGTTGATCTCTTCAGCAGTCAGATGACGATATAAGCCCCGCTTCAAATTCTGCAGCAGCAGTCCACCGAAGGAGATCCGCTTCAATCGAGTCACGGGATGATTGATCGCTTCAAACATCCGTCTGACCTGACGGTTTCTTCCTTCATGAATTGTAATTTGGATAACAGCTTCGTTCTTCTCCGTATCTACATCCTTATACTCCACTTCTGCCGGAGACGTCATCCCGTCTTCGAGCATAATTCCATCACGAAGCTTGTCCAGTGATGTACCGTGCGGTACTCCTTTAACCGTCGCCAGATAGGTCTTCGGCACATGGTGCTTCGGATGTGTCAGCAAATGAGCAAACTCACCATCATTTGTAAGCAATAGAAGCCCTTCTGTATCGTAATCAAGTCGGCCTACAGGATAAACGCGTTCCTTAATTCCCTTAAGATAATCCGAAACAATCTTTCTCCCTTCGGGATCTGAAGCACTTGTGATGACACCTTTGGGTTTATTCATGATCAGGTATATCTTCTTCTCACTTCGAATCGGTTTACCATTCACCGTAATGATATCTTCATCGGGATTTGCCTTCGTGCCAAGCTCAGTCACGACTTCTCCATTCACTTCTACTTTGCCGGACAGTATGAGCTCTTCGCTCTTGCGTCTGGAAGCAATTCCCGCCTGTGCGATAATTTTCTGTAATCTCTCCATTTTAAATAAGTCACCTCAGGGATTAATGATACCCATCAGACAGAGAAATAACAAGGTCATGAACAGGAAAATAGCCCCTGAATCTCTCATCCATTGCATGAGATGTATTCAGAAGGCCATTTACTGAGCTGAATTTATCCAAATACGAGCAGACAAATCATGATGGCTGCCACAAATCCAACGATATCGGAGAACAATCCAACCTTAAGCGCATACCTGCCATTTCGAATTCCGACTGCCCCAAAATATACGGTTAATACATAAAGTGTCGTGTCGGTACTTCCTTGGATGGTGGAAGCGATTCGGCCAATCATAGAGTCAGGTCCATGCGTTTGGATAAGGTCTGTCGTAAAAGCAAGGGAGCCGGTCCCTGTTAAGGGTCTAAGAATACCCAATGGAAGCACTTCAGGAGGAACGCCCATCCACTGAAACAGAGGTGCTACAAGCCCTATAAAAAAGTCCAGAGCGCCTGATGCCCGAAATACACTGATGGCTACCATCATAGCGACCAAGCTAGGAATGATAGATATCGCCGTGCCGAAGCCTTCCTTTGCCCCATCGACAAATGATTCGTATACTGGCACTTTTCTAAAATAGGCATATACAGGGATAAAGGCAATAATGACAGGTATTGCCCATGTCGAAATGAGATTGATAAAGGACAGCATGTAAGCTCACCCTTTCGAGGATGATTCAATGATCGGCTTATTGAGGCGGTTTTTTGGAGGTGATGGTGCCTTAGGTGTCGGTGTTCTGCTTCGGAAATATCGATCGGCTGCGATAGCCGCAAATGTAGCAATTGCTGTCGCCATCAGTGTAGTGCCTACAATTTCAGCAGGATTTGCTGAATGGTAATTCAGCCGAATCGCAATCAGCGTGGTTGGTATAATGGTGATGCTCGCTGTATTCAGAGCCAGCAATGTACACATGGCTGGACTGGCTGTCGTTTTGTCCGGATTTAGCTCCTGAAGCTGCTGCATCGCTTTAATTCCCATCGGTGTCGCTGCGTTTCCGAGTCCAAACAAATTGGCGCTCATATTGGATAAAATATATCCCATTGCCGGATGCTGCTTAGGAACATCCGGGAATAGATAGGATACAATGGGACCTAGAAGCTTCGCTACTTTATTCAGCAGACCGGAATCCTCCGCAATCTTCATCATCCCCATCCAAAAGACAAGAACGCTGATCAATCCAAAGCATACGGTAACTCCCGTCGCTGCCCCATCAAAAGCCGCCTGGGTGACAAGCTCAATATTTCCCTTCGCTGCAGCAAATACAAATCCGATAACAATCATGGCAAGCCAAATCAGGTTAATCATCCGCGATCCCTCCCACTTCGATCACTTGCTCCTTCTAATTAAAGAGCTGGTCAAACACTCTCTTTAGAGAGCCGAACAGGGAATTCCCTTTTAACTGATCATAAGGAAGAGCAATGGTTTCTGCTGCTTTGTCCTTTGGAATGAAGCTGCCTTTTTCATAGACGGGTACCTCACCGATCTTCGCACCATTGAGAAGAAATTCAATCCTCCCCTTCAGCCCGAAACTGGCATCTGCCGCTTCACTCCGAGCTCCTGATTCTGACTGTTGATTGTAGAGCACCAGCTTGGTTCGAACCTCCCCGGCCTCTCCCGTTAGCAGTGGATATTTGAACGCATTCCCTGTAATATATTCATATTGCTGAATGGACTGCCCCTTCGCTGCCAGCTCGTTCAGCGGATAATGCTCAAAGCCGTAATCGAGCATATTCGCATGATCGTTCCAATCATTCCCATCATTTAAAGTTACGGCAACCAGTTGCTGACCATTACGCGTCGCCGAGCTTACAAGACAACGTAAAGCTTTTTTGGTATAGCCGGTTTTCACTCCATCTGCACCCTCATATAAACGGAGCATTTTATTTTTGTTGTGCCAATCATAGTCCCAGGATTCTTCGGGGTTGGGAGCCTTGTGTTCCTGTGTAGCAACGATGCGTTTAAAGTCGGCGTTATGCAGTGCATAAGCGGTCAGCTTGGCCATATCCTCAGCCGTTGAATAATGCCCTTCTGCATCCAGCCCATGCGGATTTCTAAACTGGCTATGTACAAGTCCGATCTCGTCAGCCTTCTTATTCATCAGATATACAAAGCCTTCCTCCGAACCTCCGATATGCTCTGCAATAGCCGTTGCGGCATCATTGCCTGAACGAAGCATCAAGCCAAAGAGCATGTTCTCAAGCGTCATCTTTTCTCCTAGTTTCAAGTACAGCGACGAGCCTTCTTTGCCAACTGCATTTTTACTAACTGTAACCGTGCTCTTCAAATCCCCCTGCTCGATCGCTACAATTGCGGTCATGATCTTGGTCAGGCTGGCAATTCGCATTTCCTTCTCCCCGTCTTTGCTGTAAAGAATCCGGCCTGAGGTCACATCAATGAGAGCGGCTGTCTGCGCATGGGTACTGAGCATAGGGGCTTCTACATGACCAGGTTTATGGTCAGCATGCGCTGGAATGGGTAAGGTAAATAACGACAATACCAAAGGCAATATAGTTATTTTCTTAAAGAGATTCATTTGCTTCCCTCCGGGTCCTTCGATTCAACTTGTACTAGTCTATGTATGGACAGGCGGAAGTATGTCCAACAAAAAGTCCCCTCCTGTAAGCATATGCCTCGGAAGGGACTTAAGTTTATTACACTTCGTAAGTTGGGGCTGTGGACGTTGCCATCCCCGAACCCATATTGTTCTTCTGGAAGATGCTCTGAATTTGATCAATGACCTGAGGTGCAGAATCAATGATCTTCTCAAACAGATGAGTTTGATTATCAAGAGGCACAATGTGTACGCCCTGCTTGCCTACAACAAGAAATGCGATAGGCCGGATCGATACGCCTCCGCCGCTACCGCCTCCGAACGGGTTAGCCTTGGAAGCGGAATTCCCACTGCTATTGCTGCTCTTAGACTCCGCTTCAGTATCGAGATGAAAATCACTTCCCCCTGCTGCAAAGCCAAATCCAACACGGCTGATTGGCAGTATTACTGTGCCATCCGGCGTTTCCACTGCATCACCTACTATGGTGTTGACATCGACCATCGCTTTGATGTTTTCCATGGCCGTTTTCATTAATCCTTGAATTGGATGATCCGACATAATAAATTGCCTCCTTCTAACAATGGTTTGACATTGATAGGTTTCCCAAGGTACAGGATCAGTATGTGCAAAAAGCGGACTGGAAAAAAATTAATTTCTATGACTAAGCATCCTCCTCCAAATCTCTGCGCCAGGCCATAATGCCTCCATGGGCTTCAGCTAATCGCTTGGTAAGCATATTGCTGAGCCGCATCGCTTTGACAAAGCGAATACAGGCTCTTATTTCAAAATCCGTCTTTAGATCCCACTGTTCAGTCCAATTCGGTGTGACATCAAGCTGTGGCATCTCCAGAAGCCTCACCTTATGGGACAACCAGCCAAGAATCGAGTTCTTAATTCCCCACAAAATGCCTGTGGCTATAGAAGTAAATACAACATCCTCTGTCCCTATACGAGAATTCCATCTGAGATCCAAAATCCGAATCGAAGCAAAAGGAGCTGTATCCCATATTTTCAGTGCATATGCACTCTTGACCAAAGCATAGGACTGATGCAATATCCCTTTCTTCCCATGCTTCTCATCAGGCATTACCGAATCTTTTTGCCTATCTTCTCCATTCAGCTGATCTGACATAGCAACCTCAAGCTTCTTAAGCAGCTTGGCTTTGAGCTCTTGAATCTTCTGTTCGGGGACTTCCTTGGTGATTCGGAGAATTCCGTACAGCATTTTGAGCTGAACATGAACTTCCTGCTTATTATTTGCAGACTTCACAACCAGATGGATATGTATTCTTGATACAAGTACGAGCACAATAAGTAGAATGATAACAAACAGTATGCCTGCGCCAATCCAGATCCACACGAGTCTTCCCCCTGGTATATGTAAAATTAAAACTCCCCTTTAGTATGTTCTTAATTATGGAAACCATGCGAAACTTTTGGGCATAAAAAAATCGATGCCCTCTAAAGGACATCGATTCTACGATTACTCCGCTTTATTAATCTCATTGTCAACCAGAGCTTCACCCGAAGACTCTTCTTCAAACATATTCTGACCCAGCTTGCTGAACAAGAGCTGCGTCTCTTCTTCGAGCGGGTCAGCATCTTCGAATACAGACGGCTCAGGCAAATCTTTAATTGTGCCAAGACCAAAATAATCAAGGAAGGCCTTTGTTGTCCCATATAATATAGGGCGGCCGATGGCATCTGCTCGTCCAACCTCTTCAATCAGATCCTTGCTTGTTAAAGTATGAAGCGCCCGTTCTGCCTTAACTCCGCGGATCTCTTCAATCTCCACTCTCGTTATCGGCTGCCGGTAAGCAATAATGGATAACGTTTCAAGTGCGGCTTGAGAGAGTGAGGATCTGGAAGGGGAATAAGCAAGCTTCTCAAAATAAACAGCATGCTCAGGCAAGGTTCCCATTTGGTAGTTTCCTGCAATTTTTAATATCTGCAGTCCTCTTCCCTGCTTGGTATATTCCCTTTTCAGTTCCTCAAGCGCATCAGTTACGACTTCTGGACGCTGATCGACAATTTCGGAGAGCTGCTTGACACCTAGTCCTTCTTCACCCGATAAGAATAACAAGCCCTCAATAATCGACTTCAATGCCGGAAAGTCCATCGCTTTCTTCTTCTCCTCTCCACTCCATCACGATATCTTCAAACAATCGTTCCTGGTAACATACAATTTGTTTCATTTTCATTAATTCCAGAATAGCCAAAAAAGTAACAACAATCTCTTGGCGATACATGTCCTCATTCAGCAGCTTGGAGAACAGCATTTTACTGCCATACCCTTTACGTCCAAGCGTCCCCGCTACATCCCGGATCCGATCCTTTACCGATATTTCATCACGATGAATCCTAGCCACCGTCGTATTTCTTGCAGCCCGGCTGAGTGCCTTCTGAAAGGCTGTAATCAAATCCGCTGTATGCAGCCCTTCAACCGGATTCGACGGTTCATGATGAACATAAGGCGTTAGATCCTCCGGCTCTTTAGAGAAAATAAGACTGCGAACCGATTCCCGTTCATGCAGATGACGCGCGATGCTCTTGAATTTTCGGTATTCAATAAGCTTCTGAACCAATTCGGCACGAGGGTCTTCATCCTCTTCCTCCATGAAATGATCGTCTTCAAATTCAAGAAACACAGGAGGCTTGGGCAGCAATATTTTACTCTTGATCGCAAGAAGAGTAGCTGCCATCACCAAAAACTCGCTTGTAATATCAAGCTCCAGCTCCTGCATGGAGTGAATATAATCCATATATTGGTCCGTTATTCGGCTGATCGGTATATCCTGGATGTCAATCTCATGTTTGTCAATCAAATGTAATAGAAGGTCCAGCGGGCCTTCAAACGATTCAAGCTTATAAGTCACAACCGTCAATGGGCGCATCCTCCCGCTAATGTTACAAAATACGTAAAGCCCTGCCCCGGCTAAGAGAAGCCTGAGTACAGGGCTTTATATTAACTAAGCACTATTTTAGCTGTTTCGTCAAGTTTGCCATCTCAATTGCTGCAACGGCAGCGTCCCAGCCTTTATTTCCTGCTTTCGTTCCAGAGCGTTCAATCGCCTGTTCAATATTTTCTGTAGAAACCAGTCCAAATATGGTCGGCACGCCTGTCTTCAGGTTAATTGCAGCGACCCCCTTGGCCATTTCATTACAAACATAATCATAATGCGTTGTAGAGCCGCGGATGACAGTGGCGAGTGTAATCACTGCATCATATTTGCCGCTCTCGGCCATTTTTTGAGCAATCAAAGGAATCTCAAAGGCTCCAGGAACCCAAGCCACATCAACCTCATCATCCTGCACACCATGACGTTTGAACGCATCCAGGGATGCTGACAGCAGCTTGCTCGTTAAAAATTCATTGAAACGTCCAACCACAACGCCATATCTTAATCCCTCAGAGACTAAATTACCTTCAAAATAGTTAGCCATTATTATTCATCTGCCCTTCTTATAATGAGTAGTATTTAACTTAAGATTTGATTTCCTGCTCGTTCTGCTCAATATCATCAAATTTCAGCATATGCCCCAGCTTGGACTGCTTGGTATGCAGGTAGGAAGAATTATCTTTATTTTCTGCAATTTGAATCGGTACTCTAGAAACAACTTCGAGACCATATCCCTCTAACCCTTTGATCTTTCGCGGATTGTTCGTCAGCAGGTTAATCTTGCGGATTCCCAAGTCTTTGAGAATTTGCGCGCCGATGCCGTAATCGCGAAGATCAGCCGGGAAGCCCAGCTTCAGATTCGCATCCACCGTATCAAGTCCCTGCTCCTGCAGCTTGTAGGCCTTAAGCTTATTAATGAGCCCGATCCCCCGGCCCTCCTGACGCATATAGAGCAGCACGCCGCTGCCATTCTCATGAATCTGACGCAGGGCGGCTTCAAACTGCGGTCCGCAGTCACAACGATGAGAATGGAACACATCTCCGGTTAAACACTCGGAATGTACACGCACGAGGACCGGCTCATCCGTATTAAGTGTGCCTTTGACAAGAGCTACATGCTCTTTGTTATCCACTTCATTTGTATAGGCTATCGCCTGAAACTCGCCAAAATCAGTCGGCATTCTCACCGAAACCTCGCGAGTAACCAGCTTCTCCTTGGCGTTACGATAGGCAATCATGTCCTTGATGCTGATAAGCTTCAGATCGTGCTGCTTCGCAATTTCCTTCAGATCAGGCAGTCTGGCCATAGATCCGTCTTCCTTAATGATCTCACAGATCACTCCTGCAGGATAGGAACCGCTCATTCTGGCAAGATCCACAGCAGCCTCTGTATGCCCTGCTCGCCTGAGCACTCCGCCTTTCTTGGCGATTAGTGGAAACATATGACCAGGCTTTCTGAAATCCAATCCGGTTGCTTCGGAATCAATCAGCGCTTTGACTGTAATGGAACGTTCATGTGCGGATATCCCTGTCGTCGTAAGCTTATGATCAACGGATACCGTGAAGGCTGTACCATGAAAATCCGTATTTTGCTGAACCATAGGTTTAAGGTCAAGCTCTTCTGCGCGTTCCTGCGTAATCGGCACACAGACGAGTCCTCTTCCCTCGGTAATCATAAAATTAATGACTTCCGGAGTGGCTTTATCCGCCAGAGCTACAAAATCACCCTCATTCTCGCGGTCTTCATCATCAACGACAATGACCACTTTACCTTGCTGCAGATCCTGAAGCGCTGCTTCTACTGTATGAAAAATGGATTCCTCATCCATGTCGTACCCTCCTTGTTACTGCTTCATTTATATCAGTTAAAACCGTGGGAGCTTAGAAATTCAAAGCTTAATTTCGACTTCTCACCCGTTCCGTCCGCTGGGCTTGCTCCTTGTCCATAATGCAGCAGATGATTCACATACTTGCCGAGAATGTCACACTCAAGATTGACGATATCCCCTGTGTTACGATGAGCGAGCACGGTCTCCCCTAATGTATGCGGTATAATGGATACGGTAAAAGAGGAGGCTGTCGTGTCGACAACAGTCAGGCTGATGCCTTCAATCGTGATGGAGCCTTTCGGAATAATAAACCGGAATACGTCACTGTTAACCGGCGTGATTTCGAACACGACCGCATTCTGATCTCGGGTTATCGCTGTAATCTTCCCTGTTCCATCCACATGGCCTTGTACAATATGTCCTCCAAAACGGCCTTTGGCTGACATGGCCCGTTCAAGATTAACAGGACTGCCGCTTCCCAAATGACGAAGGGTCGTATGTCGGAACGTTTCGGGCATCACATCTGCCAGGAAGCCTCCGGTTTCTATCGAGGTAGCGGTTAAGCATACCCCGTTGACAGCTACGCTGTCTCCGATCTTCAGATCATCCATTATTCGCTTCGCACTAATTCCAAGGACCATGGCTTCCCCTTTACGGCCAACACTGCGAATTCGTCCAACTTCTTCAATCAGCCCAGTAAACATGGCATTCACTCCTTATCAGCCTTACGGCCACACAGGTAAACCTGTCACACAAATATTATCTCCAATGGTCTCGACTTCGAGTTTATTTAATTGAATCGCATCATTCATTCGGTCCACGCCTTCAAATCGGAAGCTTCCTGGTGTCTCATATCCTCCGACGATTTTCGGTGCAATAAACATGAGCAAGCGATCGATCAGCTTGGCCTCCAGCATTGCGCCGTTCAAAGTTCCGCCGCCTTCAAGCAATATAGAACCGATCTCCATTTCTCCTAACAAGCTCATTGCTGTTAGTAGATCAACCCTCGGTCCCGGACCGCAGCGGATCACTTGTACACCATAACTTTCCAGAACCTGCTCACGTTCAGCTTCTGCTTCATCTGTCGTCAGGATCAAGGTTTTGGCATTTCCATCCCGAACCAGCTTCGTATCTATAGGGATTCTCAGCTTCGAATCGACGACGATTCGAATAGGACTAATCCCATCTATAGATAACCGGGTCGTTAACTCGGGATTGTCAGCGATGACGGTTTCTACCCCGACCATAATACCTTGGTGACGATGTCTGAGCATATGAATATGTTCTCTCGCTTGCTCGTTAGAAATCCATTTGCTGTCTCCGCTCTTGGTTGCGATCTTTCCGTCTAACGTTGAAGCCGTCTTGAGCGTTACAAAGGGCAGGCCCGTTGTAATATACTTGATAAATTTCTCATTGAGCCGTCTGGCCCGATCTCTAAGCACACCGACTTTGACTTCAATACCGTGCCTGCGAAGCATATCAAATCCCTTGCCTGCCACCTGCGGGTTAGGATCCTCGCAAGCGACAACCACCCTTTTGACCTTCTCGCTGATCAGCCTCTCGCTGCATGGCGGTGTCTTTCCATAGTGGCTGCAGGGCTCCAGGGTTACATAGACGGTGCTTCCCTCCGCCTCACTGCCTGCCATGTTCAAGGCATGAACCTCGGCATGGCCTGTGCCCCTTTTCAAATGGGCTCCAAGACCAACCATTCGTCCATCCTTCACGACGACACAGCCTACAACGGGATTAATGCCGGTCTGTCCCTGCGCTCTTTCCGCCATATCCAGAGCAAGCGACATGTAGAATTCATCATTCATCATTTCCATTATGCTTACCTCTTTTCAGCAAAGACATTTAAGAAACATTTCACCAAAAAAAGCCCCTATCCGGCTAAACTGCCAGACTAGGGGCTTGAGAGTTCAATAGAAAATACAGCAGAACACTACCGTTACCTTAATTTAAACCTAACAAAGGTAAGGCAAATAAACCATGAGCATCATCACGGACGCACAGGCAAAAGTCCCGCTGGGTACGCCAACCAATAGAGTTGTCTGTTATGTACCTATTCTCCTTCTCTCATCCAGACTATACTGTCGGTTCTGGAGTTGCACCAGATCCACCGCTAGCTTCCAGCTAACGGGTCACGGACTAAGACTTGAAGACAAGTCATCACCGCCGGTAGGGAATTTCACCCTGCCCCGAAGGATTACAGCTTATGAAACATTAGTAATAGAAAAATAGTAGCACTCCTATACTGAAAAATCAACAGCTGAGCTCTCACCCAATAATAAGAATACGCTTACTTGATTAAAAAACTTGCTCTCCCTGTGTGGAATGCAGTTACATAACTTCTCGTCGAGATACTTGGCATAAAAAAACATCCCGCATATAGAATGCGGGATGTGTTAATCTGCTCTTGCTATGTCGTTAGAGAGGCTTCAGCTTAAGCGTCAAATACAGATACGCTCTTCATTTTGTCGCCTTGCTTCACGCCATCAATGTATTCCATACCTTTGATTACTTTACCAAATACAGTATGAACTCCATCCAAATGCGGCTGCGGCTCATACACGATAAAGAATTGGCTTCCGCCTGTGTTTTTGCCGGCATGTGCCATGGAGAGAACACCTTTTTCATGCTTCGTTGTGTTTGTTGCAGTTTCACAGTCGATGGAGTATCCAGGACCGCCTGTACCGTTGCCAACCGGGCATCCGCCTTGAGCTACGAAGCCAGGGATTACACGGTGAAAGCTAAGGCCGTTGTAAAAACCGCTGTTAGCCAGTTTTTCAAAGTTTGCTACTGTATTTGGTGCTTCTTCCGGCAGGAATTGGATTTCTACGGTTCCGCCATTTTCAAGTTCGATAATACCTTTTTTCATGTGCGTCACTTCCTTCAACTATTTTCTAAGGCAGGCCATGATCCATACATAAGCCTTGTCCTTATTTCATGCATCACTATCTGATTGTATCTACTTTGATCTCAATTTGCAATGATTCGAGGTCTGCTGTACAGGAACCGGATCAACTCGAACTAAAAAACACTCCCGTGCTTGCTGTTGATCTAAATTACAGCTTGCCGGGAGTGGATATATACATATTAGCTGTTAATGGTCTGTTTGCTCATTCTTGCCGGGATAATATCGTTACGCACGATATCTTCATGACTTTCACGGCGGACAACGAGATCACTTTCACCGTTCTGCACGAAGACAACGGCTGGGCGACGTATCCGGTTGTAATTGCTGGCCATGGAGTAGTTATATGCACCTGTGCAGGATACAGCCAGGAGATCACCTGTAGCCACCTGAGGAAGGTCCAAATCCCATATCAGCATATCTCCGCTCTCGCAGGCCTTACCCGCAATAGAGACGGTCTCTTCTGTTGCTTCATTAGCACGGTTAGCCAGCATCGCTTCGTACTTGGAATCGTAAAGCGCTGGACGCGGGTTATCTGTCATACCTCCATCCACGGATACATACTTGCGCACACCAGGGATGTTCTTTATTGCACCCACCGTATACAACGTTGTACCGGCTTCCCCTACCATGCTGCGGCCAGGCTCAACCCATATTTCCGGAAGCTCTTCTGCAATTCCTGCAAAATGAAGCTTCACTCCATCTGTGATCGCCTTGACATACTGGGATACCTGAAGTGGTGTATCTCCTTCGAAATAACGGATACCAAAACCACCGCCCAGATTCACAACCGGGAATACCACATTCAGTTTACTCTTCACTTCTTTGGCAAAAGCAGCAACTCGCTCTACTGCCATCTGGAAGCCTTCCACTTCGAAGATCTGGGAGCCAATGTGGGAGTGAAGCCCAAGGAGCTTCAGATTCGGCTGCTTCACAGCCAGTTCAATTGCTTCAAAGGCTGCTCCGTTTCCGATATCAAAGCCAAATTTTGAGTCGGTTTGACCAGTGGAAATATACTCATGCGTATGAGCTTCAACGCCCGGCGTTACCCGCAGCAAAATATTGACCTCTTGATTCTTCTCACCAGCCATGGCTTGGAGCATCTGCAGCTCGATCAGATTGTCCACGACGAAGCAGCCAATTCGGGCATCCAGCGCCATTTCGATTTCATTCGGTGTTTTGTTGTTCCCATGAAAGTGAATACGTTCTGTCGGGAAGCCAGCCTGCAGTGCTGTGTAGAGCTCTCCATCCGAGACGACGTCCAGAGACAGGCCTTCCTGCTCTGCAAGGGTGCACATGGCCGTAACGCTGAACGCCTTGCTAGCATATGCTACCTGAAATTTCAGGCCTGAAGCTCTGAATGCGTCCATATATTCTCTAGCCCGCTTGCGGACAAGTGTTTCATCAACGATATATAGTGGAGTCCCATATTCTTCTTTGAGCTGAACTGTATCGCATCCACCAATTTCGAGATGTCCTGCTTCATTAATTTTGCTAGTACCGTGTAAATACATATTCGCTAGTCCTCCACTTTTCCTGGAATGAAAAAAGATTCCATCGAACTTTTACATCAGTATAGCAGACTCTTGTTTTTGTTAGAAATGGATTATTCGGCAGATCATTTGTATTATATTCATTGTCACAAGCCGGATAGCTGAACAGCATTAAGGCATCCTGGTATTATCCCTAGGCTTGTTAAATGAAGGTCTCTTCTTGCCTGTAAGCACTGGGGAACGAACAAACGTTGCCAACATACCCTTTGCATTAAAAGGTATAAGTGGCCACAGATAGGACGAATTATACGATCGATGCAGCGCGAGTCCAATAATGATCGCAGTGGTTCCAACCACCAGCCCAGGCACTTTAAAGATAGCCACAAGTACTAGAAGAATCAGTCTGACCATACGATTTGCTAATCCCAGCTCATAGCTTGGGGTTGCGAACATTCCGACCGCCGCTACCGCCATGTACAGCAGGACTTCGTTAACGAACAAGCCGGTCTTCACCGCTACATCCCCAATTAAGATCGCTGCAATAAGCCCCATTGCTGAGGCAAGCGGTGTGGGAGTATGAACTGCGGCCATCCGCATCAAATCGATCCCGAACTCCACAATAAGAAATTGCAGAATGATCGGAAGCTTTACATTTTCCTGAGGACCAATAAAGTCCAGGCCCTCCGGTTTCAATCCTGGATCAATAACGAACAGCATCCATAGAGGAAGCAGAAACAACGAGGCTAATATCCCGATGATTCTTATAATTCGCAGATAGGAGCCCATGAACGGGGTCTGTCTGTTCTCCTCAGCATGCTGACACAGATCAAAAAAGGTCGTGGGCATAATCATAACACTAGGAGAAGTATCCACGAACAGGACAACCCTGCCCTCAAGCAAGTGGGAAGCAACCGAATCGGGACGCTCGGAATAACGAACCAGCGGATACGGATGCCAGCCTCGATTAATGATGATTTCCTCCAGCTGCTTATCGGCAAGCGGAATACCATCAATATCAATGCTCTCGATTTTTTTGCGGATCGTCTCAACCTGGACCTTGTCCACAATATCGTCGATATAAGCAAGACACACATCGGTTTTGGTTCTTTCCCCTACACGGAACAGCTCCAGCTTGAATCCAGGATCATGAAGACGTCTGCGGACTAGGGACACATTGGTCAGCATCGTTTCTGTAAATCCGTCTCTAGCTCCCCTGACAACGCGTTCTAACGACGGTTCTTCAGGACCGCGCGAAGGATAGCTACGGGTATCAATGATCAGCGCTGTTGTTTCGCCTTCCACAAAAAAGACGCTCATACCGCTCATTGCCTGGATAAAGGCTTCGCTCAGCTTTGTTACTTTGGATACTTGAATATGGGGGATGTAGAATTCAAAGTATTTTTCCAAGGCGTCGGAAGACAACTCATCCTCAGGTACGTAGGACAGTCTTTTTAAAATTTCAGTCAAAATCGTATCTTTGGTAAGTCCTGTGATGAACAGAAGCCCGGTATGACGTCCACCGAAGGTCATCTCGCGGAAATTGACATCAAAAGTTTCTCCAAACCCCATCACATACTTGAGCGTCTTTCGCAGTACGTCAAAATCAGGATCGATGACATCCTCATTCTGCCAGTACTTAATCGACTCCTCAATGGAATCTGACATTTCTTGTTCCTTTTTTTCCTGGAGCTGCTTCTCTTCCTCGGTCATTTGCTGCGATTCATCTGACATATGTTTGATGTCTCCTCCTTCTGTTGTATGCATGCAGTTGTTATCTGGTGTACACAAACCAATCAAATAATGAACCGGCAACCTTGCCGAACACCATGGCCATTAATAATCCAAATAAATAAGATTTCATACCCAGTCTCTTGGCTAGTATGGGCAGGACGTTCAATACCTCAGTTAAAGCTGCTGCGAGCAAGCCGATAAATATACCGCACAGCAGGCCTACGAATATCGAAATAATCGGAAGACCGTAAACCTTCAAATTCCATAAGTCAGCGACTGTTCCAACGAATGAACCGGCGATCATTGCTCCTTCATAGGCATATGCCTTGTCATATGAGCGTGTAAGCTGGGCTAAGCGCGGGATCATGTCCAGAACGATGAAGAGCGCAATGACTCCGCTCCCCACAGCAATGCCTGATGCTATGCCCAGAACGATGAGTATGCAGCCGTCCAGTACCGTCATCATTATTTCTGTCCCGAATGAGCATGCTCTTTTTTGATTCGTTCGTACTCTTCATTCACTGCATATTGATCCACATTTTGCTGGTAGAGGTACATCTCTACCTCGAGCGGAGTAGGCTCATCATTCCATTTTTTCTTAAACAAATGATTAAAAAATACAGCCATGCCAAAACCGATACCAATCGAGTATGCTGTCTGGAACAAGTAAGGATTCTCATCCCGATATCCCGTCAGCATCTCTACAATTCGTATATGCACTTCCTTCATGTTTACATCCGCGTGAAAGTTCATAATGGTCAGCGCCGAGCCAAAGAACAGCAAGAGCCACACAAGGACAAACAGCGATTTGGACGGCGGCCGATCATGAGGGATCAGCTCGACAAGTGTGTGGCTGCTGCCCAGTGTTTCAATCGTTGCTCCCGGCACAATCTTCTGTATCCGACCAATAATCTGAAGCACATCAACAAGCAGCAGGCTCCCATCCTTTTTCTCTGTCTGCATCAGCTCCGCTTCCAGCACCTTGTCTTCCAAGCCAGGCGGATCTGTAAGCACATGTGCCACATGCCTGATCTTAAGTGTAACGCCAAGCTTCATCTTGATCCGGCTGTGCAGCCTTACATAAATGATAGGAGTGGATGGTGCGGTCATCCTAACCTCACCCCTTTATACTGTGAAATTATTCATAGTATGGAGACTCCTCCGCTTTTCTATTCCTTGGGATTCATATCGAGCTCATCCACAAAAAAAAGAGTCTTTTCTCTGACGAGAAAAAACTCTTACTGCATGATAAATCGTTGTTATATGCACTTTATATTTACTGAGCAATTTGCTCTCGGATAATCTGCAGTATTTTCTTCTCCAGTCTGGACACTTGAACCTGCGATATGCCCAGTCTGGCAGCAACTTCAGATTGCGTCTGATCCTTGTAATACCTGAGGTATACGATCAGCCGCTCCCGCTCAGACAGATTTCCGATCGCTTCATTAAGCGCCATCTTGTCGAACCAACGCTCTTGAGATTCATCGGCAATCTGATCCATCAGCGTAATCGGATCCCCGTCATTCTCAAATACCGTCTCGTGAATGGAAGTTGGAGGCTTATTCGCTTCCTGGGCGAACACAACCTCCTCCGGGGTAATCCCCAGCTCGTCTGCAACCTCCTTGATGGTGGGCAGCCTGTCCAAGTATTTAGAGAGCTCATCCTTCTTCTTGCGAACCTTGTTGGCGGTCTCTTTCAGGGAACGGCTGACCTTCAGCGTCCCATCATCACGCAGGAAACGCTGAATTTCGCCGATAATCATGGGAACCGCATAAGTCGAAAATTTGACATCATAGCTGAGATCAAATTTATCTACTGATTTGAGGAGCCCGATGCAGCCGATCTGAAACAGATCCTCCGGCTCATATCCCCGGTTCATAAACCGCTGAACGACAGACCATACGAGACGTATATTACAATTGACAAGCGTGTCACGCGCCACCTGGTCTCCGCTTTGGGATAGAGCGATAAGACGCTTGACTTCCGCATCCTCCAGATACGTATGTGAAGATTGTTTCGCTTCTGCTTCCATAGGTCCAACCCCTAATTATACAGTGCTTTCTTGGATTCTATCCGTTTCTTCATCATGATCGAAGTACCTCGCCCAGGCTCGCTTACTACTTCACATTCATCCATGAAATTTTCCATTATTGTGAATCCCATACCTGAACGCTCAAGTTCAGGCTTAGAGGTATACAGCGGCTGCTTCGCCAGCTCCAAGTCCTCAATTCCCTGACCTTGGTCTTCAATGACAAGCGTAATCATATCTCCGATAATTTCTGCCTTAATGGTTACGACCCCGGCAGAGTCATTGTTGTAGCCATGAATAATACTATTCGTCACGGCCTCGGATACGACTGTTTTCAAATCGCTCAGCTCGTCCATTGTCGGATCAAGCTGAGAAATAAAGGCTGCCACCGCGACTCTCGCGAATGATTCATTCTCCGACTTGGCTGAAAACTGCAAATTCATAAAATTTGATAGCTGCTCACTGCTCATGAGACCACCTCCAGATCCGAGAGGGCGCTTCCCTCGTTTTCGAACACCGGCATAATTTTGAACAAGCCTGACATTTCAAGCAAACGGTATACAGCAGGATTAGCTCCGGATATGACCATTTTTCCACCTTTATGATGTATCAACTTATAGCGTCCAAGAATGACACCTAGTCCTGAACTGTCCATAAAGTCAAGGTCTTTCAAGCTAAGAATCAGATGCTTGCTGTTCTGTCTTGCAATCGCCTCATCCATCTGTAATCGAACCAGATCTGCTGTGTGGTGATCGAGCTCTCCAGATAATCGTACAATAAGCACTCCGTGTGCATACTCCATACTGACCTGTAAATTCATGCTTGCTCACTCTCCTCCCTGTCATGACCAACCATTTCTACGCCGATTTGCAGCTTTCCTGCACTCCGACAAAACTAGAAGAAAAGTCTCATGAATCAACAAAGCTGCTTATTTTAGCGGAAAAGATCAGAGGTTGTCCGTTTAAAGAGCTTCCAGAAGCTTGCTTTTTCAACGTCCACCGCTGCTGTAATATCAAACTCCTTGAGCACCTTGTTATCCTGAGATACTACAAGCTTGCCCAGCACCTGACCTTTTTTGATCGGGGCCTTGATTTCGGTAGGGACGGTCAGCTGCTGCGTCGTCTCCCCGGCGCTGCCTTTTCTCATCAGCACTCTGTAAGGTACATCAGCCACCAGCTCCAGCTCTTTGATGTTTCCTTTCTCAATATTCACTTTACCGATAACGTCCCCTTGTTTATAAATAGGCTTCATCGTATATTGTGAAAAGGCGTAATCGAACATATTCGACACTTCGCTGTTTCTCGTCTTCGTATTCGGCTCACCCAGCACGACGGCGACGACACGCATACCATCCTTCATTGCTGTGGCGGATAAGCAAAATTTCGCTTCCGAGGTATAGCCTGTCTTTAGGCCATCAGCACCGGTATAGAAACGTACAAGCTTGTTCGTATTCACGAGCCAGAACGGCTTGGCACTGTCTTTTCGCAGGTAGTCCTGATAAGCGCCGGTATATTTGGTAATATCTTTATGTTTAAGCAGCTCTCTGCTCATAATAGCAATATCATGTGCTGAAGAATAATGATTCTCTACCGGGAGACCATTGCAATTGGCAAAATGGGTATCATTCATGCCGAGCTCTTTTGCCCGATCGTTCATCATCTGCACGAATGCTTCTTCAGAGCCGGCAATTTTCTCGGCCATTGCTACGGAAGCATCGTTGCCGGATGCCATGGCAATGCCTTTTAGCATCTCATCCACGGTCATCTCTTCGCCCGGCTCCAGAAAGATCTGAGATCCACCCATGGAAGATGCATATTCACTCGCTCGAACCTTGTCAGTCCACTTCAGCTTACCGGAATCAATGGCTTCCATTGTTAACAGCATGGTCATAATCTTTGTGATACTGGCAGGTGGCAGTTTCTCATGGCCGTTCTTCTCATAAATAATCGTTCCCGTATCCGCATCCAGCATGACCGCTGATTTTGCGTTTTGCGCAAGATCCACTGCCGGGGTTGTCTTCTCCGTTTGCGGCCCTACAGGCTCTTCTGCATATATGCTGCTTGGAACGATCAGTGCGGCCGACAGTATTAAAGCGGTGAGCAGCCTAACTCCTTGATTCATGGCAATATTATCCTCCTCATGTGAATGCTACATTGTAGCTTGATAGCTTGATTCGTTATACTGCTAATCATTGTCGTCAGGAATCCTCCAAATTATTCCTTGTTTGAATCAATTTCATAAATCATTAAAAAGGTAGAATTGAAACTATATATACTCTTGATTGAAGCAGATAAAGGTATTATGAAATTGATTCGTCTGTCTATGAAAAATAGCAGTTCCTTCAATTACAAGATATCGAACGTCACATAGGGGGTAAGTAAGTTTAGATGAACAGCTTCTCTATAGGTACTTTTGCTCTTACATAGAATTACAGGTCATGGGTAAGGTAATTAGATTAACTATCATCTGCAGCACTTATCATAGAAATTTTCACTCGGAGGAATGACGATGAAGCATACACATCAAGATGACCATGATGAGCATCCTGCTCACGAACAGCGTCATCATCATGAACACGATCACAACCATGATCACATCCACAGTCATAATCATAGCCATAATCACAGCCATGGGCCTGGTCATTCTCATATTCATACGAATAATAAAAAGGCTCTTTTGATCTCCTTTTTACTTATCACCGGCTTTATGCTGATTGAAGTGGTTGGAGGACTCATTACACATAGCTTGGCCTTGCTTGCTGACGCAGGACACATGCTAAGCGACGGGATTGCACTGGCACTCGCTCTCTTTGCATTTAAATTTGGTGAGAAATCAGCGAGCAGCTCAAAAACCTATGGCTATAAGCGGTTCGAGATCATCGCGGCCTTTCTGAACGGGATAACCCTGCTTGTCATTTCGGTTTCTATCATTTGGGAAGCGATCCAGCGCTTTGCTGCCCCACCTGAAGTGGCGAGTACGGGGATGCTGACCATTGCCGTGATTGGCCTGATCATTAATGTCATCGTAGCCGTTGTATTAATGACAGGTGGTGATGTCAAAGGAAATTTGAACTTGAGGGGTGCATTTCTCCACGTCCTGGGAGATTTAATAGGGTCAATCGGAGCTATTGCAGCTGGTCTTCTGATGATGTTCTTCGGATGGTCTATTGCCGACCCCATCGCCAGTCTGCTCGTAGCCGTCCTTATACTTGTCAGTGGATATCGAATTACCAAAGATTCCATGCATGTACTGATGGAGGGCAAGCCAGAATCCGTAGATCTAAGTGATATCCGCAGCAAGCTTCTTGGTCTGCCTTGTGTAGTTGAACTTCACGACCTCCACAGCTGGTCAATAACCTCTGATTATACAGCGCTGACTGTTCATCTGGTTGTGTCGAATTCGGCGGATCGAGATCTGCTATTAAGACAAGCTAAAGACATGCTGCGACAGGAATTTCATATCCAGCATTCCACCGTTCAAATCGAAGGGGATCAGAAAATTTGCGACGAAAGATGCAACTGAGTGCTAGATATGAGGAATAGAAATATATCAAAAGAAATGAATGATCAACAGAATTAAAAAGAAGCTGAAGGACAATGATATTGCCCTTCAGCTTCTTTTTATTCGTTATACTTATAAATCATACAAAGCGCTGAACTCCATCCTTCGTCACCAAGGCATAGATCAACGGTTGTTCGGGCACTGGAGCTTCTGAGATCTTGTATGCCTGCTGAAGCTTCTGCTCTGCTTCCTGAAGCTTGCTGTCGCTTCCTTCATTCGCATGAAGCATCGCGATCACCTCTCCAGCCTTGACTGGATCGCCGACTTTTTTGACAAGGGTCACTCCAACCGCATGATCAATGACAGAATCGGTCGTTTCACGGCCAGCGCCGAGCAGCATGGCACTGATTCCAATGGCTTCAGCCTCAATCCCAGCCACATACCCATCCGTTGGAGCCTTCACTTCAATTGTGCGCTTAGCGGTCGGCAGAAGAGATAGATCCTCAATTTGACTTACATCTCCCTGTTGCGCTTTGACCATCTGCTTAAGCTTATCAAGCGCAAGCCCTTGAGATAGAATATCCCGCAATTTCTCGCGAGCTTCCTCAACAGTTTCTGCTTTGCCACCAAGAACCAGCATATGGGATGCCAGGAACAGGCTTACCTCTTCCAGATCCTCAGGTCCATTCCCTTGCAGCGTTTCTACTGCTTCTTTAATCTCCAAGGCATTACCGATGCCATGACCGAGCGGCTGATCCATATCACTGATAACAGCCACCGTTTCACGGCCCACATGGGTTCCGATATCCACCATCGCTTCAGCCAGCTTGATTGAATCATCAAGCGTCTTCATGAACGCACCGCTGCCAGTCTTGACGTCGAGTACAATCGCGTCTGCACCTGCTGCAATCTTCTTACTCATCACTGAACTGGCAATCAGCGGAATTGCATTAACCGTTGCCGTCACATCTCTTAATGCGTACAGCTTCTTGTCTGCTGGAGCCATGTTGCCGCTTTGTCCGATGACCGCGGCCCCCACCTCATTAACCTGCTTGAAGAACTGCTCTTGATCCAGTTCAATCTGAAATCCGGTTATCGATTCCAGCTTATCCAAAGTGCCGCCTGTATGACCTAGTCCACGTCCGGACATTTTAGCAACCGGAACACCAGCTGCAGCCACGAGAGGAGCAAGAACGATGGTCGTCTTGTCACCCACGCCACCCGTTGAATGCTTGTCTACCTTTATACCTGCAATCGGAGACAGGTCCACCTGATCACCGGATTTTGCCATGGCCATCGTTAAATCCCCGGTTTCCTTGGCAGTCATGCCCTGAAAAAAGACAGCCATTGCCCAAGCTGACATCTGATAGTCCGGAATGTCTCCACGGCTGTATCCTTGAATCAGATAGGAAATCTCCTCTGATGACAGTTCCTGTCCATCTCGCTTCTTCTGAATGATATCAACGGCTCTCATACGTCAGATCACACCTTTAGCTGCATTTATTTTTAACAATATCAGTGACTTACACGCGGCTCACAAATGCACGAATTAGTCCAATAAATTTCGGTTTGGTCCGGTTCGCTACAGCGACAACCTGCTCATGCGTCAGCGGCTCAAGCTCTTCACCAATCGCCATATCGGTAATGCAGGAGATACCCAGCACACGCAGTCCCGCATGACTTGCCGCGATGACTTCGCCTACAGTAGACATCCCGATCGCATCCCCGCCAAGCAGAGCAAACATCGTAGATTCTTTAGGCGTTGAGTACGTAGGTCCGCTAATTCCACAATAGACGCCTTCCTGAAGCTCAAGTACGGATCCATCTTCACCCTGTATATCTTTAGCCAGCTCCTTCGCCAGTATGCGATATTCAGGATCGTATGCTGCTGACATATCTGGAAAACGCACTCCCAATTTCGGGTCATTTGGTCCGATGAGCGGGTTAGCACCCGTCATATTGATATGATCAGAGATGAGCATGAGATCTCCTGCCTTGAAGGCACGGTTCATGCCGCCGGCTGCATTCGTTAATACGAGAGTCTGAATACCAAGTCTCTTCATGACATAAACGGGCATAACAACGGTACGCATGTCATATCCCTCATAGTAATGAAAACGCCCTTGCATGATAATAACATCCTTGCCTTCGAGCTGACCGATCACAAAGCGTCCTGCATGTCCTTCCACGGTAGATTTAGGAAAATGCGGTACTTCATCGTAAGGAATATATACGGCATCTTCGATTTGATCGCCCAAATCTCCAAGCCCTGAGCCCAGCACCAAACCGATTTTGGGAGAATATTTGCCCAGCTTGCTTGTTATGTATGCAGCGGCTTCCTCGATATTTCCAGCGTACATCGTCGTATTCACTTGGTTCATTGTCTATTTCCCCTCTTCGTAAATTTACATGTATGGGATCAGTGCCATCACTAATCCAAGGAACTTCCCTTTAACTTGTTCTGCTGTTTCCATAACCTCATCGTGCGAGAGAGGCTGATCCAGAATTCCAGCCGCCATGTTCGTAATACAGGAGATACCCAGCACTTCAATACCAGTATGACGGGCTACAATGACTTCTGCGACGGTTGACATCCCGACAGCATCAGCCCCAAGCTTTCGCAGCATCACAATTTCGGCTGGAGTTTCATAGTTGGGGCCGAGAAGACCTGCGTATACCCCTTCCTGAATGTTAAAGCCCTGTGCTTCAGCTGTCGTTTTAGCCAGGTTACGTAGTCTACCACTATAAGCTTCAGACATATCCGGGAAACGAACACCAAAAGCAGGCTCATTCGGTCCAACCAGCGGATTGCGGCCGGTCAAATTCAGATGATCAGAGATGATCATGAGATCCCCCGCATGATAATTGGTATTCACACCGCCTGCTGCATTCGTCACCAGCATTTTTTCAACGCCGATCTCCTTCATAACTCGAACCGGGAAGGCAGTCACCTCTGGACCGTAGCCTTCATACATGTGGAATCTTCCCTTCATCATGACGACGGGACGGCCCTGTATATTACCAATCAGCAGTTCTCCAACATGCCCTTCAACCGTAGAAACCGGAAAATGAGGTATATCTTCATACGCAATCGCTACCGCATCCTCAATAAGCTCTGCTAAAATACCAAGTCCGGAACCGAGGATCAGCCCGATTTCGGGCATCACACTTGTTTTTTCTTTAATATAAGCTGCTGCTTCTTGTACCATACTTTGGGTTAGAATTTTTACCATTTTGCTAAATAGCCCCTTTTGCTTGATTTTCCATTCTTCTTACTTCAATTGATTCAGGAAGCTCTCCCCATGAAGTGGGGCGGAAGCCCCGAAATTATCGGAGATCGTAGCACCCAGATCCGAATACGTCTCCCGTACTCCAATCGAATCCCCCGGCTGCTTAAGAGCAGGGCTGTAAATAAGAACGGGTACATACTCACGTGTATGATCTGTTCCCCGATGAATAGGGTCGTTTCCATGATCAGCCGAGATGATCAGTAGATCTTCTTCACTGATTCGCTCCATAATCTTAGGGAGCTCCTGATCGAACACTTCCAGTGCACCCGCATATCCTTCCGGATCTCGGCGATGTCCATATAATGAATCAAAATCGACTAAATTCGTGAACAAAAGACCATTGAAATCCCGTTCCAGCTGCTGAATCGTGACTTCAATGCCATGCTCATTGCTTTTCGTCGGATAGGCTTCGGTTACACCTTCACCATCAAAAATATCATTAATTTTGCCAACGGCAATGACATCATACCCTGCACTATGCAGCGCATTCATGACGGTAGGCTCTGGCGGCTTGACTGCATAATCATGTCTGTTAGAGGTACGTTTAAACGCGCCCGGAGCTCCGACATACGGACGTGCAATGACACGCCCCACCGAATGCTCAGGAGCCAGTGTCAGCTTGCGGGCAATCTTGCACGCTTTGTACAGTTCCTCAAGAGGGATGATATCTTCATGAGCGGCAATCTGGAACACACTATCCGCCGAAGTATATACGATCCAGGCCCCGGTTTTCATCTGCTCTTCTCCATATTCATCGAGCACTTCAGTTCCCGAAGCGGGCTTGTTGCAGATGACCTTCCGGCCAGTCTGCTTCTCAAACTCGGTAATCAAATCTTGAGGAAATCCATCAGGATATGTATTAAAAGGCGTGTCAATCTTAAGACCCATCAGCTCCCAATGGCCTGTCATCGTGTCTTTACCTGCCGATACCTCTTTCATCTTGCCATAATAAGCCTGAGGCTCGTCCACTGGACTAAGCGGAGGAATCTCGGCAATATTACCAAGCCCCAATTTCTGCATGTTGGGCAGCTTCACATGGGGAACCTTTTCCAATATATGTCCTAGTGTGTGCGCTCCTTCGTCCCCGAATTCGGGTGCATCCGGCAATGCTCCAATACCAACACTGTCAAGTACGATAAAGCATATGCGTTTGAATCTAGGTTTATCGTTTGTCATGATGTACGTAATACCCCTTTCTCTACTATCAATTCAATCTAATGCCCTGCATCGATTATGCTCTCGGGTGATAATGATCATATACGTCCTTCATATTTCGTTTCACCACATGGCTGTACATTTGGGTCGTTGAAATATCTGCATGCCCCATCATTTCCTGTACCGATCTTAGATCGGCCCCATTCTCCAGTAGATGAGCTGCGAAGGAATGTCTTAACGTATGCGGTGTAATTCTTCCTTCCGCAAGTCCAGCACCTTCAGCGTACTTCTTAATCATCTTCCAGATTCCCTGCCTGGTCAGTCTTGCTCCGTTCGTATTCACGAATAGTGCCTCTTCTTCTCCATTCGCCTTCAACAGCGCACTCCGGGCATGATTTACGTATTCCGCTGTCGCTTGGGCGGCGATCCCTGTTATAGGGATTACCCGCTCCTTGGCACTGTTGCTGCCAGTTCTCAAAAACTTCAGCTGTGGATTTAAATCCTTCACATTAAGCTGTACTAATTCAGAGACTTTAATCCCTGTGGCATACAGCAGTTCTAGCATGGCTTTGTCTCTTGCCCCAGGCGGCGTTGAAGAGTCAGGCAGCGACAGCAGTCTGTCCACTTCTGCAATGGAAAGAATCTTGGGAGGAGACTTCTCTAATTTGGGTGAGTCCAAATGATAGGTCGGATCTTTTTGAACAACGCCCTGATACATTAAATAATGGAAAAAAGATCGGATCGACACCACATTACGAGCAATTGTTGAAGCTGCCTTCTTCTGCTTCTTCAAATATCCCATGTATAGGACAATTTGGTTGCGGGTAACATCCTGAGCCTGTGTAATCTGTTCCTTATCCATATACCCAATAAATTGCTCTATATCACGTCTGTAGGATTCCAGTGTACTTAAGGAAGACCCCTTGTCCTCCTGTAAATAATTCATGTAAGGCTGCACATAATTCCTCATCGGCTTTATTACGCTCCCTTACTACAAATTTTCATTATGACTTAGATCATCACCTTATTCACCATACCAATAGAAGAAGCGCAGACGTTCAAGCATACTTGTCTTCTCCATAACAAGGCCTGTGCCTTCCTCATGATGAAACACTTTAAGTGCATTTCCCTCTGGAATTTTGTAGTGATCCACAGGTGTAATCCATCCAGAAAATAAATTGAACACATTATAGAACATGTATACAAGTGCAGCAAATACAATAAGAAATCGAACGAGTCGAAACATTCTGCGGAGTGAAAAAATCATGAATTATCCCGCCTTTCATTCACGTCTTGTCCTTTACTCACACGGATAGTCTTCCCAGCCTACACTCATGCTATGTCTAGGCTATGACCGATTCGCATGCTTTATGACGGCCGTGAAATTTCAAGGCAAACCAGGCTTGATATCACTCTATCTCCATCTTACCTAACGGCAAACTAAATGTATATCTTTAGAATAGAAGCTTCCCACATATTTATGAATAAGAACGCTAAAAAGCTCCCCCGAACAAAAGCCGGTGAGAGCTTGTCTGATTATCTGCTAGTCTTTATGTTATTGATTAGGCTTCTGGTCGTTCTTGTCTTTACAGCGGAAACATATCCCCTGAAAATCAAGCCTATGGTCGAGAACTGTAAAATTAAACTCACGTTCCAGGCGTTCTTCAAGCGGTCCCAGCCAATCTTCGCGTATCTCATCCATGCTGCCGCATTGAACGCATATCAAATGGTGATGATGATGCTTGTTCGTATCACCGCGCAAATCATAGCGTGCTACTCCGTCACCAAAGTTAATCTTCTCAACGACATGCAGCTCATTTAGCAGCTCAAGGGTTCGATATACGGTAGCAAGACCGATTTCGGGAGCTTTTTCCTTGACGAGCATAAACACGTCTTCTGCGCTCAAGTGATCTTCTTCATTTTCTAGCAAGACTCTTACCGTGGCTTCCCGCTGGGGCGTTAATTTATAGCCTTGGGATTGTAACTGCTGCTTTATTTTCTCGATTCGTGCTTCCATCTTCTCCCTCCCCCTAGGAAATCACTGCATCATGATCGAAAACTCACTTGTATTATTATAGGGTCTCATCTTTAATAAAGTCAACTATATCAAGCGATGAGAGAGAGGGCTGTTCAACTTGTCACATTATACGAACAGAGGTGCAACCCACTGCATAAGGAGAGGCGTTACCCAAGTCTCAAAAGATGAAATAGCAAGCATTAATCCGGCCATGGCAATCGTTAGCCCGATATAGCTGGTCAGCGGTCGCTTGACACCGCGGCTTCTGTTCATGAAGAAACGGCTCTTGATCATATGAAGCGAGAAGGTGATCGCTGCCACACTGCAAATAAGAATGACAGGTATGATGAACAGATTATGCGGTGCTACAGAGACCATGGCGAGAAGAAGGCCTTTCCAGGAATACTGACCCACCATGTAGCCGACAGTAAATCCGATAAGAACCCCTTTTAGAAAATCCAATATTAGTATACCCGGTAGTCCGATAACGGACAGACCCAGCACCCAGATCAGACCAACCCACTTTAAATGAAGCATCGCAATATCCATATATGTGCTGCCTGAACTATTTCCTTGATTCATCATCACAAAAAAGTTGTCCAGATACCCTGCCAGGTCTTGCTGCTGATCAAGGGTTAGCGCACCCACCATTAATGCACCAAAAATGACCCCGACTAAAAACAGAACGGCGACAAATACATAGAGCGGAGTTTGATCCCGGAAAGTATGCTTGAGAAATAACATGGTTAAGGTCGTCCCCTTTCTCATTACATACCTTACACTATGAAATTGTCCGTTACTCTATGACTCTAATAATCAAATCTACAGAGAGACTCTTCCATAGGTTCCTCCGCCGCCAGCGGATAGACCAAGCTCACCATTCCTTGCCCGAACGATAAGTCCGGCTAATTCGTTACCCACGATGCTTGCCAGATCCAGCTCGGATACACGGTGCAATATGGCCATCTCAGAACCAAAGGCCTCAATCAGCATTCGGAGCTTCACCTTTCCAAGACCAGGTATGAACTCCAGAGGCACCTGATAGTGATAGGGTGGTCTATGTTCAGACACTAGAGGGATTTCACGATCCGAGATCGACAGGACACGATCCAACACCCCGTGTATCAACTTCATGCTTCCGCAATAGGGGCATCGGTCTTCTGAGATTTGCTCTTCATCTAATATGCTGCTGCAGAGCGCACAGTAAGTTCTGTGATATTTGCCAAGGCGCGGATTAAGTCCGTAGTTTGCTTTAATTCTGCGTCCCGCTTGTGACTGAAGTGCCAGCTTGAATTCATCGAATGATGCTTCGGCCATAGCCAGTTCATTGTACTCTCTGCCAATCTTGGCAAGGGAGTGCGCATCCGAATTCGTCAGGAAAGGATATCGGTCCAGTTCACTAATATAACCAGCCATTTCAGTATCGCTGCTAAGTCCCAGCTCCACGGCAGAGATCAGGCTTAAATCAAGCACCTCTTCCATCCGAGGGGCCGTACTCCCGTAGATTCCTTTGTGTGGAGTGAAAATATGTGCAGGGACAAATAGGCCGCCGCGGGATATGATCTCTCGCTGTAATTCCAGTGCCGGTACGTACACACGCTGAGAGCTGAGATTCACATTTTTCATATAGCGGGAAAGATAGTCTGTGAAGGATTCCATATCCTTCAAGGTTCTGAAATAGGCGAGAAGATGGAACTCTTTCCGCCCCGGCTCTCTCACCTCCAGCTCAGTTCCCAGCAGGATAACTGTACCCTTATAACCAATTCCTCCGCCATTCATCTCTGTCATTTCACCTGAATCCAGCGCCTCTCTAATATCCCGCTGAACGACAGGAGAATGGGCATCAATAATACCAATTAAGTCGATCCCCTTGCGCTCAGCTGCCTCTTTGGCAATGCCCACAAAGGTCAGATCACGGCTTCCACTAATTTTCACTGCATCACCATAACGGGTTCTTCCGATATGAATATGAAGATCAGCGTAGAATGTAGACAGCGCAGGATCCGTCTTTATTACGTTCTGATTCATGAGTTATATCTTCCCTGTCAGCTGATATAAGTGCCATGCATATACCGCAATAATCGTCTTGGCATCACTGATGCGGCCTTCCCGGATCAGCTCATAGGCTTCATCCAATGTCACCTCGATCACTTCCAGGAATTCATCCTCATCCAGCTGCATACGGCCTGCCTCAAGATGATCTGCCATAAATAAATAGATGACCTCATCTGCAAAGCCTGGTGAAGTATAAAACGCCGGCAGCGGTTTGAGCTCCTGAGCATGATACCCTGTCTCTTCCCTCAGCTCTCTTCCAGCTGCTTCCATCGGGTCTTCTCCAGGATCAAGCTTGCCTGCCGGAATTTCAACCTGCGTCCTGCCAAGCGCTTGCCGGTACTGATCTACAACAAGCATCTTATCCCCCTTGAGCGCAAGTACAGCGACAGCCCCAGGATGCTTAATAATCTCACGTGTTCCGGTCTGTCCATTTGGCAGCTTTACGGTGTCTACCTGGAGTGAAATGATCTTGCCGTCAAAAATTTCTTTGCTTGAAATGGTTTCTTCTACCAGTGCGGGATTCGATGTCGGGTGTTTCAAGTACGGATTTGATTTCAAAATAAAGACCTCCTCTGGCGTTAAATCATGTGTATAGTTTAAAGGCGGTGGGCATACGGTGTAATAATAACCCTAATTTGAAGGAGTGGCCCACCTTATGAAGAGCTATAAAACAAATAATGGCTTGTTTATGATTGGACAAGCAGATCAAATAAAAAAGACACTTAATCATTGGATTATAGATTACGGACCTGAAACCCATCTCAAAGAGCTCATGAAGGGCAGACAAGACGTTCCCCCGCTTATACAAACGATTAAGAAGTGATCGGAGCTATCCCGAGAACCTGAGTTTTCTCGAATACTTTCAAAAAGGCCTGGAAGGAAATATTCCTATCCAGACCTGCATGAACAAAAAAATGGATTAACGTTTAGCTGCTTCCTGCACGATGGATACAACAACCTTCGCTGCATCAACAAGGCTGCTTACCTTAATTCGTTCGTTTGTCGTATGGATATCCTCATAGCCCAAAGCAAGATTGACGGTTGGAATTCCAAATCCATTGAAGATATTGGCATCGCTGCCGCCGCCGGATGGGAAGGTTTCCGGCTTCAACCCAGTGCTCTCGATTGCAGCAGCAGCGAGCTGTACTACCTCATCTTGTTCCGTCAGCTTAAATGCAGGATAAGCAATTTCGCTCTCAAATACGCCTGTTGCACCATACTCACGGCAGGTATTAAGCAAAGATTCGCGCATGTGCTCCACCTGCTGCTCTACTTTACTCTGCACAATGCTTCTCGCTTCGGCAGCAATCTCCGCATAATCGCACACAACGTTCAGCGGGCCGCCCCCCGAGAAGCTGCCAATATTAGCGGTTGTTTCATGATCGATACGCCCCAGCTTCATGGCCGCTATGGATTTAGCAGCGACTTGAATGGCGCTGATTCCATCCTCCGGATTAACGCCGGCGTGCGCGGATTTGCCCGTGATCTTCATTTTGATCTGAGCCCTAGCCGGTGCAGATACACATATACCGCCTACTTCTCCAGTGGAGTCCAGAGCAAAGCCCAGCTCCGCGTCAATTGCATCTCGCTCCATGCCTCTTGCTCCAATAAGACCCGATTCTTCTCCAACTGTAATGACGAATTGAATCTGTCCGTGAGGAATTTCATTTTCCTGAATGACGCGAATCGCTTCAAACAAGGCAGCAATTCCGGCCTTATCATCAGCGCCGAGAATGGTCGTTCCATCGCTGCGAATATAACCATCTTCGGATACGACAGGTTTAATGCCTACACCAGGAGCTACCGTGTCCATGTGACAGGTAAAAAATATGTTCGGTGCTGACTGCACGCCTTGTGCCTTCCATGTCACAATCAGATTACCGGCTCCATGTCCTGTACGCTCTTTAGATTGATCCTCTGCGACTTCAAGTCCCAGCTTACTAAATTTGTCTGTCAACACTTTGGCTATGTTTTGTTCATGTGTAGTAACACTGTCCACCTGGACAAGCTCAATAAATTCTTCCACAATCCGTTCCTGTTTAATCATGGTTAACTTCCCTTCTTCAATGACTTCCACAACAAGTGCAGATACGTTACAATAGACTTTATTATACGAATCAATTTCATAATAACAAAATATATGAAAACAGATTCACAACATTCAATTTATAAAGGAGCTTTAATGAATGCAGCAGAAAAAATGGTTCAAAATCATTGTCTATCTCATGCTCATTGCTATGATTGCATCTACTCTATTGATTGTTATTGAGCCTCTATTATATGGATAATCAATACCGAGTTGCTCATTAGAAAGCTTTCTTCTCGTACTCAGGGGAAGAGAGCTTTTTTATGCGAATTCATAAAGTACAGCGTACAGACCCGTCTTGCCTTCCATTATTCCATCATTTTGAAGCCATCACCGGCATCCAAGCCGGCTTGAATGAAAACAAGCTTGCAAAGATGGACACCAGCTCATTCGCTACATTCTCGACGGAGAACATCCGGCCTGTGCAATCCTCGAGCGAAGTGACACCGTACTCTTCAATTCCGCAAGGAATAATACCCGAGAATCCCTCATGCTGAATCCCTGACTTGATATTAAATGCAAAACCATGACTTGTAATAAAGCCTCTGGTCCGTCTACTGCGATTGAATTTAACGCCGATTGCACATATTTTCTGGTTGTCCACCCATACTCCTGTATACTGCTCCTTACGTTCTGCTTCAATTCCAAATCGGCTTAAATACTGAATGATGACTTCTTCAAGCAGCCGCAGATAACCATGCAAGTCAACAGCCTCTTCTCGACCGAGTCGAAGTATGGGGTAACCTACCAGTTGTCCGGGTCCATGATATGTAATATCGCCGCCGCGATCGATTTGAAAAAGAGTAATGCCTCTGTCTGCAAGCTCCTCCGGGCTGTATAACAAGTGCTCTGGGTGACGCTGTGTTCCGATCGTATAAGTCGGTGGATGCTGCAAGAGCAGCAGATGTTCCTGCTGCTCCTCTTCATCCAGCTCTTTAACGAGCTTTTTCTGCAAATTCCAAGCCTCTTCGTAATCCATCAATTCTGTGTAGCTCACAACAAGCGGTCTGCTCATGCGCATATACACCCTTTCGAGAAAAATTACGTTCCGGGATTGCTGCTGCAAAAGTCTATAATTACAAATTAATAAAGCTTTGTTTCGAGCGAATAGCCCTCTAAATTTTCTTTGACCCGCTGCAGGAAACGACCGGATATGACTCCGTCCAGAATTCGATGATCCAGCGATAAACAGAGATTGGCCATCGAACGTACCGCAATCATGTCATTAATGACCACAGGCCGCTTCACAATGGATTCGAAGGTCAGAATGGCTGCCTGCGGATAATTGATAATCGGATAGGACAGAATCGATCCGAAGGATCCTGTATTATTGACCGTAAAGGTTCCTCCCTGCATATCATCCAGCTTCAATGTACCTTCTCTCGTTCTTCTCGCCAAATCGTCAATTTCGTGAGCGAGTCCTGCAATATTTTTCGTATCTGCACGCTGAATGACCGGTGTCATGACGGAATCTTCCGTTCCTACCGCCAGAGCTATATTGATGTCTCGCTTCACAATAATCTTATCCACTGCCCATACCGAGTTCATAATCGGATAATCCTTGATTGCGTTAACGACTGCTTTGAGCAAAAATGACAGGTATGTCAGGTTAATGCCTTCACTGCGCTTGAACTCGTCCTTCAGTTTGTTGCGAAGAGTTACCAGGTTGGTCACATCCACCTCAATCATCGTCCAGGCATGCGGAATCTCAGAGACGCTCTGACGCATATTCCGGGCGATCGCGTTGCGTACAGGTGTAACATCAATATACTGCTCAGCTCTGCCTTGAGGGAAGCCTTCCATCTCGATTTTCGGAATCTTAGGTGTCTCGGACAAATGGATCCCTGAATGACGAACAGGCATAGCCTGCTCAGCCGCATACCCGGTTGCATCGGCAGCTGAACGCATATCCTCTTGCTGGGTGGACCCTCGATCCACATGATTTGAGATCACCGCCTGCTGATTCCGATGCGCACCTTCTTGAATATAGCGCAATACATCCTTGCGAGTAATTCTGCCATTCATTCCTGTTCCAGGCACATCCTTCAGATCCAGACCGTGCTCTGCTGCAAGGCTCTGTACTGCAGGGGAGTATCGGCCGCGCATCGAACCGTCTGCATCTTGAGGTTCGGATTCCGATGCTGCAGTACTGCTGCTCTCATGGGTTGAGGAATCTGCGACGATTCCTGTTCCTGCCGCCGCGTGAACCTCCATACGGCAGATCAGCTCACCCACAGCCACCGTTCTTCCTTCCTCAGCTGCAATTTCGCCCATAATTCCTTCGACGGTTGAAGGAATTTCTGCATTAACCTTATCTGTAATGACTTCGCAGATCGGTTCATATTGCTCCACAGGATCGCCTGGCTTCTTCAGCCATTTTGCAATGGTCGCTGACACTAATGATTCAGCCAGCTGAGGCATTACGATTTCAATCCATTTTTTTTGTCCTGCCATATTGTTTCACTCCAATCAAGTCACTTTACCTTAAATGGCCTCCTCATCGAAACACCGAGAGTAGGCCATTTATTTTAATACATCGCCAGTTTAAGCATTGCATCCTTCACTTTGTCTTTACTGAGCATATAAAATTTTTCCATCGGAGGGCTGATCGGCATGGCCGGAACATCCGGACCGCATAGACGTGCTATCGGTGCATCCAGATCAAACAAGCACTCCTCATTAATTATAGCAGAAACTTCAGCGCCTACTCCGCCGGTTTTGTTATCTTCGTGAATAATAAGTACTTTTCCTGTGTGCTTCGCGGCCGCAATTATCGCTTCCTTATCGAGGGGCTGCAGTGTACGAAGGTCCAGAACATGGGCTGTAATCCCCTGCTCCTTCTCCAGCTCCTCCGCTGCCTGCATTACAAAGTGCAGAGGCTGGGAATACCCGATCACGGTAATGTCTTCCCCTTCACGCAGCAGATTGGCAACTCCGATCGGTACGATGTAATCGTCCTCGGGGACCTCCTCTTTGGTTAAGCGATACATTTTCTTATTCTCAAAGTATAGAACTGGATCCGGATCGCGTACTGCTGCTTTGAGCAATCCCTTGGCATCATAGGCCGTAAAAGGCGCAACAATCTTGAGTCCAGGGGTACCAAAGAAGATCGATTCCGGACATTGGGAATGATACAGTCCTCCAAATATCCCTCCGCCAATTGGCGCACGAATCACAACGGGACAGCTCCAATCATTATTTGAGCGATATCTGATCTTCGCAGCTTCACTGATGATTTGATTCGTTGCAGGAAGCATGAAATCCGAGTACTGCATCTCGGCGATCGGCTTCATTCCGTACATCGCCGCACCGATGGCAACACCGGCTATCGCTGATTCGGATAACGGAGTATCCATGACCCGCATTTCACCGAATTGATCCTGCAGACCCTTGGTCGTGGTAAACACGCCCCCTTTAACGCCTACATCTTCTCCGAGCACAAATACGGATTCATCCCGCTCCATTTCCTCTTTCATAGCCAGTCTTATTGCATCTATATACTCCATAACTGCCATCTTATTGTCCCCCTCCCAAATGGTCGTCAGCATACACATGAAGCAGTGTATCTTCCGGTTTAGGATAAGGGGCCGCGTCTGCGGATTCCGTCGCTTCTTTTAGTTCCAGTGCAAGCTGTGCCGCCAGATCAGCATCACGCTCTTCATCCCATATACCACAATCAATAAGGTATTGCTTCATTTTGACGAGTCCGTCTTTCTTCCAATTTTCCTCAACTTCCTCTTTGGTCCGGTATGCCAGGTCATTATCTGAAGTGGAATGAGGAGAAAGTCTGTACATCATCGCTTCAATTAAGGTCGGGCCTTCGCCCGCAACTGCACGTGCTCTGGCTTCCTTAACGGCTGCGTAAACTTCCAGGGCATCATTGCCATCGACTCTGAAGCCAGGGAATCCATAACCTAAAGCACGGTCACTTACTTTACCGCTCAGCTGCTTGTGGACAGGTACAGAGATAGCATACTGATTGTTCTCCACCATTATAATGACTGGCAGCTTGTGTACGCCGGCGAAGTTGCTTCCTTCATGAAAATCCCCCTGGTTGCTGGAGCCTTCACCGAAGGTGACAAAAGAAACGAAGTCTTTCTTCTGCATCTTTGCAGCCAGAGCAACGCCCACCGCGTGTGGAACCTGCGTAGTCACCGGACTTGAGCCTGTTACAATTCGCAGCTTCTTGCTTCCAAAATGGCCAGGCATCTGCCGTCCTCCACTGTTCGGATCCTCAGCCTTGGCAAACGCCGACAGCATCAGATCGCGAGGCGTCATCCCGACGGCCAGAACAAACCCATAATCACGATAGTAGGGAAGGAAATAATCCTTCTCACGATCCAGAGCAAAGGCCGCTGCCACCTGTGCAGTCTCCTGACCGATCCCCGATACGTGGAAATTGATCTTTCCTGCTCGTTGCAGCAGCAAGCAGCGTTCATCGAACTTCCGTGCAAGCAGCATATATTTGTACATATCAATGACTTGACCGTCTGAGAGTCCAAGTTTCGTATGTTTGTGTTGTTTAGATGTCGTGTCTGAATTCAAACTTCAAACCTCCTTTTGAGAGCAGCTCAAGATTAAGTACTGTCTTGTCTTAAAACCTGGTACTAAGACTTGGCTTAGATTTATTATACTCGTTTTCTTTCCAAAAAGAAAAGACGTTTTGAAGTTTGTTGATATTTCAATGGATACAAATACGGTAATGTTACGTTTACATGCCGATTGCATTCCCATCTACATCCAGCATGGCTTCGCCAATAATTTCAGACAAGGATGGATGTGGATGGATCAGTTGTCCGACTTCCCATGGGGTAGCATCCAGCAGCATGGCCAGCGCAGCTTCGCTGATCATATCCGTCACATGCGTACCGATAAGATGGACCCCTAGAATATCATTTGTCGCCTCATCTGCGATAACCTTCGCAAATCCGTCCCGATTGCCATAAACAAGCGATTTTCCAATGGCTTGAAACGGAAATTTCCCTGTCTTGACCGAGAAGCCGAGCTCCCTTGCCTGCTGTTCTGTGTAGCCTACACTTGCTGCCTCTGGTCTTGAATAGATGGCACGCGGAATGAGGTGGTCAGGTGACACATGCATGGCAGCATCTGCGATGTGATTGACAGCACGAATGCCTTCATGGCTTGCTGCATGAGCAAGCTGAAGTCCACCTATGCAATCACCGATTGCATAAATATGCGGCTCCCCTGTCTGCAAATTGCCATTCACTTGAATGAAGCCGTTCTTCGTCTTGATATCAGTATTCTCTATACCGATTCCTTCCACATTTGCCGTACGTCCAACCGATACGAGAATTTGAGAAGCCGTAAGCGTTTCTGTTCCTTTTTTTGTCTTCATCTCGATCGTAGCTTGTCCATCCTGGATTCCATATGTCGATGGTTCAATAGCTGCGCCGGTAACAACCCTCACTCCACGCTTCGTCAGCTGGCGCTGCATCTCAGCAGCGATGTCCCCATCCTCCTGCGGCAGGATTTGATCTGCAGCCTCCACCACAGTTACCTTCACATCAAAATCATTCAGCATAGAAGCCCATTCAATCCCTATAACGCCTCCGCCTACAATGACGATCGATTCCGGAAGCTCCTCCAGATTCAGCGCCTCGTCGCTGCTAAGGATATACCGGCCATCCGGCTCGAGTCCCGGCAATATTCTTGGACGTGAGCCTGTCGCAATAATAAGATGGCTGGGAACTACATTCTCCATCTCTCCATTGTCCAGCTCTACAGCCACAGCACCGCTCTTCGGCGAGAAGATGGATGGTCCAATGACTCTGCCTTTCCCTTGCAGCACGGTAATTTTATTTTTGCGCATCAAATACTGGACCCCTTGGTGAAGCTGTTCTACCACTTCATTTTTGCGTTCCTGCACTTTAGGGAAGACAAGTGTGGCCTCTGCGGTCTCAATCCCATAGCTGGCACTATCTTTAATCTCTGCATACACTTCAGCACTCCGCAGCAAAGATTTACTCGGAATGCAGCCCTTATGAAGGCATGTTCCACCTAATTTGTCCTTCTCGATGAGGACAACCTCTTTACCGAGCTGTGCAGCGCGAATCGCGGCTACGTATCCGCCCGTTCCCCCGCCTAATATAGCGACATCGCAATGAATTGCCATGATTATAAAATCCTCCAATCTATCGTAACTAACCAATATAGCATTATTGTACTCTTCTGCTTATGGAATAACAAAAATCCTGCTTCCAATAGACAGTTACTAGAAGACAAGGTATCATATAGAAAATACGTGCGAATGAAAAGGGGTATCTCCTTATGCGGCTAATGCTTTCCCGATTTATCGCCATAATCATTCTTGTCATTCCTGGCCTTGGAGCCATGAGGGGCTTCCTTATGATGAAAGACTCCTTGTTTCACTATTATGCCGAGCATGGCAATGACGAGGTAGCCAGACCTGCCTTTGAGTGGCTTTCTTTTTCACTCGGGCTTGTACTATTCGGCTGCTGTATGACGTTTCTTGGCGGCTGGATATTATTCCGTGACCGTAAACGTAATTATGTAGGCCCGCGCTTCAAAGGAAAACAGAACACCGATACTGCCTCATAGTATATTCATGACTTAACCTTCTCCCCGTATTCCGGTATAATGTTCTATTAACATCTTATACGGATAGGAGACGCTTCTTACATGATATCCTTCATACTGACCCTCAAAAGATTGCTGCAAGGCATCTATCACGGCTTCAAGGACAAAAAGTTTCTAGCTCTGTTCGTTGTCATGCTTGCGACGCTGCTCTCTGGCACTATTTTTTATTCTAGTGTAGAAGGTTGGAATTGGATTGACGCCTTGTACTTCTCTGCTGTGACATTAACGACGGTGGGTCATCCAGAGCTATCACCGCAAACGACCTTTGCCAAAATCTTTACCGTAATTTATATGTTTGCAGGCATCGGTATCACATTTGGCATGATCGCGCGAATCACCCTTGGCATCATCGTGCCTGATCGGCTGTCTGCGAAGCCCAAAGAAACCGTGCCTGTGGAATCTCCTGATGATAAATAGAGCTCCATCTTCGTCTCTTCTACAAGGAAGAGATTTTTTATTTACACTCTTTACTCCATCAGAGCATCCCGCAATTTCGAGTTCATTCTATGGCTGCTTCCGGATTGCTTGAGAATCACTTTCCGCAGTCGTTCATTCTGACCTGCCGTGTGCTCCAGCTCGCCCAGTATTTCTTCAAACAGCTTGACAGCCGGCTCTGTCAGCTCAGCATGATCACGTAGCTGCTCATACTTCTCTCGCAGCCTCTGTACTTTCTTATCATTATTCATTGTTATTTCACCTCAACTTTAAAACAATACCATGGGGTATGCTTCACTTCCAAGTATTACTTCCTAAATGATGATAAAAAAGTGGCTTCAATGCATTTGAATGTGTTAATCTAGAGTGGCACTTTTTTTGATACCTATACTTAACTGAATTCAAATTAATCATATTTATAGCGGAATAGTAACAGAGAGAGGAAGATTATTACCGTGCCTAAAGGTCGCATTACTGTCATTACAGGTCCCATGTTCAGCGAGAAATCAGGTGAGCTTATTCGACGCTGTCAAAAATTAATTAAATATGGCCGACGCAAAGTTGTCGCTTATAAGCCCGCAGAAGATGATCGTTTTGAAGTTAATGAAATCGTAAGCCGAATTGGTTATAAGCTGCCTGCCATCGCCATTCCTAAACAGCTGACTCCTAAAATTATAAAACAGATCATGACCGAAACCGAGGATGCTGATGTGGTTGCTTTTGATGAAGTACAGTTTTTCAGCCGTGAAATTATGGATATTGTGGAGGAACTGGCCTACTGTGGAAAGCATGTCATCGTCGATGGATTAAATATGGATTATCGTGGAAAGGAGTTCGGCTATATCGGCGGATTACTGGCTATTTCCGATGACATTGAAAAGTTAACTGCCTTTTGTGCGGTATGCGGAAGTCCTGAGGCCGTATTCACTCAAAGAATTGTCAATGGAGAGCCTGTGACACTCGGACCGGTCATCATGATCGGGGATTCAGAAGCCTATGAGCCGAGATGCAGAAAATGCTTCGTACCTCCCCATAAGGTAAAGTGCTAGATATCCATTAGGGGAAATAGGCAAATACTCGCTTTGCATCAAACTTCGATTAGAATGAGAAGCAGCACCTAATAAAAAGGAGTGTCCGTATGAAATGTCGGTCACTCCTTTTTATATTTCGGCTGTCGGACAAGCCTCATCACCATATTGGACTCGCATGGCTATTCTCTTGTCACGAAATATTTATTGGTCATGTAATATGCATCTCCTCGTGACGTTTCCACCATGCCCTTCTTCATATCGAGGAATACAATTTCCTTACATTTAGTGCAGTACCACTTCGTTCGCTTATAAGGAGATTCCGTTACATAAGCGGTTCCGCATTTGCAATCAATTTTCATCAGAATTTCGTTCGCGCGATATGCGGTAGATAAACGATCCATATTGTCCTGTTGTACCGGCATGATCACATTCTGATAATCTGAAAATTGATTATGAACTTTAAAATCCGATACGAGTGTTGGATTCAATCCAAAGAACTCTTTACCAATCTCAGCAATGAATTTCGTATCGCTTTTATAGCATTGGAGCCAATCCTGAATTTGCTTGCTAGACAAAGGAACGGTCCCCTTAATTCCGCTGCTTAGTGTGTATGTCATGATGTATAACGTATCGTCTTGTCTACTTGAGTACATTAGAATCCTCCTTATTCTCTGCTAATGTACTACAATTGTAAAACGAAAGCAAAGCAAAATGTAATGTAATAACCACCAATAATACCATAACGCTCCTTATGTGGTTAATTGTCATAGCGGAAGCATTTTTTGAGTGTTTGAATTCCCCTTACACTCTTTACACATACCGGTAACATTTCCACTTGGGTCTGAGTAAAATCGAAGCTCACCTTTTTTATTACATTTGGAGCACTTTTGTAATGTACGCTGTTTCCGAACATTCTTCAAGTAAATGACATTGCTCCTTAACTTGGCTCGCTGCCTCTTCTTCCATCTCAGGACAGTAATGATTATAATAACGACCGCAACGCTAATCATCATATACATCATCAGCGTACCCTCGCTCCCCTGTGTCTTTTCCCTAGAAAAAGCGCCTACCTCCAATTTCGGCAAGCGCATGTATATTTATTCATTTACGTCTATCTCAGGACAAGGAAAACCATAACAGATCATATGCACTACTTATTTATCTATCTTTATCCTTTCAAGACACTTTATGTTCGATTCTCAGCTTATCCGCCACCATCGCAATGAATTCGCTGTTCGTTGGCTTGGATTTGCTGATGTTGATGGTGTAACCAAATAAATGACTTATGGAATCAATATTTCCTCTTGTCCAAGCGACTTCAATCGCATGACGTATAGCTCGCTCGACTCGGGATGGTGTTGTTTTGAATTTCTCAGCGATCGCAGGATACAATGTTTTGGTAATTGCGCCCAAGATCTCGATGTTGTTGTAAACCATCGTAATCGCTTCACGCAAATACTGATAGCCTTTGATGTGAGCAGGCACACCAATTTCATGAATAATCGATGTAATGCTTGCATCCAGATTTTTTGTTTTTCCGATTGGAACGACATTTGACTTGTTGGAGGAGGAGATTACTTGTGAGCTGCTGCTTGTAATGGTTTGAGTACCAATGAGCTGACGAACACGATTTGCCAACACTTCCATATCAAATGGTTTCAAAATGTAATACGAAGCTCCTAATTGAACAGCTCTTTGCGTTATGTTCTCCTGACCAAATGCAGTTAACATAATCACTTTAGGCTGCGGTGACAAATCCATCTCGCGCAAACGCTCCAGAACACCAAGGCCATCCAAATGCGGCATAATAATATCAAGTATCAAAACGTCAGGAACGGTTCTTCCGTCACTAAGCAGCTGAAGAACTTCCTCGCCATTATAAGCGATTCCCGTTACCTCCATATCCTCTTGCTCCGATATATATTCAGCCAGCAGATTCGTGAACTCTCTGTTATCATCAGCCAATAATACTTCGATTTTTTGCAAGTGTATTTCCTCCCTTAGACAATTATTGATTTGTCATTCCCTTACCTCTTTAGATTTTCGACATAGGGGAGGAAAATCCTTCTGTCGAAAATTATTTTTCTTTATTTTTTATATGCGTTGATTTATAATATTTTATTTTATTTCAATTTATGATGAAGTTCTTATTATTTCGACAAAAAATCTTAAGGCTCTAACTGGCCTTAAGATTCGTTGTTTGTTTTTTCTGAGGAATGACCACACCAGCATCCTGCAGCATCCATTCAATAAAACACCCATATCCTGACGTTGGGTCGTTCACGAACACGTGAGTAACCGCGCCAATCAATTTCCCATTCTGCACAATCGGGCTTCCACTCATGCCTTGAACAATTCCACCTGTTTTGTTAATGAGACGTTTATCTGTAATTCGAATAACCATCCCTTTGGTTGCCGGCTGCGACTGATCTGATACATGAACGATATCGACTGTAAAGCGTTCAACCTTCTGCCCGTCGACAACAGTAAGAATTTCTGCTGGACCTTCTTTCACTTCATGAGCAAAGGCAACAGGAATCGGTTTACCATATAGGCTGTGCTCTGGATTATCTGACATTTTGCCAAAAATACCAAAATGAGTATTGCGCTCAATGTTACCGAGAATCTTGCTCTCTTTATAGAAATGAGCTCTCTTCTCTCCAGGATCTCCAGATTCACTCTTGGATATCGAGGTAACATTGGATTGGACAATCTCTCCACTACCCACAACAATCGGAGTTTGTGTGTTCATGTCCGTAATTACGTGACCTAATGCTCCATACACACCTTGATCGGGAGCATAGAAGGTTAAAGTCCCTACACCAGCTGCTGAATCTCTAATGTAGAGTCCAAGCCGCCATACCTGATCTTCTTCGTCAAATGCTGGTGTAAGCTTGGTCTTCAACACTTTTCCTTGACGAGTTAGCGTAATCTCAATAGGCTTCTTAGACTTCCCAGCTTCAAGAACTGCATCTGCCACTCCATTGACCCCAGTTAACGATTTTCCATTCATATGGGTAATCAAATCACCGAGCTTAATACCCGCGGTTTCTCCAGGAGATATCGGTGTCTTATTAGCGGAATGAACCAAATGATGACCCACCACTAATATCCCTGCTGATTTTACTTTGACACCAATAGTTTGGCCGCCTGGCACAACCTTGAGATCAGGAACGACCGTGACATCCGTTGTTTTGAACGGAATTTTGCCAAATAGCTTCCAAGTAAGCTTGGTCGCACCTTCACGCTGCGGATACAGATGAACAGAGTGGGACTTGGATTCATCCTTAAGACCGCCGCCATTCTTACTGAGATTGACTTGCAGAACTTCAGGATGTTCAGACACACTTGCATCGACTGGAGCTGCTACTTTAAGATCCGTTTCGCGTCCGGCAAACAGATGAAGCTCATCCGGCAAAGATGCGTAACTAAATACGGGCAATAGGGTCTGTCCAATAAGACAGATAGAGAAGACAACAATAAGACCGATTAGTTTCTTTCCAAGGCTAGGCTTCAAGTGGCTGTCACGCTCCCTTTGCTTCGTTCGCTTGACGAAAGGTGGTCGCCAATTGCGTAACTATAACATAACCTTGGCCAGGTCCTTTTATTACTGTCAATCATTGTTCCGTACAGCAGTTATGCCCCTTTTTTGGCTTCAGCAAGTTTCAGCATTTCTTGAGCATGATGCAATGTCTTTTCTGTAATTTCAACACCGCCCAGCATACGGGCAAGCTCTGTCACTCTGCCCTGTTCTGATAAGGACTCGACCTGCGTCATTGTCCGTTCATCGTGGACATTCTTCTCAATGAGATATTGATGATCTGCCATACATGCAACTTGAGGTAAATGTGTTATTGAGAACACTTGGCATGTTGAGGACAAAATAAACAATTTCTCAGCAATCGACTGAGCTGCCCTGCCGCTGACACCTGTATCAACTTCATCAAATATGAGAACCGGTATTTGATCGTGGCGTGCAAATATGCTTTTTAGAGCCAGCATAATACGCGACATTTCACCTCCGGATGCAATTTTGCCTAATGGTCTTAGGGGCTCTCCAGGATTAGCTGAAATGAGAAACTCTACATTGTCTATTCCATGCTTGGTTATTCGAATGCGCTTCCCTTTCCATTCCACACCCTTGGGATCTTCCATAATGGAAATCTGGGCACGCATTGTAGTTCGCTCCATTTGCAGATCCTTGAGCTCACGCTCCACCTGATTGGACAGCTCTTCAGCACAAATTTTGCGTGCCTCACTCATCTCTTCTGCAGTTTCCAATAATCCCTCTAATAATTGATTACGCTCTGCAAGCAGTTTCTCTAAGCGTTCATCTTTATTTTCCAAATGATCGGTTTCCCGTTCAATCTGAACATAATACTGAAGTATGGATTCTACACTTTCACCATATTTACGCTTCAATCCGGTAATCATATTAAGGCGCTCTTCGACCTCCGATAACCGAACAGGATTAAATTCGATCCCATCCCGGTAGCTCCGCAGCTGAAATGCCGCATCCTCCAGTTGATAAAATGCAGATTGAAGCTGTTCCAGTATGGGATGAATACCTTTGTGATCATATTCATTAATATCTTCGAGCTTCGAGATCGCGTAGCTCACGGCTTCGAGTCCCTGTGAACCATGAAGCAGCTCATACGCACCTGATACCGAATCCATCATCTTTTCGCTATGAGATAGTTTGACCCTTTCTTCGGCGAGGGATTCATCTTCACCGGGAACAAGGCTCGCAGCTGCAATTTCTTCCAGCTGAAATCGATACATATCAAGCATTTGATATGCTTTTTGACTGGATTCCTGAAGCTGTCTAAGCTCCTTCTCTACTTTGACAAAAGCTCTGTATTGCTCACTATACTTTATCTTGATGGGTCGAATGATCGTTTCTCCGTATGTATCGAGCAGACCTAAATGCTTCTCTGCTCTAAGTAAACTCTGGTGCTCATGCTGTCCATGGATATTAATTAATTGTTCTCCGATTTCGCGAAGCATTGTCAGATTCACGAGCTGACCATTGATCCGGGATACGCTCTTACCGGAAACTGTAAGCTCACGGCGAATAACCAGATGTTCATCCGGCTCCGCCTGTATTCCGAGCTCGGTAAGCGTGTTCCATACGGGGTGATGAGCAGAAAGCTCAAATAAGGCCTCCATCTCGGCCTTGTCACAGCCATAGCGGATTAAATCTGCGGAGCCTCGTCCTCCTGCAATCAGTCCCAAAGCATCTATAATAATTGATTTACCTGCGCCCGTCTCCCCGGTCAACACGTGAAATCCTGAATGAAAATGTACATCAACTGCTTCAATAACGGCTAAATTTCGGATTGATAATGTGGAAAGCATGTTCCAACACCTCCAATGATAACTGTGGCAGCCCTTCTACAGGGAAGGGAACACCTGTTGCTATTTTCATCTTCGATGTATACTTTACACTATTTCTCACCAAAAAGAAACATACGTTCGTCTGTTTTTTTGAAATTTTGATTAAGAAATGTAACTCATGATTTGATTGATAACCGTTTTGCTGTTCTCTTCATTTCTGCATATTACCAGGATGGTATCATCACCGCTGATCGTACCCATAATTTCCGGCCACTCAATGCTGTCAAGAAGTGCGGCCACCGAATTGGCCGTGCCTGGCAAAAACTTCATGACCACCAGATTTGTTGTATAATCGACGCTGAGAAAATTATCAACCAGGGCCCGTTTCAATTTTTGTCCTGGGTTATATCTCTGGTCCGTAGGGAGTGAATATTTATACCTTCCATCGTCGGTCGGAATTTTTATGAGCAGCAATTCCTTAATATCACGAGATACAGTTGCCTGAGTTACCTGATAACCTGCCTGCCGTAATGCCTCGACAAGGTCATCCTGAGTCTCAATGTCATTTTGACTAATTATTTCTCTGATTTTGATGTGTCGTTGTCCCTTCATACTTGCCTCCATCCAATTATGCTATAAATTAATATTCGTCTTCATGCTCCCAAATATAATCATCTTCATCTATAAGCGTGATTAGCTTCAAGTTATTATCGTCCGTATCTACATACAGTAAACCGTTACAGTTCGGGTACAGCAGCAAATAGGGCAGCAGGCGGTCTCTAAGTCCAGAGCCTGTCCATTCCTGCGGCATCCGGCTTCTCGAGGTCTTCACAATGAACACCTCATCTTCTTTCTCTGCCACGTAATCAATGAACAGCCGACTGTACAGAGTCTGTTTATCTACCTGGAAGGTCAGCGGGACTTTAAGTCTTCCCCCAATGACCTCATAACCTTCTCTTTCCAAAATTTCGAGTGCGGGATGCTCTTGAATTTCTTCATTGAGTACAAGCTCTGGCAGCTGTTCAGGAACCGGCTCCTGTAGCCATCTGCGAATGCCATACAACACCCAGAATACAATAATGATCCCGAGAAAAGCGATAACAAATTTATCATATTGGCCTTCCATCCATCTCACCTCTCACAAGGAGATATTCGTTAACCAGAAAAAATATCCTCTTGTGAATTTAGGAAATGCGCTGGTTTTATGAATCCAGCAAAAGAAACCCATCTAAAAAAGATGAGTTTCAATGAAAGGTATGGCTCGCTTCGTTAACCACGGCCTCAATCAGATGATCAATATCAGGTCCCGCAGATTCCACATCTTCTCCACCAAGACGCCAATGGGCCAAAAACTCAATATTTCCTTCTCCACCTGTAATCGGCGAGAATGTCAAATCAGACAATGCCAGGCCAAGCTCACTTCCGTATTCGAGAATAGAACGCAGAACCTCTGCATGGACCTTGGGATCTTTGACAACCCCTGTCTTCGGAACTTTTTCTCTTCCCGCCTCAAACTGCGGCTTGATCAAGGCTACAATATCAGCCGGCTGCTTAAGCAGCTGAATAAGAGGTGGAAGTATAATCTTTAAAGAGATGAAGGATACATCAATGCTCGCGGTATCCGGTACAGGACCTGTCAAATGCTCAGGTGTCACATACCTAAAATTGGTTCTTTCCATAACCGTGACCTGTGGATGGTTGCGAAGCGACCAATCCAATTGATTGTAACCTACATCGATCGCATACACATGTGATGCACCATGCTGCAGTGCACAATCTGTAAACCCGCCTGTTGAAGAACCAATATCAAGCATCGTTCGCCCTTTCATCTCAATATGGAATTGACGAATTGCTTTTTCCAGCTTAAGTCCTCCGCGCCCCACATAAGGATGTACTGCGCCTTTCACTCGAATGACAGCCTCACGGGGAATTTTCATTCCTGGTTTCTCAATGCGTTCTTCATTGGCATAGACCAGACCTGCCATAATTGCTGCCTTGGCCTTCTCGCGGCTTTCGTAATATCCCTGCTCTACCAGCAGGACATCCATTCTTTCTTTGGGAACTGACATAATTTCTCCTGTCGTGTAGATTAAACCACATAGCTATAGAGCCCAATATGAGCATAACTGCCCTTATTGGACTCTATAATTCTCGGGCTTGGTTTATATCATTTCATCTTCTAAATTTTTGCGGAAACACATTCATCATGAAGGTGTGCTGGTCTTTGGAAGATCATAGGCGAACTCAAGCTTCAGCTTCCGCATCTCTTCAATAACCGCCTGTACCGTAAGCCCCACTTCCTCACGCTGCTCCTTGACACTTCCGTGCTCGATGAACTCATCCGGGATTCCCATGATGTGAATCTTGGTGTCGTACAGCCCTGCTTCTGAATAGAATTCAAGAATACTGCTTCCGAGGCTCCCCGCTGCAGATGCTTCTTCCAGCACGATCATTTTCGTGTCGTTCGCATGTAAGGATACCAGCATCTCTTGATCCAGTGGTTTAAAGAATCTGGCATTAATGACACTTACCTGCATTCCCTCACGTTTCAGCAGCTCTGCCGCTTCTTCCGCAATTGGAATCATAGGTCCAGCTGCAATGATCGCGTAATTCTCCCCTTGCCGCAGAGTCTCCCACGAACCAATCGGAATGGACTTCAGCTCTGGATCAAGCGGTACACCCAATCCATTCAGTCTTGGATAACGATAAGCAATTGGACCCTCATTATAATCCAGCGCTGTCTTCATCATATGTCTCAGCTCATTCTCATCCTTCGGCATCATCACCACGATATTTGGAATATGACGTAAGAACGCCACATCATAAACACCTTGGTGCGTTTCGCCATCCGAGCCGACAAAGCCAGCCCGATCAATTGCAAACATCACATTCGCATTATGTCGGCAAATATCATGGACGATCTGATCATATGCACGCTGCATGAAGGTCGAGTAAACTGCAAATACCGGCTTTAATCCTTCCATTGCCAGCGCTGCACACATCGTTGCTGCATGCTGTTCCGCGATCCCAACATCAACCATCCGTTCAGGGAATTCCTTGCTGAATGGAATGAGTCCTGAACCTCCCGGCATGGCCGGAGTAACAGCGACGATCCGCTTATCTTCTCTAGCGAGCTCAATGAGTGTTTCTCCAAATACGTCGGTATACATGGGATTGCCTACGGATTTAAGCACTTGTCCTGATTCGATCTTATACGGCGAAATACCGTGCCATTTGAAGGAATCGGCCTCAGCCGGTTTATATCCCTTGCCTTTGGTGGTCAGAACGTGAACGAATACCGGGCCATTGACATTGTCCGCCTGTCTGAAGGTCTCGATCAGCTTAGACATATCATGCCCGTCTACCGGTCCTAGATAAGTAAAGCCTAGTTCTTCAAATAACACACCGGGAACCATCATATATTTCAAGCTGTCTTTGAGCCGGCCTGCAGACTTCGCAAGTGTACCGCCGATTGCCGGAATCTTACGCAATACAAGTTCAACTTCATCCTTGGCTTTCAAATAATGTCTGTCCGATCGGATCTTGCTCAAATAGTTATGCATAGCTCCAACGTTAGGAGCAATAGACATCTCATTATCGTTCAGAATGACCATTAGCTTCTTCTGTTCATGTCCGATATGGTTCAACGCTTCAAAAGCCATACCGCCAGTCAGGGCTCCGTCCCCAATAATTGCGATAACCTTGTTGTCCTCGCCTTTGAGATCCCTTGCATAAGCCATTCCCATGGCAGCTGACAAGGAAGTACTGCTGTGTCCAGCTTCCCAGACATCATGTTCACTTTCATTACGCTTAACAAAACCTGACAGACCCTTATACTTCTTGAGCGTGTCAAATTTGTCCATACGTCCAGTCAATATTTTATGAACGTAAGCCTGGTGGCCTACATCAAATATCATTTTATCCTTAGGGCTATTATAAGCGTAGTGCAGGGCGATCGTAAGCTCTACCACTCCCAAATTGGATGCCAGGTGCCCTCCTGTACGAGAAATTGTTTCTATCAGGAACTGACGAATCTCCCCCGATAATGAAACAAGTTCATCCACAGATAATGTTTTCAGATCGTTTGGTCCCTTAATTTGTGGAAGGAGCACGTGAACCCCCCGCTTTCCTTCATAATTTTTTGTAAATTAGTTATTGTCATAGCCTACATTATACCACAATCCACTTTAAATCATAAATTTCGCCAGTTAGAGGTGAATTGATGTCTATGCTTTCGCTTGACGACTAATGATCTCTCTTCATCAAATAATCCGCCAATTCCAGCAGTCGAGATGGATCAGGAATCTGTCCCGTAATCAGCGCTTCTTTTGCAGAAGACGTTAACCGCTCCACCTCAGCCAAGGACTGATCCATACCTATAAAGAACGGATAAGTTACTTTTTGCTGGTTCACATCACTCTGTGTCTTCTTGCCCAGCTTCTGCTCATCTCCGATTAGATCGAGAATATCATCCTGAATCTGGAAGGCAAGACCAAGGTCTCTGCCGAACGAACGAAGCGCCTCCAGCTGTACATCATCTGCCCCTCCAATTCTGCCTCCAGCCATGAGGGAGAAGATGATGAGGTCGCCCGTCTTATGAAGATGAATGTATTCAAGCTGTGATAAGGAAGTCATCCCCTGTTCGCCCTCCATATCAGCCACCTGTCCTCCGACCATACCTCGTGCACCTGCATGAATAGAGAGCTCCTCCACAATAGTGAGTACGCGATCTGATGGAATATTGAACTTGCGAGCTGCCTGAATCACGCTGTAAAAAGCATGGGTGAGGAGTGCATCACCTGCAAGAATAGCCATCGCTTCCCCGTATACCTTATGATTGGTCAAACGTCCCCTGCGATAATCGTCATTATCCATGGTGGGCAAATCATCGTGAATCAAAGAGTACGTATGTATCATCTCTACGGCAGCAGCAACCGGCAGAGCGGCTTCCCGCTCCACGCCAAATGCTTCACATGCTGCGATTACAAGCGCTGGGCGAAGTCTCTTTCCTCCGGCCATCAGCGAATACTGCATCGATTCTTTTAAATGCTCAGGAATATCCCAAGCTTCAGGAAAAACGGTTCTCAGCTCTCGCGCCATCAAGTCGGCGACATCCTGAATATACAATTCTATGGATGGTCTAGTCACAAAGAGACACCGCCTTCATCTTCATTACCTCCAAAAGGCTGCTTTCGAAACTCTCCATCCTCTTCTACGATCATTTCAATCTTACGTTCCACTTGTTCGAGCTTCTGGTTGCACATTTGAGACAGTTTCATCCCTCTTTGGAACAGCTCGATCGCCTGCTCAAGGGGAACGTCTCCCCGTTCGAGCTGGTTCACAACTTCTTCAAGCTCGGCCATCGCAGCTTCAAAATTCAGCTCCTGCTCATTTGCCATCTTCATTTGCCTCCTTTATCTCCCAGACCTGGCAGGCAAGCTGCCCATCGACCAGTTTAATTTTGACCAAGTCACCCGGAGCGACCTCTTTGGTTGATTTCACTAACTTTTTATCCTGCTCATCATATACAAGGCTGTAGCCTCTTGACATAACTTTCAGCGGACTCAGTGCATCGAGATGCCTCATATTTCCGTGCAGCTGCTGCCTACTCACCTTCACAAGAGATGTCATCGCCGTCTCTAGCTGCTTCCTGTACGCCAATATTTCCTTCTTCGCGGAAGACACCTGTGCAGAGGGGTTAAAACGAACGAGTGAGATCCGCATCCGTTCCTGCTTCTCTCTTGCAAACCTTTTGCGAGAATCCATCGCCCTTGTTAACCTCATATGGAGCTGATCCAGCCTTTCCGTATGCTGCACCAGACTTCTACGCGGATTCATGAGAACCGGAGACTTGGATAAACGTTCAAGCTTATCTCGATTGTGCTTGGCTCTTGTTATCAAGCTCTGATTCAGCCTACGCTGATAACCAGCGAGTTGTTCCTTCAGCTCCATCTGATGGGGCACGGCTAGCTCTGCGGCAGCTGTCGGTGTGGCTGCTCTCACATCTGCGGTAAAATCTGCAATCGTAAAATCCGTCTCATGACCGACTGCAGAAATAACCGGAATTTCGGATCTTGCAATCGCTCTTGCTACCATTTCTTCGTTAAAGGCCCACAGCTCCTCTAATGAGCCGCCGCCACGCCCGACAATGATGACGTCAACTTCTGCCATCTCATTGACTAGATCAAGTGCACGTACGATTGAAGGTGCGGCCGTCTTGCCTTGGACAAGCACAGGATATAAATAAACCTCAGCCAGTGGAAAACGGCGAGTGATAGTCGTAATAATATCTCTCACTGCCGCTCCAGTCGGTGAGGTAATCACGCCTATGGATTTAGGATAGCGGGGCAGAGGCCGCTTGCGTCCAGCCGCAAACAAACCTTCCTCGTCCAGCTTCTGTTTTAACTGCTCATATGCCATATACAGGCTGCCAATCCCGTCAGGCTGCATATGTGTTGCATAGAATTGATATTGTCCATCCCGTTCATATACGGACACATTGCCCCGTGCAATGACACGGGCGCCTTCCTTTGGAATGAAGGGCAGCCTGCGATTGTGCGTCGCAAACATGATAGACTTAATCCGGCTGCCTTCATCCTTCAGTGTAAAGTACATATGCCCGCTGGAATGATGTGTGAAATTGGAGATTTCACCACGAATCCATACATCTGTCAGGACAGAATCAGATTCCAGCTTCATTCGTATATATCGATTCAAATCTTTAATTGAATAAATGCGCTCTTCAGCCAGAGGAATCACTCCTTTTTAGACAAGACCATGAGCACGCTTAGCGGACAGCAGCGTATTCTGCATCAGCATCGTTATTGTCATAGGGCCAACTCCGCCTGGAACAGGGGTAATGGGTCCAGACACCTCACTAGCACTCGCAAAATCCACATCGCCTGCAAGCTTTCCGTTCTCAAGCCGATTCATTCCTACATCTATAACAACGGCACCTTCCTTGATGTAGCTTGCATCGATGAAATTAGCCCGTCCAATAGCGACAACAAGAATATCAGCCTGACGTGCAATTTCTTTCATATTTGAGGTACGAGAATGACACATCGACACCGTAGCGTTCTCACGCTGAAGGAGTAGTGATACCGGTTTGCCGACAATGTTACTGCGTCCGATCACAACAGCGTGCTTGCCTGCAATCTCAATTCCTGTACGTTTGATCATCTCAATAACGCCCGCAGGTGTACATGGCAGAAGACTATCGTCCCCAATTACCAGATTACCCACATTGACAGGATGGAACCCATCCACATCTTTTTCAACCGCTATGGCATTGATCACTTTCTTTTCATCAATATGACCCGGAAGAGGCAATTGAACCAGAATACCGTTAATGCTCATTTGACGATTCAGTTTGTCAACAAGAGCAAGAAGATCCTCTTCACTTGTATCACTTGGAAGACGGTGAACCTCTGAATAGAAGCCCAAATCATGGCATGCTTTTTCCTTATTGCGAACATACACTTGTGATGCAGGATCTTCGCCGACCAGGACCACGGCCAGACCTGGCACAATATTTTTTGCCTTCAGCTGCTGAACTTCTTCTGTAATCGAATTTCGAATATCTTCTGAAATTTGCTTTCCGCTAATAATTGTTGCCGTCATGTCTCTTCTCTCCCTTGGATCCAAACTATATAAACAATCGTTATGCATTAGAATCATCGTACACTATTATTTAACACGAGCCTTCAGAGCTTCAACATCCTGAATCATTTTTCCTAATACCCCATTTACAAATTTCCCAGACTCATCTGTTCCAAAATGTTTAGAGAGCTCAATCCCTTCATTTACCGCTACCTTGGCAGGGACGTCCTCACGATACAACATCTCGTAAGCAGCCAGTCTCAGAATTTGGCGGTCTACGCGGGACAAACGGCTGACCTGCCAGCCCTTCAGATAATCAGCCAGCAGACTGTCGAGTGCTTCTTTGTTCTCCCAGATGCCGCGTACATGCTCTAGCACATAGGCATGCATTACCGCCTCATTCTTGATAACCACTTCACCTTCATTTTCTTCTGCAGCTTCCTCAAACAGCATATCCACTGCAGCTTTCGCCTCGACCTCATTCATTTCCATCTGATACAGACTTTGAACCACGATTTCCCTTGCCAAACGTCTTTTCATTTCCTGCCTCCTGCTTTCATATCTAATCTATCCGTGATTTACAATGTATTCTTCACACAAAAAAACCTGTGCTTATGCTATTCTTCCCAAAAACGGGCATGAAGACTGCAGCTCTTTTTTGGAGTAAGAAAAGCATATCACAGGGTTCATTTGAACGGACGCCAAACATTAAGCAGATAGTCTAGCCAGCTCCGCCATGGAATGACGTTGCTAAACTTCTGATCGCTTCTTCTGCCAAGCGTATATCCGATAAACACCACGAGTGCAAAGAACAACATATCCCAAAAACCAACCATCAAATAAATAATACCTAAAAAAATCCCACCGGCAATGCCTAAAATCCGGCCTTTATAACTGTCCCAGATTTCCTTCCACGGCATCCATCAACCACCTCTATTCCACTCGGCTCTTATAGTTCGGTGATTGCACAAGATTGGCGATGTATACCGATACGACTGCTACCGGAATCCCAGTAATGTCTTGTACATGATCATGTACTGCCTTTTGAAGCTCGCTTGTCAGCTCCGGAATGGAACTTTCACCGTCAACTACAGCACGGATTGTAATTTCAAGACCAGACTGGGCGACCTGGATACGCGATTTCACCTCACGCACGCCACGGAATTTGGATGAAGCTTTCAGACACAGATTTTCAATCGTCTCCATGGATATTTGAATATCCCCATATTCCGTCTTCTGATCAACCGAAGGATAAGTGTTATGGTCCCTACGTACAGAAATATAGAAGAATCGGATACTAAGCAGAAACAAGATGATCGCCACAGTCAGAATGACTGCCATGAGCATCTGTTCATTCTGAATATACATATCCAAATCAGGCACAAGTCCGCTAAACAGGAGGATGATAATTACAGATACTACACCAACAACTAAACTGTATAAAAATAACAGAAGCCTGTCCAGTATTTTAGCCACGAACGTATTCAACCTCCCAACATCAACAACTAGTATAAAAAAGATGGACTAAACCCCTGGCGCATGACGCCGGGGGTTTATAAGTTTCAGATCATTTTATTTCACGCGCTGAGGGCTGATCTCAGGTTGATCGTCAAGCTTCTCTTGATTCTTGAATTGAACATCGTGAATCTGAACGTTTACTTCGACGACCGTAAGTCCTGTCATATTCTCAATCGAGCGCTTAACATTCTGCTGAATTGCGGAAGCGACTTCCGGAATACGATGTCCATATTCAATAATTACAGAAACATCAACAGCAGCCTCGCGCTGGCCTACTTCAACTTTGACGCCTTTTGAGAGGTTCTTACGTCCTAGCAATTCAGCAAATCCACCTGCAAAACCACCGCTCATGCCAGCCACGCCGCCAACCTCAAGGGTTGCAAGTCCAGCAATGACTTCAATGACTTCCGGCGCAATTTGGATCTCGCCAATGTCCGTTCTCTCAAATTCAGTCGGCACTGTGCTCATCTCATTTAACACACCTTTCAATAGTAAGTTTCCTCGTCCACAAGAAAGACATGCGTACTTATTATTCATACTATAGCATTCGAGGGACTTTATGACAAACAAGCTTGCCAAATTTAAATTTCATTTTCCTCTAAGAATTTGATATCAAAGTCACCTTTGGAGAAGGCCGGATGATCAAGCAGTCTTTGATGGAAAGGAATCGTCGTAGGGATGCCCTCTACAGCAAATTCGGACAAGGCGCGCTTCATCTTCGCGATCGCTTCATCACGAGTCGGTGCCCACACGATCAGCTTGGCAATCATGGAATCATAGAAAGGCGGAATGCTGTAGCCTTGATATGCTGCGCTGTCTACCCGTACACCAGGTCCACCCGGTGCAAGATAGAAATCAATCTTACCCGGTGCAGGCATGAAGTTACGGCTCGGATCCTCTGCATTGACTCTGCATTCAATGGACCACCCGTCAATGACGACATCCTCCTGTGCAAAGGAGAGCGGGCTTCCTTCAATGACTGAAATCATTTCCTTAATCAGGTCAATCCCTGTGACCATCTCGGTGACCGGATGCTCAACCTGAATACGTGTATTCATCTCCATGAAGTAGAACTCACCGTTCGGGCTGAGGAGAAATTCCAGTGTACCCGCTCCACAGTAATCGACAGCAAGTGCTGCACGTACGGCGGCATCACCCATCTTCGTACGTGTTTCTGGGTCCAATACGGGACAAGGCGCTTCTTCAATAAGCTTCTGTCTTCGGCGCTGGATTGAGCAATCTCTCTCCCCTAAATGAACCGCATGTCCATGCTTGTCAGCAATGATCTGAATCTCAACATGCTTCATTCCCGTCAAAAACTTCTCCAGATAGACACCAGCGTTGCCAAAAGCCTTCTGAGCTTCCTGCTGTGCTGCCACGATCTGCTTCACAAGATCTTCCTCGTCTTCAGCAATCCGGATTCCTTTACCTCCGCCGCCTGCAGTCGCCTTAATAATTACAGGATAACCGATATCTCTTGCGATCATAACTGCTTCTTCGACACTCTCCACGAGACCGTCAGAGCCCGGAATAACAGGAACACCTGCATCCTTCATCGTTTGTTTGGCTACCGCTTTGTCCCCCATCTTCGTGATGGCATCAGCGGAAGGGCCGATAAAGGCAACATTGCAGGATTCACAAATCTCCGCAAAATCTGCATTCTCAGCCAAAAAACCGTAGCCAGGGTGAATTGCGTCACATTCAGTTAATGTGGCTACGCTCATAATATTAGTTATGTTAAGGTAGCTGTCCTTGGATAAAGTCGGTCCGATGCAATAAGCTTCATCTGCAAGTCTGACATGGAGTGCGTCACGATCCGGTTCTGAGTAAACAGCTACCGTTGCAATACCCATTTCCCTGCAAGCTCTAATAATCCGAACGGCGATTTCTCCGCGGTTTGCTACCAATATTTTTTGAAATTTCATGATTACCATATCCTCCTTTGGAGCATTGACCTATTAAAAGCTGCTATCTATAGTCATTTCACCAACAGGAGCTTACTCCGGTTTGACCAAGAACAAAGGCTGACCATACTCAACGAGCTGTCCATTCTGTACAAGAATTTCTACAATCTCGCCTTTCACGTCAGCTTCAATTTCATTCATCAGCTTCATCGCTTCCACAATACAAACGGTTGTTTTCTCTGTTACTTTGCTGCCAACATTAACATAAACGCCCGCCTCAGGCGAAGGTGCAGAGTAGAACGTACCGACCATCGGAGACACAATTTTATGTAAATTGCTGTTTGCAGTCGCTTGTTCCTGTACAGGCGCAGCAGCCGGTGCTTCAATTGCTTGTGGTACAGTCTGAACCTGGTTTGCTACTGGATAAGCACTGACCGCAGCCGCTGCTTGGACAATTTCAGTCTTGCCTGGTTTACGAATGGTCAGTCTGGACCCTTCATTCTCAATTTCAAGCTCCTGTACGGAAGACTCGTCAATAACCTTAATTAATTCTTTGATTTCATTTAATTTAAACATTTGTTATTTTCACTCCTTCGGCATACTGCCATATTCACTCGGACAGTCATAACTTTATGTATTATATCACAAACACTAAAAATGGAAAGAGCCCAAGAATTAAGGGATTCTGGGCGCTTCCCAACTTGCTTGCAGCTTATTTATTCTTTGACATATTGAACCCGGACTTTGTCCTGCGTTACATCCAGCTCGCTGATGACCAGATCAACAATGTTTACAGCGTCGATCGCCTCCAGCTTCTCGCTGATCACAACCACTTTGTACTCATCCTCTTCCTCTTGAACAATAGCGTTTGCATACTGCTGGGAGAGCTGTTCCTCGATACCTAGTATTTTCTCATTTTTTTCCTCTAATATACGCAATTGTTCCAAGGCCTTTGCATTTTCTTCCGGTGTTTTTGTCGCATCGGATGCCGCAGCCGTCAGTTCATTCTCAAGCTTGCTATTCTCTGAAGATCGTTCCCATTGATAATTCTCGAAGACCGTGATTGCCGAATTAGGGTCATCCTGAGTCTCCAGCTGGTTCAGTACATCTTCATCTGTCTTTGCTTCTTCCGTTGCTGCCTCTGTCTCCGTACCTGTTCCTTCAGTACTTGGTGCTGCCGCCTCCGTTTCTTCCCCGGTTGCTGCTGGTTCTTCCGAAGTGTTAACCGGTGCTCCTGTTTCGTCCGTTTGCTCACCTGTTGCTGGTTCCTCAGTTACAACTTCGTTCAAGACAAGTCCTTCCAGTGTGTTTTGAGCAGAAGCTTCTTCGGCATTACTCATCTGTCCGGACTCTGCAGTCTGATTGGACGATCCTGAATCATCCGTGAATAGATAATAAGCGGATAGAACAACCATCAGACTCAGCATCGATACGAGCCATATCGTTTGTCTTTTGTTTTTCATTTTTGAATTCCTCCCACATTGGATCAAGATTAAGATTTGGCACTAATTTAGTGCATTACTGCTGTTTTCTGGGCACGACTGAAATTCTGTACGACGGAACGTTTAGACCCTTCTCTACCGCTTCAACGATAAGGTCCTTAACCACTTTGTTCTCTGCACCCTTGGCAACAACGAGTACCCCTCGCACCTGAGGCTTGATCTTCTTCGTGATGATCGGCACCTCATCGCCGGATTCATTGTAAGTCACAATCTCACCGTTACGTGTATATTGGGTAATGTTTCGTTCACCGCCGTTTGCGTCGGTCTCCTCCGTGTTTTGCTGGGAGTCCTGCATGTTACGCTGAACGATAATCTCTTCGGTAGAGTCAATAGTCACCATAATATCCACCGTTCCAACACCAACGATTTGCTCAAGAATTCCTTTCATTTTATCCTCAAACGATCTTTCGATCGTATCAAAAGGGGTGGCCTCATTAACGGAAGACTCAAAGGCTGACTGTACACTGGTCTCCTGCGGCGGTTCTCGCCCAACGTTCTCTGGTTCAATCTCTTTGACATTAACAAAGGAGCTAAGGATCACGATGGCAACCCCAATCAGCCCGACAATGATTAACCAGCGGAACGTTTGTCCTCGCTTAGCAGCTCCATCCTCGCCTGATCCAAGCCATTTATTTAACTGATCTCTTAATTTCCCCATGTTATATTCACCTCGCTTATATCATTCTGAGTTCAAAAATGGTTATCTGTAGAAGGAATAAGAATCCGAACCCGCTCAGGATTCACTTCCCATTCCTGTTTAAGCAGCTCTTCAATCAGACTGATCTCTGTCATTGTCATGGCTGAAACGGCTTCGTCATCTGTGGTGGTTCCTTGGTCATCCTCCGCATTCATCGTCTCAGATGCATCCACTTGAATATCACTTGGTTCCACCGGCTGAATATAGATCGGTCCAAGCTCATCATCCGTCTCTTCAGGAGGACGCTGCTCTTCCTGTTGCGCTGAATAGGTGTCAGCAATAGCGACCTCCACACTTGTAATCCCGGTCTCCCCTGATTTCTTTCCCGACCTCTCAAGAGCTCCGAGCTGCACAGTAACCGACTTTACGGGCAGCTGTGATTCCTGCTCAATCTGTGCCTTCATCTGATCCGCAACCTCATTGGCTGCCCAGTCCATGGCACTCATTTCATGCTGCTGTGTGAGCTCTCTGCTTTTGTCCATAATTTCAGATAGTGTCATGTCCTGCTCCTCTGTAGAGCCTCCGCCCCAATCCGTTAAGGCGGCACTTAATCTTTCATTCGAATCCTGGTTAATTAAATTGATGATCGGTGAAATCAGAGTAAGCAGAATAAGCAGACTCAGCACTAATTTGACATATCGTTCCATGGATTTGTTCGGTAGAAGCATATCCACGAATGTGGCGAGAAGCACCACCAGTATTAATTCCCTGAGCCAGCCGCTGAGCCATTCCATCCTCTCACCTCAACATCACCGTCATATTTCCTGCAGTCAGCATAATCGTGATGGCTAGAAAGAACATGAGACTCACTGCCGCAAGGGCAGCGAATACATAGATTAAGCTTTTTCCTATCGCTTGGAGGCATCCAACAATAGGTGTATTGCCAAGTGGCTGCATGATCGCTGCTGCGACGTTATAGATCAGTGCCAGTGTCAGTATCTTCAATGCAGGAAATGCGCAGATGAACAAGATGATGATCACTCCCGCGAGTCCAATCGAGTTCTTCACGAGCAGCGAAGCGGAAATGACCGTATCTGTTGCATCGGCGAGCACCTTCCCCACAACAGGAACGAAATTACCGGATACATATTTAGCAGCTCTGATGGTCACGCCATCTGCTACGGAGCTGGTAGCCCCCTGCACGGATATGACACCGAGGAAGATCGTCAGGACCACACCGAGCAGCCCCACGCCGATTATTCGCAGCAGATTCGCAAGCTGAGTAAGCTTAAATTTGTCAGTTAATGAGCTGACCAGGTGCAATACTGCCGAGAAGAACAGCAGCGGGAATACAATCTTATAGATCACCATACTGATGGTGTGAATCATAAACACGATCAGTGGATGCGTCACCGATACGGTAATGATATTTCCCATGGATGCGAGAAGCGCAAACAGCAGCGGAATCATCGCAAGCATGAAGTCAATCATCTGGTCGATGGCACCCTTTGCATAGCCGATAGCGACGTTGAAGCTGTTGATCGAAATGACGACGATAACCATGTAACAGATGGAATAGGCGACCTTGCTGATCGTGCTCTTCTCAAAAGCCGTCTGGAGCGTTTCTAGAATCATGCTCATAATGTTCAGCATAATGATGGTGACCAGCAGCTTTCCGTTAAACAGGATCTCATGGAGCAGGAATCTGCCGATCGCGCTGAATATATTTTTCAGGCTGAGTCCTTCTCCTCCAGGAAGGAGCATGTCCATGAAGGAGGGCAGCTGTCCTTCAGGAAAAAAACCGCCATAATCATTAATGAGTGACTGCCAATATTTCTCTACCTGCTCTGTGGGCAGCTGCTCCAGTTGTTCTCCTGCCCAGTCTGTAACGGGCGAGCTGGCGAATACATTCGTACCCAAGGCGAAGAAAAAACAGATGACAAATACGATAACGATTCGTTTATCCTGACAGTGATAGCTCTTATTTATCACATCCTTTATCCTCCGCCTCCACTCATACCGGCAGCAGCTTCAGTACCGTTTCGATAATAATGCTGATGATCGGTACGGCCAGTACCAGAATCAACACTTTGCCGGCAAGCTCGATTTTTGAAGCAATACTTTCTTGACCTGCATCTCTTACAATTTGTGCTCCAAACTCTGCGATATAGGCAATGCCAATGATCTTGAGAATGGTCTTAAGATGTACTTCATCCATTCCTGAGGACTCTGCCATTCGTTCCAGAACGCCAATAACACTGCCAATCTTGCCAATGACGAACAGAAAGATGAGAATCCCGGCTGTGGTTGCAATTAGAAACGCAAACATGGGCTTTTGCTCTTTCACAATCAAGATCAGGATGGTTGCGATTAGTCCAAGTCCTACGATTTGTATAATTTCCATGTTATGATCACCTTTTGTTCACCTTAAGCCTGCTTTAATGGAACAAGAATATAGACTTGATCTCCTGAAGCAAATTGTCGAGCATGCGAACGACCATGAAGAGCACAACAACAAATCCGATTACGGTAACCCAGTGTGCCATATCTTCTTTGCCCATTTGCTTGAGCACCGTATGGATCATCGCTATGATAATTCCGATGCCTGCGATCTGAAATATTGCATTTACTTCTAAATTCATTTGAGAATGGCACCTCGCTATAAGATCAGGATGACGATCAGCGCCCCGACCAGAAGTCCAAGACTGCGGCTCATCTTCTCATACTTTATTTGATCGTTCCGGGCCGAAGCTTCCTCATGATTCAGCTGCTGAATGGCAAGGGTGATATGCTTGTTCTGCTCTTCCCGGTCACTCGTTCCCAGGCTGAAGCTGAGCTGGCGAATCGCTTCTTTTTCCGGCTGCTTCATCGCCGTTTGGCTCCAATAGCGATTTATCGCATGCTGGAAGCTCTCTTGGGCCGACAGGCCTTGTGAGGAATTCATATGGTCCGCAGCCGAGATAAACAAACGCCCAAGCGGTTCACTTGCCTGTTTACCAATTTGACTCAAGGCTTCGGCAAGAGGTCTGTAGCTGTAATTGATCTCTGTCAAAAGTCGCTGCAGCATCAATGTAAGCTCCCTGATCTGCTTCGGTCGTGAGGCAAATTGATTCGCTTGATAAAAACCAGCAAGCGTCCCTGACAATAAAATAAGGACGGAACCAATCAGCTTAAGCATAAGTGCCTCCTGTGGTCATTCCTTGCTGATGCATGCCTTGAGGATGCAGACTCTTGTGCCTCATATCGGAGATTTTGTACTGAAACCTTTTTCCTGTGCGATCCAGAATAACGATTAATTGAAAATAATCTTCACTCATCAGCTGATGCAGCGCGGGTCTGCGTTTAAGCTCGGCTATATCTCTTCCATGGGCTGAAGCGATGACGGATATCCCTGCACCCAGCGCTTCCTTAATCGCCTCTGCGTCTTCCTCCCGTCCGATCTCATCTACAATAAGTACTTCCGGTGACATGGAGCGAATCAGCATCATCATTCCTTCGGCCTTCGGACAAGCATCCATGACATCGGTTCTTGGACCCACATCAAATGTCGGAACCCCTTTATAGCTGCCTGCTATCTCCGAGCGCTCATCCACAATGCCGACCTTAAAGCTCTTTCGTTCATTGCTGCCCATACTGATCTGCCTTGACATATCCCGGAGAAGCGTTGTCTTCCCCTGCTGCGGAGGAGATAGGATGAGGGTATGCTTGATTCGTGAGGTCTGTGGGTCCAGAAGGTGTGGCATCAGCCTGTCCGCTGCTCCTCTGACTTCTTTTGCAATTCGAATGTTGTACCCGCTGATATCCCTCAGGTGCTCAACCTTTCCGCCCTTTAGAACGGTTCTGCCAGCTAGTCCAATCCGGTGTCCTCCTGGAACTGTAATGAAGCCTTTTCTCAATTCTTCTTCCAATGTATAAAGGGAATGATTGCTGATTAGATCCAGGAAACGATAGGTGTCATCTCTTGAAGGCTTGTACGCTTCACTTGGCTTCTTAGACGGGCTACCTTGTTTTGTAACGAAATAATGTTCGCCATGGGTATTGATCTCCATCGGTCTGCCTTCCCGAATTCTTATTTCTTCAAGCGTTTCTAGCAGCTGCAGGGGAATATATTCCAATATTGTTTTTAATGGAGTCGGGAACAGGTCCAGCCATTTCATATAAGCACCCCCTTAACTCGTGCACTTTTTCTGAGAGCTACTTCCGGGTCGTTTTTGTTGGTCTTAACCCATATGTATGCCTGTACCTGTTTTTTATGACGGGAATCTATCAATTTTTTCATTAATTAAGAGGAAATATAGCAATCGTCTATATCACCTCTATTAAGAGAATTTCTACTCTCTATAGGCACCAGCCCTGTTCATTGTGCATATGGTAAGCTAACAGACTCCCATTTCATTGATTGAGGTGGAAGAAGCAAGTTAGGGAGGTGATTTCTTTGCGTATAGATGTCGTTGCGAGTGTCAGTGAGGTAAGATCTGAAGATCTGGTACACCGAAGTGCTGTCGTTATTGATGTATTTCGAACTTCCAGCACCATCGTTACGGCGCTCGCCCACGGGGCAGCCTGTGTCATTCCGGTTGAAACCGTACCTCAGGCCAAACAGCTTCAATATGAGGATATGATTCTTGGAGGAGAACGATTCTGCAAAAAAATAACGGGCTTTGATGCGGGTAACTCACCTTTGGAATATACGAAAGAACTGATTCACGGAAAAAATGTGATCTTAACGACCACAAGTGGAACAAGAGCGCTCATAAAGGCTTCTAAGGCCTTAACCGTCTTCTCTGCATCCTTTCTCAATGCGAGGGCATGCGCAGAGACTTTGGTACAACTTGATCGCGATGTAGTCCTCTTATGTGCGGGTAGTCAGGATCGATTTGCTCTTGAGGATGGATTATGTGCCGGAATGCTTATCGATGATCTGAAGCAAATGACCCAGCAGCAGGTACGTTCAAACGATCTTGGTATAACGGTTCATCAGGCGTACCTTCACAACAAGGATCAGCTGAAGAAAATAGTGTATGAAGGAAACGAGGCCAAACGTCTTATCAAGCAAGGCCACGCCCTGGATGTGGACTACTGTTTAGAGATGAATAGCAGCTCCATTGTGCCTGTACTAGAGAGTAACCAAGTGATCCGGCCTTGGACAACAAAAAAAGATCTGCACAATTAATGTGCAGATCTCCAGGCCGTCGATAAGTTCACGGCAGCTATGAGTATAACTTCTAATTAGTAAAATACTTGTGATAACACACTTCGTTATCTGCGGTCCTGCGGACCACCGACAAAAGCTTTGACATCGGTGTCCAGGTTATAAGCTGTATGCAGCGCTTGAATAACTTCATTCAGCTTGTTGCCTTCGATGACACAAGAGACTTTAATCTCAGAGGTGCTCACCATCTTAATGTTGACCCCTTGTTTAGAAATAACATCAAACATTTGAGCGGCTACGCCAGGATGGCTGACCATTCCTGCACCCACGATAGATACTTTAACCAGGTTCTCTTCAAAAGTAACTTCACGATAAGGAAGCACCTGCTTCATGCTATTGATAACCTCAATTGCACGCTCGCGATCATCCAAGGCTACAGTGAAGGAGAAGTCCGCTTTACCGTCACTAATACCGCTCTGTACGATGATATCTACGTCTAGCTGTGCTTGAGCCAGTGCACCGAACATACCGGCCAGCACTCCTGGAATATCCTCTACTCCCAGAATACTAATTCGTGCTACGTTTTTATCATAAGCGATGCCGCTTACCACTACTCCCTGTTCCAATGCCGCTTCCTCCTTCACAACCGTTCCTTCATTATAGTTAAAGCTTGAGCGTACAACCAAAGGCACCTTCGAATGCTTCGCATATTCTACTGCACGCGGATGCAGAACCGCGGTACCCAGGTGAGCCAATTCAAGCATTTCATCATACGAAATTTCTTTGAGCTTACGAGCTACTTTGACGATTCGGGGATCTGTCGAATATACACCGTCTACATCGGTGTAGATCTCGCAAGCATCCGCCTTGATTGCAGCAGCCAAAGCTACAGCTGTTGTATCCGAGCCGCCCCGGCCAAGTGTCGTAATTTCTCCATCCGCCGTAATACCCTGGAAACCTGCAACAATGACGATCTTTCCTTCATCAAGTGAACGCAGCACCTTCTCCGGGTTAATATCCGTAATTCTTGCTTTGCCATGTACCGGCTCTGTCACAAATCCTGCCTGCCAGCCTGTATATGAAACTGCTTCTCGGCCGAGCTGCTGAATAGCCATGGACAGCATCGCGATCGATATTTGCTCACCTGTCGTCATCAGCATATCGAGCTCCCGCGCCGGAAGCTTACTATTTAACAATTTCGCTTGGTCAATCAAATCGTCAGTTGTATCTCCCATTGCGGAAACGACAACTACACATTTATGCCCTTCATCCTGTTTCTCGGCAACACGTTTGGCTACCCGTTGCATCCGTTCTGTATCTCCAACAGAACTGCCTCCGAATTTCATTACGAACAAAGACAAACCGAACTCACTCCCTACAGTATGTAACGTAAGATTGTAAACCATGGTAAGCATAAGCTCACCTTGCTTCTAAACAGTATAATACGAATAGCGCTTTGTTGTAACCCTTTTTTACTGTAAATCAGTAAAGATGTTAATGTGAAAATATGGAACTCGCGATAAATGGATTCTCTTTCTCTTAATAAAACAATATCCTCTGCTGAATAATGCTTAAGCAGAGGATAGTACAGCATGATATTACATATTTATTATCTTACAAATGTCTATTTATTACGCGCGGGAGTTGTATTTACCTTCGCGAGTATCGATGATCAGAACATCGCCTTCGTTAATGAAAAGAGGAACCTGAACATTCAGACCCGTTTCCACTTTTGCATTTTTGGTAGCACCTGTTGCTGTATTGCCTTTGATTCCAGGCTCGGTTTCAACAACCTTCAGCTCTACAGAGTTAGGCAGGTTGATACCCAGGATCTCTCCTTGGTAGCTGATGATGTTCACGTTCATGTTCTCTTTGAGGAAGTTCAGTTCCCACTCGAGCTGATCGCTGGTCAATGTAAATTGATCGTAAGTTTCGTTATCCATGAAGGTATGCTCATCACCGCTTGCATAGAGGTAAGATACACCGCGGTTATCGATTTGAGCGCGTCCAATCGTTTCACCCGCGCGGAAAGTTCTCTCTACCGTGTTGCCATTACGCAGGTTTTTGAGTTTAGAGCGAACAAATGCCGCGCCTTTACCTGGTTTAACGTGTTGGAAATCAAGAACCGTAAAGATATCTCCGTCAACCTCTACTGTCAAGCCTGTTTTAAAATCGTTTACTGAAATCACTAAAAAACCCCTCCTAATAATAGTTACAGCTTCAAAAGTTCTTTGTTGGAATGCGTGAGCAGACGAATCCCTGATTCTGTAATCACGACATCATCCTCAATTCGTACACCGCCGATTCCAGGCAGGTAAATGCCCGGTTCCACGGTAACGACCATACCAGGCTCAAGAATATCATCGCTCAGCTTGGACAGTCTGGGAGATTCATGAACCTCCATGCCCAGACCATGTCCGGTACTGTGGCCAAACTGGTCTCCATAGCCGTATTTCGTAATCACATCTCTTGCGAGAGCGTCTGCTTCTCTTCCTGTCATACCCGGCTTTATATGTTCCAAAGTATGTAATTGGGCTTCCAATACAATATCATAAATCTCCAGCAGCTTAGCTGCAGGATTGCCGATTGCAATGGTCCGCGTCAAATCTGAACAATATCCGTCAAACAGCGCTCCAAAATCAAACGTAACAAAGTCTGACGTTTCAATCACTTTGTTACTGGCAACCCCATGCGGCATTGCTGAACGTTCGCCAGAAGCTACGATCGTATCGAACGAAGATGATGCTGCACCATTTTTGCGCATGAAGAATTCCATTTCCAGATCTACTTCACGCTCTGTCATTCCCGGCTTGATCACATTCAGGATATGCGAAAAAGTTGAGTCAGCCAAGTCTGCAGCACGCTGCATGATGGCAATCTCGTTCTCATCCTTGTAAATCCGCAGCTTCTCCACCAGGCCGCTGACAGGCACGAGAGACACGGGCTTCAATTGCTCTGAATAGACCCCATACGTAGAGAAAGTGACGAGATCCTGCTCAAATCCAAGAGACTTGATACCCTCTTTATCCAGGAGCTCTTTAACCGTACTCATCGGCTTGGCTGCATGTTCCACTACCGTGTAACCTGCTGCCTGCTGAGAAGCTTGTGTCATGTAACGGAAATCCGTAAGCAAATAGGCTTGTTCAAGCGTAATCAATACATATCCGGCTGAACCCGTAAATCCGGTCATATATCGTCTATTAATAGGACTGGTGACCAAGAACGCTTCCAGCTGAGACTCCTGCATCGCTTTACGCAATTTCAACACTCGGTTGTTCCCCATGATTATACCTTCTTTCTTCGCTCTCGTTCATTCAATCCATCGAAGCGTCTTGTGTCTCCAAATAGCGATACATCGCGTTTAGAGCATGTTCATAGCTGTAAGCTCCGAAGCCAGAAATTTGACCAATCGTTACCGCTGCAATGACCGACGTATGCCGGAAAGACTCCCGCGCATGAATATTAGACAGATGAAGTTCGATGGTAGGAATTTTAACTGTGCTCAAAGCGTCACGAATAGCATAGCTGTAGTGAGTAAAGGCACCTGCATTAAGCAATATTCCGTCAACTTCCCCCAAGGAAGCATGAATTCGGTCGATAAGTTCGCCTTCATGATTCGATTGATAAAAAGTAATGGATACGGAAAGCTTCTCCGCCTGAGCACGAAGCATTTCTTCAATGGATTGAAGACTTTGCTTGCCATAAATACCAGGCTCACGCACACCAAGCATATTCAGGTTCGGGCCGTTCATGACCAGAATCCGTTTCATATCCTCGCGCACCACCTTTCCTGCAAATAACCATCTGCTATTTTACCATACCGGATATTGGATTGAGAAGCTTTTTTGCATCAAGACAGAAGTGGTGAGCGATCGGTGTAGTTACATATTAGCTAGCAATTTATTATGAGCCCATCTGGGTGTCTCTTTTACGTTCATCCGTAAACTCCATTGCGATACTGTAACCGATAAACAATCCCCACAGCAGGAACAAGCAGACTTCGCTAACGATGGAATCCCAGGTCAGCTGGTTTAGAGGCTTCATCATCCCTGTCCAGGGACCAATCCATACAAAGAGAATGACCCACCAGACTATCCCATAGATCAGGCCAGGTATAGGCCCCTTCAGCTTGCGGAACAGATAAGTATATATAATGGAGGCAAGCAGTGAGAAGACAATGAAAAACAGCCACCCGATAAAATGTCCCTGTATTTTATAAATATAAGCATGCTTGAAAAAAGGCTCTGCCAGAAAACCTATCGGTATGACAGTAAAGTTAAAGTAGTAAAATATCCACTGAATACCTCCCCAGATCAACCCTGCAAAAAAACCGATTTCCAACGCAAATACAAATTTATTAGTAATCTCTCTGCGCTGTTCTAAGTGACTCATGATTCATCCTCCTGCAGCTTATGTATTTATTTATCTTCTCGGAAGTAAGAGATCCGCAACTTTTTGGGCTGCAGCTCGTACATAAACACGATCACACTTTTGCATCTGATAACCAAAAGCAATGAATGGCCCTAGCTGCAGCAAATGTCACTATGCATACTCTCATGTAAAACCTTGTTATAACTTGTAGTATGTTCAAATTACTGAAGACTAGTCAGAACTAGAAATTGCTGGCGGAATTCGATACAATGTAGACAATCGAAGTTAAGAATAGGAAGGTGAGTTCTTTGCCTCAAGAATCAAAAAGAGTGGCTTATGGCGGTCAAGCCGTAATTGAAGGGGTCATGTTCGGCGGGAAGCATGTGAATGTCACTGCAGTACGTCGCAAAAACCAAGAAATCACTTTTCTTGAAGTGCCTAAGCAGGACAAATCCTGGGTTACCAAATTGCGTAAGGTCCCTTTTCTGCGCGGGATTGTCAGTCTGATTGACTCCAGCGCCAAGGGAACGAAGCATTTAAATTACTCGGCAGATGCATATGCTGACGACGAGCTGACACCGGAAGAACGTGCGAAGAATCAAGAGGATGAAGATTCTGGCTGGAGTCTGTCGATGATTATCGGCGTTGCTGCCGTAGGTATCCTATCCTTTGTATTTGGTAAAGTGGTGTTGACGGCGGTTCCGGTATTCATAGAGGAATTTCTATTCGGCAGCCTGTCGATCAGCCAGTTCGGTCATACTTTCATTGAAGGAATTATTAAGATCCTGCTTGTCTTTGCTTACCTGTACTTCTTATCCATGACACCAACCATCAAGCGATTGTTTCAATATCATGGTGCAGAGCATAAGGTAATAAGTGCTTATGAAGCTGGAGCTGAGCTCACTCCGGAGAGTGTACAGAAATTCAGCCGTCTCCATTACAGATGCGGAAGCAGCTTCCTGGTGCTCAGTGTCATTGTCGGGGTGCTTGTCTATTCTGTATTCTCGATCCCGTTTCCTTACGATAATGTATGGGAGCGTGTAGGACAGCGGCTCATGCTCTTGCCGATCGTACTCGGTGTTTCATTTGAAGTATTAAAGTTTACAAACGCAGTAAGAGACATACCGGTTCTTCGCTTCCTTGGTTATCCGGGCCTGTGGCTTCAGCTTCTTACAACCAAAGAACCAACGAACGAGCAGGTTGAGGTATCGATTGCCTCCTTTAACCGTATGCGTGAGCTTGATGCGGAATTTGAAAAATCACCCGCAACGTTCAGTGTAACTAGCGGTAATCTTGATCCTGTGAAAGGATGAGGATCTGACATGGTTAAGCATGCAGTAGCTTTTTGGATCATCATGATATTGGCGGTCTTCGGTTTATATGTAAATATTCGACTTGGTCGATGGGATGCCCTAATCTTCCCCCTGATCCTGGGAGGACTCATCTTCTGGTTCTATAAGCGTCCCCCTCGGGCATTGACCGGCAGACACCCTAAAGTGAAGCCTTCCAAAGCAACGATGGCGAAGCTCGAACGGAGTAAGTCAGGACATAAACCCGGACAGACAATGAATAAGCGCAAGAGCTACCCTTTTCATGTCATTGAAGGACAGAAGAAAAGCAAAAATGACGATGAGCTTCCTAAATATCATTAGCAAAAGCAAAAGTCCTTTGACCTGCTAAAGGTCAAAGGACTTTTTATGTTGTAGATCAGCAGTTTATGAAGCCAATAAATTTAATATTTCAGACAAATTCATTTTCCGTAATAGTTTTGCAGTAAGCCGATCAAGCCAAGAGGATTCTTGGTCAGGTATTGTGCACTAAAGTAGATGTCGCCATCAACTTCTTCATACTGCTCATTATATTTGAGCTGATTAATGATTTCATTTGCGGTGTGCCAGCCCGCTTCGGATGTTCCCAGCTTGTAAGGTGAGTGACCTATATACAGATCCACATCGGTCCCTGACACCTCATCGACCCACCAGTCAACCAGAATATCGTATCTTGCCGCTTGGAGTGACATGCTCCAATAAATCTGCGGTGCAACATAATCAATCCACTCTTTCTGAATCCAAGTACGCACATCCGCATGCATATCATCATAGGCGGTCACGCCTGCCTTCGTATTCGAGCCTGTCGGATCATCTGCGATGTTTCTCCACACGCCAAATGGACTAATTCCATACTCGACTCCAGGCTTCACAGCTTGTATCTGTTCCCCAAGTGACTGAACGAACCTGTTAATGTTATCTACACGCCAGTCATTAATATCTGTATAGTTGTTGTAATTGTATGCTTCGAAGGCAGCTGCATCATTAAAAGTGACATTAGATGGATAGAAGTAATCGTCCAAATGAACGCCATCGATGTCATAACGATTCACCACTTCCATGATGGCATCAATAATATGCTGTCTTGCATCTGGGATACCCGGATTAATGTACATCTGATTCTTAGCGGTTACGATCCAATCCGGATGTACATTCACTACATGATTGGCTGCATTCTTGCTAATGTCTGCCGTCGTATTCGCGCGGAAAGGATTAAACCAGGCATGGAATTCCATCCCCCGTTTATGTACTTCCTCGATCATGAAGCTGACAGGATCATACCCTGGATCCACCCCTTGGTTGCCAGTCAATACTTTGTTCCATGGAACCAGTGTGGAAGGATAGATCGCGTCAGCAGCACCTCTCAGCTGAACAAATACCGCATTGATTCCCATAGACTCCAGCTTATCAAGCTCCTGGATGAAATCACTCTTCTGCTTCTCCACATTATTCATAGAGCCTGATTTCGGCCAGTCTCCATTAATGGTGGAGATCCATGCGCCTCTCATATCGCTGTCCTCTGGTTCTCCAGGTACAACCGGGATTTCCGGATCCGTCGGCCACAAATTCGTAGAGGTGAGATGAATCGTTTTGGCGGATTGATTCCATTTCACAATCAGGCCCAGATGCTCGCTGACAAAACGAATCGGCACCATCACACGGTTTTTGGTGTTGGTCACATTCGCGGACAGCTGTACCGTTTTTCCGTTCACAATCGCCGTGCTCTTCCCTTGGGTCAAAGACAGGTCGTTGCCAAATCCTTGAATCCGAACGGTTTTGGACGCCTGATTCCACTTAACCGAAGCGCCAATGCCTTCACTGATTACACGAAGCGGCACCATCGTGACATTGACTTTGGGTACGATATAAGGCGCAACGTCAGACTCCAGCTCCTCACCATCCAAATAAATCGTAATTCCTGCCGTACTGGCTGCGAATGTCACAGAGCCCCCTTGAAATGCCAGCAAACAGACTAGCAATAATGCGATGCATTGTTTCCATTTCCTCATACAACCCTTGTCCTCCATAGCTTTGGTATTAGAAAAATAAACCATTTCCTATGAATATAGACGCGGATTCTATTCTGATAGTTGCGTATAAAAAGAAAAAACACCTGTCCCGCAAATAAATCAGGACGGTGCTCTTCTATGATTCGTTGGTCAGTTCTTTATGAACATTCTGTAAATCCTCTAGTCGGGTGTTGTCTCTGCGAAAATATTCGACAAGGGTTTCGATGCAAGTAATGGAATCCCAGCTCAAATGATGCTCAATTCCTTCAACATCGGTATAGATATTCTCATTCTTAACGCCAATCATCGTTAAAAATTCCTCAAGCAGCTCATGACGGTCCATTAGACGCTTGCCAATCTTTTTGCCTTTTGGCGTCAGCACGAGTCCGCGGTATTTTTCATAGATTAAATATTCATCTTTATCCAGCTTCTGGATCATCTTGGTTACAGAGGAAGGATGGACTTCCAGTCCCTCAGCTATATCGGATACACGCGCATAGCCCTTCTCGTCAATTAACTTGTAAATTCGCTCCAAATAATCTTCCATACTGGGCGTTGGCATTTGCCTTACCTCTTTTCATTTATGAACTAGCGTCTGATCGATCGCACAACTTTGCTCTTGTAATGATACATGTTATCACTTGCGATTTGCAAGTCTTAAAGCCTGACAAGCACTTCTTACATGACTGAACTTACCACGCTTAATGGGTGCAAACTGATGGCACAATAACTAAGAATTGAATACAGGGAGAGGAGCCAACTGCCCATGACAATACTCGTTCCGGAAAAGCCTAAACGCAAGCTTAAGCCAACAGCTCCCTTTGTTCCTGATTTAGTTTATTTTGAACCACAGGCATTGGAATATGAAAAAGGCAAACGCATTATGGAATGGGTTAAAGCGAATAATATTGAATATCGTATGACCACTTCGCACAACCGAATTACGAACTTGCCGGGAGAGACAGATCAGGAGAAATACCGTATAGCCAAAAGAACGCTCGTGGTGGGCCTTCGCAAAACGCTTAAATTCGATCAGTCCAAGCCCTCTGCTGAATATGCGATTCCGATATCTACAGGATGTATGGGACACTGTCACTACTGCTATCTGCAGACCACGCTTGGCAGCAAACCTTATATTCGTGTCTATGTAAACACGGAGGACATTCTGCATGCAGCGAAGGATTACATTGAAGAGCGCAAGCCGGAGATCACCCGGTTTGAGGCTGCTTGTACTTCTGACCCTGTCGGGCTCGAACATATTACTGGGAGCCTCGGTGATCTCATTCGCTTTATGGCGGATGAAGAGTTTGGACGACTTCGGTTCGTTACCAAGTATCATCATGTAGATCCTCTGCTGAACATCAAGCATAACGGCCATACGCGCATTCGATTTAGTGTAAATGCTGAATATGTAATTAAAAATTTTGAGCCTGCCACCTCCCGCTTCGAGGAACGTATAGAAGCCGCAGGAAAAATCGCTCACGCCGGATATCCCCTCGGTTTTATTATCGCTCCGATCATTTGGTACGACGGGTGGGAAGAGGGCTATAGCGAGCTGCTGGAAAGGCTCAAAGAAAATCTTCCACAGGAAGCAACCAAAGATTTGACGTTTGAGATGATTCAGCACCGCTTTACCAAGACGGCCAAAAATGTGATTGAACAGCGCTATCCCAAATCCAAGCTGGAAATGGATATAGCCAAACGTGAGACCAAATGGGGAAAATGGGGACAATATAAATATGTATACCCTAAAGATCAGCAGCAGGCACTCCGTGAATTTATTACGGAACGTATCTTCGATGCTTTTCCACAAGCTAAAATTGAATATTTCACCTAAGTTTGCTTTCGACAAAAGCCACTGCCAATCATCTGCATAATGTGAAAAAACCATCAGTCAGCGACTGATGGGCTTACATATCTATACTATTTTTTAGAATATCATCCATTCCGGTGTAATTCGTTGCAGCCATATCGTAATTTGTGTCATTCGGTCTGTAAAGAGCAATATGCCCATCAGAACCATAACACTACCCCCGACCTTCATTAGTACACCTGAATATTTACTGATAAATCTCGTCGTTCCAACAAAGAATGCCAGCAAGAAAAAGGGAAGTGCGAATCCTATAGTATAGCCTGTAATAAGCGTAACCCAGGTTCCCGGCTCGGTTGCTGCAATCGCGATGATTGCGGTAAGAATAGGTCCGATGCAAGGAGACCAGCCAGCAGAAAAGCCAATGCCAAAAATAAAAGAGCCAAGGTAGCCAGCCGGCTTCCATTTGACATCAAGCTTTCTTTCCTTCATCAATAGCTGCGGCTGAAAGAGCCCAATGAGAAATAAGCCCATGACCATAATAAGTATTGCTGACAGCATTCGAACGAGGTCCTTGTATTCGTGAAAAAATTCTCCAAAGATGCCTGCGCCAAGTCCGAGTGTGTAGAATACGACGGAAAAGCCCAGGATAAAAGCTAGAGTATGGCTTAACGTGCGCATACGGACCTCGCGCTTATTCTGCTCGTGCTTAAGCTGCTGCACGGATAAACCGGTTATGTAGGACAGATAGGACGGATACAGCGGCAGACTGCAGGGTGATAAGAAGGAAGCAACCCCTGCCAAGAAGGCTAATAATACGTTCACATCAGGCATGACTATAACGCCTCCCTAAGAACGAATGAAAGAATTCGGGTAAGATAAATATCTTAAGCCCGAATTCCTTTTTTACCAAGCATAATGACAATAAGCATCGCAATAAGCAAGAGAACAATCGTTGCTCCAGGAGCGAGATTCCATACCCCTGCAATGATAAGTCCTGCAATAACGGCAATTTCCGAAATAATGACAGATAATATAATGGAAGATCTGAAGCTTCTCGCAATCAAGAGACTGACGGCAACCGGTATGGTCAGCAGTGCCGAGACAAGCAGCGCTCCGACGATCTTAATAGCTGTACTGATTACCAGTGCTGTCATCACGGTAAGCAGCATGTTCAACAATTTTGTAGGAAGTCCGGTAACGGCAGCGGCATCCTCCTCAAAGCTTAGAAGGAAGAACTCCTTATGAAAAATAAACACTACAGCAATAACAATAACCGTTACGATTCCAACAACCGTCAAATCCGTCATATCCAATGTATATATACTACCAAACAAATAACTCATTACGTCCCCATTATAGCCTTTACCAAGAGTAAAGAATAAAGAAGCCAGCGCTACTCCCCCGGACATAATAATGGCGATCGATAATTCAGCATAACTCTTGTAGGCTTTACGCAGCTTCTCTATGGCAAATGAGGCTAAGACCGCAAAGACAAGTCCAACCGCAATCGGATATACCCCCAGCAAAAAGCCAAGGGCCACCCCCGCAATGGTTACATGCGACAAGGTGTCCCCGATCATCGATAATCTGCGAAGCACAAGAAACAAACCAATCAGCGGGGCTGTGATACCGATCAGTATCCCGCCAGCCAGCGCCCGCTGAAAAAATTCACTCGTTAATATTTCCAATTTCCACGACTCCTTCGGCCCTTATAACAATGTATGCTGTAAATCGGTCTGAGCACAGTTCTCCAGATCATGTGAATGGCGAACATAGAACTTGATCTTGCCGTTCTGCTGCTCAGGCTCACTTCCGAGATAACCTTCAATCATATCGATATCATGCGATACCATTAAGAAGGTCATATGATGATGCTGATGCATATGCGTGATCAGCTCGAAGAAGCTTGCCTGCGTCTCCGCATCAATACCTACTGTAGGTTCATCAAGAATGAGCAAATCTGGACGGTTAATGAGCGCCCGGGCCAAAAAAGTACGCTGCTGTTGACCGCCAGACAATTGGCCAATTCTCTTATCAGCCAAATCCTGAATCCGCATGACTTCAAGCGCATCATCGCATTGCTGCTTATGCTTCTGACTCAATCTGCGGAATATATTTTTGTTGTTGTACAGCCCAGACTGTACGACTTCTCTTACTGTAGCCGGAAACAGTGGATTAAAGGCATTTTTTTGCGGTACATATCCAATTCGTTCCCAGTCCTTAAATTTGGCGATCGGTGTACCAAACATCCGAATATCACCGGATCCTTGGGGCAGCAGTCCAACAAGCATCCGCATCAGCGTCGTTTTTCCCGCTCCATTCGAACCAATCACTCCTACGAAATCTCGTTCTTTCACGGTAAGATTCAGATCCTTAATTACCTGTTGTTCACCGTAAGAAAAACATAGATTGTTAAGCTCAAGGACTGGATCATGGCATAGTGCTGTAGCTGGTTGCATCGACGTTCCATCCTTTATTTCAAGTTCAATCTATTATCATCCTAGCATTATCTTCACTTATTTTAAAGCGGTGATTAAATTTTGTAAATTTTTCTCCATTTGAGTAAAATAAGTTTCTCCGTTCTGCAGCTGCTCTTCAGTCAATCCTTCAACCGGATTGAGTACCATCGTTTGTACACCCGCTTCTGAAGCAAGTGTCTTGGCCAGCTTATCCGATACCAGCTCTTCAAAAAAGATATATTTAATTCCTTCTTCTTCAACGAGATTAGCTAGCTTCACAATGTCCTGTCCCGTTGGCTCTGCATCAGGAGATAACCCCATGATCGAATGCTGAGTCAGTCCGTAATCTCGTGCAAGATAACCAAATGCTTGATGAGATACTACAATCTCTTTATTGGGTACTTTTGCGAGCTCCTCTGTAAATTTGGCATCCAGATCCTCTAGCTCCTGTTTAAGACCCTCATAGCGTTCTTCATAACCTGCTTGGTGCTCAGGATCTGCTTCAACTAGGCTGTCCTTAATATTTTCTGCCATGATCAGAGCTGATTTGGGGCTTATCCAAGTATGAGGATCGGTGGAACCATGATTATGACCATCATCTGAAGCTGGAGCTTCTTCTTCATGAGCGTGCTCCTCTTCATGCGATTCTTCACCTTCATGTGCATGCTCTCCTTCATGCGATTCTTCACCTTCATGTGCATGCTCTTCTTCATGAGCGTGCTCCTCGCCTTCATGGGCATGCTCATCAGCAGCTTCCTCTGCTGCATGATCATGGGTATGACCTTCTGAATCGATCAGCTCGATCCCTTCGCTTACTTCTACAGATTTCACATTAGAATCGCTGTCGAGTCCCTTCAAGAAGTTGGGTACCCATCCTTCAAGTCCTGCACCATTGTACAGAAACAGTCCTGCATTGGATGTATTGACGATATCCTGACTGCGTGGAGTCCAGCTATGAGGATCTACTCCTGCAGGCTGCAAATTGATTACATTCGCATCTTCCCCGCCTATCGTCTTAGCAAATTCATATATTGGATAAAAACTCGTAACGACGTTGAACTTATCTTCCTCAATCTGCCCTTGAGAGCTGCCGTTTGAATCATTGCCACAAGCGGCTGTAAATAACATGATAGCACTAAGTAATACTCCCCCGGCCATATTCCGCACTTTTTTTCCAGTCAAACTATATTTCATAATGACCTCCGCATCTATTAAATCGTAATCGTAATGATTACTAGCAAATAGTAGTATAGCATCCCTCCCAAGATTGTCAATACTATTTACTGAAAAAAAGAGCGTTCCCCAAAAGGAACGCTCTTCATTGTATAAGCTTAAAATCCTCTTTTTAAGATTATGTGCAGGATGCATCCATTTCATAACTCATTAAAAAGGGGTTTACTTCACGATTGCCCCGTTCGGCATATTTTCAGGCACCGTAGCCAGAGTCAATTGATCTCCATGAGAGGCAGCGAGAATCATCCCTTGAGACAATTCGCCGCGCAGCTTTACCGGCTTCAGATTCGTCACACAAATGACTTTCTTGCCTACCATTTCTTCCGGCGTATAGAACTTCGCAATACCCGATACTACTTGACGCTGCTCATAACCGAGATCAAGCTGCAGCTTCAGCAGCTTATCTGCTTTTTTCACCGGCTCGCACGCGGTAACCTGAGCAACACGCAGCTCTACTTTGGCAAAGTCCTCAATTCCGATCTCCGGCAGTCCTTCCGTTGCTTCTGCTGCGGCTTCTACCGCTTTGGCTGGCTCTGCTTTGGTTCCGCCTGACATAGCACCCGCAATATAGGCAACCTCCTGCTCTACATCAAGTCTCGGGAAGATCGGCTCACCCTTGCGAAGCTCATTTCCTGCTGGAACCAATCCTGCCTGCTTGGTGCTGTCCCAGCTTGTAAGCTCTCCCTCCTGAATGTTAAGCTGCTCCCAAATTTTGCGCGGAGCCTGAGTTAAGAACGGCTGCAGCAAGATGGATGCTACACGTAAGCTCTCCACCAGATGGGCCATAACGGAAGCAAGCTCCTCGCGTTTCGCCTCATCCTTAGCAAGCACCCATGGCTGAGTTTCATCAATATATTTGTTGCACCGGCTGATGAATTGACCAATCAGTGTCAGTGCTACAGAGAATTCCAGATTCTCCATCGCCTCTTCCACTTTCTCCACAGTACTCAGCGCAAGCTCCTCAATCGTGCTGTCAAATTCAGTTACTCTGGATTGGTATGCAGGCGTTTTGCCGTCAAAATACTTGTGCACCATCGCCACAGTACGGTTAAGCAGATTGCCAAGGTCATTCGCAAGATCCGAGTTGACACGCTCTACGAAGCTCTCCGGAGTGAATGTACCATCCGATCCGAACGGCACCTCACGCAGTAGATAGTAACGCAGGGAGTCCAGTCCGTAGCGGTCAATCAGTGTCACGGGATCAACGACATTCCCTTTGGATTTGGACATTTTGCCGTCCTTCATCAGCAGCCATCCGTGGGCAAATACCTTCTTCGGCAGCGGAAGACCCAGTGCCATCAGCATGATCGGCCAATATATCGTGTGGAAGCGGACGATTTCTTTACTCATCAGATGAACATCTGCCGGCCAGAATTTATCGTACAAGGAAGCATCCTCACTGCCATATCCCAGAGCGGTAATGTAGTTCAGCAGTGCATCAATCCATACGTAGACCACATGCTTAGGATCACTGGATACTTTAACTCCCCATTCATAGCTTGTACGGGATACAGCCAGATCCTCAAGACCCGGCTTGATGAAATTGTTGATCATTTCGTTCTTGCGGGATTTAGGCTGGATGAAATCCGGATTTTCCTCATAATATTGAAGCAGCCGGTCTGCATATTTGCTCATTTTGAAGAAATAGCTTTCCTCTTTGACGAGCTCGACGGGATGACCGCTGTCCGGGCTTTTTCCGCCAATAATTTTGCCATTCGCATCCTTTTCGGTATCCACCAGCTGTGTTTCCGTGTAATAGGTTTCATCAGGTATGCTGTACCAGCCTTCGTATTCCCCTTTATAAATGTCGCCCTGCTGCACCAGTCGCTCAAACACGTCCTGAACGACGGATGTATGCCGCGGCTCTGTCGTCCGAATGAAATCATCGTTTGTGATATCAAGCTTTTTCCACAAATCCTGAATTCCTGCGACAATATGGTCAACAAATTCCTGCGGTGTTTTGCCCGCTGCCTTCGCTTTTTGCTCGATTTTTTGACCATGCTCATCTGTACCTGTCAGGTAACGTACCTCATAGCCTCTTAGGCGCTTATATCTTGAGATCGCATCTCCCGCTACTGTAGTGTAAGCATGACCGATGTGCAGCTTGTCGCTTGGATAGTAAATCGGTGTTGTAATGTAGAATGTTTTTTTGTCTGTCACTTTTGTATGCCTCCTAATGATTAATATGTAATCAAGGGATTGCGGTACCATGTAAAAACAACACAAAAAGACCCTCATCCCATATGGGACGAGAGTCTGTTACACTCACGTGGTACCACCCAAATTCCCTGATCACTTCACACTCAAGTAAGAAATCAGGCTCATACCAGTCAAGCTCATTGCTTAACTGTGCCCGCTAACGCTGGCATGCGCCGCTCCCTTACCTTCCATCTACTAGGACGGATATGGCTCGAAAGCAGTTCCTCCAGGACCATTTTCCGAACTCTGCTTCAGACCGGCTTGCAGCTCCCCCGGCTCTCTGTACTAAAGCATGCATGATCGTACTTATCCCTTCATAGGAAAAATATGCGTACATCTATAATATTGAGCTTATTCAGAAAAATCATACAAAACGGCAGCATCAATGTCAAGGTTCCGCAGCCTATGAAGGCGTATTTCCTTCACTGCCCTTCTTGGGAGGGACGAGGTCCACTCCCCCCGGATGTAGAGGATGACACTTCGCTATCCGTTTCGCCGCAAGGAGTGATCCCTTCACTGCACCGTGCACCTCGATGGCTTCAAGTGCATAAGCAGAACAGGTCGGATAAAAACGACAGCTGGGCGGCTTCAGCGGTGAGATGAATTTGCGATAGAATTGAACCGGAGCCTTCGCAATGAATCTAGCAGGCTTCATTATTAATGACCTTTGGAAGCAGACTTCTTCGTATTCTTATAGCCTTTGCCTTCAGTCTGACATTCCCTGCAATATCCAAAAATTTCAAACTTGTGTTCAACAACTTGAAATTGATCCGGTGTATCTGTAAGATTCATCGGGCAAAACTCGATCGGCAGTGTCTTCTGACAGTTCAGGCATATCAAATGATGATGGTGATGACCGCTGCTGCATGAAGCTTTGAATTTAACCCCGTCTTCAAAAATAACCTGCTCCAGTACGCCGAGCTCCTGCATGACTCTCAAGTTGCGATAGACTGTATCAAAGCTTAATCCGCTGTATGATTTGCCCATATATTCATAAACGTCTTTTGGTGACAAATAACCTTCTGATTCGGCAAAAAGCCTTGCCAGCGTCTTGCGCTGATCCGTAATTCGAAGTCCTTGACCGGACATAGCTTCAATAATTTGATCCGTGGACAGCATGACTCTTAACCCTCCTGTCATACCTATTTGTGTCATACCCTTATAATGCCTGAAATCAAGAGTCACGTCAACGAACACGTATAGTACGTTGATTCGTATTCGACACAAACGTAACAAAAAAAGAACTCTGATATAGAGCTCTTTTTTTGATATGAATGAATTCTTACTCCTCTACTTGCGGCAATGCCGTAAACAACAGATTGATTGGAAGACTGCTTGCCGGCGCAGCAGTGAACCAGATTTCGACCTTTTGCTCATAGCTGCCTGTTCGGTATAATACAACCTGCTCATTCGGAGCACTTACTCCTCCACTCTTCGCCAGGGGTATGAGCATTCCATTCACCATCGCATAGCCCGAATAGGTTCCTCCGCGAGGATTAAAGGAGATCAGTGTATTAGGAGCTACGGAGTCCAGTGTGATCTTGTACAGGACACCGAAGTTACCCGAGTTGGAGGCTGTTACCCCTACCATCGGATCCACGCCGGCCACGTTCGGGTCATCCTTGTTATCCCCAATCACAAGCCGCTGTGACTTCTCGCCAATCATCTCACTGTATTTGATGATGCGAGTTGGATTATCATAAGTTCCGCGGTTATGAACACCATCCCGGTCAAGAACCGGCAGCTTCTTCACTGCAGACAGCGGATCCAGCTTCTCATCAATCATAATGACTTTGTAGTCAATTGGATAATTGCTGTAAACATCAGAATACAGTGAAATAATTTGACTCTGGCCAAGACTCGACATGCTCAGATCGGTAAGGATCAGCTTGCTCTCTCCCGGCTTCAGCTGAGTAGTCGACCATTTTGAACCATCCTGCATCGTTTCAAAATATCTTTGTACCGCTTTTTTGCCTGCAGCCTGTGCAATATTGGTCGGACCTGCGAAGCCTAGATTCTCTGTACGAAGTGTAGCTGTAGCCGAGTTGTTGTTCGTTGCGACCACGTACATCTTCACTTTTTTGCCGGTGTTATTGAGATGGTGAAGCAAAAATCTCGTGTTGCCGACGGCACGATCCTGATATAGAATCCCTTCACGGGTTACCGTTTCAGGACTATTGCTTCGTATCAGTGTGCCTGGTTGATCCGTGTACGTATAACTCACTTTATCCCAGGTCGGGACAATCGAACCGTCAAAGGCAAATTCCTCCCCAACCGGTGTAAAGAGACGATTAAACTCATTGAGCGTGTACAACGTTTCGTTTGTGATAATAATCGTTTTTTCGTAAGTCCGGCTTGCCCCTTTATTATCAGTAACCGTTAATCGAATCGTCTTGGGTCCAGGTGTGAAAAACGCTGCTGCATTATTGTCCCACTGTGTATCTACTATATACTCGTCATCTGTACTCTCGTCCTTGTACGTAATCAGCTCGCCCATCTTGTATTCTTCTTTATCTGTTGTAAACATCGGAATCGGCGGCTGATTCGGCCGTTCTACATTAATGGTAACGGTATAGGCATCACTCCATGTACCGCTTGAATCCTGAACATAATAGCTGACCGTATAGTTCCCTTCTGATTCAAATACATCCTGTCTGCCTTCCCAGCGTTCATTAATGATCGCAAGACCTTTCGGAGAATAAGGAGCTGTTACATAAGTTACCTGATCTCCTGCGTACACCTTGCTCGGCTGAATGCTGAATTTAGCAACCGGCTTACTCGACAGGTTCAGAATAATCCGTTTATTGATGTTATCCACACTGTAGGTTATGCCAAGTGCTTGGGTAATGGATGTCAGCGGCACCATAAATGTATTGTTCGTCTGATAGGAAGCGCCCTTCATGCTCTTCGAAACGCCGTTAACCGTATAGCTGCTGCTGTTCGTTTTGAAGCGAAGTTCGTTGCTGCCCTGGATGATCAACGTTTCCTTGGTGCTGTAATTGTATGATACCTTGTATCCGACTCGATCAACCAATGCGCGAATAGGCACATAGGAAACACCGCTCTTCACAACCATCGGCTGTGGAGCGTAGTAAGTAACACCGTCCTGAATCATCTTGCTGCTATTATAAAATAAGATCAGCTGGCTCGCGCTGACAGCTGTATTCGCTGCTGTATTTGCCTTGACCGAGCTTGTCTCCTGGACAGTTTGCTGTGAAACCGGCTGCTGCTCTACAGCATCCGACTCTATAGAATCCTCTTCGGGAAGTGAAGCCTGGTCTTTCTCAGAGGATTCATCACTTTGAGAATCATCTGGAAGCTCTGCTTCATCTGATATGTCCTGAGCTCCGCTTACGGATCTTTCTGCGGCTTCTGTGTCCTGCTTCACTTCGTTATTGGTGTGAGAAGTACTCTCGTCATTCTTAACATCTTGGGACAGGGTTTCTTGCACACTTGCTGCTTGTTGATCAAGTGCTTGTCCCTGCTGAACTTCTGCTGTGTCTGATTGTGCACTCACTGGAAAAGCCATCAGTACCTGTGAAACGGCAAAGACGGTGAGAATAGATAATTTCTTGAAATTCATTCCTCGACTCCTTCTAATCACTTAGTTGTATCACGATGCATGTCTCATTATTAGACGCAGTTATACTGAAAAAGTTGCTCTACACATTCTAAAAAATGACAAAAAGCAACATCCCCTAAGTCGGAAACGCTGCTCTTATGTCGCCATTTACTTATGATTTGGAAGAGTTCAGTTTCTCTTGGCTGCCATCTCACGAAATTCAGAAGGCTTCATTCCATAATACTTATGAAATACTTTTGAGAAATATCTCCGTTCCCGATACCCCACGGCAGCTCCAATCGAAGCGATGCTCCGATCTGTTCCGGTGAGCATGGCTTTCGCAGACTCCATCCTTTCTCTCGTTACATATTCAACAAAAGTGACACCAAAATGGCTCTTGAATAGCTGGCAGAAGTAGCTTGAACAGATCCCAAGCTGGTCTGCCATCTCTTCAATACCCAGATCTTTATCCAGCCTTGCCGCGATATAATCCCTTGCGGTGGCCACCAGTTCTCCTGCCGTGCGCCTCGGCAGCTCGCTTGCGCAAGCTTCTGCCAAGGTAAGTGACAGCTCATAATATTCCCGGAGTGTAAGCGTTTGTAACATCACATTCCAGATCCGTTCTTCGGCTTCTGTCTTCAGCAGCTTCATTTCGTGCATATCACGGAGCATGAGAACAACAATGTAATGGAAATACTTGATGGCCTTGCCGTTGTTACTCCCTTTGTCGGTGCACATCAAGCTGTAAATTTGCTTCAGCACCGATGTAACCTCATTTTTATTTTTTTGCCTCACCGCCAGGGTCAACCGATCCGACCATACACGAGACATCCATTCAAGCTCTTCGCCTGACTCCTGCTCATCAATATTTGCAATCCTTGTGCCTGAATGCTCAGACATCATCAGCGCCCGCTGGGCATCTCTATATTCTTCGGCCAGCATGTAATCAAAGACCTTCTTGCCGGAAGCATACAATTCTGCAGCCATGCCAGATGCATCTGTAAACCTACGTTCCAGCTCTTCGAGTAAGTCAGGATCAGGGACACGGGAAGCAGAATCAGACAAGGAGGAATCATGTTCAATAACAATACACCATTCTCCATCCCGCGTCTGGATTACTTCTCCTGCTGGCGTTGAAGCCGCCAAATGATCGTCGATTACTGCACCAACCAACTCATGCCAATGCTTACGCTCTTCTTCTGACCATAACAAGGAATTGAGGAAATAATCCTGTGCAACGAGCAAGATGAGTGTATAACGACTTCCACCTGCGGTTGACTTCACATCTTCACATGGATTGGGACTATGGGATTCACCAAGCAATACTTCCTGCAGCCATTTTCGACGAATCCACTTGCTCATATACAGCTCTCGCACCGTGCCCTGCTGCTCCTGCTGCTTCTTATTGCGGATACGGCCTGCAAGTGCGCCAATGGTTGACTCCAGCTCAAAATAATCGATCGGCTTGCATATGTATTCACGAACGCCTTGCTGCAATGCAAGTCTCGCATATTCAAACTCCTGGTAGCCGGTAAGCAGCAGAATCTCTGCTTTCCCGCCTCTTATCCGATACTGTTCAATGAATGTTAGTCCGTCCATGACAGGCATTCGAATATCACATAATATGAGATCAGGCTGAACATGGGTACTCAGCTCTAACGCTTCATTTCCGGTACGGGCAGCTCCAGCCACCTTGATTCCGAGCGATTCCCAATCAATAAACTCCTTCAAGTTATCAAGTATAGGCTGTTCATCATCAATTAGCAGCGCACTCAATTCCAAGACGAATCCCCCCAATCGTTTTTGGGCAGCACACACCGGATTGTCGTTCCTGCCCCACTCGCAGAACAGATAAATATACCGTAATGTTCTCCATATTGAATGCGAATTCGGTCGGCTACACTCCGCACTCCAAGACCACGACGTTCAGACATGGCCGGTGATATCGGTTCATCCTCCATTTCCGTCGTCTTCGCCATGTATTCGAACCGTTCAAGGACGGTGTTAGCCATCCCGATTCCATTATCCTGCACTTCAAGCACAACTCTTCCCATATCTTCCCATGCTGTTACCCGGATGAATCCAACGTAATCAATTCCTTCAAACCCATGCTGAATGCTATTCTCGACAAGGGGCTGCAGGGTAAGCTTAAGAATAGGAAAGGATTCGAGCTTCTCAGGAATGTCAATCTCATATTCAAACAGCTCAGCAAACCTGTATTGTTGAATCGCCAAGTAGTTCTCGAGATGCTTCACTTCCTCCTTGATCGGAATTTCTTCCACATCTTGAATGCTGATACGTAAAATACTGGCCAGCCTGTTTACCATCTCACTGACCTTCCTTCTTTCCCCGCGAAGTGCAAGTCCATTAATGGACTCTAGTGTATTGAACAAGAAGTGCGGCTTGATCTGGGCCTGCAGCACCCGGAGCTCGGCTCTTGTCTTCTGCATCTGCTCGGCCTTGACTCTGCGGAACAAGCTGCTGATTTTGTCCATAAGATCATTGATGCCTTGTGCCAGCAGCTGGAGCTCGTCGTAGCCTTTGCCCTCAATCCTTGCACTCAAATCCCCATCTTCAACTCTGCGCATAAAGCGTACAAGGACTGCAATCGTTCCGGTAATCCGATTCATAAAAAAGACATTGAACATAAGGGCGGCAAACAGACAGCATATAATAATAATCACATACCAGCTGACCAGCTGATTCGTTTCTTTGGCCAAGGAGTTCCATTCAGTTACAGAGACAAGCTGCCATGGATATCCCTTCATCTGGTATTGAGACAGGATGCTCTCTGTTCCATCGAAATTCAGCCTGCTGCTGCGATATCCGTCCCCGCCTGCAAAGGTCTCGCTCATCAGCTCCGACATGTATCGTCCAATATAAAAACCGGAAGGGTCATATACAACGAGCCCGTCTTGGTTCACCATCATAAATTCCGTATCCTGATTCCCGCTCATGCTGAGATTACGGAAGATCCGGTCAATTTCCCAATTCTTGATCTGCACGACCAGAACACCAATGTTCTGGAAAAAACTCAGCTCTTTTACAAGCCTGATTTGAGTAAATACAGGCTCATAGCCCGTGAATTCCGGATGCTCCAGCGGAGCAATCCACAGAGGCACACCATTTAACTCTTTCACTTGATTGTAGAGCGGATGGTTGGTAAACTCCCCGAAAGGCAGTGCCTTGAAGTCTTCCTTCGTAAAAATAGAGACAATCCGCTCTCTGGCGGAATACTCCAAATTATAGAGAAATGCATAGCTGATTGCGGGATAATTATAGAGCATGCTGCGAAAATTCCGCTGACTCGCATTCAGATAGAGCTGATCGCTCTCCCCAAGGTTCACGGGCTTCTCGGATTCAAGCGCCATCTGAAACACAGACGTAGCAATTCCATTGTCTGTTACATTGTTCATTTCCTGAAACACGCTTTCGATGCTGTAGCTGATCGACTTCAGCGCATACTCAGCCTGCTCGCTGTATTTTTTCTCAATTGTACTCGATGTTACGAGAAAGGTTCCGAAGCCCATGACACACATCGGGATGATGATCAATGCCAGAAACGCCACGACAAGTTTGCTACGCAAGTTCAAGAACGCATTTCTCCCCGGTCGAAGAGCATAAGCGTAAGTCTCGTCACCCTTTGACGCTACCTGCGGTTACACCTTCAATGATCTGCTCTTGCAAAATGGAATAAATAATGATAACCGGCACGACACTGTAGACAATTCCCGCTGACATCTGGGCGTAGTTCATCTGGTACTGATCTCTGAACTGCACCATTCCTACAGGCAGGGTACGAAGTGTGTCCGTGGATAAAAAGTAGTTGGCTAGAAGAAATTCATTCCAGTTGCCAAGAAAGTTAACGATAAATACCGTAACGATCGCTGGAATGGTTAGAGGTAACACTATTCTAGCAAATATCCCCTGTGCCCTCAACCCGTCCATAACGGCAGCTTCCTCGATTTCACTTGGGAGCGAACGCATAAAAGCAGCCAGTATAATAATCGTAAACGGAAGCGCATTTGCAATATAAGGAATGATGAGCGCGAGATGCGTATCCAGGATACCCAGCTTGCGGACAAGCAGATAGATGGGCAGCATCAGGGAGTTGTTCGGAATGAGCATGCCGACCAGGATCAGGCTGAAGAAGGCTGTGTTCCATTTTCCATGCTTCATTCTTGTTACCGCAAAGGCAAACATCGCACCAAGCAAGATGGATACCACCGAGGCTAGGATTGAAATATATAAGCTGTTAAAGAAGTACGTTCCGATCTTGGCATTAACCCAGGCTTCTACATAATTTTCAAATGCAAACTCTTGCGGGATACCAAACGGATTAAGCGCAATCGCATTGTTATCCTTCTTGACGGATGAGAAAATGACAAATAGAAATGGAAACAAAATGACTAGCAAGTAGCTGAGCAGAAATACATGGGGGATTGATTTACTCAAGGTTCGCATCATTAGTATTCAATCCTTTCACTTCGGCGGGCGATCATGACTTGATAGAGAGCCGTCAGAATGAGTGTAAATACAAAGATAAGGACAGCGATGGTGTTTCCGTAGCCGTATTTAAAATTCGTGATCGCATATTTGATCATGTAGGTTGCTAGCACGTCTGTGGACCCGGCTGGACCGCCTTTTGTCATGACAATGACGATATCTGCTGCCTTCATTGCACCTGCAATCGACAGCATAATGACAACAGAAATGATAGGCTTGATGAGCGGCAGTGTTATGGATAATGCTCTTTGCAGCCGGTTTGCTCCATCAATCTCAGCTGCTTCATCCAGATCACGCGGAATGGCGAGAATTGCTGCGAGTACCATGATGATGTAGAAGCCAGTCCATTGCCAGGCATTTGTGAGCAGGATGGAGAACATCGCGTATTTCTCATCTGACAGCCAGTAGATCGGCTCGATGCCAAGCAGCCCCAATATCTGATTTAACAAGCCGATATTCGGTTCATAGATGAAGCCCCACAAGATCCCAATAACCGCTGTAGACATAATGGAGGGAAGGAACACCGCCGTTTTGTATAGGCCTTTAAGCCGCTTCACATTCGCAATGAGAAGAGAGAAGAGCACAATCAGCGGAACCTGAATACCGCACGAAAAAAGAATAAACCATCCGTTATTCAAGGCCGACTCCCAGAATCTCTCATCTCCAAATGCTTTTATATAATTTTCGAACCCAATAAATTTCGGATTCTCAGATACGCCATTCCAGCTGGTAAAGCTGTAGTATATCGAATTCAAGATCGGATAAATAAAAAACAATATAAACAATATCAAGGCAGGTAATATAAACATGGAGTATACCCAAGGATTCTTGAGTGATTTGTTCATGTGCCAACAGCCTCCCATGGAAGAGCCAATAATGTACAGTCTCATACCATATTAGTGTGTAAAAAAACCCCGGACGCTGATCCGGGGTAAGCAGTCCTGTTATTTTATCGTTTTATGCTGATCACGATTATGAATGGTAACGGTGCTTAAGCCTCTTTATTCCACTGCTGCGTTTGCTTCTTCTTGAACTTTCTGCAGATCCTCTGCCATTTGCTCAGGGGTCGTTTGGCCGCCAATCAGCTTCTGAATCTGAATATTACTGATCTCAGTCGTTACATCCGCTTGAACAAGCGAGTCAAATGCAGGGAAAGAAGTAGCGGAAGCATTAAGGACAGCAACGATCTCCTTCATCAAATCATCGGTAATACTTTCGGTTAGTACAGCTTCATCGAATTTCATAGCCGGCAGTACACCGTCTTCAACTAGACCTCTAATTTGCATTTCTTCATTAAACATATTCTTAATGAAGGATTTCACTGCTGCGAGCTTCTGTGGATCGTCCGCAACCGAAGCTGCAAAGCCGTATCCGTTATTCACATCGCGCATGAGAGAGGTTTGGTCTCCTACTCCTCCATCAACAGGAGGCAAGTTGAAGAATCCGACTTTACCGATCAAGCCTTCACCGGATTGCCCTTCCTTGAATACAGAGGATTTCCATGTGCCGTCATACATCAGAATCGCTTCACCGCTCGTAAATTGAGTCGTATACTCTGCATACTCAAATCCAAGCTCGCCCTTCTTGAAATACTCTTTGTCAACCCATTCTTGATGCTTAGCAAAAGCTTTGACAACTCCCGGATCGGTCCAAGCCGCTTCACCGGTAACAAACTTGTTTGTAATATCAGAGCCTGCGTATCGCGACCAGAGATGGTTCGTCAGCATAAGAGGTACCCAGCCTGCCTTCGAAGCTCCAGCCAGCGGCACTTTGCCATCTGCCTTAATATCAGCCAGCTGCTGCTCAAATTCGGCAAAGGTAGCCGGCGGCTGCCATCCCTTCGACTCATAATATTCCTTGTTGTAGAAAAACCCTTCGCCAGATCCTCCGACCGGCAGACCATATACATTGCCTTCATAAGTGAACGGCTCAAGTGAGGAGAATTTATCCTGAATTCCGAGCTCTTCAAGGATCGGTGTCAGATTGAGAAGCATGCCTTCTTTGGCGTATACCTTCGCATCTGGGCTGCCGAACAGGTCGAAGATATCCGGCGGATTACCTGCAGCCATTTCGCCCCGCAGCTTTTCTTTGCGGTTAACGTCAGAATCAACTCCATCCAGGGTAAAAGATGCGCCTTCGACTTCCCCCTCCACCTTCTTAACCACGTCCTGCAGGATCGCAAGCCGGCGTTCCTTGTCCGCACCGACCTGCGTATGCCGAAGTGTCATTTCAAACGGCTCAGCCGAAGCTGCCGGCGGTGTTTCGCCGGACGTTCCAGGCTCCGCAGCAGGTGTTTCCGTATTAGAGCTGCCTCCACAGCCTGCCAGTGTCAGTGACACTGCCAGCATTAACGACATCATAGAACCAAACTTTTTCTTCAACATTCGTTTGCCCCCGCTTTCTATGAGCTTGTATTGTATGTAACTTACTTGCTTTACAATTTTCATTATAAAAACATTGCTGTGTGTCCGATAGGACTACAATTTAAAGATCGAGGGATAAAATCCTCGAAAAATACGTAAAAACTCCCTTCTCATGTTAGAAGGGAGTTCGTTATCACGACACGTTTATCAAAGTTCGATCCTGCTTGCTTCCTTGCGTCCCGTCTCAATGAGACGGTAAGCACGGTCTATTTCCGCTTGTTCAGGAGAGGGGACACCCTCAAGCGGATATTCTTTGCCTAGCAGCTTCCATTTATAAATTCCCATTTGATGATAGGGAAGAATCTCAAATTTTTCTACTCCATCAAGTGTTCCTATAAACCTGCCCAGATTAAGCAGATCCTTCTCATCATGATGAATGCCGGGAACATACACATGGCGGATCCACATCTGTTTGCCATGTTCCGATAACCAGCGTGCCGTCTCCAGCATTCTTACATTCGATTTGCCCGTCATGCGCTCATGCTTCTCATTATCGATATGCTTCAGATCGAGCAGCACAAGATCCGTTACCTTAAGGAGCTCATCTATACGGTCCATATCATTAAAACCGTTCGTATCCAGCGTCGTATGCAGATTCCAGCGATCTTTGACCTCACGGAACAGCTGAGTAACAAAGGCCGCTTGAAGCGTAGGTTCACCGCCAGAGACAGTCAAGCCTCCACCAGAGCTCTTATAATAATGAATATAAGGCTCAATCTCAGCGAGCACCTCTTCCAGTGACATTGCGTTCCCGCCATCCAGTGCCCAGGTGTCAGGGTTATGACAGTACTGGCATTTCAGCAGACATCCCTGCATGAACAGCACGAAGCGGATGCCGGGACCATCAACCGTACCAAATGTTTCTAGTGAATGTACATGACCTTTGACCATTTATACCATCCCTTTTCCTATCGCATCCGCTTTGTGCGTCTGTGCAGATTGTTGAGTAGCTAGCAGTTAGCTGTTACATATTGCCGTGGAATGTCCGGTTAATAACATCAAGCTGCTGCTCACGTGTCAGTTTGATAAAGTTAACCGCATAACCCGATACACGTACGGTCAGCTGTGGATAATTCTCAGGGTGCTCCATTGCATCAATCAGCTGCTCTCGATTAAAGACATTGACATTCAAGTGATGGGCTCCACTTCCAAAATATCCGTCCATCATTGCTGTCAGGTTGGTCTTACGGGCCTCTTCCTCTTTGCCAAGTGCCTTCGGAATGATCGAGAAGGTGTTGGAAATACCATCCAGGCTGTGTTCGTAAGGCAGTTTGGCAACGGAGCTGAGGGAAGCCAGTGCGCCTTTTTTATCGCGTCCGTGCATTGGATTCGCTCCTGGGGCAAAAGGCTCTCCTGCTTTACGTCCGTCCGGGGTCGTACCCGTCTTCTTACCATACACAACATTCGATGTAATCGTCAGTACCGATTGTGTCGGCATCGCATTCCGATAGGCTTTGTGCTTGCGAATCATCGTCATGAAGGACTCGACGAGCTCCACTGCGATTTGGTCAACCTTGTCGTCGTTATTACCGTAGCAAGGATACTCGCCTTCTATAACGAAATCCACGGCAATTCCATTCTCGTTGCGGATGGGGCGAACCGTTGCATACTTGATGGCACTAAGCGAGTCGGCTGCTACAGACAGTCCAGCGATACCGCAGGCCATCGTCCGCAGAATATCACGATCATGCAGCGCCATTTCAATCCGTTCGTAGCTGTATTTATCATGCATATAGTGAATCACGTTCAGCGTGTTCATATACAGCTTCGCGAGCCACTCCATCATCGGCTTGAAGCGTTTCATAACCTCGTCATAGTTCAGTACTTCAGATGTAATTGGCGGATACTCCGGACCCACCTGGGCTCCTGATTTCTCGTCCTTACCGCCGTTAATTGCATACAGCAGCGCCTTAGCAAGGTTCGCACGTGCACCGAAGAATTGCATCTGCTTCCCGATCCGCATTGCAGATACGCAGCAGGCAATACCGTAATCGTCTCCATAGATCGGACGCATCAGATCGTCATTCTCATATTGAATGGAGCTGGTTTCGATAGATACCTTGGCGCAGTACTTCTTAAACCCTTCTGGCAGCTGCTCTGACCATAGCACCGTCAAGTTTGGCTCTGGTGCGGGTCCGAGATTGTACAGCGTATGCAGGAAGCGGAAGCTGTTCTTCGTGACGCGTGTCTTGCCATCCATCCCCATGCCGCCAATGGATTCCGTGACCCATGTTGGATCTCCACTGAACAGCTCGTTATAATCCGGCGTACGCAGGAATTTTACAATTCTCAGCTTCATGACAAAATGATCCACCAGCTCTTGTGCTTCCTCTTCAGTCAGTGTTCCTTCTATAAGGTCTCTCTGGATATAGATATCCAGGAAGGAAGAGACACGTCCAAGTGACATCGCTGCACCATTTTGCTCTTTAATTGCTGCCAGATAAGCGAAGTAAACCCATTGGAAGGCTTCTTTGGCATTTCGTGCAGGACCGGAAATATCGAATCCGTGCATTTCACCAAGCTGCTTCAGCTCTTTCAGCGCTCGAATCTGTTCAGACAATTCCTCACGAAGCCGGATCACATCTTCATCGATCACATCAACTTCCAGCTCAGCCTGCTCTCTCATCTTGTCCTTGATTAAAAAGTCAATTCCATACAGCGCTGCTCTTCGGTAGTCACCGATAATACGTCCGCGGCCGTAGGCATCTGGCAGGCCTGTGATGATGCCGGCTCGCCGCGCATTTCTCATTTCACTCGTATAGGCATCAAATACCCCTTGGTTATGTGTTTTTCTGATCGTGGTGAACATTTCAATAATCGGCTCAGGAAGCTTAAAGCCATAGGCTTCACAAGCATCAATCATCATCTTGATACCGCCGAACGGCTGAATGGAACGCTTAAACGGGGCATCCGTCTGAACGCCGACAATCTGCTCCTTCTCTTTATCCAAGTATCCAGGCTGATGGGATACAATTGTTGAAGGGGTGTTGACATCCACATCCAGTACTCCGCCGTTATCTCTCTCTTTCTTGGTTAGATCCATAACGATCTCCCACAGCGCTTTTGTATTGTCTGTCGCACCTGTCAAAAAGCTCTCGTCACCCTCATACGGAATGAGGTTTTTCTCTAAAAAGTTATTAACATTAACCTCTTTTGTCCATTTTCCGGACTTGAAGCTTCTCCAGCCGGATTGTACGTTTTGCATTTCTTTTTCGGTTACCGCCATGGTAATCCCTCCAATAGATTCGTGGTTACACTAGACAGATCATGAAGGCAGGTACGAAATTCCATCCCTGCTGTTACTCTTTCTCCCTCGGCTCTGTTATTGTGGTAAGGTTATTTGTGATTATTTTCACTAATCTACCTGCTCACTCCCCTTCTCTCCACTCTTTATAGGGAAGTGAAATTGCCTTTTGGGTTCTATGAAATGGATTTCTTCTCTCTTACATTTCAAATTATATTATACAGATCACATTAATTATGTGATGAATATCACAAAGTTAAGCCTGTTACTCCATTTTATTTTTACTGTTGTAGTCATGCTTCCCATTCCTATATTGTGCGGAACAAGCATACGAAAAAAAAGCCGTGCTGAACGAAGGAAATTCCTTCTGCTCAGCACAGCTTCACCATTTACGATGAAGAACACGGTTATTTATCAAATCTTCCATAGAAAGCATTCCGGTACACATCAGCCAGCTCACTGACAAGTGGCAGCTTCGGATTCGCAGTAGTACACTGATCTTCAAATGCCCGGTCTGCCAAATAATCGACTCTTGCTTCAAAATCCTTCGGATCAAAGCCAAGCTCCTGGAACGAAGCCGGGATACCGAGCTTCTTATTCAAATCACGTATTGCCTGAATCAGGCTGTTAACCCCTTCTTCTGTCGTATTCGCAGGTAATCCCAGGATACGTGCAATTTCGGCATAACGAAGATCTGCTGTGAAATGATCATATTTCGGGAAGGATGCGAATTTCGTCGGCTTCTTCGCGTTGTATCTTATGACATGCGGCATCAGAATGGCATTGGTTCGTCCATGTGCCGTGTGATACTGTCCGCCCCATTTGTGAGCAAGACTGTGATTGATACCAAGGAATGCATTGGCAAAGGCCATTCCGGCAATCGTAGACGCGTTATGCATTTTCTCTCTCGCCAGCTTATCTCCCGTAAGAGCAGATGCTTCAAGATATTCGAATACGAGCTGAATCGCTTTGATCGCGAGGCCATCTGTATAATCATTTGCCATGACAGATACGTAGGCTTCGATCGCGTGAGTCAGTACATCCATACCCGTATCTGCGACAGCTACCCGTGGCAGGCTGTATACGAAATCGGGATCTACAATGGCTACATCCGGTGTCAGCTCGTAATCGGCCAGCGGATATTTGGTATTCCCTTTATTCTTATCTGTAATAACTGCAAATGAGGTTACTTCTGAGCCTGTTCCCGAGGTTGTTGGGATCGCCACAAATTTTGCCTTTTGTCCCAGCTTAGGATATTTGTAAATCCGTTTACGGATATCCATAAATTTTTGTTTCATATGATCAAACTCGGCATCAGGATGCTCGTAGAACAGCCACATCGCCTTGGCCGCATCCATTGGGGATCCGCCGCCGAGCGCAATAATACAATCCGGTTCAAAGCTGTTCATCAGCTTCGTGCCATTCTCTACGGTTGTTGTTGAAGGGTCGGGCTCCACATCGGAGAACACTTCAATGAACACAGGCTTGCGGCGCTGGCGCAGGTAATGCTCCACTTTATCAACGTAGCCCAGTTTCACCATCATGGAATCTGTAACAATGAGTACGCGAGAAATGTCAGGCATTTTCGCAAGATACTGGGTAGCCCCCTTCTCAAAATAAACCTTGCTTGGAACCTTAAACCATTGCATATTCACTGTTCGTCTCGCCACTCTCTTCACGTTGATTAGATTTACTGCGGTTACATTCGAAGAGGTTGAATTCCGTCCGTATGAACCACAGCCCAGCGTCAATGATGGTAAGTTGGTATTGTAGATGTCCCCAATTGCACCGTGAGTTGAAGGAGAGTTTACAAGAATCCGGCAGGTCTTGAGATGATCTGCAAAACGGCTGATCACTTCATCATCATTTGAATGAATAACCGAAGAGTGTCCCATTCCTCCAAAAGAAACGATTTCTGCGGCACGTTCTATCCCCTGCTCTACCGTCTTAACCTTGTAGCAGGCCAGAATCGGACTCAGCTTCTCAGCGGACAATGGGAATTTTTCTCCAACACCGTCCAGCTCAGCAACCAGAATCTTGGTATTCTCCGGAACGACGATTCCGCTCATCTTCGCAATATCGACAGCCGACTGGCCGACGATCTTCGGATTAACAGCACATTTGTCAGCGGAGATAGCATAAGTCGTTAATTTCGCCGCTTCATCTTTGGTTACGAAGTAGCAGCCATCCGCCACCATTCTCTTCTTCACTTCATCGTAGACGGGTTCTTCTACAATGACCGCTTGCTCTGATGCACAGATCATTCCGTTATCGAAGGATTTGGATAAGATCAAATCTGTCACTGCTTGATTAAGATTCGCCGTCTTCTCTATAAAGCAAGGAACATTTCCTGGTCCAACGCCAAGTGCCGGTTTACCGCAGCTGTAAGCTGCCTTAACCATCGCTCCACCACCGGTAGCCAAAATGAGTGCAACATCCGGATGATTCATCAGCTCGTTTGTCTTCTCCATCGACGGGGCGTCAATCCACTGAATACAATCAGCTGGTGCGCCTTCTTTGATCGCTGCATCTCTTAGAATGCGTGCTGCTTCCCGGCTTGAGTTTTGTGCCGATGGATGGAAACCGAATATGATAGGGTTTCGTGTCTTTATGGCAATCAGTGCCTTAAACATCGTTGTAGAGGTAGGATTGGTTACAGGGGTAATCCCCATAATTACGCCTACCGGCTCCGCTATTTTTTGATAGTTCTCAAACTCATTATCTTCGATGACGCCGACCGTTTTGTCATATTTAATATTGTTGTAGACATATTCTGTAGCAAAAATATTCTTGATAATCTTGTCTTCATAAATTCCGCGGCCTGTTTCCGTCACAGCCAGCTTGGCTAGATTCATGTGCTTATCAAGACCAGCCAGTGCCATCGCCTGAACAATACGGTCAACCGCCTCTTGATCTAATTGCATAAATGCTTCCAGCGCCTTCTTGCCCTTGGTTACCAGCTCATTAATATATTCCGCCGCAGTAACTTCTTTGGATACAGCCTCGTTCTTAACAGCCATCTCCTATCATCCTCCTACCCAAATTCTGAGTTTTTTGTCTCTCTATTGGATTACGAAGTCATCATATCATGCATGATTCTCTTTGTTTGTGAATTTATTCACAATGTATAAAAACTTCGAATTCGATAGTGAAATGAATCACAATGTTGGAATTTTGCCATACTTTGCTTCTCCCGCCCTCTTAACGAAGGTATATACTGAACTTGTAAATCGAACAGTGCAAGGGGGAATCGCATATGACTCACTTAGCATTACTTGAACAAAAAGAAGGCAATATCCGCTGCTTCACATCAGAGAACAAACAGCTCTTACTCAACTTATTGAAGTATCGATCATTACCAAAAGGCTCTCATCTGTTCTGGGAGGGGGATCCTGCCGACAAGCTGTTTTTTATTAAGCACGGGCGCATCAAGATTACGAAATTCACAGATGAAGGAAAAGAATTAATCATGTATATTCATCAGGACGGGGATTTGATCGGTCATGCCGACCCCTTCTTCTCTTCTAGGCACAGCTATTCTGCTGAAGTATTGGAAGAGAGCGAGATTGGATATGCAGAAACCTCAGAGCTTCAGCTGCTCATTGAGATCAACGGCGGATTTGCACTTGATTTTATGAAATGGATGGGTATATACCATCGAATTACACAGACGAAATTCCGCGATCTTATGATGTACGGCAAGCAGGGAGCTCTGTGCTCAACACTAATCCGGCTCGGAAATACTTATGGAGAAGTGGATGGTAAGGATATTCGGATTAACAAAAAGATGACACATACGGATCTGTCGAATATGATTGGTGCAACCCGGGAAAGTGTCAATCGAATGCTCGCTGAGCTGCGCAAGAAAGGCGCTTTGGCATATGATGATGGCTGCATCGTGATCAAGGAATTAAGCGTTCTTCAACAGATTTGCCGCTGCGAGCAATGCCCGGTAGAAATCTGCAGGATTTAACAAGACAAAAAGCCGACCTTCTGATTTAGAGAAAGATCGGCTTCTTTTTTTATATGAAGATGGAAATAGACCACCCATTTTAAGCAAGCACAATATACAATTTGCTCTTCATGATATGCACCCTATAAGCTGGCACCTTGGTTATATTACTAGCTTCCCTTGTGACATCTCCCGTTTCCAGATCAACCTTCCAATCGTCGGAAGGATCATACACCGTATGTCCAGACACAATGCCCTCCGTGAGCCTGATTCCCTCTGGATTTATTCTTACATTATCGAGAGCAAACAGACCACCGTCACTTGTCCTGAACACACCAATTTCGCGATTCTGTAGAGTAACCATACGTCCGATCAATGAATAGAAATCCCGCTCGTCTCCTACTGGATAAGCCTTGGCCTTTATAACTTCTGATACATTAACAGGCACCTGCTGTTCCTTCATTCTCCCCTTGATTACACCCATAGGTTAACCCTTCTTTCCAAGATACGGTAATGTCTTCGTCTCAAAGTGATTGATTCATCTTTTATTATTTTAAATTAAAGATTCTGAAATGAAAATCATATTTTGGCGAATATTTCAAAATGATACCATGGTAGGATATTTGAATGTGTGAATATTCCCAATACAGATGCATTAGGTCTTGTTATCGACAAAAAAAGCCTGCCACCGACTACTGTCGTTCAGCAAGCTCTAATCTTATTTCGTCTCTCGGACTAAGCACCATATCCAGTCCATTATCCATCAGCTCTTTATTGTTCACTTCAATTTTCCATCTTTCCGTAATTAACGGAACATAACCATCAATCGAATGAACGTATCGTTTGTTATCCGTCAGTTGAATCCGCTCATTCTTCTCCAAAATATCTCGTACGGTCAAATTAGGAAAATAAAGACTAGCAATGGAGCCCCGCAAATCCGGCTGACTTACCCCGCCATAAATCGTTAAGGTTACAGCCGATGGCTCCAAATTCTCAATCTTGGCAATAGGTTGAATGTATAGAATTAGTGAATCTTTACTATCTAAAGAATGTCCCCATGCATCGGAGCCAATATCCTCATCATTTAATTTTAATCTCCACTCAAGAGACTCATCTAATACATACGAGCCAACGGAAGCAATGGCATTCGATCCTTCATTAAATTCAGCAACACGATCGATTGCATCATGTACTGTAAGTCCTTCATTAATTCTAATCTGTACAGGTTGAGTCAATGCCGGTATGTAGCTGCCACCTTCTACACGGAGTTCAACAGTTCCCGGCGTTTGATCCTCCGCCAGGCTTGTCCCTTTATCTACCGAACTGCAGCCCGTAAATATGAACAAGAGTAGAATTATTGCTGAAATTGTAAATGAGTACCGCACTTTCATGCAATCACCGCCTTACTTTTTTTTGCATTATTCTACAATCTATTTATATAGCATACTATTATCTTGTGTTTAACTTCAACTCCAATAGAAAAAAGCCCAAAATTGGGCTTCTGACATGACCAGTATGATGTTACTACTGAACTGCTGCTTGCATATATATTCGGTTACCGCTCATATTTTTTAAATAAGGACCAAGTCCCTTAAATTGCAGACCTGACACATAAACTCCTGTCATAAGCTTACCTTCCATCGTTCCCCACTCTGAATCAAATACGACAGACGGAGCTGGTACATCCTCTTGGAAGATCGTAACTCCGTAATCTCTTCTTCGATACTGGATTCCACTCTCATACAGCGGTCTCTCCGTCAAATAAGTCGGCACAAAGTAAGCAGCAATGACATCCATCTCTTCTCCCGTATAAAAGGATTCATCTCCCAGAAACGGATGAAACAATTGAATCTCTTCATACTGAGACCATATGAATGCCTGTAGAATTAAGCTCGCAAAAGTTCCGCCACGTTTGGTCGATACAGCTGTAGACTCGCCCATGCTTGTATCCGTTTTCAGATCAGCTAATGGGGGACGGGCTTCTGCTTGTTCATTCTGATATTCACTTCCAATGAATTTCCATCCTTTGCTCGTGTGTATCCACTTTTGAAAGTATGAGCGCTGGGACAGGACTGTTGCTTCAAGCTTCTCAGCAGCTGCTGGAGAAAAGTACTGTTTCACCATTCTGGCTGCCTTCTCATAGATCGACTGAACGCGGAGGGATGCTTGCTCAAGCTCGGCAACATCTTGTTGAAAGTAATTCACTTTACGAGATACGACGATTTTGTTCAAGTAGATCGCCCTCCTTTTAAGCCTTTTAGGACCTTTCTGCAATTATACTACGAAAAGCACTGACTTGTGCAAGGACGACAAATAAATACGAAGATCATACCTCAAGTGCTAATAAAAAAACCCTTTATCTTTCTTCAGAAAAATAAAGAGTTTGAAGTCATTACTTAAGTATATCGTGGTCAACATACCGTTCACCGTTAAGCTCACTGAGCACCTCAATGGCCACTCTTGCTCCGTCACCGGATGTCACGATGGTATGGACACTGACTCCAGCAATGACTCCAGCAGCCCAGACATTTGGCATACTTGTTCTGCCGAGACGATCCACCTCAATAACCGATTTTATTCTTGGCTCACGTCCTTCAATCATACGGATCCCACTATTTGCGGCCAGTTCAGGATTAGCACCGGTGGTCAGAATTACGTGCAGTGCCGTGTATTCTTTACCTGATTCTGTTGTAAGCCTGACCTGACCATCCTCGGAGGTGATCGAGGTCACCTTCTCATCGCAGAAAACAGCGCCAAACTTCTCTGCCTGCTTTCTGCCTGATGTTAACAGATCCGGACCTGATATGCCCTCTGTTCCATAATGGTTCTCCATCCAGGCGCGCTTTGTCATACTTGCACCGCTGTCAAGAACGATCGTTTCTTTGCCTGCCTTAGCCGCAAAAATAGCTGCACTGCCTCCTGCAGGACCTGCACCAACAACAATTATATCTGCCATGAGTTTCATCCTCTCCACACAAGATTCATGACGCCACGAGCCTAGCTTCGGCTATTCAACCCATTGCTCCGCCCACTGCTGAATTCCCTGCATTACAGGCTGGAGTGCTTTCCCTTTGTCGGTAAGCTCGTATTCAATTCTGACGGGTGTCTCCGGATATACGTGTCTTATTAAGATTCCTTCGCTCTCCAGATCCTTCATTCGCTCTGACAGCATTTTATCACTCATTTGAGGTATGAGATTCGAAATATCCTTAAATCGTTTAGGACCATCCATCAATGTTTGAATAATGAGACCATTCCATCGTTTGCCCAGGAATGAAAAGGCCGACTCAAATCTTGGACACATCTTCAGATGTTGACCTTCCATTATATTCACCTCTTTAAATATTTCCATCAACACAAACTTACAATTAGTTAGTACATATCATAATAGCACATTTCTTGGTGTATGGAAAGAAACTATACCATATCCCATGAAGTATACTATAACCATTAACCAAAAATGAAGCTAATGACCCAATTGTGAAATCAGTCAACCGCTTCAATTAAAAAAGACCATCCAAAGACAGTCCACACACTTTAGAAGGCTTTAAGATCAGGATTCATAAGCATTTCTATTATATCACGCTGATATTTGAATAACCAGTTCTTTGTACCTATATAATTTTAAAAATACCATGGACTCACTTAGATGTAAGTCCATGGTATTATTGTTGAAATTCGCTTATACAAGCACGTTACCTAATGCTCTGACCGGTTCGCTGTTACCAAATACCGGTTTGGTATGATGAAGAGGATAAGCCCATCGAATGGAATTGCTGATCACTCTTAGAATCTCCGGACGATAGTAGGTTGGATACGTTTCATGTCCTGGTCTGAAGTAGAAGATCTTACCTTCACCTCGTTTGAACGTACATCCGCTTCTAAACACTTCTCCGCCCTGAAAATTACTCAAGAATACAAGCTCATCCGGCGTTGGAATATCGAAGAATTCACCATACATTTCTTCATGTTCTAATATGATATGGCTGTCGATTCCTTCTGCAATCGGATGACTCGGATTTACAGTCCATATAATTTCTTGTTCCCCAGCTTCCCGCCACTTCAGGTCACAGGAAGTACCCATCAGCTCTTTGAACGGTTTGGAGAAATGTCCCGAATGAAGAACAACAAACCCCATACCATTTAATACTCTCTTCACAACCTTGCTTACGATTTCGTCGCTTACTCTGTCATGAGCCATATGACCCCACCAGATTAATACATCCGTCGTATTCAAGACCTCATCCGTTAAACCATGCTCCGGCTCATCTAGAGTAGCTGTACGAATCGCATATCCTTCTCCTGAAAGACCATCAGCAAGCGCTTTGTGAATGCCTTCCGGGTATACTTCTCTAACCTCATCATGAATTTTTTCGTGAACAAATTCATTCCAGATCGTGACGTTAATCATTCTTATTTCCCCCTGTTGATGTTAGACCCACCACATATCGCCAAGCGGTTCTTCAATAAGTACTTGCTTGAGATTGTGGACGGCTTTTGAGAAACCTTCCTCAACGGACATTAGTCCGTCTTCATGTTCAATACTTACAACATAATCATATCCGACAAGTCGCAGGGCACTGATAATATCTGCCCAGGTTTTGATATCATGACCAAATCCGACGGTGCGGAATTGCCATGCGCGGGTTTGCATATTTGTATAATCCTGCATATCCGTAAGACCATACATATTTACGTTAACAGGATCAATCGTTGTATCCTTGGCATGGAAATGGTGAATCGCTCCTTCACGACCCAAAATTTTGATGGATTCCACAGGATCAATACCTTGCCACCACATGTGAGAAGGATCTAGGTTTGCCCCGATCACTTCACCCGCTGCCTCGCGCAATTTAAGCAGTGTAGCTGGCGTATGAACCGAGAATCCGCCGTGCAGTTCAAGGCCGATTTTTACATTGTGATCAGAAGCGAACTTACCCCATTCCGTCCAGTATGGTATCAGTTTATTCTCCCATTGCCATTTCAATACTTCCTGGAAATCATTTGGCCACGGAGCGACAGGCCAGTTCGGATATTTCGCATCCTCATGATCACCAGGCAGGCCTGAGAACGTGTTAACAACAGGTACTTCGAGCTTCTCAGCAAGCTTCACTGTGTTAACAAAATCATCATGGAACTTCTTAGCAATCTCCTTTTGCGGATGTAGCGGGTTACCGTGACAGCTGAGCGCACTAATGATCAAACCACGAGATTCAACTGCCTTCTTGAATTCTTTCAATGCCGTTTCATTCTCCAGAAGCTCAGCCGGTTTGCAATGAGCATTGCCCGGATGCCCTCCTGTACCAATCTCTATCGCACCTAGACCTTTGGAAGCGATATAATCTAATGCATCCTCAAACTTACGACCACCGAATAGTACTGCAAATACGCCTAATTTCATAAACTAAAATCCCTCCTGTAATGTAATGAGTACTTCAACTATATTTAAACTGCTGCTTCTAAATGAATAAGGAAGATTGCTTATTACTCAAAATAAACTGCTTTTCCAGTACGTGCTGATTCATAGATGGCTTCAAGGATTTGAGTTACGACGTAAGCCTGTTCTGGTTTGACAAGAGGTTCCTTATCTTCAAGAATCGCCTCGATCCACATTCTAGCTTCCCGATCCGCGTCACTCTCGCTCTCACCTGCAAAAAAGGCAACACCGCCGGCATTAAGATCAATATTCTGTTCATATAGTCTGCTTAATTTCTCACCATTCAACCGAAGACCGTTCTTCATATCAGCTCCGCCTTCTGTCCCTGCAAGAAGGGTCTGTGCCTCGCCCGTCTCCACCACATTAAGAGCCCAGCTCGCTTCGACCTGAATGGTAGCCCCATTCTCCATTGTCACAAAGCCAAAGGCTGAATCCTCCACATTAAACTCTTTAGGATCCCAAGGACCAAATGCATTCGCTGCATTTTCCCGTCCGCTAAGCTTATGGAACACAGAACCCATTACACTCTTAGGTTTGTAGTTATCCATCAGCCATAAGGTTAGATCAAGCGCATGGGTCCCGATATCGATCAAAGGTCCGCCGCCTTGCTTCTCTTCGTCCAGGAATACGCCCCAAGTAGGAACACCGCGGCGGCGAAGTGCAATCGCTTTGCCATAATAGATATCCCCGAGTTCTCCCGTTTCGATAAGCTCCTTCAAATAGAGACTATCGTTGCGGAAACGGTTCTGATACGCGATGGACAGTTTTTTGCCCGTCCGTTTTGCCGCTTCGATCATCTCCAGGGCCTGCTCCGAAGTTTTGGCCATCGGCTTCTCACACATGACATGCTTGCCTGCTTCTAGTGCGGACACAGTAATAACCGAGTGGGAATCGTTTGGCGTACACACATGGACTACATCAATGCTCTTATCCTTGAGGAGCTCTTGATAATCGGTATACACTTTAGCTCCCTCGGCACCAAATTTGCTTGCTGCTTCTTCTGCGCGAGATTCAACAATGTCACAGAAGGCAACCATTTCAGCATTCTTTTGTTTAGATAGGGATGGCATATGTTTACCGTTTGCAATACCTCCGCAACCGATAATAGCTACTTTTAATGTTTGGGTCATGAACTTTACCTCCGCGTGCAGCTTGTTAATTTCATTATTGTTTAGTAAGTCTAATCGATATTGCTTAGATGTAGTTAGTTGTTGGATACAAGCTCAGGTTTCTTATGGACCTCAACGGTGCTCTCCAGCAGTACATGTCTGCCTTCAATCGAAGAGCGTTCAAACGCATGCATGGCTTCAAGCACATGGTATCCAAGCTTACCGCTTGCTTCAGCCTCACTTCCGTTATGAATCGCTTCTACCATCTGATTCAGACCTAGACCACGCTCATTCTGCTCACTGGCCGTTACTGGCTGGATTACTTCCCAAGCATCAGATCCAATTCGCTTCACTTTAACATCGCCGTTAAAGAAGTTTGGATCAGGCACCTGAAGCGTGCCTTCTGTTCCATGAATCTCGATCAGCGGCAGACCTGAACCTGCGCGAACATCAAAGCTTGCGATCATTGTTCCAATCACTCCATTGGCAAAATCCATGGTCCCAGCCAGATGGGTAGGTGTTTGTACCTGAAGCTTCTGACCTTGCTTCGGTCCGGATCCAACGACCCGGTCTGGGATTTGAATTCCGGTTGAAGCGCTTACCCTGCGGATCGGTCCTAACAGCTTAACAAGTGCTGTCAAATAATATGGTCCCATATCCAGCATCGGTCCCCCGCCGTAGGCATAGAAAAACTCCGGATCAGGATGCCAGGACTCAGGCCCGCCACCCATGAAAAAGGCGGTCGCAGATACCGGTTTTCCTATGACTCCGTCTTGTATGGCTTTCATCGCAGTCTGAATACCCGACCCCAAGAAAGTATCCGGGGCGGTTCCAACATAAAGCCCTTTTTCTTCAGCCAGCTCAAGCACTCTGCGGCCATCCTCAAGAGAGATGGTGAATGGTTTCTCGCCGTATACGTGCTTACCTGCCTCTAGTGCAGCTATATTGGTTACGGCATGACTGCCCGGTACCGTCAGATTTAATACGAGTTCAATTTCATCATTCTGCAAAAGCTCGTCAACGGTGTAAGCGTTTGCTACCCCGAACTCGGCTGCTCTCGCTTCGGCGCGTTCCATAATGATGTCCGCTACCGCTACAACTTCAATTACAGGACTCTTTTTCAGGTTCGTGAGGTATATGCTGCTGATATTTCCGCACCCGATAATGCCTGCCTTCATTTTTTTCACTGATCTTGTCACTCCTCTGGTGATTGACCTTCAAAGGTAATTCTTAACTGGTACTATAGTATTCGATTCGTTTATAAATTAAAATGAAGTATATGATCAAAACATGAACAATCTGGTCAATATTTTTATTTCAAGGAGTCAGTACTTATGTCAGTTGAACAATCCTGCCAAGTTCTTACAGCCGGCTTTTCTTTTCATCGGAAGCCTTACTATTTCTCACAGCCTGAAGGAGTGAAAAATTATCTGTTCCGTCTTCAGACCGATGGGAGGTGCAGAGCCCGGGTTGATGACCAAATGACCTTTATAGAATCAGGTGATTTGCTGTTATTTCATCCGACAGAACCGTATGAACTCAAGATTGATAATGAGGAGAACGGTGCCGGCAATTCACTTGTAGAAAGTGGAGATTATCATATTTTTTTCACTGGAGATTGGGCGGATGAATGGTGGCATAAAAAGAAGCGTCCGACGCGGATCAAGGTCGAATTGACCGAAAGCCTACTTAGCCTATTTCGTCAAATCGTTCTCGAACAGCGCCGGATCGCAAATCCATTTCCGGAGATCCCAAGCTATTATATGCGCATATTATGCCTTGAAATTGATCGTTTACTCTCGGAGCATCCGACCACGACACAAACCAGTTATTTAGCTTATCAAATCAAAAATTACATTGTTGAGAATGCTTCTACTTTATTTAAGCTTGAAGATGTAGCTTCCAGTATTGGCATTAGTGTCTCCAGGGCTGTTCATTTGTTCAAAGAAGCATTTGATACAAGTATCATGCAATATACACTGGATATCCGGTTAAATATGGCCCGTGAGCGCATTATTTTTAGTCCGATGTCACTCGAGCACGTCGCCGAATCTTCAGGCTTTAACAGCTATACATACTTTCATCGCGTGTTTAAGGCAAGATTCGGAATGTCGCCGAGGGAATTTCGTTCTATCCACCGAGAACAGCTTCTCTAACGCTTCCGCTGCTCGATCACCTCAGCTACGACCATAGCAAGATCGTCATTACCGTATAATGACAGGACACCAAGGAGTGTATCGTCTGCAATATCGCCTGCTTCTTCCTTAGGAACGACGAGATTCAGTACATGCTGAAGACGTTCGTTGTTCTTCTGTGCAGGATAAGCTTGGCGGTACAGCTCCTCAGGGTTCTGTTCATTGTTTACACACCACTGAGCGAAGACGAGAATCATCATATCCTCATCCTGTCTGTAGCTTTCAATGATTTGTTCTTCCATTTCTTTTTTATTCAAGGCTCATATCTCCTGTCTTGTATGATTTAAGATAAATATTACTGCGTCAGAAGCTCTTCACACAGCTCATGACTTGCAAGTACACGGCCGGCATGAAGCTCGCATCCCTCCGGCTCCTTGTCCAGGAAGTCCAGGAAATGCTGTACGCAGCCCGTAAATCCTCTGCGAGTGAGGATCGATTCCCAGCTGCCCGGTGTTCGGATGATGGATGGCGTGCCTGCTGCATGGAGGTGCAGCGTTTCCATCTGATGGACCCATGCTGTTCTGCCTGCTCCATGAAGCTCTATCGTTTCAGTGTCCGCCCCTGCAAAACGCACCATGCCAAACGAGCCCGCTCCTTTATTACCTGTCACTATACTGCCCGAAGCCTGGAGGAGCGCTCCCTGATCGTTCGTTCTCAGCCTATGGCTTGCGAGCTCGTAATCCTCACCGCCAAGCCATAATAGAGTATCAATCATATGAATGAGATCATCGTAGACGGTAACGCGGCTGGATCGGCTGTCCAGCTTCATACGATGCTTATGGCACACGATACTCTCAAGCTCTCCCGATTGGCTGATCCAGTCTTGTGCCTCACGGTACAGTGGAGCAAACCTGCGATTGAACCCGACAGCAAGCAGCACACCCATCGACTCTGCAAAAGCCGCCATTTCTATGGATTCCTTGAGATTATAGGACAATGGCTTATCTACATAAACGGCAATTCCCCGTTCGATACAGGCCATAACGATCTCATAGTGAGCTTCTGTTGAGGTATGTACAAATACGGCTTCCGGCTCCCAGTCAAGCAGCTCGTCCAGTTTGGTTGTTCCCCGATCAAGCCGATACAGAGAGGTGATCTCCTCAACTTTGGACAATGATCGATTCATTACGCCGACAACTTCCACCCCAGGATGGGCCGTAAGCAGCGGCAGATATACTTTATTTGCGATGTCACCCAGTCCTGCGATCGCAATTCTTTTTCGATGTGTTATTCTCATCTGGTTCTAGACTTCCTCCTGTCTCCTTCAGAATCACCTGCTCTAGTGTAACAAGGGCCTGCTCAACTAGCAAAGTGCACTTGTCCTCCTTATGTAAGTATGTGCGCATCCGGTATAATGTAAGAACGATGAATTCTCTGAGGATGATGATATGAAAAAATGGCTTCTCCTTACGCTGCTTTATCTGCCAGCGCTAATATTTCTTCTATTATATCGTAACGAAATCCTGACATGGGCGCAGGATCATGCGAATTATTTCAACTTAACGCTGATTGCCACCTTATTCGCTCTGTTTCCCGTGCTCCCTTATAAGCTTGTGATCGGGCTGCTGGGATACTCCTTCGGTGCAGCTATAGGCGGCATCGTTACCTGGCTCGGGACAACGATTGCCTCCATTATGGTGTACATGATGTTCAGATGGTTGTTTCAGGCGAAAGGACGGCTGTACTTGGAGCGAGTTCCCATCATTTCAAGACTCACTGCGCTGTTCGAGCAGCATACTTTCAGCACGATCCTACTCGCTAGAATGCTTCCAATCATTCCACAAATGGGGGTGAATATTTACGCAGGAACGGCCTCGCTGCCCTTCTGGAGCTATCTGCTGGCAACCTCTGTTGGCAAAATACCCAGTATCGCCCTGTATGCCTATGCAGGAGGCAACCTGTTAGAGCATCCGCTGCAAACCGCAGGTATAGCTCTGATTTATGTTATTATGCTCGTCATCGCGTTTGCCGCGTATAAAATAAGGTTAAAGCAAATAGAAGGACCGAGATAACCTCTTCATTGGTTAATATCGGTTTTTTAAGATATAATACTTCAAGGACAAGTTGATCTCATAATTCTTCATCGAATGGAGTGTGAATATAGAATGGAACCACTATTTACCGAAAAAGCTACATTTGCCGGAGGGTGCTTCTGGTGCATGGTCTCACCCTTTGAAGATCTTCCCGGCATTTTGAAGGTAAGATCAGGCTATACCGGAGGACATACGGAAAATCCGACCTATGAAGAGGTATGCTCAGAAACGACGGGTCACGTGGAGGCTGTTCAGATCACTTATGATCCGAAAGTATTCCCTTATGAGAAGCTGTTAGCCTTGTTCTGGCAGCAGATTGATCCGACCGATGCTGGAGGACAATTTCATGACCGCGGTACTTCGTATCAGACGGCCATCTTTTATCATACAGAAGAGCAGAAGGTGAAGGCGGAAGTATCCAAACAGGCGCTTGAAGCAAGCGGAAGATTCGATAAACCCATCTTTACCCCTATTCTGCCTGCTCAGACGTTCTATGAGGCTGAAGAGCATCATCAAGACTATCACAAGAAAAATCCAGCACATTACAAACGTTACAGTAAAGGCTCAGGGCGTGTGGATTTCATCGAGAAACACTGGTCACGCTCTATAAATAAGGAGCAGCTGAAAGATCGGCTGAGCCCGATGCAATACAATGTCACTCAAAATAATGGCACCGAGCCTCCCTTTCAGAATGAATTCTGGGACCATGAAGGAGAGGGAATCTATGTGGATATCGTATCCGGAGAACCTCTATTCAGCTCACGTGATAAGTATGATGCAGGCTGCGGCTGGCCAAGCTTTACGAGACCCCTTCGGGAATACAGTATTAAGGAAAAGACCGATTTGTCTCATTTCATGATCCGTACCGAGGTTAGAAGCCGGGAAGCCGATTCTCATCTGGGCCATGTGTTTGATGATGGACCTGGAGAGAACGGGCTTAGATACTGCATCAATTCCGCAGCCCTAAGATTTGTTCCAAAAGAGGATTTGGAGAAAGAGGGCTACGCTGAGTACGTCCATTTATTCGAGAAAGAGAACAGCTGAGCATTTTACCCTCATTCATTAGAAACGCAGGAGCTGAAAAGCCCTGCGTTTTTTGCCGTTGAAATTTGATGTTAGGTTATTAATGCTGAGTCTAGCAGCTCTGGACTACTTTGTTGTCCTGCACTAACTATATCCAGCCGACTATAAGGCTGATCCACAGAGCAAAGGGCACTAGAAGCAGCTGGGCAAGCAGCGTGCCGGCAAGGCGTGACATCAGCATGCAGCCATATACCCGGTTCATCTGCTCCAGACAAATCTCTCCCCTAAGTGATCGATCACTTAGAAGTGCGATCCGCGGGTCGATTAGCAGAGTCAGCAGAATCGTTGCCATACCGTTAATTAAGCCCGAAGATTGTGAAGCAGCCATCGCTTGTTCGGGATTTAGATAGGCTGCATATAAAGTGGCAAGAACGCCAACCGTATAAATAGCCGTCACCGACATGTTAAGGACCATCAGCCTTCTCGGCAAATTTCCAGCGAAGCATGTCTGAAGCATGGAGAACCTGGGCCAAGAAATGTAGTGAAGGGCATTTTTCATCGTATTCATGGAGCACAGTGAAGCAAGCATGCCAGGAATGGATCCTGCCTTCTCCAAATGAACCACCAGCCTTGAGGACCATCTTACCATGGTCGGAAACATGAGAATGGCGATTACCGTCCCTACTGCTGCCGCTCCTAAAATCCAATGAAGCTGAGTTTGCAGCATACTGCTGTCTGCGCCATTCGCCTTATCCACCATTGAGCCAAGCAGCGGCCCTTGTGCCATATTCGAAGTTCTTGAAACAAGGAGCAGCATACCAGATAAAGACAGAGCAATCGTGATCCGCTTTGTTCTTAATCCGCCTAGCCTCAGCGCATAAGACAGGCTGTCTGCAGCGTGAATTATCATTGTAAACATAAACGGCAGAGCCAGTTGGAGCAGCATGATCATTCCCTCCTTATGTTTTTGTCAATTTGTTATCGGGTAAATAGATAGGAGATATCTAATGAAGGGAGAGAACCATTATGCCATGGAGCAAACACGACTACCCTCCATCCATGAAAAATCTTGACCCCAGAATCCGTGAGAAAGCAGTGGAGATAGCAAATGCTTTGCTCGAAGACGGATATGAGGAAGGCCGATCGATTGCCATCGCTACCGCTCAAGCCAAGGAATGGGATGAGAATCATCCTGAAGGAAAGAACAAATCTGGCGGCGACAAAGACAGACCTGTTCACTCTTCTCGTGATCACCAGAATCTTCATATTGTTCCCTATGAAAATGGCTGGGCGATAAAAAAAGAAGGCAAAGACAAACCTGAAGATACCTATCACTTAAAAAATGAAGCAGAGGATGCGGCCAAGAAAATCGCGTCAGGTAAAGAGATGAGAGTCATTATCCATGATAAACAAGGTAAAATTATGACCTCCAAGATCTATCACTAAGCTTGTTACTGAGCAGCTAAGCTATGTAAGGATCAGCTTGGCTGCTCCTATAATCCCAGCTCTATTTCCTAATATGGCGGGCAGGATCGGAAGCGGCGGATGATCCGCAAATCCATCCATCGTGTACCTCTCTATATGTTTGCGTACCGGGCGGAGCAAGGCATCCCCCTGTTCTGAAATCGCACCGCCGATAATAATAGCGGGTGGATTATAGAGATGAATGAGATTGGTTAGACCGATGGCGATGAACTCGGCATAATCGTTGATAAGGATTTTTGCAGTTTCATTTCCCACCTCAGCTTGGGCAAACAATTGTCTGGGATCATCAGCCCAAGCAGGCTGTCCCGCTGCCAATACCTGTCTTTTTAGGGCTGTAACTGAAGCATACTGCTCCCAGCAGCCTTTCGATCCACACGTACAGGGATGACCACCCAACTGGATAATCTGGTGTCCAAAGGCACCTGCGTATCCACTTCTTCCCCGATAGGTATGTCCGTTTGTTATGATACTGCCGCCTACACCCGTTCCAAGACTAACACATAGAAAATCAGTCAAACCTCTGCCTGCGCCCTGCCACATTTCTCCTATGGCGAGTACGTTTACATCATTCTCCAGCTGTGCAGGGAGGTGGAGTCTTCGCTCCATTTCCGCTCTTAACGGAGTTCCTTTCCAATCTGGCAAATTCGCTGTTGCACTGCCGATGGCCCCGGCTAACGTAATGAACCCTGCTGTTCCCATTCCGATTCCTGTTACTTCGATATTTGTATAATTCCGGGCCTGCTCCATGCAGCTTGCAGCCGCTTCGGCAATGGAGTCAAGCAGCTGATCCTTGCCCTTCTCTGCATTTGTCGGAGCCATCATATCGTACAGAATGACTCCATCCTCTCGCACAAGCCCGGCCTTTATATTCGTTCCTCCAATATCCAGTCCCACTGCAGCCTGAAGCATGCCCCTCTCTCCCTTCTAATCAGCCCATTAATCGGTTGTATTTCGATATGTCAGAAATGATGTGATGAACATAATTCGTCGTTTGCTCTGTTTCGCCATACTCGGCAAGAACAGCTGTCGCTCCCCTTACCAACCACAGGATCATATTTTTGAGAAGCGAGTCCTGTTCCAGCTGTAAACCGCTCTGTTCATAACCTTTTTTAAAATTCGAAATATGAGTGGCAACCTGTTGATCTGTCCAAGTCTTACTCATCGACGATGTTAATAGTGCGGCTGCATCAAAGTGATAATCACCTGTTCTTGCTTCTCCATAATCAATGAAATACACCGAAGCTGCATGAAAAATGACGTTCCAGATCCCGAGATCAGCATGAATTATCCCTTCTCTTCGTTGCTCTATTTCAAGACAATCGGCTATGTATTTTTCAAGAGATGTTCTTAAATTACCGGATATATTGTGAGAAAACGTTGCTGTATTCCAGCTGATTTCCAAAGAAAATCGATCTTCTTGATGCGGAATCTTTGTATGCCTCAATACAGTATGCAGGCTGCCCAGCGCGTTGCCCATTTGCAGGAACTTGTCCTGAACAGATACCTTATCCGGCTCCAAATAGTGCTGAAGATTGTATATATTGCCTTGAACCTCTATATATCCATTTTCATTTTGACCAGGAAGCATGTATGGACTAATCTGATTCGCTGCAGTTCTATGAGATATTTCAAATTCGCAGGTCGCTTGATGTTTACTTCTTAGTCGTCTTAAAACGAATTGTTGTCCTTGTGCGGTTTCTAAAAGACGGGCATCAGATGTACGCCCAGCGGATATAGGAACAAGCCCTTTGACTTCTTCGAGCTCATAGTGTGCTTCTAAGCTTCTAAGCAGAGACCCTTCTGAAATATGCAATTTGTTTCTCCTTTATAAAATTGTAAAGAATAACGGCTTCCAGTCCCTCTATGTTATCCTTTAAAGTAAGAATATGTAAAGTGAACTCATAGAAAAAGCAAAAAACCGCACATTAAATAATGTTACGGCTTGTGTGGAGCTTTATAAGCATGCATTGCATTGTTCAGTTGATCTAATGCTTGCTGGTATTCCAGCTTGTCTTTCTCATAAACCGATAACTGTCTTCGCATGATTAAATCATCCTGCATTCGCTTGACCAGCTCAGCAATCTGATCGTTTGGCTTCGAGGTCGTCGGTTTAGGCAAAGACTCCTTTCCTGTCTGTACGGTAAGCTCTCCTTGACTGTCTACCTGTCCTATAAATACCTCTTTCAGCGGCAGATCCAGTCTGCGGAGCTCTTTATGGACCCAATCCTCATTATGTCCCGAAGCGGATAACGAATCAGGTAAAATATGTCCGTCGATGATAATGGTTTTTGGCTCTTGCTCGGAAGACAGCTGATAGCCTAACAGATCGGCAGTAAGAGGTTGATGCTCTTTTTTGAGCAACACGTTAATTTCTCCGCTCTGCTCCATCACTGCGAACTCCACATCAGCTACCCTGAACACATCTTTTTTACGAAGCTGTTCTAGAAATTCATCCACCGTGAGACGTTCTTTTTTTAAATTGTCTGCAAGCAAAGCCCCGTTCTCAACCAACACGGTTGCTTTGCCGTCTACGATATCCCTTAATTTTTTACTCTTCATCGTGACATACTCAGCTAATGTAGATACGGCAACCCATACAAACAAAGCTACAAACCCTAAGTACCATGTATTATCAACGTCAAGCGAGATATAACCAACCAAGTTTCCGAGCGTAATACCTGTAATATATTCAAATAGTGACAATTGGGAAATCTGACGCTTACCTAATATTTTGGTGATCAGAAACAGGACGGTTACCGATGCCAATGTTCTGATCGAAACCTCCAGCCAATCAGGCATATTTGTTCGCCTCCCTAATGGATGGTTTGTATTTTGATTCCATTTTGATGAATCCAGATACCTCAATACATGGGATATGGATTCCATTTGATGAATCCAGATACCTCAATACTGGGATATGGATTCCATTTGATGAATCCAGATACCTCAATACTGGGATATGGATTCCATTTGATGAATCCATAACCCTCAATACTGGGATATGGATTCCATTTGATGAATCCATAACCCTCAATACTGGGATATGGATTCATCATACCTCAACAATTTTGATCAAATTCGTCGTTCCCGATCTTCCGATTGGCACACCAGCGGACAACACCACCGTATCCCCCGGCTCCACAAACCCCTTCATCGCTGCGTTTCGTGTCACCGATTCAAACATCTCGTCTGTTGTTGTTACCTTCTCACCCAAATACGGAAATACACCTGAGTACAAACACAATTTAGGCAGCACCTCCGGGTTGGATGTGATTGCCAGGATAGGGGCCTTCGGACGATACTTCGATATCATTCTCGCAGTAAACCCGCTGCCTGTAGATGTAATAATTACCTTTGCTCCCAGCTCAAGTGATGCACTTACTGCACTTTGACTAATAACCTCGGTTATTTTGGTCGCATGCTGCTCTCTTTTCTTAAAGAATTCACTTCTATAATCAATCAGCGATTCAGCCTTCTTAGCTACGGCAGCCATCGTCCTCACTGATTCCACCGGATACTTCCCGGCTGCTGATTCTCCCGACAGCATCACAACATCGGCTCCCTGTAGAACAGCGTTCGATACATCACTGACTTCAGCACGGGTTGGACGAGGATTTACCTGCATGGAATCCAGCATATGGGTAGCCACAATGACAGGCTTGCCTGCCAAATTGCATTTCTGGATAAGCTCGATCTGAACCATCGGAACATCCTCAATCGGCACCTCCACACCCAAATCACCTCGAGCCACCATAATCCCGTCCGACGCTTCAATAATCTCATTGATCCGATCCACGCCCTCTTGGTTCTCGATTTTGGCATAGATCTGGACATGCTCGGCCTTGTTTTGTTTAAGAATTGATCGAATCTCCTCGATATCTGCTCCTTTGCGCACAAAGGACGCGGCAATCATCTCCACCTTATTCTCGAGCCCAAAAGCTATATGCTTCTTATCTCGCTCGGTTACCCCTGGCAGTGTCGTTTTAATTCCCGGAAGATTCACACCTTTTCTAGGCTTTAGTACTCCACCATTCAGGATTTTGCAGTGTATATCCGGTCCAGTAACCTCCATCACTTCAAGTCCAATCAGTCCGTCATCAATTAATATGATATTCCCCGGTTTAACGACGAGATTCATCTCGGCATAATTCACACCAATACGTGTGGCATCTCCTAATATTTCTTCTGTTGTTAATATGAGCTGTTCCCCCGTCATGAGCTGGACAGAGGCTTCTTTTAATTTTCCGATACGAATCTCAGGTCCTTTGATATCAATCATAATCGGTACAAATGTGTTCATTTCCTCTGCAGCCTGCCGTACTCTCTTCATCCGCTGAACATGCTCATCTGGTTCACCATGTGCCATGTTCAGACGCGCTACGGTCATTCCTTGCTGAATCATTTGCTTTAGCAGTTCAATGGAGTCACATGCCGGCCCCATCGTACAGATTATTTTTGTTTTAAGCATTCTTTCTCCTCACTTGTCGATAAGATTTAACCGTCAGGATCTGCCTCATTAATGCAGTCTTCTCCCGTAACAAAATGGTTCCTTTGTGAAGTATGTGTTCTGTCTGAAAAAATCATGTATAGGGCGTTCCATTTAGACGTTCCATTTTTGGCCCCCTCTCTCCGGTTGCTTCGCAAAAGTCGTTCGGTTTCCAAAAATTTCACTCGGGTGGGAGAACTGTGTTCGGCTTCTCAGCGGGCGTTCCATTTTTGGCTCCTTCTCTCCGGTTGCTTCGCAAAAGTCGTTCAGGTTCCAAAAATTCCACTCGGGAGGGAGAAGCGAGTTCGTTTTCTTGGCGGGCGTTTTATTTTGGCCCGTTCTCTCTGGTTGCTTCGCAAAAGTCGTTCAGGTTCTAATAATTCCACTCGGGAGGGAGAAGCGAGTTCGTTTTCTCGGCGGGCGTTCCATTTTTAAAAAAAACAAACATGACAAAGAACCGATACATTTACACCGCTGTATCGGTCTTTGTCATTAACGGTATTTAGATTACGTCAGTCAGTTGCTTTCTACTATGCTGATCAAGCGCTCTCCAATCGAGAATTTCACAGCGCTTACCGTTTATATCCGTTAATATCAATCGTCCCTCGCCAGGGTACTGTACATGCTCGTGTAAATTACGCATGGCCATGCGTGTTGGGCCTAGTGTCGTCTGCAGCTCCCAGACCCAGAGCTCTGATTTTTCTTTGACACTATCTACTCGGGTTACTCTCGGCAGGAAATATCGAAATTGCAGTTCTCTCCCCAATTCCTCTGCACTTTCATCATCCAGCTGACTTATATCCTCAATAATTCCGAGTTCATCTCCCTTCGCATTACGAATGGAAATATATTGAGAAGTGTACTTGAAAGGAAAAGTTCGATAGATCAGAATTTCATCATACAGTGCGCCTTCTATAACTCCCTGTAAAACACCTCCCGGCCCGCGGCTGAACATGATATCCGCTGGCTGAAGAAAGTGAATATCGTAAGGATCTCGTTCCATTAACCCTCGACCCCCTTGATCTTCGACAATTCTTGCTGTGCATCAACGAGTTTGCGATAAGCTCCCTCTTCGATCGAGAGCAATTCTTCATGGGTTCCCACTTCAACGATTCTTCCTTTATCAAGTACGACCAAACGATCGGCATTTCGCAGCGTTGACAGACGATGTGCAATAGCAAACGTAGTTCTTCCCTGTATAAGTCTTGAAATGGCTTCTTGAATCTGACGCTCGGTTTCTGTATCTACGGAAGCCGTTGCTTCATCCAATATCAAAATGCGTGGGTCATGAATAATTGCCCGGGCAATAGCAACACGCTGCTTTTCTCCCCCAGACAGCCTATGCCCTCGTTCTCCGACACGGGTATCATAGCCATCCGGCAGACGAACAATGAAATCATGCGCATTAGCAATCTTAGCTGCCCGCATAATTTCAGCCGGCGAAGCATCCGGCTTGGAATAAGCAATGTTCTCCGCTATAGTTCCATCGAATAAGAATGTCTCTTGCAGCACAACCCCGATCTTATTCCGAAGATCAGTTTGACTAATCTCTGTTAGCGGAACTCCATCGATATAAAGGCTGCCTTCATCTGGATCATAGAAACGGCAAATCAGATTAATGAATGTCGATTTACCAGCTCCCGAATGTCCTACCAGCCCAATCATTTCCCCCGGCTGAACCTCCAGGCTCACCTTCTTCAGTACGGGATGATGCTTCTCATAGCCATAGGTTACTCCATTGAACTGGACATGTCCCTTCATGCTGCCAATATCACGCGGGTTCTGTGCATCAGGTACATCCGGTGTCGTATCAAGAATTTCGAATACTCGATCTGCAGCGGCCAGTGCATTACTGGACCAATTAATCATCTGGCTAACCCATTGCAGCGGACCAAACAGCATACCAAGGTAGGATATCAATGCCATGAGTACACCAAGCTGAAGCTCCCCTTGTATAACCGATGCTCCGCCGTAATACCAGATGAGCAGTGTCCCAATCCCAGCGATCAAGGAAAATAACGGGAACATTCCCTGCCACAAGCCCTCGATACGAATATTATGCTTCACGAGCTGTTCATTCACTTCACTATATCGGGATATCTCTGCCTTCTCTTGTCCAAAAGCTTTTACTACTCGTATCCCTTGAAGCGAGTCACCTACAATGACGTTCAGACGAAAAATCGATCTCCATTGCTGATACCAGCGCCGCCCGATCTTAGGCCATAGAGATAAGGACACAAACACCATCACAGGCATAGGAAGTAACGCAAAGAGCGTCAGCTTCCAGTCAAGTCCAAACATAATGGCGAAGATGGCAACCACTCGGAGAGATTCTCCAGTTACCCAGATAATACCGTCTGTCATGAATTGCCGCATTGCCTCCGAGTCACTGTTAACCCGGCCAATAAATTGCGAGGTTTGCCTCCGGTCAAAGAAGGACAGGGACAGCTTCATTAATGCGTGGTATATATCCTTCCGAATGTCTCCCATTAGTTTGGAGCCGACCCATACGCCCAGCAATCCGCGAACCGTTTGCATGACCGATGTAACGAGCATGGTTGCTCCTAGTCCGATAACCAGCCACAGTAACGAAGCGGATAATGAATCCGGTTTCAAAACATCGTCTATCATAATCTTCGTTAAATAAGGCGGGATGAGTTCAACGAGTGTAGTTAATACAAGTAAAATTCCGGCCACAATCATTCGTCCCTTATATGGCTTTGCGTACCGGAGCATACGAAGAAGTACTTTTCCATTATCCTTACAGACAGGACATGTCTGAGTTCCTTCCGCCAGTGGATGCTCGCAATTCGGGCAATAACGCGGAAGTTCTTTTTCCGAAGCAGTCGGCAGCTCTTCCTGCTGAATCACAGCACAGACCAGCTTAGCTGCGAAGCTATAGACCGCCGTAAGGGCGGCCGTATATCTCGCGATAACTACAGGACCTTTGGATGTATCCGCAATGAAGGAGCCGCCGCCAATTCCACTGACGGCTCGGGCTTCTGTCATTTGCTGTACCTCCAGCCTGCTTATATTGACTCCTTCCGGAGTCCAGACCGTGACCTCTTCCCTAGTGATCACGGTCCACTGTTCTCCGAAATGTCCATTGCGCAATAAATCTGTCCGTGCGCTGAATAACAATGGACCTTCAATTTGAATACTAATCGAGCTCGGAAGCCCTTGAACGATCGACAATGAAGGCACTCTCCCATCTAACCATCCTAGTTACCTGGACTTTACTACAATTTTGCGAATACTCTCACTTGATAGATGATATTTCTGCTCCAGCTCCGAAACAGACCATCCTTTGGAATAATATAGTGAAATTTCTGCATTACGCTGAGCTAGCTGCTTGCGGGCTCCGCTCTTTTCTCCCCAGCGTGCACGCTCTTCGGTAGCTTTTGGGATGTAGATGAGATCTCCTTGTATATACTTTTGAATCTCTTTCAATAAGCTAGGGGGAAGCGCATCTCTTCCATTTTTGTACATCACGATAAATATCCTCCTCAAATACGGTTCTCTGGCCACTCACATCATCACTTACAAAGACATTTAAAATCATGTTCGCATCTCCTTTCGTTCATTTTTGGTTGTTGTAACCTTCTCACGGAAACTATGCCCTCAAAAAAATAAAAAAACCCTGAACGTTTACAAATGTCCATAGGCAGTCCTCAACATTATTCATAGGCTAAAATTCACACAACACACAGTCCTTCTCACGATTCATTAAGAGTCACTTGTCATGATCGCGTATCGGTATAGAGGTACCTTGGCTTGAGCATATTCAGTTGTTCCTGTTGTTGAAGTTTAAGTGACGGCTGCATTGTACTTTCTCCTCTCTTCTTAAGATTAGATTCCGCCGGTTACTTAGCAAGTTAGCATGTGGCAAAATCTTCAATATGTAAAACTAAACTTATTATAATGAAACCATTGTTATATAGGCAAGAAATAGTTTTTAAAATTTACAAATTTTATCACACAGGGTCAAAAAGATACGGTATGGATGAATAATGAGAGGAGGCATCAGCCTCCTCCCATGCTAAACGCACAACTTTCGCACTTAAGCGAAAGTCACCTCGCGCTCATTGATCAATTGGATCATCTCCTTTCCTTGTATTTCGTCGGCCCCGACAACTACATTATATAACCAGTAATTCGCACCAGGGTAGAGAAAGAAAAGTTATAACTAATCTTTACCGTGATCACATCTTAAGCCCTGATTTTATTAGATCGTCAATTTCACACCGCGAGATAACCGATAAGAAAGCGATTTCAATTGAATGAAGTCATATGCAATATTTCCATCCAGCTATTCTGATCTCCAAGCGTATGCTATATTTTTATCTGCTAAATTCAAGAAATTCAATTCGGTTGCCAAATGGATCATGAGTATAGAAGCGTGTGATGCCTTCTTCTGTACGTGCCTCATCATGGATAATGGTTATATTTTCCTTCGTCAGATGCTCCTTTAAAGCTTCTATATTGTGAACATGAAATGCAGGGTGGGCTTTAGAGGCAGGTGTAAAATCCTTCTGCACTCCAATATGTACTTCATGAATCCCACATTTAAACCAAATACCACCGCGTTTCTGTAATGGCTCCGGCTTAGGAATTTCGGTCCACCCTAGAATCTCTTTAAAGAAATGACGTGCTTCTGATTCACAGCCTTCCGGTGCAGCAAGCTGAACATGATCAAGACCAACAAACCTAAATGACATCGTCCTTTTCCTCCTCATGAACACTTTCTCGTTTCATTAGATGAAACTAAGTTTTAAATACTACCTTAGTACCATTTTACCTAATTTGGAAGGAAAGAGCTATCGTGTTTTTTTGTTCTGCAGGTATGTCTCTGAGTAAAGGGGAAATATTTCGGATTCCTTGTCGCTATACGTTACTTTTTGTCTCCCCGGTCCCAGAGACTTGAATTCGAAATCCCTCAGCTCCGGCTTCAACTGAGAGCTTCGTCACGATCATCATGAATCCGGTTATAACCAGAACTATGCCCATTAATTTTGAAAGCTGAATATTTGATCTCTTCACTTATATTCCCTTCATATGGATTCATCTAATATAAAAAAACGTCTGGGATGACCCAAACGTTTCCATTCTTCTGTAATCTTTTATGAATAACAATGTATTGGCTGATCAGGTAGATGTGACATTTCCAACGTTGTTCCAGAGAGAAGTGATGGTGGAGGAGGCTTCAACAAAGCCAAAGTGCCGTTCTATATTGGTTAGACTCGGTTCGTAAGCGTCCAAATAAAGGCAGGTGGTAGCATCCTTTGCGAGCACAACATGGTACCCTATCAAATGAGCCTCCCTAAGTGTGGATTCGACACAAGTATTCGTATTGATCCCAGCAGCAATAAGCGTCTTTACTCCCATACCCTTTAATACTCTTTTTAGTTCCGTATCCACAAAGGCATTATAACGATGCTTCCACACCAATACATCCTCTGTGCGAATATCGAGCTCCTGAATAAAATCGGCCCCCCAGGTTCCAGTCCGGCAGCTCGGAGGATGGCTTCTACCTATACGCCGCCTTATCCAGGCATCCTGTCCGTCGTTCAGCTGGTTGTGAGACATCCCAACCCATATGATGGTAATATCAGCCTGCCTCGCTTCCTTCACTAATTGACTAATTACGGGGACGATCCCACTGTACATGCTTGTATCATAGCCATACTGAGCGAATACACCTTTTTCATGAATAAAATCATTCTGCATATCGATAATCATGAGAGCTGTCTTTTCTTTCAATACATTAGTTAAGCTATACTCTGTATATTCGCTCATCTCATACCTCCGTCAGAATACCTTGAGATTGAAAGACCTCCCGTATCTCCCGAACATGCTCAAAAAATTTCGGATGCGTTCTTGTCTCCATACTACGCGGCCTTTCTAACTGAATTGAAATATCTTTTAAGATTGAGCCAGGTCTAGGTGACATCACGATGACCCGATCAGATAGGAAAACCGCCTCTTCAATGCTATGGGTAATAAAAATAATAGTACATTTATACTTCGTATAAATCTTTAACAGATCATACATCATCTGCTCACGAGTTAGTGCATCAAGCGCACCAAAAGGCTCGTCCATCATCAGTAACGATGGGTTCTGAATTAAAGCACGGCAGATCGATACTCTCTGCTTCATTCCTCCTGACAGCTCAAATGGATATTTGTCACCGAAACCATCAAGTCCAACCATGCTTAGCAGCTCGTTGGTTTTTCGTTTTTGCTCAGCCAGCTGTTTACGGTTCAATCTGTTCTCCAGTTCATAAGGCAGCAGGATGTTCCCCTGTACTGTCCTCCATTCCAGCAATAGATCCTTCTGAAAGACAACCGCATTCCCCGACTGCGGCCCATTCATCGTACTTCCATCCATCTCGATGGTGCCTCCTGTCGGTTGATCCAGACCTGCAAGTAGATTCATCAACGTGCTTTTTCCACAGCCACTCGGTCCCACAACAGAAACAAATGAAGATGACTCAATATTTAAACTGACCTTGCTCAGCGCTTGAACGACACCTGTACGCGTCTCGAATTTTTTCTCTACATTTTGAATTGCGATTGTTTTTCCAGCCATCTTATTCTCCTCCTCTGGCAGCTCTGTACCAAGGTATAGCTGCTCTTTCGATCCATCCGACCAAATTGTAAAAAATGAGTCCGATGACTGCCAGCATGACAACCACACAAAACTGCATCGTAATATCAAGATTGGCACTGGCAGCAAGCTGAAGATAGCCTAGCCCTCTGTCTGAGGAGACAAATTCCGCTACAACGGCTCCGACAACAGCCAGCGTAATTCCTACTTTGAAGCCTCCAAAGATGCTAGGAAGTGCCTTTGGCAGCCGGAAGTGCATAAACACCTGGAACGTACTGGCTTTCATGGACTGTGCAAGCATCAGCATCTCTTTCTCCGATGAACGCAGACCTACTACACTATTGACAATGATCGGAAAGAACGCGATGAGAAAAGCGATAATGACCTTTGTGACCATCCCAAATCCAAGCCAAGTAATCAAAAGCGGGGTAAGTGATATCATAGGCACGCACTGTAGACCAATCATGATTGGAAAAAACGACCTGGAAAAATATTTCGAATATACGATGATGATAGCGAACGGAACACCAAACCCAACCGATAAGGCAAACCCAGCTAGGATTTCGACTATGGTTATCCCGCTGTGCCTAAGCAATACTTGCCAATCCTGAGCCATACGTTCAACGATATTAAGCGGAGTTGGCAGTAAGTATTCTGGAATTCCGAACACCATGCAGCACAGCTGCCATAGAGCAAGAAGCGCAAATACGGTAAGCGATACGGACAGCAGAGACTTAAACTTCGCAGTATTACTCATTAGTCTTCTCCCCCTGCTTCCGCAGATTGGTCAGGAAGGTACTGATTCGTATAATACGTATCTACTTTCTCTCTATTCTTAATAAGGCCAGTCTCTTGCATAAGCAGTGTCATCTGCTCTAAATGCTCTGCATTGACATATCCATACGGCTTTCCATCAGGACGTACAGCCAGCTCTCCTGTTCTTACAATTTGTTCAGCTGTAATTTGTTCATCAACCACATCCGGAAATAATCGTTTGGATATAGCTGCTGCTTCTTCAGGATGCTCCATAGAATAGGCAAAGGCTTCATCCACTGCAATCAGAAATCGTTTTAACGTATTAGGATTCTCTTCAGCAAACTTATTGTTAGTAATAAGTGAGAGTCCCGATAGGTCAAAACCATAATCCGCTAAATAAAGCGGTACTAGCTCTTGACCTAGATTCTTCTCGAACAATGGATACTCATTTGTTGAGAATACCGCTATCGCATCTGCCTCTCTGTTCTGGAACAGCGTATTTCGTGCACCGGTTTCCACCATCATGTGCTCTACTTTTTTATAATCGGTGCCATTATACTCCAGAAATTTCTCATACACGCTGGTGAAGGTTGATCCAGATGAGGAAGCCAATGACTTTCCTTCTAAGTCCTTCGGTGAGCGAACTGGGTTATCCGGATAGGACAGCAGAATGATGGGTGAGCGAGTCATATAAGATGCAATCATTTTCACTGGCATCCCTTTCTCTATCCCCTGAACGGGCTCTACAGCTGAAGTTACCCCAATTTCTTCTTTATTTTGGGCAATCACCTGCAATACCGACACTGATCCAGATCCCTCCAACACATTCACGTTAAGTCCATACTTTTCAAATATGCCTTTTTCCTTGGCTACAAAAAATGGAGCAAATTCACCTTTAAATTTCCAATTTAGACGTAGTGTGAGTTCACTTTGTTCAGCTGGAGGCAAGTCAGTTCCAAGACCTGTACTTGAGCTGGCGTTCGCAGCTGTACTGGCTGTTTCGCGGACACCTTGATTTTGATTAGCACATCCCAAAGCTGTCAGCATAACCGTTACAAGCATGACGATCCAAATCTTTTTCATTTTTTCCACTCCCTCTCTTTTGTGTCAGGTTTATTGACATTGTTCTTTTACTTGATAAACACATGATAGCGAGATATACGATGCAAGCCTATGTCCTCAGTGCACAAGATCATGACTATGAACTTCAGCAGCACTTACAAAAATGGGGCATATATCTAGATGCGCTCTATTTGATAGGGCATAATGGTTAAAAACTCTATTGTTCAGGTCCGTTTTTACCTAGATTGAATTCATGACGTCATAAAATCTTACATTGGAGGAATGAAAATGGCACTAACACTGAAAAAAATTTTAAAGTTGCCGTTCTTCTACGGCGCTTCCGTTGTTGCCGGGGAGAACGGATTGGATTCAACCATTGAGTCCGTTAATGTCATGGTCAAACTTCCACATCAAGAGTCCGCTTCTCCTGACATTGCGACATGGCTGTGTAGAGGGCAGCTTCTATTCACCACAGAACATGTAATTTTAAGCAATCACCGTGTACTTACCGCATTCATTCATCAAATGTCCGAAGCTGGATGTGCAGGTATGATTATTAAAGCCAGTCACCACATCAGCCCACTTCCAAAAGCGATGCTCTCCGCTTCCTCAACCTTGCGAATGCCAATCGCTGTACTTCCTAATGAAAAGGGTCTCGGGGATATGATGAGTCAAGTCATGAGCATTTTACTGAATGAAAAGCAGGTTGAGCTTGAACGGACTTTTGAGATTCATCGTAAATTTTCCAAACTCTTCCTGAATGGTGCTACCATGTCAGACATCGCCCAGACACTGACAAGCGTAGTTCATCATCCAATTCTGATTACGAACAGCAAGCGGACCATGGTCGGATGGTCGGCTTCTGCTCGCTCCTGGGCAGTATCTGAGGAGTTTCGCGAAGAACTACTTCAATTCATTGTGAATCAGAGCCCTACTGAAAACAGCCTATCGTACTATAAAACAACAAGCGGAGAACGGCTCGGAGTGTATCCCATTCATTCTTCTGGAAATTTAAAGGGCTACATTATTGTCATGCATACGGATGAAACGTTAAAAACATTGCTGATGCCTCTGGAACAAGCTGCTCAGGTCATTGCTCTTGAGAGCGTCAAGCAAGCTGCTCTAATGGAGGGGTCAAACCGGCTTAGAGAAGAATTTTTCAGTGAGTTATTAGATAACGGTTATACATCAGTACAGGAGATTATGAAACGCGGCGAGAAATATGGATTACAATCAAATGGCACCTATTGGGTCGCTGTTTGCCAAGTTGACTCTTCATTGGACGGACGGATTTCCTTTCCTTTTAATAGCAGGGGTTATGAGTACCTGCAAGAGCAGATTCAGGCCTACCTTGATGCTAAACACATGAATGCCATAACAACCGTCAAAGGAGATCATATTGTCATCATTCTGACTTCTAATGATCTGTCGGTTTCACAGCAAGAGGGACGATTGATTCAATTGCTGCAGAGTGCACTCTCCCATCTTCGAAAAAGCAATGACCATCACCTCTTCTCCATTGGACTCAGCAATCATGCCGATCAGCTTGACCGATTGGCCAGGGCTTATCAGGAAGCTGTCCTGGCATTAAAACATGCAAATGACAGTCATAGCTCCACTTCAGTACATGCTTACCGAGTTCAGCAGGTTCCTGATCTGATTCGGATGCTGCCTTATCATAAATTAAGGGAGTTTTGCGGCAGTATTCTCAAATCGATTGCTTTTCCGAAATCAGATGAAAATATAGAACTATTGCAGACACTCGATGTGTACTTACAGCAAAACTGCAATGTCAAAGAGACGGCAAGGGTGCTCTTCCTGCACCGCAATACCGTCTTCTATCGATTAAATAAATGTGAATCCCTTCTTCAGCTTTCATTTAAAGATCCTGTGGACCTCCTCAAGCTGCAAATGGCCGTCATGATTCATCACATTCTTAAATCTCATGAAATTCAAGCTGAACATACTTTGTCCTGAACAATTTGAGGGAGAGGCACGTGGGATAATAACTCGCGTGCCTCATGTGTTTCAAATACGACGGATACATTAAGCTCATGATAAGAAGAAGCCGATAGCGGATCAGCCGGGCCTCTTCGAATCATATCTAATAGAGCAAGCTGTTCCTCAGGCTCATAAAACCGCTGCACGTAAGCCAGAAGCTGCGCATAGCCGAGCATGTTGCCTCCTCCAAGTGGATTGAATAGATCTCCCATATTGTCACTTCCAAGTCCTACTGGAATTCCTGCTTTCAAGAGCTCTTTCGTTCTTGTAATGGGTCTTGTTGCTACTGCTGTAGGACACACTGTAACATGAAGCTTGGCATTTGCCATAAGCTCTATCGTTTTTGCCGCTTTAAGATCGGGTACAGTCGCCAGAGAATTGCAATGAATGGCATAGATCTTATCTCCACATTCCTGCTCTAAGGCTTGCTCTGCAAGAAAGGGCAGAAGAAAGTCCTCCGGCTTCCCACTCTCATCTGTATGGAATTCTAACCAGGGAACATCAAATTGCTCAGCCATCGCCATCATTTTTCTAATGTGTAATTTACCATCTACATCAACTAGCGTATGTCCGCCAAGCCCCATCCTCCCCATAGTGAGTGCTTCCTGCAGCAGTTTCTCTGTCTCTGGGTACCGATCAAAGCCTTCCTGATTAAAAGCTGTAATGTCAATAACGATGTGCTTGGCAAATGCTTGTTGCAGCTCAAGCATAGCCTCTATTCCTTTCAAGCCGACAACCGGATCTACATCTACATGTGTTCTTACATAAGTCGTTCCATAACGAATCATCTGAAGAAGCGCCTTCTCAGCGCGGTCATATATATCCATTTTAGTAAACTCAGCTTTTTTCTCCCTCGTCCATCCGCCACGAATGCTCGCGGGAGCATCCACATAGACTACCTCGGGAACGAGCATCCCCTTATCCAGATGTGTATGCGCATTAGCAAATCCTTTACATTTCCAGATCTCACTCATCATTCCTCATCCCCTCTGGCTTCAGCGATAACTGCGATTAGATTAGCTCCACGCGGGCCCTGATGCTCTGAACCGGCTGAGCACAATATGGCTGCATCATTAACAACGCTTGCCACAACCGCATGAGCCACTGATTTGGCAACGACTCCTGCATGCATGCTTAGTGCATCGGTGTGAATGGTGTGACGCTGTCCTCTAATATGAGGCAAAGCATCCGCACCGGCATTTACAAATATTTGCCGAATCCTCCCCTGCTCCTTGGGTGATAGCAAAGGATCAACGGCCATATCCAGAGATGCGAAGACACGATAAAGTCCTCTGAGATCAAATCCGTCCTCCATCATGCCAGATGCGATTACAAGTGAACTGTCTGCCCCGTCTCTGTTACCCATCACAATTACACGAATGGCTGTCTGTTCTCCGCCTGCGGAGACAGAGGTTTTGACTGTATATAAACGATGGTCCCCATTGATCGCTTCATCCGTAATCTTTTCCCGATCGACCTCCCCTAAAGCTACCGCAGAGCCGAGTGCAGAAGAAGCTTTGGATCGAACCCCTCCTTCCCCCCAGGGACACTTGATTTCAACACAGTGCACGTCACCAAGATCTGTGATTCCTGCGTCTCTGATTGCATCACGTACCGCTTCTGCTGCCAGATCCACTTGAACGCAAGTGCCGATTTCTTCCGGAAGAAGCGTTCGACTTGAAGCTACGCCGAATACCCATCGTTTGCTTCCCGCTCTTGAATCAGACAGATGATGATCGTTTCTCAAAAATACGGTATAATGCGGACTCATATAACCGCCAGTCTTACCAATCATCATCATCGGAATTTCTTCAAAAATAGCATCATGGGTTTTGCTTAAATATTTGGACAATAACACTTGGAAAGCAAGTGTACTATATCCTCTTGCATAATTATCTCCTTCTGTTTGAGCTATGATGGCTTTGATATGAGCGGCCTTGATTTGGCCGGACTCAAGTTGTTCCTCTAGTTCACTTACATCTCCTGGGTGCTTCATTGTAAATTTCATTAGTTCATAACTCATTTCTATCTTCCTTCCCTGCAAATTTTTTAAGCATCTGTCCGTTTGATTGTTCTTGAAACGAAATTTACGAGAGGCATAAAACCATCTATTCGACATTCGACATGATCACCCTCACGAATAATACAGGCTCCGGGAGTTCCCGTCATGATGATATCTCCGGGAAGAAGCGTCATGTGCTCGGAATGAAAAGATACTACATGTGCAGGTGTGTACCTCATTAGGCCAGCCTTTTTTCGTGCTTCAACCTGTCCATTTCTTATCGTCGCAATCTGGATCTCCGCAAACGGATCGACCTCATCCGGTGTTAGCAGCTCAGAACCCAGACTGAAGAAAGTATCGAAGCTTTTGGAGCGAGTTAAGAATCGGGGGTTTTTTTGATGTATATCATCTGCACCAATATCAAGCACGGCAACATAGCCTGCAATACAGCCAGCCGCGATCTCTTCGGACACATGACTGCAAGCTTTGCCAATAACGATCGCAAGCTCTGCCTCTGCGATGACTCGCTCAGATTGCTCTGGAAGCCGAATATCGTCCGCGGGACCAATTAAGCTGGTGCTTGGTTTGAAAAATCCTACAGGTTCCTCACGTTCTTTTTGATTCCTGAACGCAGTAAGTTCTTCATAACTGGAGGTATAGTTAAAGCCTATTCCATATATTTTTCCAGGATTACGATACAAGGGAGCAAAATAAATCTCATCCGGGGAAGCCATTTCGAGACCTGGTAATTCATTAATAAAAGATCTGCTTATGATCCAGCTATTCAGCTCATCAAGCCTTTCTTCTCTCAGCAAGGACATCATATCTGTAGGCCAATCCGTCTTGTAGATTCGATTCATCATCTCTATTGAAATGACACCTTGCTGAGCTTGAATGCCAGCCTGCTCTTTTCCATTCTGAATAAAGCTCACATATTTCATCGAATGTGCTCCTTTCGGGGAACCAGCTTCAGCTCAGATTCGATATTAGCGATAAGCCGCAAGAGATCCATATCCCGGCCCGGTCCAGCAATAAATGATAAGCCGAAAGGATATCCCTGAGCCTCCATCCATGGAACGTTAACTTGGGGTAACCCGCCTATTCCAGCTACACAGCATAGCTGCATTGTGCTAATTCTTATCTGTTCTGCTTCCTTACCCGTGAGTCCAATTTCAGGGGCTATGCTCGGAGTTGTCGGCACAATTAGCACCGTATTCTTTTGCAGCTTCTCATGAAGAAATGCTCGAACTTGCTTGATATCTTCCCGTGCCAACCCGGCATCTTGAGCTTGTATTCCTTCGGCCCATTTAAAACGCTCGCGAACAGCAGCTCCAAATCGCGGGTTTACTTCCTCGATCCAAGGTCCGTGTGTTCTCCATATCTCATATCCCTGTAATGTACGAAAGGCTCGAACCCAATCCATTAGCTCGAATTGCATCCCTTCGGTTATCGCTTCTTCATCACAATTCAGTGCCGAGCGTAGTTGCCCAAATCTCACACCCAATTCTTCTTGTACTTGCTCGTCTACCAGATCCCACATATCCGTTGCCCATACAAACCTAAGCTCGTCTCGATCATTTTCTCGAGCATCACCTTTAAATAACGTCTTTCCCACTTTCAGCATGGTCTCTATTTCGTTTGCCATCCAGCCCGGCGTATCAAAACTAGGGGCTAGAGGGACGACTCCAGTCAATGACAGGCATCCCCATGTAGGCCGAATACCGTATACTCCGCAATAGCTGGAAGGAACTCGAACAGATCCCGCTGTATCTGTTCCTAACGCAAAATGAACCATCTCAGCAGCAACCGACACAGCAGACCCGCTTGACGACCCTCCTGGAATACGGCCTTGTGCCTTAGGATTAACCGGAGTACCCCACTGTTCATTCTCGCCGTTCAGTCCGAACATGAGCTCGTCCGTATGTGTTGCACCTACGAGTTGAGCTCCCTCTTCCAATATTCGTAACAGGATGGGTGCATAATTCTTGGCTGGATGATGTGTACGTTGAAAGTCAGGATTTCCAGCACTGCTCACATGATTTTGAATATCATAGACGTCCTTCACTGCAAATCGAAGACCTTTCAGACTTCCCCCTATTTCATGAACCGAAATGTCTCCCATACTTTTCACGAATGCTCCCCAACGATCCATCCATTTGTACTCCTCTCTCCTTAGATTTACTTTATTTTAGAAGAGCTGCGCTGTATTCACATTGGCACCTGTGACTAAATTTGATATCCGATTTTTAGAAGCAGCGACTATTGTGAAGACAACGCAAAAAAGGACCTGCAAGCATGCAGATCCTTCTTGTTCTTATCATCAATGTTCAACTGTATGATCAATACCAATCATCTTCTATCCTCCGGCAGCACTTGACTGCTTAACTCGGGTGGTGGATACGTGATGCTTGGTATCCTTCGTTCTAATCGGTGAATATGAAACAGACGCAGCTGAAGCTGCAGGCTTCGGTAATGGTAATAGTATAACATCGGTCTTGACCGGCTTCGGCTGTAAGGTCTCCCTCTCATATTCGGGCCGCTGCTTCTTAGCTGCTGCTTGAGTAATCAGAGTTATGAACTTACTTGCAATCCATACCGCAAGCACCGTATACAGCGTTTCTTTGAGCGGCATAAAGAGTAGTGATAATAGAAGTACCATCCCGTCAAAAATAAAGAACACCGATCCGATCTTCATTCGGCTCCACTTGCTGACGAGCACTGCCAGAATGTCATCTCCGCCTGTCGCGCTTCCACTCGCAATAACGATCCCTGCTCCGACTCCGGTTAGAATACCAGATATAAGGGCCGCTGCCAGCAGACTTCCCTGGAGATCAATGACGAGAGGTGAATACCGTTCGCACCATTCATAAAATAAGGAGAAAGATAAAGCTCCCAGCATGGCTTTGAGCATATACTTTCGGCCCATGAAATACCACGCAATCAGAATGACTGGAATATCCAGCAGCAAGCTGGTAAGTGCAGGAGACCAACCGGCGACATAACTGCCAAGCAGGGCTAATCCTACAAATCCGCCTTCCGACAAATGGTTCACATAGTTGATGTGATAAAAAGCAAACGCCATCAGCATCGTCCCAAAAAGCATCATTCCGATACTTTTCAGCTCATTCAAGTTAAAAATCGATCTTACGGCCTCAGTTACTGCCGTCTTTTTTCTGTTTTCGAATGAAACAGGTTGTTCTTGAGTTGTTACAGCCGTCTTATTCCAAAACAGAAGTTTTTGCTTTGTCCTCATACAGATTCCCTCGCATTGTTTGTAGTTTGGTCAGAAACAGACCGAAACTAATGCGTAAGGAAAGCTGAGAGGAGTTCATCCTTCGAATATTCATTTGGCTTACCTCTCCCTACGCATAGTTGGTCATTTAACTAGTGACTTTTACTAATCGCGTAAGGGAAGCTACGTATACGAGGAATCGTTTCGTTTCCAAATTGTCCTTTGGGGCTTCATCCTTCGGGGACTCATGGTATCCAGATCCTTTCTGTTAGTAATCATATATTCGTGCATAGAGTCAGTTCTTTAATATATGATTAAACTCATTATAACATACCAGAAACGGTGCCTGCTTGGTAATTTATACTCACTTTATTACATGCATCATGTCCACTTCATGTAACGGCGAATAGACTATTAATAATCATAGTATCGTCTTTAGTCGCATAACTCTAGTTCTTACGTCTCTTTCTTCAGAATGTGATGCTTTTCGGTTCGTCAAATTCGGGTAAATGGTATAATATAGAAAAAGATCTTAAAAAACCATATCCCGTAAGCGAGGCGGAGCGGACTATGAAGACGATAAAGCCTAGAGCGTTCATCGGATGTTCCCTTGAAGCGAAGCCTATTGCCGCAGCTGTACATGAGAATTTAAGGTATGCTGCTGAAGTCACTCCATGGTATGCCGGCGTATTTAACCCTAGCAGCTATACGATGGAGGATTTGGAGGAGCAGGTTCGAAGCAGTGATTTCGCCATTTTTATTTTCCACCCGGATGACATCACCAGTATTCGAGGAAAAATGTACGCCACGGTACGGGACAATACCCTGTTTGAAATGGGTCTTTTTATGAGCCGATTGGGAAGAGGACGCATATTCTTTATATTACCTGAGCATGTTAACGAGCTGGATAGCAGTAAAGATATCGAAGGCATGCGAATGCCCAGTGATCTTCTTGGTCTAGGTTCCCTGACTTATGAGATTCGTTCAGATAGCAACTGGGCACCCGCTGTATCGGTAGCCTGTCACAAAATTGCAGACATGATGGAAAGATTAGGCCCTTGGTCGGATATGTATTTAACAGAGAAAGTGAATAAAGTAAAGCAGGAGGAAGAGAATAAACGCATTCAGCTGCTGAAGCTGCTTCGTTTCTTTCGTGAACTGCTGCGTTCCCGCAAAATTGATGATCAAATGCTGCATCGTATGAGTGATACACTGCGAACGGCTTTTGTATCTCGGCCTCACTTTCTCGTACGCGGTACCACGGTGCACCGGGTATCTCTATCCGGATATATTGAGCAGGTAGCCGGAAATGTCGGTGAGATCGGGAGGCGTTACCCTATGAATATCAATGATGGCAAAACGCCGGATGATCCCAGTCGAATTCTTGTCGTTGATGCGTACAAGGAGAACAAAATTAAGGTGAATCTGTACGATGATTATCTTGAGAAAGAGTATATGCTGTGCTATCCTGTAGCAAGTGGTTATGTATTTACCGTGCATCTTGTTGGACACCTTGAGGCAGGTGATGATCTATTCCAGCAAATTGACCGCGATAATCGCCAACTATTTAGTGCTATTCACGACCTGTTAGGAGGAGAGTTGGGATGAAACCAATCAGACAGAGGCTCACCAAAAAAAGAGGAGCCCCCAAGGTACGTCTGAGTGCCGCCCGCGAAACAACCGGATCTGTACCGGAAGGTGACAGCGGCAACAGTTTCAAGAAGCCCGAGGTGCCCATTGTCACGCTTGGCCCTTCCTTGAAAGGCAAGGAACGCCCGTACAAGGTCATATTAGAGAAGGACGCACTCTACGATAAACCGCAATATATGGCATAAATCCTATTAATCCAGGCAGCATCGATCATCATTGATCGATGCTGCCTTTCTCTTATCCATTGTGCATTAGCTGCATGTATTCTCCGGTGGTGCTGTAAGCTCTACCTTAATTCGGTCAGGATCTTCAAAATATACAGCGTAATGCCGCTCTCCTCCCGCATAAGGGTGAAGATGCTCGTACAAGATCGGGACTCCTCTATCCCTCATCTGACGGGTAAGCGAATCGACCTGCGCTCTTGATTCGGCGTGAAAAGCAAGATGATTAAGCCCCACTCTGCATCTGTGATACGGGACATCAAGGAATCGGTCCTCAGCCTGCACAAATACAAGATAAGCCGCTCCAAATCTCCAGCTTATTCCCTTCTCCCATTTCTGATACTGCTCATATCCCAGCTCCGTTAGAAGCCATCCCCAGAATGCAGTGCTTCTCTCCAAATCAGAGACATAGATCTCTAGATGATGAATCATCGCTTCATCAAACCCCTCTCCCCATCCGTATGTATGCAATTTCCACTTGTCAGACCGCATAAACAGATCTTATATTGAATATAATATTACAGGAACGTATGTTCTGTAAATATAATTCAAAGCATAGTATGAAACGGATTCAACTACATATCAGTAAGGAAGTGAACGGGATGTCTACATCATCCACCGCCCCGGTCCCCAGTGAAGCAGATCATTTGCTGGTCAAAAAATATATGATGCACATTCTCATGCTGGATGTGCTTGAACAGGACATTCATACCATACAGCATGTTTCTTTGCATATGCCTCAGCTGTATGTCCATCATTTAACCCGCATCCAGATGGATGTAACTCGAAATTTGACGGATATCCGGATGCAGATGCGTAGAGACGGGATCCGCATTTACGAGGAGAACAAGCTGAGGGAAGGATTTGAAATGCGCTACCTATGCCGGGGATATCACCGGCGCCTATATTTACTGTGGACCTTCTGCAAGACCGAAGTCATGAAGGAAATGAGCGAACGGCTGGGCATTGACCTGACGGAGCTGTCTTGACGGAGCAGTCTTTCTGTTCGTATGATATTAGAAGATATATATTCCTACTGAAATAATAGGATATTAACTAAAGGGGACTTTCACATGCATGATCAAAATCATTCTGCCGTGCCGAAATCAGGCAATCGCCTCGTTGTAAACAATGTAACCGAATTGATCGGGAACACTCCGGTCGTCAGGCTGAATCGTCTACCGAAAGCCGGTCATGCTGATGTATACGTCAAGCTCGAATACTTCAATCCCAGCGGCAGTGTGAAGGATCGTGCCGCAGCCAATCTGATCAGACAGGCGGAACTCCGCGGCCTTCTTCAGCCTGGCGCAACCATTATAGAGCCTACCAGCGGAAACACAGGCATCGGTCTGGCTATGAACGCCGCAGCCAAAGGGTACAAAGCAATTCTAGTCATGCCTGATAACATGAGCAAAGAACGAATTAACATACTCAAGGCGTACGGCGCAGAGGTTGTACTTACTCCTGCTGCCGAGCGTATGCCTGGAGCGATTCAAAAAGCGCTGGAGCTTAAAGAAGCCCTACCGGGGAGCTTCATCCCGCAGCAATTTGAGAATCAAGCCAATCCGGATGCTCACCGAACGACAACAGCACTCGAAATCATGACCCAGATGGACGGGAAATTAGATGCTTTTGTAGCGACTTCGGGAACCGGCGGAACCATTACAGGAACCGGCGAAGAGCTCCGCCGTCAGATTCCAGACATTCGGATCTATGCAGTTGAACCTGCAGGATCCCCCGTATTGTCCGGCGGTGAGCCTGGCCCTCATAAACTGGTCGGGACGAGCCCCGGGTTTATTCCTTCCATCGTCAACACCCATGTGTGGGATGAGATTATTCAAGTAACGGACGAGGATGCTCTAGATATCATGCGGCGACTGGCCGCTGAGGAAGGACTTCTGCTCGGTCCGTCTTCCGGCGCATCGGTGTGGGCCGGGCTGCAGATCGCCAAGCAGCTGGGAGCTGATCACAAAGTGCTCTGTATCGCACCGGATACAGGCGAACGCTACCTTAGCACAGGTTTTTTTGATAAGTAGGAAGCCTATACATCCTGTACAAAAAAGGTCAGTAAACTGGCCCTTCGTGAAGTCTGCAAGAGACTTACAAGGATCAGATCACTGACCTTTATTTATTTCAGTATCGATTCCATATTGAACTCATCATGGTTTGTAGTTCAACAGCTATATCTTCTCCACCCTGAGTACTGCTCCTTGAGGAAGCACAGCCTCCACCCGTTCTCTGACCTTCGAATCGGCGACAAGCTCAGGATCAAGCACAGCGGCAATTCCCTGATCCGACGACGAACGAATCAATCGCCCGAGCCCCTGCCGCAGTCTAAGAAGCATATAAGGCATGTCCACTTCCTCATAGCTGGACTCTGCTGCCTCCCGCTTGGCCATAAATACCGGATCTTCCGGGGGATACGGAAGTGACCAGATCATGACGTTGGATAAGGAGGGTCCCGGTACGTCCAGTCCTTCCCACAAGCTCGTTGCACAGAGTACCGTTTCCTCATTGTTCTGGAAGTCTGCAATCAGGCTGCTGATCTCTCTGTCCCCTTCGAACAGCATCTTATAGGAAGCGAAATAAGGGTGCTGGGCTGCAGCCTGCTTGAATCTGCGCAGCTCTTCCATTGTAGTGAACAGAAGAAGGGCTCGTCCTTCGGAGTGTGCGAGCAGCTTGGCGGCACTCGCCAGCTTTTTGGCAAAGAGAACCTCACTTCGAAGCTCTCCCGCCTCGCAGAGCTCTTCAGGTACAATCAGTCTCATCTGATCGGCATAATTATATGGTGAATTCACGGAGAACGATAAATAATCGGTAATACCAAGACTATCAGCGACATAATCAAAAGACTGTCCTACGGATAGTGTTGCAGAGGAGAATACGATAGGCATATTCAGCCCGAATACTCGCTGCTCCAGCACTTCTTTGACCTTTTGCGGCATAACAGCTAGCGTGACGTCGCCGTCCTCGCTCTCTTCCGCCCAGCAAATATAACTGCCAGGCTGTCTGAACAGCTGGAGAGCCGTTTGAATCATCTCGAGGTGCTCCTCCACAATTCGAAGCTTATATTCATTGAGTGTGTGCAGGCCGCTTTCGAACACCAGCTCCTCGTCAATCGCCTCAAGCGTATCATTCCAGCGATTTAACTGTATGAGCAAAGCCTCATTAACGCCCACTCTTTTCCGATCTGATCCCGGAATGGTAGTACTGAGCTCTTGAACCAAGCTGAATACCACTTTACTTTGGTCAATGGCATCCTCTACCCGCTCAGCGAGCGTTTCACGTATTTCTCCATCCAGAAGCCTTGTAATCATCTCTTCAAAAGCGGTGTGCTTCAGCTTATAGCTGAGCGCATGCTGTGCAGCAGATTCCAGCAGATGGCCTTCGTCAAACACGACAGAGCTGTGCTCGGGAAGCAGCGGAAGCTGACCTTCCCTCTTTCTCCCTTCATATGTCCAAACATGCTCCATATAATAATCGTGAGAACAAATGATGAGATCGGTCGACTTACGGTAATGATCTCTCGAGAGGGTCATCCCGCAGCGATGCCTTTTGTCGCACACAAAACAATCCTGGAAAGAATCCCAGCTGATCTTGTCCCACTGCTCGTCGTTTAGATGGGGATATTCCTTCCTGTCCCCATAAGGGGAGAAGGTCTGCAGCGTTCCAGGCGAATGGACGAAGTCCGGCAGACTGTTATAGACCTCTTCAATTACACCGGCATCCTCATCCTTAAGGCGGGCGCCGTCCATCTTTTTAAGACAAATATATTGATCCGGGGATTTCCCCAGTCTTGCGTCAATGTTCAATCCCAAGTAGCGTGCAAGCTTGGCAATATCGCCTTCCGGCTTGACGAGCTGCTCAATTAACGATTCGTCCGCACAAGCAATTACAGCTGGTTTACGGGTATAACGGGCATAGTTCACCGCATACAGCAAATACACGAGCGTCTTCCCCGTACCGACACCTGCTTCTGCAAATATCGTCTTCTTGTCGGCATAGGCTCTTTCCAGCTGATACGCCATATAAATCTGTTCATCCCGCACTTCAAAACCATGCTCGGGCAACATATCATAAAATACATCCGCCACCCAATCGCCCACTTGCTTCACGAAAGGCTCGGTCGGATTATAGGAGAAAGGATATCGCTCCACGGTTACTCCCCCACATTAACATTTTTCTTATAAGGTAAATCCACGCCATGATATCTAAATACCAATTCAGGCAAACATCAATTATCTCATAAATCCAAGATGATAGCAATTCTTTTTTGTTGTTGATTCGATGCATTAAAATGAAGCAGCTTGCTTAAGCTATGCTCAAAAAGTAACCAGGTACGCATAGTATATAGAAATGGGGCGCTATGAACGAATGAATTGGAACATCCGCCAAGAGTATCCATCCGACTATTATGCCATTACAGAACTGCATGCTCTCACCTTCTCTTACAGCTACGGAATGGGTGAGGCCGTTCTTGTCAATATACTGCGAGCACGGAGCACTTTTGATCCGGAGCTGTCTCTCGTTTGCGAGCTGGATGGGCAGATTATCGGCCACATTTTATTCACTCCCCAGCCTATACGTATCCAGGGCAGCACCTACCAAGGTCTAATTCTGTCTCCACTAGCAGTTCATCCTAATTATCAAAAACAAGGTATTGGATCCGCGTTAATCGAAGCGGGCCATCATCGTGCCTTACATAAAAACTTTGCCTTATCCGTTGTACTGGGTCATCCCCATTACTACGTTCGCTTCGGATATCAAGGAAAGGCATGGATGGACGAGCAGGTCCACATTCCTTTGGAGAGCATCTATACCGATCGTATTGCCGTAGTAAGGGAACGCCGTATTGAGCTGGGAGATATTCCGTCTTTCTCACTGATGTGGGAGCATTTGCATGCCTCTTCTCCGCTGGCACTTATTCCAGGTTCATCTATTCAGGATTGGATCAGCCCCGGTGCAGGTACGATCAGCACTGCCTTATTAATTGATGAGGAACTTCGCGGATATATTAGATACTCCAGCACAGACCCGGAGAAAATCAGCTTCATTGTGGCACAGGACAGTCATTCCCTGCTCCTCATTGCAAATTACTTCAAACAAAAGTTAAACCCGCTTACGGCTTCTCACTTATCTTTGCCGTTACCAGCAACCTCCTATTTACTCGAACGGTTTGGTACAACCTTTGATGTTAACATCAGCACTTACGCCGAATATATGGTCAAAATATTAGAAGGCCCCCTTCACTCCAAGCTGCATCATCATTTCACTGCCTTTGAGGAGGGTACCGTCCCGCGCGGCTCCATTATCTGGCCTGTTGAGTTTGACGTGTGTTAGCAGCACAAGACATAACATCTGATGCAATGATTATGATGATGTGAGCTCTGTAACGACGGAGCCGCTCGTCTCCGATATAACCTCCATTCCTCATGAGCAGTGAAGATGATTATTCCTGTACCCCTCTATATCACGTATGATTCAGATTGCAACCGTTACCAAACCACGGGTGCCAATCTAAATCAAATTATAGGAGGAATCGTAGTGACGAAATTGAATCTGCTTGACTACAAAACAAAACGGAAGTCTGTCGCCTTCCGAACGCTTGTATCCGGAATCAGCCTGTCTCTTGCCCTTCCCTTACTTCCCCTAACGAGTTTATCTGCTGAGAGTACTTCTGCTGTAATGATTGCTGAGGCTGGACCTCAAAATACACAGGCTCTCACAGCTGCCGGGAATTTATACGTAGCTCCTAACGGTTCTGCAAGCAATCCCGGGACACTCCAAAGTCCGACAACCCTTGAACATGCACTCACGCAAATTGAAGCAGGCTACACAATTTATATGCGCGGCGGTACTTACAGCTATCCCTCTACCATTACAATTGATCGAAATAACAGCGGCAATTCTGCCACGGCAAGAAAAACACTGGCTGCCTACGGAAATGAGAAGCCTGTCCTTGATTTTTCTGCCCAATCCTTTGCCTCGACCAATCGCGGTTTGCAGCTGTTTGGCAGTTACTGGCTTGTGAAAGGTTTGGAAATTAAAGGCGCGGGAGATAACGGACTGTATATAGCCGGTAACTATAACCGTATTGAAAATATAGAATCGCATCATAACCGGGATACTGGAATTCAGCTTGGCCGCTATGCGTCCACTGCCGGATACAGCGAATGGCCCGCTTATAATGAAGTTATTAATTCCTATTCACATGACAATTACGACCCTGATAATGGCGAAGATGCAGACGGTTTTGCTGCTAAACTTACGGTCGGCCCCGGCAACGTATTTGATGGATGTATAGCGGCATATAATGTCGATGATGGCTGGGATCTCTATACGAAGGACGATACAGGCCCGATTGGACCGGTAACGATCCGCAACAGCATTGCCTACAAGAACGGTCAAACCTCGGACGGAACGTCTACTACGAGCAGTGACGGCAACGGATTTAAGCTGGGTGGAGAGGATATCGCGGTGAATCATACGGTGGTTAACAGCATTGCTTTCCAAAACAAGAAGCACGGCTTTACTTTTAACAGCAATCCCGGCTCCATTAACTTCAAGAACAATACATCCTGGAGCAACGGACAGAGTAATTTTGCATTTGATGAGGGTACGCATATCTTCACAAACAATTTATCCTTTGCCGGAGGAGCAAGCGATAAGACGAGCGGAACAGACGTAGCATCCAGCAACGTGTGGTGGAAAAACAAAAAAAGCGTCAATGCGAAGGGGCTGCTCGCCAGCAGTGAAGATTTTCAGTCTCTTGTTCCCGCAGTTGCTCGTGACGCAAACGGAAATCCGGTATTGGGCAATTTCTTGAAACTGGCTTCAGGCAGTGATTTGATCGGAGCCGGGACACCAAGCGGTACAAATATTGGAGCACGTTAATTGTTACTACAAATATGTAAGAAGGAGCCGACAAGCGTTCGGCTCCTTCTTACATATATTCACTGATTTCAAGCCTCAAACAGCACTTCCCCTGTCCGGGATAGATCATATCCCGATATTGAACCCAGCTCCCGGATAAAGGACTCGGAACGCAATATATCCAGAACAGTTCGAATAAGCACTTCATTCTCGGGCTTATTTATTAGCACAAGGTCATATCTCTCTACCGTCAGCGGAATGAATTCCACCCCTTGCACAATCGTTGCCGCTTTCTCGATGCCTACTCCGACATCTGCCTGTTTGGAAGCGACCCTTCCGGCCACAGCCAAATGATTGGATTCCTCGTCATAATAGCCCATTAGCTCTCGGGCAGCGATCCCATGCATACGAAGCTGTTCCTCAAGCAGCACCCGTGCTCCTGCACCCCGCTCCCGGTTCACCATACGAATTCCCGACTTGGCCAGATCCTTCCACTCATGCAGTTCATGAGGATTGCCAGGCTGAACGTATAGTCCTGCTCGTCTGCTCATCAAATTCACAACTTTATAAGAGCAGCCGATCAGCAATTTGCGAATATAAGGAATGTTGTATTCTCCGGTATCTCCGTCCAGTAGATGGGTGCTGACAATATCGGAATGTCCCTGATACATGGAAATTAAGCTGTCCAGGCTGCCTACGTAGGATCTAAGCGGCCTGATGCCAGGCGAGCGCTTCTCTATATGCCGCACCAAAATATCGAGGCTCATATCTTGTCCTGTAATCACCACTTGCCTTACTCCCTGAGTCGTCACCTGAACAGCTGGTGGATTCGCAGGAGCATCGATCACCGGAGTTAAAGATCTTGTCTCCTCACTAGAATATTGACCAACCCCTTTGGAGCGCTGCTTGTACGCCTCAAGATCAGAGTGGTCGACCCGCATCTGCTTACCTACACGATAGGCTGTAAGCTGCCCCTTCTTAATCAGATCGTACACCGTTAATTTTGATATTTTTAGTAGCTGGGCGATTTCCTCGGTTGTATAGGAAATATCAGTCACATCTGCCACCCCTCTTGTCAGGTATGCAATAACAAATGATTAATGCTATTGATTGTACCATACTCTTTTCTTACCCTCGTATTGTAATTGTTCAAAGAACCAATATAATATATTTAATTATATCTAATTATAATCAAATATATCGATTGGATGGAGATTATGTTAAAACAAACGAAGCTTAGTATGATTTCTTTCTTCCTTCTAGCTCTGGTATTCATATCTGCCTGTGCATCACCCAATGCTTCTTCACCATACCCTTCAGCAGACCATAACAATTCGGACAGCAGCGCATCCTCGACTCCTTCATCTGAACGCACAGAGCTGACGATCTCAGCGGCTGCAAGCTTAACTGATGTACTGGAGGAACTACAGCCCCGCTTTGAGACAGCTCATCCTGGTATAAAGCTCAGCTTCAACTTTGGCGGCTCCGGCTCTCTTCAGCAGCAGATTGAGCAAGGGGCACCGGCTGATCTGTTTCTGTCAGCAGCTGAGAAAAATATGCAGACCCTTATAGATAAGGGGCTCATGGATACAGAAAATACGACTACGCTGTTAACCAACGAGCTCGTACTGATTACTTCCAGCAGCAACGAGCTGCCTATATCCTCTGAGCAGGATCTCACTGCTAAAGATATCAAGATTGTTGCCCTTGGCATACCTGAAAGTGTACCTGCAGGAAGCTATGCACAAGAGGCGCTTACTTCGCTTGGCTTATATGAACAACTCCAACCCAAAATAGTTCAGGCCAAGGATGTGCGGCAAGTATTACAGTATGTCGAAACCGGGAATGCCGATGCCGGTTTTGTATACAAAACAGATGCACTTACTTCCAGCAAAGTGAAGATCGTGCACACTGTCGATCCCTCAAGCTACACAGCAATTACATACCCTGTAGGTGTGGTATTGGACAGTGCGCATCCCGAAGCGGCAAAAGCGGTTTATGACTTTTTACAGTCTTCCGAAGCCCAAGCTGTATTTACTAAATACGGGTTCTCGGTGCCTGAATGATGTCAGCTTCATTTGACTGGCATGACTTCTGGGCTCCTGTGCGCTTATCCTTACTGGTTGCCCTATTGTCCAGTGTTATCACGATTGTGATGGGCGGGCTTACTGCAAGATGGATGTCCAAGAGCAAGTTCAAAGGAAAGCTGCTGCTAGAAACAGCGTTTATGCTGCCAATGGTCCTTCCACCCACGGTTGTAGGCTTTCTGCTGCTCGTCCTGCTGGGGAGAAATAGCTGGATCGGAGCATGGATTGAGGCCATCTTTGCCGCACCTGTCGTATTCTCGTGGACAGCCTGTGTCATCGCCGCTGTTGTCGTCTCGTTTCCACTGGTGTATCAGACGATGAAGGTCGGATTTACGTCCATTGATTCCGAGCTTGAAGCTTCCGGACGCTCGATCGGTGCGAATGAATGGCAGGTATTCCGGTATATTACACTTCCACTCATCTGGCCTTCTGTTATTTCTGCTTATATTCTCGGATTTGCACGAGCGCTTGGTGAGTTCGGCGCAACGCTGATGCTTGCAGGCAATATTCCAGGAAAAACTCAAACCGTCCCTACGGCCATATACATTGCTGTGGACAGCGGGAATACGGTCATGGCCTGGGCCTGGACGATTGCGATCGTACTTATGTCGTTCCTGCTGCTGCTTCTGACAGGACGCAGAAAAAAGGATTAGCATTGTGTATATATATCAACAGAACCACTCCAATGCAGCGGCAGGAAATCAGTAAAATCAATGTATGCAGCATAAATAATAGTTCAAACCAAACCCTTATGTGATTTTAACGAAGGGTTTTTTGGTGCTCAATTTATTAATATATTTTTGTTTTTGGCATTATTACAATATATGGATATAAGATAGAGTCCCAGAATCAATTTATTTAGTTACAATATTGTTACTTTTGTAGATACCTGTTTCAAATCAATGACAATATATTACCCGACTTAGCGGAAATTACTCGAAAAAATCCGGTTCTTTCTATGTTTTATTCCAATAATTGGTGTACAAAAAGTAAAACAAAGGTAACATTTTTGATACTTTTTAACCTTAATTTATTATATATTAATTACAGTTAATTCATATTAAAAAAGTGTGCCGAATCTATCAGAATAGTACGGGGGACGATTTACAACATTTGGGGTGAATGCAGCAGTTAAGAAATGCTAGAGTACCTTCTACTCGAACCCGACAGCTAACCTCGGAGGCAATTGGAGGAAATTTTCAGAATGAAGAAGTTTGGTAAATATATGTTGTTCTCATCCCTGCTCGCAGCTGGGTTAATCATGGGTAATGGACAAGCAGATGCATCCTCTTCCAGTACCAATACGGTAAATATTCAAGTGAACAGTAATCTGATCGATTTCCCAGACGCGGAGCCATTCCTGGATCAGAATTACAGTACACAAGTGCCGGTCCGCATGCTTGCTGACGAAATGAACTATACGATTAAAGTATTTAAGAGCGGAAAAGAAACGGTGGTCAAGCTGTCCAAGGGAGGTACAACCATTCGTATTCAAACTAACCAGACGACTGCGATGGTCAACAGCAGCAAAGTAAGTCTCGGCACGCAAGTGTTCATCCGAAATGACCGTACATATGTACCCATTCGTTTTGTATCAGAAGCCATGGGCTATGACGTAACTTGGAAAAAGGATCTTATGCTGGCCATGATTAGCACAACCGGTAAAACATACAGCCCTGCACTTGTTCCAAACGACCATGTCAAAGGCACTAGCATTGTAAATGAAGCGATGAATCACATCGGCGTTCCTTATGTTTACGGCGGTTCGACCACAAGCGGGTTCGATTGCTCTGGTCTGGTTAAATATGTATTCGATAAATACGGAGTATCCCTGCCGCGTACAGCAGCTACCCAATATAACCAAGGCTCATCTGTATCCAAAGGAAACCTGCAGCAAGGCGATCTGGTCTTCTTCAAGACAACAGGAAGCTCGATCTCTCATGTCGGTATCTATGTAGGAAACAATAATTTCATTTCAGCTACCAGTTCCTCCGGCGTAAAAATCGACAGCCTGGACAATACCTATTGGGGTCCTAAATACGTCGGTGCAAAAAGAGTTCTATAAATGAAATATATATAATCAAAACCCCTTTGCTGCTTGCCTGCAAAGGGGTTCATTATGTATGCTCTGTATTTATATCTATAGCAAAGAAGCTGCCACAGTAATTTTGTGGCAGCTCCTTTTTTATATATGATATTGGATTAATTCGTAAACAGATGATTACCGATCTGCTTGATCGTTGGACGTTCCTTGCTCCATTCGGAGGTTGCGATCTCAGGGTTATAATAGTACAGAGCTCCACCTGACGGATCCCAGCCATTGAGCGCACTCTTTGCCGCCTTGATCGCAGTCTCATCAGGAGCCAAATTGTATTGGCCGTCATCTACGGCGGTAAACTGTCTTGGCTGCAGAATGACCTCTGTGATGGAGTCCGGGAATTCATCCGATTGAACCCGGTTCAAGATCACTGCTCCGACTGCTACTTGACCTTCAAAGGATTCTCCCCGGGCCTCGCCATGGATAGCCTTGGCTAGTTGATTCAGTGAAGTTTGGTTAATCGGTGCTTTTTTCTTAAGCACGCTGATCGTCTCTGGCCCTGCGATTCCGTCAATCTTGAGTCCAAATTGCTTTTGGAAGGAGCGAACGGCCTGCTCCGTTGCCTTACCGTAATATCCTGTTGACCCTGCACTCATAAATCCGATACTGCTTAGTCTTTCCTGCAAGTCCAGCACATCAGCACTCTGAATTCCCTGCTGCATTACCGCAGCACTTGCACCTGCCGGTGCAGCAACCGTTCCATACGCTCCCAGAAGCGCAGCACAGATCATAAGTCGTTTTGTTAGTTTTCTCATTGATGTCATTCCTCCTGTTGTGTTTGAATAGATCAGCGAAGCAGCACCAGTCATAGTTCTGCATTCAATTAAATATATCTATAAATATAGATAAGTGTATATTTAGATATATTTGGATATAAATCGCCTCATATAGCGATGATGTCACTGCCTATATGTCAGTGCAGATATATTATGATTAATCCGCTGAAAGCTACCAAAATCGAGCACTAATGATATCCTTCAGCGGATCATTTCTTTTCCAATTACAGTACAAACCCCATCTTTACAGTAAACTGTTGCATTTTATACAGAAGCGAATTGGATCGATCCGCTATTTCGTAAATACATGATTCCCAAGTCTTTGCGTCACAGGCCGGGATTTAATCCACGACGAGGATGCTGTCTTAGGGTTATAGAAATACAGAGCACCCTTGGAGGGATCATAGCCCGTCAGCGCCCTGCGGGCAGCCTCATAGGATGCAGCCGTTGGACTGCTGAGTTTACCGTCCATGGCCGGCGTAAATTGATTCTTCTGGAATATGACGTTTGTTATGGAGTCCGGAAAAGCATTGCTCTGAACCCGGTTCAGAATAACGGCACCCACCGCAATCTTACCTGTCAAGGATTCACCGCCAGCCTCATCCTGTATAATCCCTGCCAAATGCCGAAGCACCTTATTGTTGATTGGAGCAACCGCCTCAAGCTTGGACTTCGTATTAGGACCGACAACACCATCCACACTTAATCCGTAAGCTCGCTGGAATGACTTGACGGCAGCTTTCGTATGGTTACCATAGTAACCGCTGATTCCAGCCGTAAAATAATTTTTGCTATGCAGTCTTTCTTGTACTTCCACGACCTCTGCACTTTGACTGCCAAGGCGCAGTGTCGCTGCGTCTGCTGATGCCGCTGAGCCCAGCACGGAAAGTGCACAGGCACATGTTATTAATAGAGTTGTTATTTTCTTCTTCATTAAGATCAGATATCCTCCAGTTTCATTCATGTTAGTCTGTATCATCAAGGACGACTGACTTCATTACTTGAAAAGGCGGAACAAAAACGTTCACCTACGAACTACACTATATCACAGGTTACAAATTTGTCATATCTGACAATGGTCCTAATCTTCGAGCTCAAGCCCTTTAGTCTCTCTGCCAAGGATAAGAACAGCTGCTGCACCTATTAGCACGGTAACAAAAAACAATACGAAAATTGACTCCACGGCAACCCCGTTTTGTACCAATAGTCCTACGAGCAGCGGTGCAAGAATCCCTCCAACGCGGCCGATTGAGGCAGAAAGTCCGACACCCGTTGAACGTGCCTTAAGCGGATACAGCTCCGGCGTGTAGGCGTACATTCCTCCCCAAGCTCCAAGGTTAAAGAATGATAATGACATGCCTGCCAGAATCAGGCTGACTTCTGTTTCCGCATTACCAAACCACAATGCACTTACTGCGGTCATCACCAAATATACAACGAGTACGAATTTACGTCCGAACTTCTCAATGAAGTAAGCCGCTGTGAAATATCCTGGAAGCTGGGCTAATGTCATAATCAGCACGTATTGGAAGCTCTTGACCAGCTCAAAGCCCTTGATCTGCATAATGCTTGGCAGCCACAGGAACATGCCATAGTAAGAGAACACCACTGTAAACCATAGAATCCATAGCATTATTGTTGTCCTGCGATGCTCAGTGGACCACACGGATGCAAATTTCTCGCGAAATGGAACCTTGCGCAGCTCCTGCTTGTTCTCAAGCCGAGGTGAATCCTCGATAGCTCTTCGCAAATAGAGTGCATATAGCGCAGGCAGCGCTCCGATCAGGAAGGCTACCTGCCAACCGTATTCGGGAATAACGAAAAAGGAGATCAGCGCAGATAGAATCCATCCCGCTGCCCAGAAGCTCTCCAGCAGCACAACGGCTCGTCCCCGCTCTTTGGCCGGTACAGACTCCGATACAAGCGTAGAGGCTACAGGAAGCTCTCCACCAAGGCCGACCCCGGCAATGAACCGGATAATACATAGAAACACGTAACCTGTAGCCAGTGCCGAAATTCCGCTTGCTACAGAGAAAATAAGCAGTGTCCACATGAGGACCGCCTTGCGTCCATACTTATCTGCCATCGTTCCTGCCAGCAATGCACCCACCGCCATGCCGATGGAGGTGGAGCTCGATACGAGTCCAACTTCACCCGGCGTAAGCAGCCACTCTTTGGCCAGTGCCGCAACGATAAAGGACATCATGCCGACTTCCATTGCATCGAACATCCAGCTGAGCCCTGCGCTGAACAGCAGCTTGCGCTGCTTCGGATTACGCAATACTTCTAAATTACTCATTGTAAGGTTCTGCTCCCTATCTATGTATTTGAATGAATCACATCCACTTGAACTAAAGATCTTACTTCTCCGGTCTTAGGATAGATTCTTCCCATCCTTCTCCAGTTTATATCTTTAGTTCATGCTAGTTAACCCATCAAACTATTTATAATGGATTCTGCCAAACTGTCAACCTTTATTTAATATAAAAAGGAGAACAGTCAGCTTTATAGCTACTGTTCTCCTTGGCTACTCGTTTTTTTGCGCAAAGGTTAAATCCCCTGTTATCTTTCGGTACCATGCCTCATAATGATGGATCGCAAGTCCTGCGAAGGAACGATGGGTCGTGCCCAGCTTGCCGGCAATTTCAATCTCTGATTCCATGTTCGTTACCGGCTTACGGAAAAAGGTTAAATGCTCGCCTTCGTCGGTATGGCCCAGCTCTGCGCCGATCCACACCTTCTTATCAAGCTCGTCCGCCTCCGCAAGCTCCTCCTTGGACAGCTCATACATCTGCTCTCCGCTGTCCCTGTAAGCCATAATGGCGATGGCATCGAACCGATCAATCACCCAGCGGCTGAACGTGCCGCTGCCATCAGGAGCTTCCCTGGAGTCAAGCCAGAACGGTACAGCAGCACTCATGTATAACCCGGCTTCTGCACCTTCCCGGCTCCATTCCTCCATGTTCTCGCTCCATTCGGCAATGACGGCTGCTTCCTCCCGTTCCCATCTTCTCAGCTGGTAGGGCTCAACATCGAATTGAACACCGTCGAACTTCTCTTCAGGGGCTGCATTCCCATTGTAGGTCTTCACCCATTCAATCCATGCCGTTCCTTCACTTCGCTTCTCCGCATAAGCCCAGTCTGCATGTCCGTTAAGCGCATGAACCGTAATATCAGCAGCATGCGCTGAACGGTTGAATGACCGATAAGCCTCATCACTTACTTCTTGCTGCGTCTGGAGGAAGACCGTGTCCACCTCCTGTTCTTCCAGGAATTGCACGATCTCCTCCGTATGCTGCTCAATAAGAGAGGCATCCCAGAGCCAGGTTGCTTTTTTCTCATCCATGACCGGTGACTTCAGCATGAAATACAGAATGAGTAAAAATACAACGATGACAATCATGAGGCTCCATTTTACCCATGCAGGATATGCATTCCATGCTTTTCCTCCTCTAATCATGACAGGTTTTATGCGAGTACCGCTTCTTCCTGCTGTGTCACCGGATGTTGTACGGAATGGCCAATCTTATAAATGTGAGGCAGCGGATAATCCTTGAACGCATTACGAGTATCCAGTACCGGCACGCCAAGGGATGCAATAACGTCATATTCCAGATTCTTATGGTTCGTAATCAGCACGATGCAGTCGTATGATTTGAACTTCTCTGGATCGTATTTCACGCTGTGTACGGTAGAACCATGCTTGTCACGGAATGTGTCTGCATACGGATCGTAGTACTCGACATTCGCTCCTGCTTCCTTGAACAGCTCGTACACTTCAAGTCCAGGTGATTCGCGTAGATCGGCAATATTCGGCTTATAAGCCATACCGAGCAGCAAGATATTTGATTTGCGGACCGACTTGGCATACTCGTTCAAGATCGTCGCTGTCTTGTTCGTTACATAGTAAGGCATATTATCATTTGTATTTTGAGCAAGCTCAATGAATTGACTATAGAATCGGAAGCCCTTCGCTTTCCAGGACAGGTACATCGGATCAAGCGGAATGCAGTGGCCACCGATTCCAGGACCCGGGTAGAATGGCATAAATCCAAACGGCTTCGTTGCAGCCGCATCAATGACTTCCCAAATGTCGATGCCCATGCGGTCACACATCATCGCCATCTCGTTTACAAAAGCAATGTTTACACTGCGGAATGTATTTTCCAGCAGCTTGGACATTTCAGCTACCTTCGGATTGGAGACAGGAACTACGGTCTGTACATATTTGCTGTACAGGGCAACACCCAGCTTCAGACATTCCTCCGTTGTGCCGCCGATCACCTTAGGTGTGTTGAATGTCGTAAACCTTCCATTGGACGGGTCGACGCGTTCCGGCGAGAAGCACAGGAAGTAGTCCTCACCTACTTTATGACCAATTGCTTCGAGCTCCTGCTCGATCAGCTCTTCGGTTGTACCTGGATAAGTTGTACTCTCTAGTGTAATCAGCATGCCCTTCTTCATATGCTGCTTAATGTTATCTACAACAGTCTCGATATAAGATGTATCCGGATCCTGATTCTCGCTAAGCGGCGTTGGAACACAAATGCTCAGTGCATCAATAACGCGAAGCATGCTGTAGTCCGTTGTTGGTTGAAAGCGTCCGCTTTGCATTACGGTCTTCAGATCCTCGGAAGTAATGTCATGGATGTAGGAATCCCCTTGATAAATTCGTTCCACTTTGGATGGGTCCAAATCAATACCGATGACGGTAAAACCCTGTTTTACCATTTCTACGGCCAGCGGCAGCCCAACATAACCTAATCCTACTACACCAAGCACCGCTTTCTTGTTCTCAATCGCATTCATTAAAGTATGGAATTGCTCTGTCACAGTACTTCACCCTCCAGATGGAATTTATAATATATATGTTGAATCTGAGTTGCCTAATTAAGAATTGCATTATTGGAAGCAGCGGCGAATGCGCGCATCCAGCTCAACCGGAGAGTACGGCTTGGTAACATAGTCGTCTACTCCTTTTTCGAAGCACTTGCTGATCGTGTCTTCAACCCGCTGATCTGTCAGCACGATGACCTTAGGCTGTATCTGCAGCTCGAGGCTCTGAATCTGATGGATAAACGACAGTCCGCTTACTCCGTACAAATTAAGCTCGGTCAAGATCAAATCCGGGTTAATCTTCTTAGCCAGTTCTATAGCGGAGAGACCGTCGACCGCTTCAAAGGTTTCATAGCCTTGCAAAGACAGTCGTATTCTCAAAAACTCGCGTGTCGTCTCGTCATAATCAACGATCATAATTTTCCCCGGTGCTGTCATCGTCTCATTCTTGGTATACAGCTGAATGTCAGTGCTTTGACTAAGCTTCGCTGACTCTGCCATATTTTTGAGCATATGCCTGCTTGGGCTGCCCATCTCAGGGAAGCCGGCAATCGTCAGCCGCGGATCCGCCTCACCGAGATGTCCCAAGAGCTCCTGCTTGATGAGCAGTGCCTGGTAATGCGTAGCGTTCAGTGTCAAGCCAGGAAGAAACACAGCGATTGTGCTCGTCTTGCTGTCCTTCCATAGCTGAAATTCTGTTTCGCAAGTACGCTCTAGAGCTTCATTCACTTCAGCCTCCGGCTGCTGCTCCATATTCTTGCAATGTACAAACACGACACCGCTGGGCCTGCTCCCCATTCCTTTCAGCTGCTCCTCTAGAATGTCGTACACATTCACCGTCATTTGACGCTCAAGCGTGACCGTATTTGCCAAAGTTATTCCTCCCTTTCATCTGTTAATACTGTGATATTCACGCGGCCTCTTCCACTTTCGGCTCTTCCCAGCTCTGTCTTGTCATCGTGCCCCAGGAGTTGTTGTTCTGCATATATTGGATATGCCCTTGTACTCTCCACAGCACGCCAAGCTGGTGATATCCTACGAATTTCAAGGCGGAGAAGGTTAACATTTTTACAAGATCAGCTGGCTTCGGATAACGACGGAAAGCAATCTCCTCTAGGATCAGCGCAGCTACACTGAGAAGATATCCGCTAAGGAAGTTCAGCAGCCCGAAGATAACAAGCACAGGCCAAGCTGTCATATCCAAGGCTACATAACCCGCTAGAGCAAGCAGCCCCGTAATACGGAAATAAGGATTCAACGCTTCAAAAAATATGTTATAAGGCATCGTCAGCAGGCCCATGGTCTTATACTTTGGTCTAAACATCATATTGCCGTTCTCAATCATATTTTTTAAGTTACCGCGGCCCCAGCGCTTGCGCTGGTTGGAAATGATCTTGTACGTGTCAGGTGCTTGAGTCCAGCATACCGCTTCAGGGCAAAAAGCAACCCGATATTTAATCTTGTTCTCCAGCATGTAACGATGCAGCTTAATAATAATGTTCATGTCTTCCCCAGGGTAACCCCCCCGGTATCCGCCGACAGCGATAACCGCCTCTTTGCTGAATAAACCGAAGGCTCCCGATACGATAATGAGTCCGTTTAACTGACTCCAGCCAATCCGTCCTCCAAGAAAAGCTTTTAAATACTCAATCGATTGAAACATCGGCCACATCTTCCTAGGCAGTGACACTTCCTTGACTGCACCGTTCTCGATCTTGCAGCCGTTCGCGATTCTTACATCGCCGCCGATGGCCACAGTCTCTTCCGGATTCTCCAGGTACATGCGGGCCATGCGAATCAGTGCATCCTTCTCCAGCAGGGAATCTGCATCAATGGAAGAAATCAGCGGATAATGCGAGAAGTTAATTCCGGCGTTAAGTGAATCCGCTTTGCCTCCGTTCTCTTTATCAATCAGGTACAGGAACGGATATTCCGGATTGTGATATACCCCGCGGATCGGCTCGACGTTAATGGTGCCGCGGAAGCTTGGATTTTTAATTTCTGTAAGACCAAACTCTTTGACAAGCACCTGAACGGTTCTGTCGCTAGATCCATCGTTGATGACGATAACTTCATAAGTAGGATAATTTAAGGTCATCAAGCATTTTACATTCTCGATAATGGTCAGCTCTTCATTGTAAGCCGGCACCAGCAGCGATACCGGAGGCACCACGTCTGATCCTGCAAGGCTCTTAAAGCTTGAAAACTCGGACCTGCGCCGGATAGACCATATATCCTTGTATGAGAAACAAAGAATACCAAAATACAAGACAGTAACAAACACGACGTAATATATAATGATTGTGCCGTAACCCAACAAAATATCTCTAAGCAGTGAAATCTCCTCCAATCACGCCGGACATCCGGTTTGCATTTGCTTGCGGCGCGGTGCCGAAGTAACGATTGTAGATCAGCCTTTTCTTGTTGAAGGTCATCATCTTCTCGATCTCTTCATGCTCATTCGCCGCTTCTATGGCACGTTCTGCATATTCCAGTGCCGTATCCTTGGCGACTCCAGTTCCCTTCAAGGCTGTCTCGCACAGCGCCTCGAAGCCTTCCTCACCAAGCTGCATCAGGCTGTTCGCACTGTTATGTCTAACGAGCCAGTCCTCATCTCCAAGTGCATTTTTGAGGAGAGGAATGCTGCCGGCTTGATGGCCTGCCCCTAACGTCTTGGCCATTTCGGCTCTGACTTCTGCCACAGGATCTCCCATCCACTCTACGATATTCCGTTCCTTAAGCACGGGATTCGTACTGAGGTACAGCTTAACCGCTTCAGAACGGATATGCAGATCCTTGGAGCCAAACAGCTGTGTTACTGCCGGCATCACTTCCGGAATGGCATGTCCAGACATTGCGACAATACCAACTTTGACGAAATCCGGATCGTCAGATTCCAGTAATTCATATAACAGCTTGCTTGATTCAAGACTTGTCTCCATCAGAATATCTGCGGCCATGCGATGTATAGGCTTGCCTTTACTGAGCAGATAACCCAGCATTTCCTTCAGCTGCGCCGGACGCTCTGCACATCTTGCTGCCGCCCGGGCGTAGATAATAGCGTAGTTGACTTTCTTCTCTTCTTTTAACAGCTCTAGAATCGGCTCTGCCGCTTCGGTGCTTCGCATACCGCCCAGCCGGTAAGCAGCCTGTATAGCCGTACCTGTCCAAGAGCTGTTCAGCAGCTTCAATTGCTCATCTACGAAGCCGGTCTCCCGCGTAAGATCACGCAGCTTGTCTGCATGCTCTCCCTTCAGCTGGTCGATCCATGCAATACACTTGTCCATAATGACTTCCCTCTCAAGCTTGGTAAGCTTGCCAATCGGAAGCCGGATGGGTTCGCTGCCTGTCAGATTAGCTTGAACGTATACGAAGTAATCCTGATGCTTCTTTGCGTACAGTTCTTTTTTTCTAAGCTTTGAATTGTGTGAATTTTTTAACGCGAATAAAATGATGATACCTGCCACAATCAGTCCTGCGCACAGGTACAAGAACGCGTACGCTAGGGCTATGTTTGAAAACATGAGTATGTGTCCTCCTTTATCGTTCCTGCTCCGTAATATCCATGAATGCCTTCTGCATCGAGTAGTAGCTCTCTTTGAGGCGCTCACTGTACTGGACAGCTTCCCACGAATTCCATGTGTATGGAGTCATCGTCGTCAGATCAAGACTCTCCTCTGAGCCTCCCGGCCAGGATACTGCCCCTGTCTCTCTCTCTGTAAGCCAAGGGATAAATCTTATTCCTTCTGTAGTAACGGTCTTGAAGGCACGCTCCTCGCCTACCGGACTGTAATCAATCACCTGATGCGAGCTCGGATCACCAAACCCAAGCAGCATCCACGGAATGCGCAGTTCAATTTCTCGGCCTTCATACTGCCACAATGTAAGTGAATCAAAGTCCTCGGACGCAGGGTCCGAGCTTCCTCTATTCAGCTTACCTATCACTTCATCCATGTAAGGATGAGCAAATTTGGTATCCGGCGGTGACATCATCAGACTGATGGCTAATTTCCATGGCACAAAGGAAGGCGTGTCCGCCGGCTGTTCCTCAAGCATCCAATATCCTTCAGGCCCGTACATCCGTTGATTGAAATCATAGCTTTTCGCGATGTTAACCGCTGATTCCTCATCCTTGCCAACAGTAATGACCGTTTCTAGATCTCCGCCTTCCATCTTTTTGCCAGGCAGCTCCTCAGCAGGCTGATTACCTCCTGCTAATGTGTCTGTTCCAATGCTGAGCTTTGTCTTATCCGGATCAAAAGCCTCATCCAGCGTAATTCCGATATATACGTAAGCTTCATCATGAGTCATCTTCATGCTTTCGATGCCCTCAACCTTTCCCTGCCACTGCTTGACCTCTCCTTCGGCAAGTGAGCTCCAATCGTCGAGGCTTCCATCCATAATCAGCTGATTCTGCTTCCCGGCTTCCATTGCGAGTACGCCAAACATCTTCTCGTTTGTCAGCACGTTCAGCCAGAACGATCTTCGATCTGCAGGAATTTCAAGCGGCATCGTATTCCACGTTTTCTTAAACCATTCATCCTGCCACATGAAGAGGATCGCTCCTGCATATCCTTCGTCATATATGTCCTTGGTAAGGGATACATTGATCTCGCCCTGCTCCTGCTCATTGTGTCCTCCCTGATCCTTTCCGCCTAATCCATAGTGGGATATCCCCAAGGAAGCCGGAACACCGTATTCTGTAATCATTACAGGCATATCGGTATACTCGGATTTAAGCTTTTGCAAGTAGGCTTTGTAGGTGTTGTACTCCCCATTGTCATCCTTAATGGTCTGAAGTGTTTCATCGGTACGGAAGAAATCAGGGTAGTACGGGTACACATGGTATGCTGCAAAATATCCACCCTGCCAATCCAGCGGCTCAATGTGTCTGGCATCCACACTAACCAGATCCTCTTCGAACAGCGGCTCACCTGGATGAGAAAGCACGTCGGTTGTCACCCAGTTCGTAAAGGTCATCGGATGCTCCCAGCCATATTGCTGCTCTTCGCTCGCTACATGATCAAGCAGCTCCGCAAGCCAGTTCTCAAACGGCGTTGCATCCTCTGTACCGGCAAAATAATTCCCGACATAACGAGGATGATCCTTATACTGCTTGTTGGTGTTATCCACCATATGCGGGTCCCACTCGGTGCCTAAGTGCCATGCCATCAAATATTGTCCGGCATTGGCCGTATACTTTCCGCTCGACTCTCCTTGTACTGGAGGGATATCCGCATCACCGTATACTGCTGCAACGGCCTTCTCAATCTCTGACTTGAACTTCTCCTGAATGCCTTCCGCAAATGCATCCTGCTGCTCGATAAGCTGTTCCTCAGGTGACCAAATGCCTTGGATGAAATATAGCGGATGCTCTTTCCCCCTGTTGTATTCAACAAGTGCGGAATAAAATACAGGCTGATGAACGGTATACACACGAATGACGTTTGCACCCATTTCCTCAATCTGTTCGAACCACTTTAAGTAGTCCTCTTTGTCCAGCGGAAATTCCCCCGGATAGTACCCCGGCTTGGTAGAGCCCAGATTAACTCCCTTGACGAACATCTCCTCCCATACGCCCTCTTGGGTGTACTGCAGGAAACGATTGCCTTCCGTCCGGAATTTCATTCTCGTCCCATCTTCAGCAGCATAGGTGAGCTGAGCTGGTTTAAGCAGAAAATAGCCAAGCCCTCCTCCCCCGCCGATTAGCAGGACGCCTGCCAAAATCCATAGGGCAAGACGTTTTCTTTTTCGTTTGCTCATGGCTTTTGTTTCGCTCCATCTCTCTAAAATGTTGATTTCTCCGTATCAAAACATGAATCTCATGCTGATCGTTCAACTGCCTTAAAATTTTTTGCTTACTTTTTAAGATAAGCGCTCGAATGCGTTTCTCTTAAATCCAGCCCGTGACACCTGCACGGTTCATAAATAACTATATCGTCATGGTTTCACTTTTGTAACTAGGCTAATGGAAGGAAAGATGGAGATGGATACTATTGCCCATTTTGCTTGCTGTCTGTCTAAGACCTTGCCTTTTTCTCCTTGTACTTCCCTCTCTACCTGCACCCCAGCCTATGTCCCAGCCTATTTATGAGCCCTGCCCCTTTACTGTCCCCAGTGAAGAATCCTCTGAACGCCTGTGGTTATTACGCCGATCGGCTCCATCTCACTACTGCAAAAGAGTAATTTCAGGAATCGATTTGCGCTGTCCTCCTATAGTTTAACGCATATCCCTACCCAAAGTTACTTATGTTTTTACATTTTTACCCATAGTTATTACAAAATTGATACAATAGTCCGATAAAAAAATAGCGAAAAAGCTTGATATAACAGCATTTTCGATTTTTTTCGTTTTTAGCAAAAAAGGACGTGAGTCCTGTATAGGCCTGAGTGGCATTTAATATTAATTTACATTCCCATTTTTGTATGCCTTTTCATAACTCAAAGGTCTCAAACAACTGACATGATATGTAAAAATCCAAGTCTATTTTCCTAATTCGCTGTTCTTTTTGACAAACTTTTGAACTTTCATACCTTTTCAAAAAAATTCCGGTTGCTGTATGTATATTTCTCCGTTATCCTAATAAAATAAGAACATGTGTTCCGTTTAATCTCAACTCTGCAATAACCGTGACGTTCCTTGATTCAATTTAATCCAAAATGGAGGGGAGGCGTGGCGTTATGGAACGAATGAAACGCGTTATTATGCTGGCAGACTGCCAATCCTTTTATGCAAGCGTGGAGAAATCGGCCCATCCTGAGTATGCAAACCGGCCGCTTGTCGTAGCAGGTGACCCTGCCCGGCGCTCCGGCATTATACTGGCTGCCTGCCCTATTGCAAAGACCTATGGAATTACAACGGCAGAACGCCTGTCCGATGCGCTTGCGAAATGTCCGGATGTTGTGGTGGTTCGGCCCCGGATGTCAGAATATATTCGTGTCTCTCTCCATATTACGGATATTCTCCAGTCCTATACCGATCTCGTTGAGCCCTATAGTATTGATGAGCAGTTCCTTGATGTTACCGGCAGCCTCGGCTTGTTCGGCAGTCCTGAGGACATTGCTCTCCGTATTCAGCAGCAGGTCATGCAGGAAACCGGCGTATATGTAAGACTAGGCATCAGCGATACTAAGGTTGTGAGCAAGATGGCCTGTGATCTTTTTGCCAAAAAAAACAAAAACGGCATCTATGTTCTTCCCAAAGAACAAATTGCAGATACGCTGTGGCCGATGCCCATTCGGGACATGTTTATGGTCGGCTCTCGGATGTCGCGCCATTTTTACAAGATGGGGATTCATACGATCGGCGATTTAGCCCGCACCCCGCTGCCGAGACTCCGTGACCGCTGGGGAGTTAACGGAGAGGTCCTGTGGCGCATTGCAAACGGCGTGGATCAATCGCCCGTCATGCCCAGCACCTTCCACCAGCAGCAAAAAGGGATCGGACATCAAATGACGCTGCCGAGAGACTATACGACCTGGTCAGAAATTCAGGTTGTGCTGCTCGAGCTATGTGAGCTTGTAGCCAGACGTTCCCGGGAGAAAAGTCTTATGGGAAGTGTTGTATCTGTAGGCTGCCGGGGCATCGATTTTGATAAACCGACCGGCTTCTCGCGCCAGATGAAGATTGAAGAGCCTACTCACATTACCGATGAGGTCTATGAAGCAGCCAAAACGCTCTTCCTGCGTCACTGGGATGGTGAGCCTGTACGGCGGATCGGCGTATCACTGACCGACCTTGTACCTGATACAGAGTATCAGCTGACATGGTTTGATGAGCGTGAACAGAAGCGGGAGCTGGAGAAGGCAACTGACGAGATTAAACGAAGATTTGGAGACACCGCTATTATGCGTGCTTCCTCTCTGCAAAAGGCCGGGCAGGCACATGATCGTTCTCGTAAAATTGGAGGTCATTACCGATGAGTAAAAAGTTAGAACGCAATGGATTGTTTGAATCCTCACGTATGATGCTTCCTGAGCACCGGGAGGCCTATGTTACGCATCAGCAAAGACTCGCACCCAAGGCTCGCCCTCAGCTGGATTCTCAAGCAGCTGAAGAAATGTCGCGTTTGCTTGCTGAATCTCTTATGCTGTATACAGAGATAACCCTTGTCCTGTTTGACGAGTGGGAAGATATACTGATGAGCGGCATCGTCGTCAAATTCGATCAGGCTTCACGCTCAATCCGCCTTCAGGATGAAGAAGGTACGCTTCATGACATTCGAATGCGGCATATTATCGAAGTTCGCTCTGGCCGTTAAATGCGTTATACTTTATTCGTAATCCCTTAGTCAGGATGCCTAGTCAGTGGATACCTAAGACCCGTTGACCAGGAGATAGGGACGATGGATAGACAGCGCTGGCTGCTTGATAATAGAGGAGGGCTTCATGAATGTGCGGACGATTTACGCTTGGAATATCACTTGAAGAATTGATGCTCCGCTATATGCTGGAGGAGATTCCGGATTATATTGATTACAGGCCTCATTATAATATTGCGCCGACACAGCAAATTATGGCTGTCATTCATGATGGATCACAGCGACGTGCCGGAACGCTGAGATGGGGACTCGTTCCTCATTGGGCGAAGGACCTCAGCATAGGGAGCCGAATGATTAATGCGCGCAGCGAAACCGTGCTGGATAAGCCTGCATTTCGGGAATCGTTTCTTCGCAAGCGATGCCTTATTCCCGCCGATGGCTTTTACGAGTGGCTGAAAGAGGAGGATGGAACCAAAACTCCTTATCGCATCATCCCCCGGACGGGCTTGTTCAGCTTTGCCGGGCTGTATGATACATGGATGGATCCTGAAGGGCAGCGTGTCAGCACCTGTACGATTCTGACCACAAGCCCAAATACGCTGATGAGCCGTATACATGATCGGATGCCGGTCATTCTCTCTCCTGGCAAGGAACAGCTGTGGCTGGATCGCACCGTGCAGCAGCCAGAAGAGCTCCTTCCGCTTCTACGTCCTTATCCGGAGGAAGAGATGGAGGCTTATCCCGTATCACGTGCCGTGAATCGGGTCGCGAATGACAGTGTTGAATTAACACATCCTTTGGCATAGGACCAGCACTATAGAACCAGGTAATCCATAATAAAACATCGTTCGTTTCGTTATATTCTCAATAAGCAAGGGACCTCGCAGACATCGCGAGGTCCCTTACTTTTAACGAAACATTCCCCACAGCTTGATGAGATGCAGGGTATTATTCGGATCAATTTTTTGATCAATTACGAATTTAACGAGCTTATCTTCATCTGCGGAAGTAAATTTTTCATTCAGAATGGCTGCAGATGATTTGACCAACCGTCTGACTTTCGCACTATTTTGCAAATCGGCCTTGGTCACGCCGTCAATCAGCACTTTAACTTTTTCCTTCATCACCGGGTTCTTCATTTTGGTCTTCACCCGTTCCACCAGCTGTGGACTAATCCCATATTTTTGATAGCTCAACAGAACATCGCACCTCCCCGCCTATATCGTAGTCCTCCACTACTATATGCCGAGGGAGCTCGTCCTCTTGACCTTATTTTTTATGCTAATCCATTACTTCTCCCTGGAAGATCTGCTCCCGCTGTAAATAATCGCGCAGCGGTGCATAGGCTGGCGAAGTCCAGAACGCCTCATTACCAACAAGCGAAGTTGCATCATCTCTGGCCATTTCAAGCACTTCAAAATCACTGACCATATCTGCCAGCTTGAAATCGGGCAGCCCGCTTTGCTTCGTACCGAAAAAGTCACCCGGACCACGAAGATCCAGGTCACGTCTGGACACTTCAAAACCGTCCTCCGTCTCGGTCATGACCTTCATTCGTTCTTGGCCTACCTCCGATTTCGGATCGGCAATCAGAATACAATAGGAGGCATGGGCGCCCCGACCGACCCGCCCACGAAGCTGGTGCAGCTGGGATAAGCCGAAGCGCTCTGCATCCATAATGATCATCAATGTGGCATTCGGAACATCGACGCCAACTTCCACAACCGTCGTGGATACCAGCAGCTGAGTTTCATTTTCATAAAACAGCTTCATCGCTTCGTCTTTCTCGGATGGAGTCATCCGGCCGTGCAGGAGACCAACCCTATATTGAGGAAGCGCCTGCTGCATAGCCACATGCAAATCTATGGCATTCTGAACATCCAGCTTGTCCGATTCCTCAATAAGCGGGCAGATCAGATATGCCTGGCGTCCCAGATCCAGCTCCCGGGTAATAAAGCCGATGACCCGATCCATCATGTCATGCTTGACCCAATACGTCGAGATCGGAATCCGGCCCTTCGGCCGCTCTGAAATGGTAGAGACATCAATATCCCCAAACGCCGTAATAGCCAGCGTTCGCGGAATCGGGGTTGCCGTCATGGTCAGCACATCGGGGTTATAGCCTTTACGTCTGAGAACACTTCGCTGATTGACACCAAACCGGTGCTGCTCATCTGTAACGACAAGTCCGATATTTCTGAAGTACACATCCTCCTGAATCAAGGCATGGGTGCCGACGACAACATCAATCATTCCCATTTGCAGTCCAGACAGAATTTCTTTTCGCTTCTTCCCTGGTGTACTACCTGTCAGCAGAGCAACCTCGATCCCAAATGGAGTGAACAGCTTCTCCAGGGAGCGCATATGCTGCTCAGCCAAAATTTCAGTCGGCACCATCAAGGCGCCCTGGAATCCGGAACGGACAGCCGCATACAGTGCAATAGCAGCAATGACAGTTTTGCCTGAACCCACATCCCCTTGAAGCAGCCGGTTCATACAGTGAGGGGAGCGCATATCCTGCAAAATTTCAAGCTCTACCCTCTTCTGGGCATCTGTCAGCTCAAAAGGCAGGCTGCGCACAAACTCGCGGATCGTTGCATTGGAAGCGGTATGTACGACTCCGTCCGTTTTCCCACGATTGATGGCCCGAAAAGCCTGCATCTTTAACTGAAACAAAAAAAGCTCCTCAAACACCATACGGCGACGAGCTTCTTGTCCCAGCTGAGGATCACCTGGCTGATGAATCAGGGCAATCGCCTTTTTCCGGGGCATCAGCTTGTACTTCCTCAGCAGTTCCTCCGGAAGCAGTTCAGGCACGATCTCTCCATACTGAAGCAGCGCCTGGTTAATCGTCTTGCGCATCCAGTTCTGCGTAATCTTTCCCCCCACAGAATAGACAGGCTGAACGGAGCCCGAGCGCACGGCCCCCTTATCAGGGAATTCTGACTCCGATACCGTCATTTGCATCCGCTTTTGATCCCATTTGCCGGTAAGCGTAATCTCCCGGTTCGGCGTCAGCTGGTCCTTCAAGAAATGCCGGTTAAACCAAGTCGCCGTAAACATAAAATCCTCTGCCATCATTCTGCAGGTCAATCTTGATTTCTTACCATATCGTTGAAGTACAGGCACACCCATAATTTTGGCCTGAACCGTCACCCGGTCCCCGTCCTTCACCTCAGTCAGTGATTTGAGACGGTAATCCTCATAACGAAAAGGAAAATATTCAAGCAAATCCTTGATCGTATAAATGCCAAAGGCGTGAAGCTCTCCTTCCTTAAGAGCACTCACGCCGCTGACCTGCTTCACCGATGTTTCTTCTAACAACATAAAGCATCCCTCATATCTTAAGCCGGCCACACAAAGATCGCGATAGTCCCGAAACCGACATGACTTCCAATGACCGCGCCGATGTTCGGATACACCACCTCGTTCAGCTCAAACCGTGTCTTCATCAGCTCCACGAAGGTTTCTGCCGATGACGGATTGGCGGTATGACCGACAGCTATATTGATTCGTTTCCCGGCAAAATCACTCTCGAACATTTGGACGATGCGTTCCATTGCCTTCTTCTGCCCTCTTACCTTCTCAACGGCATAAATCACGCCTTCTTCATCAATAGAGAGGACAGGCTTAATGTTCAGCAGTGTACCAAGAATCGCAGAGGCTTTGCCAATACGTCCGCCTTTTTGCAAATATTCCAGTGTATCGACTAGAAAATAGAGCTTGCGTTCCTTATGAAGCGTAAGGACCGCTTCCGTTATCTCCGCCGCGTTCTTCCCTTCAGAGGCAAGCCGGGCAGCATGCACCACAAGCAGTCCGTATCCATAGCTGGCCGACTTCGAGTCAATGACGGTAATATCCGCTTCACTCTCGTCTTCAAGCATGGATTTGCCAAGCACAGCGGACTGGTACGTACCGCTCATTCCTGAAGATAAATGTATAGAAACGATCTGACAGCCCGGATGGGCCTCATTCAGTTCCTTGTAAACATTCATAAATTCGATCGGAGATGGCTGAGAGGTCGTTGGCAGAGCTTTAACTTCCCCAAGCTTCTCATAGAACTTGGATGCACTCAGCTCAATTCCGTCGAGATAGGACTCCTGTTCACTAAACACGACACGCAGGGGTACGATCTTAATTCCGTACTGATCCACCACCTGATCTGGAATATCAGCAGTACTATCCGTCACAATAAATACTTTGTTCATGAAGCGCTGGCCTCCTTATCTAATTTCAGGCTTCTACAGCGAACAGATAAGAGTAGACAGGCTGTCCTCCCTGATGCACTTCCACTTCCGCATTAGGATATTCAGCAGCAAGCCATGATGCGAGGCGTTCCGTTTCCGTCTCTTTCGCTTCTTCACCTGCAAGGATTGTGATAACTTCATCACCGCTTACAATCATCTTACGAAGCAGTTGCTCGCATGTATCCAGAAGTCCTTCTTCGGTAGCCACAATCTTGGAGTCATGAATCCCGATGAAATGGCCAGCTGTAATCTCAAGATCATCAAATGTAGTATCTCTCACTGCATAAGTCACTTGTCCCGAACGGACATGTGCAATGGCTTCAAGCATATTCGCCTCGTTTACTTCTGCACTTTCATCCTCCTGGAACGCGAATGCAGCTGAAATCCCTTGCGGAATGGTCTTGCTCGGAACAACCGTTATCTCACGCTCGCCTTCCAGCAGATCTCGGGCCTGCTTGGCCGCCAGCACAATGTTCGAGTTGTTGGGAAGAATAAAGATGTGCTTCGCATCAATGGAATGAATCGCCTTGACGAAATCCTCTGTACTCGGATTCATCGTTTGTCCACCGGACAATACAATATCTATCCCGAGACTCTTGAACACTTCAGATATTCCCTCACCGGATGCAACCGAGATAAAACCAAATGGGGCAAGCTCATCCGCTGGAGGAATCGACGGCTCAGGTGCTGCCTCTTGTTCAGGCGGAATATCTGCAAACAATTCAGGAGCTGGCGCGATATCCATTCCGGCAGTCAGCAGATCACGATGCTGCTCACGCATGTTCAGAATATGGATCTGGGTAATCTCGCCATAGCGAAGTGCCAGATTCAGCACGTCTCCAGGCTGCTTCGAATGGACATGAACCTTGATGACTTCATCATCAGAAATGATAATAATCGAATCTCCATTTACTGACAGCGCTTTCCTGAAATCTTCCTCATCAAAATTTGTTCCGCCTGCATCTCCGAGCTGCCGATTGATAAAAAATTCCATATCATACAAGAATTCAATATCCTCTGTCTCAAGTCTTGCTTGTGCCGAAATCGGCATTTCAGGAGAAATCGGAGTCTTCGGTGCAGCAGGCGGCATTACAGGCGCTGGAGTCGCTTCCTTCACTGGTGTAGAAACGGTTTTCCCCTCTGTGTTCAGCAGGTACTCCATAAAGCCTTCATAAATATATACAAGACCTTTACCACCTGAATCTACAACACCAACCTGCTTAAGTACAGGCAGCATCTCAGGGGTCAAGGCAAGAGTTTCGTTTGCTTTCTTAAGCACTTCGCTCATGAGTTCCGTAATGTCATTGGTCCGTCTCGCATAATAACCGGCATGCTTCGCAGCTTCCTTTGCGACAGTAAGAATCGTGCCTTCTACGGGTTTAACTACTGCCTTGTAAGCTGTATCCACACCGCTTTGCAGAGCAGCAGCAAACTGAAGAGTATTCAGCTCCTCATATGGGGCAGCGTAACGGCTAAAGCCCCGGAACAACTGCGATAGAATAACGCCGGAGTTTCCGCGTGCGCCCATAAGCAGGCCTTTCGATAAAATACCTGCACAGCTGCCAATGGAGCTTGCGCTGTTTCTTTTTAATTCGGCCACACCGGCACTCATCGTCAAATTCATATTCGTTCCTGTATCACCGTCTGGGACAGGAAATACATTAAGGGAATTGACGTGTTCAGCATGCTTCTGCAATTGATCCGCTCCGGCCAACACCATTGCGTTAAAATCTGTTCCATTTAAAGAACGTTTACTCAAGTGAGAATTCCCCTTCCTAGCATGATGCATAAGTACACTACCAGTACTAAAGACTAAGCATGCACTTAACATCCGTTGTTCCCGTCATCAGACGGGCAGCGGCTTTCTTCCGCAGTATTATGGACTATACATCATTGTACTATAATCAAGTATAGAAATAAATAAAGTTTTTGTTTTTATTGACTAAGCTTTTTCCTATATGATATTATATTTGAGTATTGTTTTATGCAGGTATATTGGATTGATTACAACCATTGACCTTGCGGATAACGGTTACTTTCAGAATAGGAGGTGTAATCTATGTCTCGCAAATGTTATGTGACAGGTAAGAAACCTGGTAGCGGTAACCACGTGTCTCACGCTAACAACCGTAACCGCCGTTCCTGGGGCGTAAACGTTCAAAAAGTCCGCATTCTGGTGGACGGTAAACCAAAACGCGTTTATGTTAGCACTCGTGCTCTGAAAGCCGGTAAAGTTACTCGCGTATAGTTGATTTTGAATACAAAGCAAAAAGCACCTTGCCATTATATGACATAGGTGCTTTTTTCATACCCGTATGTTCGCCTGCGATCCTTCAACTGCAGCCTTTTTTACGTTACTAGACGCTATGGAAACCCCTTTTTGAACCTGTTAGCTTTTCTGGAACGTGTTAAGGATCGCTTTTACAAAACCCCCCAAAAACTTTGGAAGCTTAAATGTGTAAAATTTCATAGTTCACCCTCCCATCATCCTCATGCGCTCCACCTTTTATCGTGCCAGAAGCCTTTCCTTCTACTCCGCTTATCCCTAACTGCAACGATGCAAACGAAAAAAAGGCTACATGAGAATCGCGCTCATGTAACCATGTTTATGCAGCATGTGTTCAGCCTATACCACTGAGACTAACTTAATCCTTCTGGAGGATTGGTCATAAAAATATAAGCAGATAAAATGAAGATAAAAAGGATGAAATAAAGCACAGTGAATACGATAAATGATATTCTCACTGACTTTTTATCAAACTTTTTAAAGAACCATATAACAAGGATAATACCGAGTAAGGATACCACTGCATTAATTGGAGAGGGCAGCAGTGTGAATGAGCCCAGCAGTATTCCTGTAACCATACTGGCAAGCGAAGTCCATAGCGCTTCTTTAAGTGTCATTGGTTCGTTATCCCCCAATACTATGCCGAATTTCTCTAATGGCCTCTGCACGGTCTGTACGGCCAAATACCGCGCTGCCCGCAACGAGGACGTCAGCACCTGCATCCACGACTAAAGGTGCTGTCTCCTTCGTAATGCCTCCATCTACTTCAATATGAACGTTTGAACGGCCCAATTCGTTAAGCTCATTCCGGATTTGTCTGATCTTCTGGATTGTTCTCGGAATGAAGGCTTGTCCCCCAAAGCCGGGATTGACTGTCATCACAAGGACCATATCAACATCTCCGAGCACTTCGCTGATCGCGCTGGCAGGTGTTCCTGGATTAATAGCTACCCCAGCCAGGATGCCGTGCTCTTTGATCAAATGAATGACTCTGTGCAGATGGACACAGGCCTCGGCATGAACTGTAATCATTCCTGCGCCTGCTTTAACGAAGTCGGCTATGTAGTTCTCAGGATTCTCAATCATCAAGTGGACATCCAGCAGCAAGCTGGTATGCGGCTTGAGGGACTGTACGATGGGTGCTCCCAGCGTAATGTTCGGAACGAAATGCCCATCCATGACATCAACATGGATCCAATCTGCGCCGGAAGCCTCTGCTTCGGCTACTTCTGCGCCCAGACGGGCGAAATCTGAGGACAGGATAGATGGTGCGATTAATACTGACATGTTTAGTACCTCCGTTTCTTATCTTTCATTTCCTCCAAGAACTGTACATAGTGTGTGTATCTGCTCTCGGCAATGTCGCCTTCTTCCTTGGCTCTGATCACTTGACAGCCTGGCTCATGCGTATGGGTACAGCCGCGAAATTTGCAGCCGCCGGCATATTCACGGAATTCTCTGAAGCAATCGCTTAGCTCCTCTACGCCAATCTCCAGAAAATCCAGTTGACTGAAGCCTGGTGTATCTGAAACAAACCCGCCATTATCCAGTGGAATGAGCTCTACGTGCCGGGTTGTATGCTTACCTCTGCCCAGCTTCATGCTTATAATACCTGTTTCAAGCTCCAGCCCTGGAAGCAGTGCATTCAGAAGCGAGGACTTGCCCACACCTGATTGACCTGAGAAGACGCTGATCTCTCCAGCCAGCCGCTGCTTCAAGCGATCCATTCCTGTGCCTTGACGAGAGCTGGTAATGATGACTTCATACCCTATAGACTCGTACAGATGGACAAGCTGCGCATAACGATCATCAGACTCGTCAGCAAGGTCCATTTTTGTAAGGCAGATCACTGCTTGAAGACCCGCCTGTTCAATATGAACCAGGAACTTGTCCAGCAGCTGAACATTCATATCCGGTTCCTTGAGCGAGAATACCAATACGGCGAGATGCGCATTGGCCACAGGAGGGCGGATCAGCTCGGTATCTCTCGGCAGAATTTCTTCAACCGTTCCTTCCCCGTTTTCGGTAAGCGTATATTTTACATAGTCACCTACAAGAGGAGTAATCCCTCTTTTCTTGAAAACACCTCTAGCTCTGCATTGAACAGCAGATACATCCGTATCCGGTGTTCCGCGACCTGGAGCAGGTTTAACGTAATAATATCCGCTTAACGCTTTGATAATAACTCCCTCCAGCATAATTCACCGCCCTTTTTAGGTTTGAAAAAAATTGAATTCTGATTCTTAATGAAGAACAGGCGCCCCTAAGGCGCCTAGAATGAGGAATGCAGCTGAATTTCAGTAGCCAGATCACTCTTCACCGTCTTCATCTTCATTCTGATTGTCTCCACGGCCATTGCCGTTATTGCCGTTGTTATCGTTGTTTCCATTGCCTTCTTCATTACCATTACCATTATTGCCATTATTACCTTCATTGCTCTCGTTACCCGGATCCTCTGGGTTCGGCTCTTCATCCGGACCCGACCCTTCTTCACCATCTCCCGAATTGTTGTCAGGAGTAACAGCTGGTCCAATCTCCGGTGTGGTAACCGTTCCGTTCTTCGCATCAAAATATCTGACTTCAAATGTATCCATCAGCTGTCCATCACGATAAACGGATACGACTCCATCCTTGTTCGGAGCCAGAACGAGCGGTACGGTCAGCGTTTCTGTCTTCTTGATCGTCTTCGTACCATGCTCTTGGTTCTCTCCTCTGGCATCGGTGAAGGTGATACGGATCTTGCTGTTCTTGCCTTCTTCATGAGGAGCTACCGAAATATGATAATTGTACTCGATCGTCTCTGGTGAATACCCCGTGCTTACATAGATCGTAATTTCTTCACCCGGAACAACTGCAGCCCCAGCATCATAAGGCCATTGCTGGGTAACCCTGCCTTTCTCCACTTCAAAGCTTGGCTCTTCTTTAACCGGTGCAACAGTCAGTTTATTCTTTCGAATCAACTCTTCTGCCTCTGCACGCGTCTTATTGATCAGATCAGGCATTTCGACCATTTCCTGGCCTTTACTTACCCTCAGGGTGATGGTATCTACCTCCGGGTCAAAAGGCTGGCCTTCGGTAACCGATTGTCCAATCACTTCATTAACGGACTCTTCACTGAATTCCTCCGTTTTCTTGATTCGATCTTCACTCATGCCAAGTGCCAGCAATTCCTGAACTGCATCTTCATAATTTCGACCTGTAAGTCCAGGCATCGTTTCCTTCGGCTTCTCCACGCTTACAGTAAGGTCAATTAGCGAACCTTTCTTCACGACAGCTCCTTCAGGCCTGCTCTGCTCGTAGACAATTCCCGGATCGACACCTTCTTTATATTCCTGGAGAACCTGATTAACCTCTATCCCTTGCTCAGCAAGCAAGGCTCTGGCTTCTTCCTCGGTCTTATCAATAACGCTGGGCACGGTTACTTCAGGCACAACAAGCGCACTCTCGACATACCAGACAACACCGGCTAGTGCAATCAGGATGAACAGTGTCAACGAGACCCAAAACGCTGCCCGCTTTTTCGATTTTTTCTTCTTGGATTTGCCGTCTGTCACTGCTTCGTCTGGAGCCATTTCAGGTGCATCCGTATAGGATGCCCCGCGTGGTTCCGGTTTGATCGCAGGAATGATACGGGTCTGATCTGTATCGAACTCATCATCGAATACAAGCTTCTCCTCATTCAGGCGATCCGGCAGCAAACAGGTCTCCAGATCGGTCAACATTTCAAGCGCTGACTGATAACGCTCATTCGGATTTTTGCGCATTGATTTAAGAATAATATTCTCAACACTCTGTGGAATCAGCGGATTAACAGCACTCGGCTCCTCGAATTCCTCCTGCAGATGCTTAAGCGCTACACTGATCGGGCTCTCTCCAAGAAACGGAAGCTGTCCGGTCAGCATTTGATAGATAACTATACCAAGTGAGTACAAGTCGGATTTCTCACCTGTTACAACCCCCTTGGCGTGCTCGGGAGAAAAGTAATGCACTGAGCCGACGACTGAGCCGGTCTGCGTAATCGTCGTCGAGGTCACTGCACGAGCGATTCCGAAATCTGTAACCTTGACCCTTCCATTTTTGCCAATCAGAATATTATGCGGCTTGATATCGCGGTGAATAATTTGATTATGATGGGCATGATCCAGTGCATCCGCAATCTGTGCAGCAATTCTGACAGCTTCATCGACTTGAAGCGGTGCACGTTCTTTTATAATTTCATTCAGGTTCTGACCTTCGATATACTCCATCACTATGTAATGGATGTCTTCTTCCTGACCTACATCATAGATACTAACTACATTCGGATGAGACAAGGATGCAGCCGATTGGGCTTCTCGTCTAAACCGACGAATAAACTCGTCATCATGAACGAATTGCTGACGAAGCACCTTGATAGCAACATTACGTCCGAGCAAAATATCGTGCGCTTTGTATACCAGGGCCATTCCGCCTCCGCCGACGCGCTCAATCACTTCATAACGTCCGCTCAGCTGATGTCCGATCATGATTCAACCCCCTCTTCAACAACACTTAAAGGGCCCGCTGGCATTTCAAATAAAGCAACCGTAATATTATCGTCCCCTCCGGCCAGGAGTGCGAGCTGTAGCAGCCTGTCTGCCCGTTCAGACAAAGGCAGATCCGATTGCCCGATCACGGTTGCCATCTGCACACTGCTGACCAGGTTGCTTAAGCCATCACTGCAGAGCATAATTACATCCCCGGCTTCCAGAATGACAGGGTACAGATCCACAGACACATCCTCATCCGTTCCAAGCGCTCGGGTAACGACATTTTTGAGCGGATGTACATGCGTCTCTTCTTCACTGATCTGACCATTCTTGTACAGCTCATTAACTAATGTATGATCATCTGTCAATTGGACGACCTTATCGCCTGTTATCTTGTAAGCACGGCTGTCGCCAATATGGCCAATAATGCCGGAAGCATTACTCATAAGGAGCGCAACGACGGTTGTCCCCATGTTATGCAGCTTCTCATCCCCAGCCGCTGTACGATAGATGACTTCATTCGCGTGCAGAATGGCATCGCTCAGCGCAGCACTCAGCGATGCCTCTGACAAACCGGGCTCAAGCACCGAGAGGTCATCGGATACCGTTTCTACAGCCAGTCTGCTTGCTGTATCCCCGGCAAGATGTCCGCCCATACCGTCTGCGACAATACCTAATATATATCCCTGATCCAGATGCCTTATCCAGGCGGAATCTTCATTTACCGAACGAACTCGTCCTACGTGACTCACATGCACTGTATTCATCACAGTCATATCCTCACCTCAAGCTTCCTTGTGCTTCTCCATGTGCTTCGCACGCAGCTGACCACAAGCGGCTGCGATATCATGACCCTGCTCTCTGCGGATTGTTACATTAACTCCATGATCAGCGAGGATACGCTGGAACTGGAATATATCCTTGCGAGCCGTTCTGATATATTTACGCTCCGGCACATAGTTTACCGGGATCAGATTGACATGGCACAGCATGTCCTTCAGAACACCCGCAAGCTCTTCGGCATGCTCCGGCTGATCGTTAACGCCGCCGATCAAGGCATATTCGAATGTAATACGTCGTCCTGTTTTGCCTTGGTAATAGCGAAGGGACTCCATTACATCATCAAAAGGGAACCGGCGGTTAACAGGCATCAGCTTCGAACGCAGCTTATCATTCGGTGCATGGATGGAGATAGCCAGGTTAATCTGGGTGTCCTCATCAGCAAATTTATAAATATTCGGAACAATACCGCTTGTCGACACTGTGATATGACGCTGACCAATATTCAAACCTTTCTCGTGAATCATCGTTCTAAGGAACTTCATCGTCTCATCGTAGTTCTCAAATGGCTCACCCGTACCCATAATTACGATACTGCTCACACGTTCATTGCGTTCATCCAGTATTTGCTGGGAGCGCACGACTTGAGCAATAATCTCACCAGCAGTTAGGTTCCGCTTCAAACCGCCCAGTGTAGAGGCGCAAAAAGTACAGCCGACTCTGCAGCCGACCTGTGTCGTCACACATACACTGTTGCCATAGTTATGCTTCATAATGACCGTCTCAATTGCGTGGTCATCATGCAGTCCGAACAGAAACTTTACGGTGCCGTCCTTGGACTCAAACTTCGTAATTTCCGAAAGCGTCACGAATTGAAACTGATCATCAAGCTTCTCACGTAAAGCTTTCGAGAGATTTGTCATTTCTGAAAAATCATTCACTCTCTTTACATAAACCCAATCGTAGATTTGAGCAGCACGAAACTTCGGCTCCCCATTCTCGACTGCCCACTGCTCTAACTCTTCGAGCGTGTAATCATATATAAAAGGCTTTGTCATTTCATTCACACCTGTTCTTTCCAATTGATCTATAGACATATTATTTCTCATTCTACCCATTTTAGCACATAATTCAGTATTCATCTATGCAGGTCTTTATGCCGGCAACTGCAAAAAGCCGCCAATACCTGACGGTTACTGGCGGCAGTCTTGTTATTGATCCACTTTTTTACGATGTTTCTACCCTTGTCAATCTTGCAATATAGAATCCGTCGCTATGAAACTGGTGAGGCAAAATTTGAATTCCGTACTCATCCAATATGGCAGAGTGCCGAAGTTCTTCTCTCAGCGACAGATGACCTGCAGGGGCAAATTGATCGTTCTCCTTCAAGAATCGTTCTACGACACCGCCATTCTCAGCATGCTCTGTCGTACAAGTACTGTACACAAGCGTTCCTCCAGGCTTCAACAGCTTGGATACACGGCTTAGCAGCTCATATTGCAGCGTACTGATGGCTTCAACATCCTCTGGGGATTTGGTCCACCTAAGGTCCGGCTTTCTGCGAATAACCCCAAATCCAGAGCAAGGTGCATCGAGCAATATGCGGTCAAACGAAGCTTCCTTGTAGTTGGAAGCCAGATCAAGCGCATCATGGCATACGGTCTCAATACTGGCGAGCCCCAGCCTTTCCGCTTGTCTATGAATAAGCTCTACTTTGTGAGGATGAATGTCATTAGCAATAATACGGCCTCGATCCTCCATCTTCTCACCCATATGCGAGGTCTTGCCTCCGGGTGCAGCGCAGCAGTCCAGAACGGTCATGCCTGGCTTCGGGTCCACCGCTCCTGCCACAAGCATGGAGCTCTCATCCTGTACAGAGAGCATCCCTTCCTTATACCAATCGGTAAGAGCCATATTCCCCCCACTCTTGACGATAATCCCATCATCACTGAGAAGAGAAGGCTCCACGACAAGTCCTTCCTCCTGCATCTCTTGAATTAGCTTATTTCTCGAGATCATGGTCGTATTCACCCGAACACTGACCGGAGGTGCCTCGTTGTTCGCCCTGCACATCGCTTCAGCTTCCTGCTCTCCGTATTGTTCAATCCAGCGCTGCACAAGCCATTCAGGATGGGAGTGCATCAGTGCGATGCGTTCTGCGGCAGGAAGGCTGTCTGGAATCGTCAGCTTGTCCCGGTTTCTCAGAATATTGCGCAGCACCCCGTTCACCATTCCGGATATACCCTGATGGCCTTTGCGCTTGGCGATATTTACCGCTTCACTTACCGCCGCATGATCCGGCACGCGGTCCAAATATAGAATTTGATACAGACTCAGCCGAAGCAGACTGCGAACCCAGGGCTGAAGCTTGGCAAGTCCTTTAGCTACATAGGATTCAAGATAGTAATCCAATGTCTTTTGACGGGCAATGGTGCCATATACCAGCTCCGTGGCTAGTCCCGTATCAGCAGGGGTGAGATTGGCCTGTTTCAGCACTTGATTCAGAAGCAGATTGCTGTAGGCTCCTTCCTGTTCAACCGCAGCCAAGACTTGAAGCGCCGCTTCTCTGCTGGATACCTTGCGCTTACTAGAAGCTGCAGACTGAGCACCGCTCTTCTCTCTACCCTTATTGGATGTATTGCCAAGACGCGGATTATTGTTGTCTCTTGACCTCACTTCAGCACCGTCCCTGCTGTGAGCGATCCGCCGCGGGCAAAATCACCGGCAGCCATCGCCTTCTTACCGGCAGGCTGCACCTCTGACAGCCACAGTGAGCCGTCGCCTGTCTTCACTTCAATGCCAAGCTTGGACATCCCAAGCACCGTTCCGGGCTCTGCATTCTTGCTGGCATTTGATGCTTGAAGGTAAGGCTCTGGTAGCTTGGAAGGATTGATAGTGCCCCAGACTTTGAATACCTGCTCGTCCCATAATGTAAATCCTCCAGAGTATGGAGTAAGCCCCCGTACCTGGTCATAAATTTGACGTGATTGACGAGACCAGTCGATCTTCTCATCCTCTCGGGATAGGTTCTTCGCATAAGTTGCCTCATCCTCCTTCTGAGGAGTGGCCTGCACTTTTCCCTTAGTCAGATTGGCCATCTCGCGCATCAGCAGCTCTGCTCCAGCAAGGCTGAGCTTCTCGAACATCGTACCTGAAGTATCCTCATCCTCAATTGCGACCTCTACCCTAGAGATCATATCACCGGTATCTAGACCTTCAGCCATGTACATTAGCGTTACTCCCGTAACCTTCTCACCATTCATGATCGAACGCTGGATCGGTGCACCTCCCCGATATTTCGGCAGTAACGATCCATGCACGTTAACACATCCGTACTGAGGCATATCGAGCACGGATCTCGGCAAGATTTGTCCAAAGGCAGCAGTAACAATGAGATCCGGCTTCCATTTGGCAAGCTCTGCTACAGATTCTTCATTACGAAGCCTTGTCGGCTGAAACACGGGAATACCGTGCTTCAGCGCAGCTTCTTTGACCGGAGGCGGTGTCAGAACCTTTTTTCGTCCTTGAGGTTTATCCGGCTGAGTCACTACAAGGCTGATGTTGTATCCTTCCTCAAGCAATCTCTCAAGTGAAGGCACAGCAAAGGCCGGTGTTCCCATAAAAACGATGTTCATTTCCATACCTCCTTATTTACCGCGGTTCGGTTCAGCTCCCATTTCATACACTTTTTCAGCGAGATCTGTAAACAAAACACCATTGAGATGATCGATCTCATGCTGGAACGCTCTCGCGAACAAACCACTGCCCGTTACCGTAATTTCTTTGCCATCACGGTCAAGACCCTTTACTGTTACCGTTTCAGCTCTGCGCACATCTCCGTTGTAGCCTGGAATGCTCAGACAGCCCTCCGGTCCAAATTGCTCTCCTTCCGAGCTAACAATCTCAGGGTTGATCATTTTGATCAAACCGTGATCATCGCCAACATCGACTACGATCAGCCGCTTCAAGATACCGACCTGCGGTGCAGCAAGACCTACACCATCCGCATCATACATTGTCTCCGCCATATCATCGAGCAGTTTTTGAACATTAGGTGTGATCTTCGTTACTTCCTTGGCTACCTTGTGCAATACCTCATCCGGTTCTTTTACAATCAATCGAATTGACATGCTGCTAAACACCTTCCTATGAACGTAATCATTTCAGGATTGAATCATCCTGCGTCATGTTAAATTATATGGTCTAAAATCCCGATCCTGAACTACATCAGCATCTGTGGATCGACATCAAGGCTTATAAGCAAATCCTTACCCTGAAAATCCTGTTCCATCTTCCTCGCCATATTTTTCACAAGGCCGATGGCATCAATTTCCCCACGCCATTTTATCATACATTGAAACCTGTATCTATTTTTTAATCGCGGCATAGGCGAGGCAACCGGACCCAGCACATCAAATGCATCAGAACTAAACCGATCCAGACTGCCGAGCAGCCCCATCTTCTGCGCCTGCTCCTTGAGAAGTCTCGTGTAATTCTCCGCTGCCCTTACAAGAACAGGAAGCTGCTCATGAGAGAACGTCACCAGGATCAGCCGGCAGTACGGCGGATACTGCAGAGCGCGCCTGTGACCCAGTTCATCCTTGATAAATGAGAGATAATCATGGCTTCCTGCATGCACTATGGAATAATGATCCGGTGTATAGGACTGTACGAACACCTCTCCTGGCAGCTGATGACGGCCCGCACGGCCTGCAACCTGAGTCAGCAGCTGGAATGTTTTCTCAGCCGCTCTGAAGTCAGGCAGATTCAGCGCTGAATCGGCGGTGATCACACCCACCAGCGTCACATCCGGAAAATCAAGCCCTTTGGCCACCATCTGTGTTCCAAGCAATATATCTGCCTTCTTCTCTCGAAAAGCTTTGAGCAGCTTCTCGTGGGAGCCTTTTTCAGTCGTGGTGTCCACATCCATCCGAATGACCCGCACGCCAGGAAACAGCTTTGCCAGCTCTTCCTCTACGCGCTGAGTCCCCGTGCCAAAATATCGGATATGCTCGCTGCCGCAATCCGGACAAATCTGGGGAGCCGTTTCCGCATAACCGCAGTAGTGACATCGCAAATTGTTGCTTCGCTGGTGATACGTAAGAGAAATATCGCACTCCGGACAGCTCGCCACATAGCCGCAGCTGCGGCACATCACAAAGGTTGAGTAACCCCGGCGGTTCAAGAGAAGCACCGTCTGCTCTCCGCGTTCAATCCGCTCGGCAATTCCTTGGTGCAGAGCTCTGCTGAACATCGACCGATTACCGTCTTTCAGCTCCTCCCTCATGTCAATGATCCGTACCTTTGGAAGCTCATTGCCCAAGGCACGATAGTTCATCTCCATGAGAACCGGAGCAAATTCATCACTAGCTTGTGACCTGGCAGCATAGTAGCTCTCAAGCGAGGGCGTGGCCGAGCCTAAAATAACGGCTGCTCCATGCTGCTTGGAGCGTTCCACCGCTACATCTCTTGCATGATATTTCGGGGTCTCCTCCTGCTTATAGGAGGTCTCATGCTCTTCATCAATGATGATCAGTCCCAGCTGATCGAAGGGAGCAAACACAGCAGATCGGGCACCGATCGCCACCTTGACCTTACCCTCACGGATTTTGCGCCATTCATCATATCGCTCTCCGCCCGATAACCTGCTGTGCATGACGGCAACCTGGTCACCAAAACGCCCCTTGAATCTTTCAACCATCTGCGGTGTAAGTGAAATCTCTGGAACGAGCACAATCGCCTGACGATTCTGCTTAATGCAGCGCTGAATGGCTTGCAGATATACTTCCGTCTTACCGCTGCCTGTTACACCATGCAGCAGAAATACACCCTGCTCACGTTCATCTAACTGTCTTGCAATCCGGTCATAGACGGCCTGCTGTTCCAATGTGAGCGGAAGCGGCTCGGTTGGCTTGAAATCACGTCCACGGTATGGATCGCGGAACACTTCCACTTCAGAGATCGAGATTAAGCCCTTGTCTTCAAGCCCTTTCACTGTGGCGGCAGATACCTGAAGTGCAGACAGCACGTCTTTAAGCGGCATGGGAAGAAGCTCCTTCGCTTCGAGCAAAAAAGACAAGACCTCTTTCTGCCGTTTCCCTTTAGCCGGGAAGTCAGCAAGCGCCTCCTCAGCCTCTTGCTCACTTACAGCAAGATGGACCGCCTTCAGCATCTTCTTCTGCAGCTTGTCCTTAATCATCTGTTCCTCATGCAGAATGCCGCTGCGAATTAAACGCTTGATTTCCTTAGAATGATCCGGATACCGATCACTTAGATGATCAAGTGTCACTTGTTCTTTGCTCCGTACATATCGGATGATTTCATCCTGGATGGACACATTCTCCGGTGAATCCGGCATAGCAAATAATACAGGTCCGTCGCTCGAAGCCTGAGATTCTTGCGCGGTCTGCTCCTCTAATGATTCAAACCCTTCCGAAACAGAAACATAACGCTTGGATTTGCCCTTCAGCGCAGTCGGAATCATGACCTGTAAGGCCATAATCGCACTGCAGGCGTAATGCCGGCTCATCCATCTTCCAAGCTCCACCAGATCTGGCGACAGCGGTGGAACCAGGTCCAAGAGTTCGGCAATTGGCTTCAGCTTAAAATCTGTGTTTACTGCCTCTTCCAGCCCAACGACAAAGCCCTGAACCGTTCGATGTCCAAAAGGCACCCCGACACGACTTCCTATCTCTACCCAGCCCTTAAGCGATTCCGGAATCAAGTAATCAAAAGTGCGGTCCACGTCTTTGGCAGGCACGTCTACTATCACTTTTGCTATATTCACAAGCTCACTTCCTCCCATCCATTCGGGAGGCTGCAATCAGCAGTACTTGCCGTGCTACTTCTTCTTTGGCCGTCACAGGTATTTCCTTGACCAAGCCCTGCTTGTCAAAAATCTTAACTGCATTCGTATCTGTCCCGAATCCAACACCCTCTTGAGTGACGTCATTAGCAACGATCAGATCCGCATTTTTACGTTCGAGCTTAGATGCTGCATGTAGCTCCAGATCATTCGTTTCCGCCGCAAACCCGATTAAGAATTGATGTGTTTTGGCTTTTCCCAGTGATTCAAGAATGTCAACCGTCTTGACGAGCTCGAGCGTAAGTGTCTCACCCTTTTTCTTAATCTTCTGCTTCGCCGCCTCCATCGGACGATAGTCAGCAACCGCAGCTGCCTTAACAACGATATCGCTCTGTTCCCAACGCTCAAATACTGCCTGATGCATATCATCTGCAGACTGAACTGGAACGACGGTTATTCCTTCTGGGTACTTGACCTGTATATTAGCTGCAATTAACGTGACCTCTGCGCCCATGTCCTTAGCTGTTTTGGCAAAAGCAACTCCCATCTTACCCGAGGAATCATTGGTAATGTATCTAACTGGGTCGATTCGTTCAATGGTACCGCCTGCAGTAACTACCATTTTTTTGCCTAAGAGGGGCATGCCTGCTTCTTCCTCACCAAAAAAACGCTCGATTACATCCACAATGGTCTCAGGCTCTTCGAGCCGTCCTTTTCCGACATACCCACAGGCAAGCTGTCCTACCCCCGGCTCGATAAAATGCACACCACGTGAATATAACGTATTCATGTTATGGATCACGGCAGGATGCTCATACATGTGTACATTCATGGCAGGCGCGACCATTACCGGCGCTGTCGTTGCCAGCAATGTCGTTGTCAGCATATCATCTGCAAGTCCATGAGCCATCTTGGCAATCACATTCGCTGTTGCGGGTGCAACAAGGACCAGATCTGCTGTATCCGCTAGGTTTATATGTGAGACAACGGATGCATCACGTTCATCAAAGGTATCTGTATATACCGGATTTCGTGATAATGACTGAAGGGTCAGCTCTGTAATGAACTCCTTGGCGGATGCCGTCATGATGACGTGTACCTCTGCTCCCTTCTGGACGAGCTTACTTGTCAGCGCAGCGGCCTTATAAGCTGCAATCCCTCCTGAAACACCGAGCACAATTTTTTTACCGTTCAGCATATGCGCTCCCCCTGTTCTGATTAAGATTTGGGACTTATGCGAATTACGCGTCTAAAGAAAAAAATAACAACCTTGCGGTTGTCACTTTTATCAGGGCTGTACCTTATTCGTATTTCGCGTATAGATTATGACTGGCTGTCTTGTTCTTCTGCTTCCTCTTCGTCATGACCTTTCTCCACACGCACAAAATCACCATAGATCTCTTCAAGTGCAATACCGACTTGCTTATGGGATTTCGGATTTCTGAGTTCGGATTTCTCACCTTCACGCAGCTGTCTGGCGCGTCTCGAAGCTGCAACCACCAGAGAGTATTTACTGTCTACCTTGTTCATCATTTCATCAATAGATGGATATAGCATGGAGCACTCCTCATTTCGATTTACTATTTATTTTACAATGTTCGGCGATGATGATCGATTCTATTCGTTTGCAGGCCAAATCAATTTCATCGTTGACAACGGCATAATCATATTGCTGCAGCAAACTGATCTCCTGCTCGGCTACAGACATGCGGTGATCAATGGTCGCTTGATTCTCGGTGCCTCTGCCTTGAATTCGATCCTTCAATTCATCAAGAGACGGAGGCAGCAGAAATACGAAAATTCCTTCCGGGAACTTCTCTTTGACTTTGAGAGCTCCTTGGACTTCAATCTCCAAAATGATATCTTTGCCGGAATTAAGAGTCTCCTCTACGAAATCACGCGGGGTTCCATAATAGTTACCTACATACTCCGCATGCTCCAGAAGCTGATCCTTCTCAATCATATCAAGAAACTGCTCTCGACTCTTGAAAAAATAATTGACTCCGTTCTCTTCACCAAGTCTTGGCTGACGAGTTGTCGCTGACACTGAATAGATGAGTTCAGGAACTCGTTTTCTTAGAGCGGTACACACGGTTCCTTTTCCTACACCGGACGGTCCTGATAATACAATTAGTAATCCCTTAGACATATTACACTCCATTTTATTCGTCGTTGTCATCGTCTTTAGAAGATAAACGATGGGCAACCGTCTCCGGCTGCACTGCAGACAGGATCACATGATCACTGTCTGTAATTATTACCGCACGTGTTCTGCGTCCATATGTAGCGTCAATCAACATGTGACGATCCCGTGCTTCCTGTATAATTCTTTTGATTGGGGCGGATTCAGGACTAACAATAGAAATGATGCGATTCGCCGAAACGATATTGCCGAATCCTATATTTATGAGTTTAATTGCCATATTCAGGTTCGTCCCCCTATTACTGGTGTAATCTTTGCAAAACTGAATCAATTTCATAAAAATCATTAAAAAAGCAGCTAAAGGTATTATGAAATTGCTTCAACTTAGTGTTCATTGCCTATTCTAAATTCGCAGCTTGTTCTCTGATCTTCTCCAGCTCGGCCTTCATCTCGACTACAAGATTAACCAGCCCCAGGTGGTGAGCTTTAGTGCCGATGGTGTTGACTTCACGATTCATCTCCTGGATCAAGAAATCAAGCTTGCGCCCTATAGGCTCACGCACGGTGAGCAGCTCTTCGCACTGAGCCATATGACTAGAGAGACGAGTCAGTTCCTCATCTATGTTGGATCGGTCGGCAAAAATCGCGATCTCCATACCAAATCTATGTTCATCGAATGGTGCATCAGAAATTTCGGTTAATCGCTGTCTCAGCTTGCTTCGGTACTCCGTCACTACAGCTGGCGCTAACTGAACCATCGCTGCATGATGAGCCTGCAGACTCAATATTCGCGACTTCAAATCAGCGGCAAGATGACTTCCTTCACGAGAGCGCATATCAAGCAGCTCATCAAGTGCAAGCGCTAGTCCTTCCTGCAGCGCAGTCTCCCAGTTCTCGTCCTCAAAGACTGTAAGATTGCTCATCTCCTCAGAACTCACTAACACACCAGGCAGCTGCAGCATCTCTGAAATGGTCAGATTCCCCTTCATCCCGAAGCTGGACTCAAGCTCCCTTGAAGCCTCAAGATAGGAAGCAGCCATCTGCTTGTTCAGCACAGTACCTCTGCTGCTGTCATCCAATTCTCTCGTAATGAAAACATCAATTCTGCCTCGTGCAAGTTTACGCTGTACCATTCTGCGAAGCCCGTCTTCGAAACGACTCCATTCCCTTGGCATCCTAAAGACAACTTCACAGTATCTATGGTTGACAGATTTGACTTCAAGTTGTACCTTATACCCGCCATAGCTGAGCAAATATTGACCGTATCCGGTCATACTGAATGACATCGGCATCACATCCATTATACTATTGTATCGGATAATACAGGCTTAAACAAGTACGATAATCATGGGGGATTTGCCATTAATTCATACCATTATTGCCTAATTCAGGGCTTCCTATTAGAATCTGCATACATTATTTATTTGCACTTCAGGCACCGGCTTCCTAGTAACGACCCATAAAAACTTAAACAGGAGAGCTGCTTATGAAAACAGAACTGAACCTTATTGTTCGTCCCACCGAGATTGATGTTAACGGCCACGTAAATAATGCGAAATATCTAGAATATCTGGAATGGGCACGAGATGAATGGTATGAAGCGGGAGGGCTGTCATACAAAACACTACTTGAGCTTGGCTGTCAGACGGTCACCGTTAATATCAATATCAACTATCGCAAGGAATGCTATCAGGGCCAGCTTCTTACGGTCACAACAGAACAGGACAGTGCCCGGAATTCAAGTTATGTGCTTAGGCAAATGATATTAAATGAAGCCCAGGAGATCTGCGCAGACGCGCTCATTACAAGCGTGACCATCGACCCTTCCACTCGAAAAAGCAGACCGATACCGGAACAGCTCCGGAACCTTTTCTCATGATCAATCAATTGCTTAAACTTAACCATCATATGATAGAGCAACCGCACAAAAGTCCGTACCTGCAGTATTCAGCACAGCAGGCACGGACTTTTTTCCGATTTCATTCGTGATACTCTATTTAGCCGGATTCTAGGTCTTAATTACACGGCCTGATTTCTCCCACACATAGTGAGTCAGCTCTTCACTCATTCCATAGAACATGAACGGAGTCATTATATAGATTCCATTAAAATGCTCCATCGCTACGTCCAGCAGCTCCTTCGCTATTGCCGTACCTACCTTGCGGCCCTCTTCGCCTTCGAGCCCCGCCATTCTTTCTCTGACTGCGTCCGATAATTGAATACCTGGCACCTCATTGTGCAAATATTCTGCATTTCGACCACTTGCGAGCGGCATAATTCCTACAAATATCGGAATATCCAAATGGCTCGTTGCTTCCTTGAGCTGTACAAACAGCTTAGGATCATAGATTGGCTGGGTCATAATATAGTCTGCACCTGCAGCAATCTTCTTCTCGAGACGCTGTACCGCCTTCTCCAAATATTTCACATTCGGATTAAATGCGGCACCTACAATGAAGTCGGCTTTTTGCTTAAGCGGTTTACCGGAGAACGCTATTCCACTGTTCAGCTGCTTGATCATTCGTATAATTTCAAATGATGTCAGATCATAGACAGAGCTTGAATCCGGAAGGTCTCCGAACCTTGCAGGGTCCCCGGTTACTGCCAGCACATGATCAATGCCCAGTGCATCAAAGCCCATGAGATGGGACTGGGTTCCGATCATATTGCGGTCCCGGCAGGCGATATGAATCAGCGGTCTCAGGCCGGTCTGCTCCTTCGCCAAATATCCAAGCGCCATATTGCTCATCCGGGTTACCGCGAGAGAATTATCAGCCAGTGTCAACGCATCAACTCCAGCCTTCTTCAGACTCTTCGCTCCGGTTAGAAATTTCTGAATATCAAGATCACGCGGAGGGTCAAGTTCAACGATGACGGTGTGGCGTTCTTTAACCAAGTCTACAATTGTAGGCTCTGTTCGAATCGTGCCTGCTGCACTTCCATCGGCAAGCGTCTCGGATACGGAGTCCGGCAATGGCAGAAGCTCATCATCGACTACCGTTAATGGAGCTGCCTCATAAGTATCAAGAGCTGATACCATGGCTTTAATATGCTCCGGTGTCGTACCGCAGCATCCGCCGATAATCCGTGCATTCAAATCAGCGAACCGGACGGCGCTCTGACCGAAGTATTCAGCAGAAGCACCATACCGGTATTCCCCGTCAACGTATTCCGCCAGACCCGCATTCGGGAATACCGACATCGGAATTCCTAAATTCTGAACAGATTCCATCGCCCGCATAATACCATTAGGACCTGTCCGGCAATTAAATCCGATGACATCCGCGCCTTCTTTATGCAGAATCGAGAACGCTTCAGGCATTGTGAATCCATCGAACGTACGGCCGACATCATCAATAGCAAACTGGCAAATGATCGGCAGATCAGTCAACTTCTTAACCTGTCGAACAGCAATGACAAGCTCCTCCACATCATAGAAGGTTTCAAGCAATACCCCGTCAATTCCCTCTCCCACTAGAGCGGATATCTGCTGTTCAAAATAAAGATTCAGCTTGGCAGCGGAAATATCTGCTCTCTTACCCGCGCGAATGGCTCCGACTGCGCCAACCACAAACCCTTTATTCCCCATGGCTTCCCGCGCAACCCTAACACCCGCCCGGTTGATTGCCTCAACTTGATCTTCAAGTCCATATTTGGATAGGTTAACGTAATTCGCAGAAAATGTATTTGTTTCAATGAGCCTAGCTCCCGCTTCAATGTATCTGCGATGAACATCCTTGACCATCTCGGGGGATGTCAGGTTTAATTCCTCGTAAGAAACGCCGACCGGCACACCCATTTGATAGAGCTGTGTTCCCATAGCGCCATCGCCAATAATGACTTCATTCTTCAACACTTCACGTAAATCAGCCATCGTTCTCCTCCCGCCAATTCCAATTTATTCACACTAATGTAACACAAATGGGAGGATTGTTTAAGCAAAAAAAGCAGGCTGCTGCCCTATAGTAGATAATAGGCAAATATCTCTTTCTCCGTTGTAGCAAGCTTATAAATATGCATATGCTTTTCTGTATTACTTTTTCCTGCACCCTTTTATTTTTGGATGCAATCAGAGAGGGCGCGCAGTTCGGCAGGATTGATCGGCTGAAGACCAGACTGATCGTAGCGGACGGCAGAGCCGAAGTGGATCTCTGTTACACCGGTTTGCTCAATAAAGTTCGTGATCATTTCTCTCTTCAAGCCACTGCCCGCTAGAATACAAAGGTGGCTTCCTGCTGCCTGTTCCACAAGTCTGCGAATTTGCGGAATCGACTGGGGGGCCGGCTTCGGACCGCCGGAGGTGAGAACTCTCGTTACTGCAGGATACTTCGCAAGAGTACTGAGACCCTCCAGCTGATCCTCCAGCTCATCAAAGGCACGATGAAACGTCACCTGCAGATCACCAGCTGACTTGAGCAGCAGCTCTAACGTTCTAACATCGATTTTGCCATCTGGTGTCAGCGCCCCAAGTACAACGCCTGCTGCACCTGTCTGCCGGATTGCCTCAATCTCGGCAGCCATCGTTTCCACATCGGTCTCACTATAAACGAAGGAACGGCTATGTGGACGCACCATGACATGCACGGGAATGCTGACAGACTTCACCACTTGGGAGACAAGACCGATTCCTGGAGTTAAGCCACCTTCAGTAATGGCCGTAATCAGCTCCAAGCGATTGGCACCGCACTTCTCTGCCGTAACGGCGTCGTCCACGGTCGTTGCTATAATCTCTAACAGCATAACTAATCACTCCTTATCCATTTGTCGGTATTCCGTATGATTCCATAAAAAAAGCACGCCCATCAACCAAAACGATGGTTAATGGGGATGCCTTCAGATTTATAACTTTATAATAGTATTCCGATTACCTCAGTTCGTAGTTCCTGTATATACAATCTCGGCAGGTCCTGACATGTATACATGGTTATCTTCCTCACTCCACTCAATATACAGATCACCGCCCTTTAGACTGATCCAGGCTTCACGATCCGTTACATCATTCAGAACAGAGGATACCAAGGTAGCACAAGCCCCGGTTCCACAGGCGAGCGTGGGTCCTGCGCCGCGTTCCCATACCCGCATATCTACATGCCTGCGATCCTTCACCGTTGCAAATTCAACATTCGTTTTGTTAGGGAACAACGGATGTACTTCCATTTTAGGTCCCCATGCGGCCAGATCAAAGCTCACCGCATCATCAACATAAATTACACAGTGTGGATTACCCATAGATACTGCAGTGAACCGGAAGCCGCTGCCTCCCACCTCTATAGGTTCATTCACCACTGGATTTGCATCAATTGTCGTCGGCACCTTAAGACCGTCAAGCTGAGGTTCTCCCATATCCACACGCACCGTCTCCACTTTACCGTCCTTTACAGTCAGCTGAACGGGCTGTACGCCTGCCCCAATCGTACGAATCGTAATCTCTTCCCGGTCAATATGTCCGTTATCGTACACATATTTGGCAACACAGCGAATTGCATTACCGCATTGTTCAGCCTCTGTACCATCCGAATTAATGATGCGCATTTGGAAATCCGCCGTATCGGAAGGCAAAATAAATACAAGCCCATCTGCTCCGATCCCAAAGAATCGATCGCACCATTTTATCGCCAGCTCAGCCGCGTTAGCGGGAAGCTCTTGTTCTCCATATACGACAACAAAGTCGTTACCCAGTCCATGCATTTTCGTAAATTCCATGACGTAACTCCGCTCCTTTTGGCACTCCAGATCGAACGAACCATTCATGATAGCTATTATAAATAGGCTCATTCTCTCCAGCCTATCCTGCTAAAATATGATAAGCATTTGACTTTTTCAGGATAGCATACCTCAAGGAGCGAAGGAAATCTACTTTATGCTGAAAACTTTGTATTTTTTGGTGTGTAGCCTCCGGTAGTCAATCTCCTACGGTTACGGCGTCCTCCCCATACACTGCCGATTCCAAGCAGGAATGTAGGAATTCCGGCAGCAACGATAACAAGCGCCCACTCTCTTAGATCAAGCGGTACAGTTTTGAAGATCGGCTGCAGTTGAGGCGTGTACATTACGATAAGCATCAGAATGACAGATGACAGAACCGCAAGAACCAAATATTTATTCTGCAGCGGGTTCCGATGGAATATGGATCTTGAGCTTCGGCAGTCAAATACATGGATGAGCTGTGCCATGACAAGGGTTGCAAAAGCTACGGACTGGGCTTTAACAAGCTGTCCTTCACTATCGGGTGCGGCCTGTAACGTTAACCAGAATGCCCCCAGCGTACATAATCCGATCAGCACACCACGGCTAATAATCTTCCAGCCCAGTCTTCTTGCAAAAATGTTTTCTTTCGCAGAACGCGGTTTATGCTCCATTAGATCTTTCTCCGGCTGGTCGACTCCTAATGCCATTGCTGGCAGCCCGTCGGTCACAAGATTGACCCATAGAATCTGAATCGGCAACAGTGGCAGTGGTAGACCTGCCATCATGGCGAAGAACATCGTCAATATCTCTCCGACATTGGAAGCGAGCAAATAACGAATAAATTTTCTTATGTTCTCATATATATTTCGCCCTTCCTCAATAGCCGAAACAATGGTAGAGAAATTGTCATCACTTAGTATGAGAGCAGAGGCTTCCTTGGTTACATCCGTACCTGTGATCCCCATCGCAATCCCGATATCTGCGGCTTTGATCGCAGGCGCGTCATTAACACCATCTCCTGTCATCGCAACCACGTGCCCTTTGCGCTGAAGTGATTTTACGATCCTCAGCTTATGCTCCGGAGATACTCTTGCATAAACATAGGTCTGCTCGACTTCATTGTCCAGCTCCTCATCACTTAATGAAGCAAGATGCTGACCTGTCAGTACCTTGCCATCCCGCGGCAATATGCCAAGCTGATGTGCAATCGCCTCCGCTGTCATGGAATGGTCACCCGTAATCATGACTGTCTTGATTCCGGCTCTTCTGCAGGTTGCAATCGCATCACGTACCTCCTTGCGTGGAGGATCAATCATCCCGGCTAGACCCACAAAGATCAGCTGACTTTCTGCTTTCTGTTCACTATCAACGTGTTCTTCCGGCTTCACTTCACGATAGGCCATGCCCAGCACTCTCAAAGCCGAGCTTGCCATTCTCTCTCCCGCTGCCGTAACCCTCTGTCTCAGCGTCCCTGTAAATGGCACTACCTTGCCTTCCCACATGATGTAGGTGCATTCCTGGATTAATACGTCCGGCGCACCTTTAGTAAAGATCAGTCTTCCGCCCTGATGCTTCATCATGACAGACATCAGCTTCCGTTCCGAGTCGAATGGAAACTCCTGCACACGCTCATATAAGCCAGACAGGCTTTGCGGTGATACACCGGCTTTGGAGGCAAGCGTAACCAGGGCTCCTTCTGTTGGATCCCCCTTCAGTCTCCACTCCGTCTCCTCCAGCAGCTTTTTGCCGTTTCGCATATCTCCGGCCGGAACCTCTTCGATCTGCGCATTGTTGCAAAGTGCACTAATCTGGAACAGTCTGCGAAGAGATTGATCACTCTTCAAGTCCACGATTTGGTCTTGATACGTAATTTCTCCGGAAGGACTGTATCCTTCCCCGGACACCTTCAGATGACGTCCGCCCTGCCATACATCCGTTACCGTCATTTTGTTCTGCGTCAGTGTTCCCGTCTTATCCGAGCAAATGACCGAGGCCGATCCCAGTGTTTCAACCGAAGGAAGCTTGCGGACAATGGCCTTCCGTTTGATCATACGCTGTACACCAAGCGCAAGCGCAATCGTTACAATCGCAGGCAGACCTTCAGGGATTGCGGCTACAGCAAGGCTCACACCTGCCAGGAACATCCCCACTGCCGGTTGTCCATGCAGAATACCTGCCACAACAACCAGAACGGTAAGTACCAGGGCAACGACGATTAATATTTTGCCTAGCTGCTCAAGTCTGCGCTGCAAAGGTGTCTCCTGCGCTTCGGTATTCTGGATCAGATCAGCGATTTTGCCCATTTCGGTATCCATACCGGTGCGAATTACGATTCCCTTCGCTGTTCCTCTGGTCACCATCGTGCCCATGAAACCGATATTCTTCTGATCACCGAGCGGGATTTCCTCTTGCTGAATGATTCTGCTATGCTTGCTAACCGGCACAGATTCTCCCGTGAGCGCAGATTCTTCAACATCACAGTTGCTGGCTGCAACAAAGCGAATATCGGCCGGAACGCGATCTCCGCTCTCCAGCATGACAATATCTCCCTGGACCAAGTTTTTGGCCGGTATTTGCATTACCTTACCGTTCCGCAGCACCTTAGAAGTCGGCGCAGACAATTTCTTGAGCGCGCTGAGCGATCGTTCGGCACGAAACTCCTGTACAAACCCAAGGATTCCATTCAGCAGAATAATCGCGATAATGGTGATAGCATCCAGATATTCGCCCAGCAGCCCGGATACAAGTGTGGCACCAACCAGAACAAGCACCATAAAATCCTTGAATTGATTCAGGAAAAGGGTGATCGGTGAGATCCCTTTCCCTTCGGACAGCTCGTTAGCTCCTGATTTTTGTTGCCTCTCTTCCGCTTCGGCTTCTGTCAGACCTATCTGCGGGTCAACATTCAAGCTGGCCCCAAGATCCTCTATACTCATCTGATGCCAATTCTTATGCTCCATCACGTACAGTTTCCCCTCCCGGTCTTTAGTCCTGTGCCTGTCCAGTGTCATGACTTGCCCGAATCAAAATAGGATTCATATCCTTCAATAAGCAGCGCCAATCTTGCCGGACAAACTTCTAACATTACTGTATTCGGACAAGGACTGAATTATCACATCTAAAGAGCTCTTAAGTTTTTGTCAAAACTATGGCATGATAGTAAGAAGTGAATCTAACCGTTCACGGCCACGAACCAAAGCTTAAGATGGGAGAACACTAAACTTATGGCACTAGACGGAATCGTCGTCCGCGCAATTGTAGACGAACTGCAAGCCTGCGTTGGCGGACGCATCAATAAAATACATCAACCTAATACACATGATATCGTAATCAGCCTTCGAGCAGGCCGGGAGAATGCCAAGCTGCTGCTGTCAGCAAGCCCTACCTATCCCCGGGTTCATTTTACAGAGCAAACCTTCATTAATCCGACGGAAGCCCCCATGTTCTGCATGCTGCTTCGCAAACACTGTGAGAGCGGTATTATTGAGAAGATCAGTCAGGTTGGTATGGAAAGAATGATTCACATCGACGTAAGGCAGCGAGACGAGCTGGGGGATGTATCTGTAAAACGGATCATTATTGAGCTGATGGGACGGCACAGCAACATTATTTTGCTTGATCCTGCATCAGGCACCATGATGGATGGCATCCATCACGTCACTCCGGCGATTAGCAGTTATCGGGTGATCATGCCCGGATTTGCTTATACCGAGCCGCCTCAGCAGAACAAGCATCATCCTTTAACAGCCGGCTCAGCTGAGTTTGAAGCCTATACAGCCTATGAAGGGACAGCTGCCAAGTGGCTTGTCGATACCTTCAGTGGTATAAGTCCACTCATAGCCGAGGAGATCGTGTATCGAGCCCAGCTTAGCGGAGAGCCGAAGTCTGAGGCTCTGCCGAGATTGATACAGGCCTTTAGTGAAGTGATGAGCCTTGTATCTTCGGACCAGTTCAGCCCTGTGATCGGTCAGAATGCGAAGGGAAAAATGGTGTTCTCAGCCATTCCTCTTACACATCTGAACGAAGAGCTCACCTCATTCTCTTCAATCAGCAAATGCATGGAGGCGTATTACGGCGAGAAGGCTGAGCGGGACGCGGTCAAACAGAAGGTGAGCGATCTGCTCCGCTTTTTGCAGAACGAGCGTAACAAAAATGTGAAGAAGCTGGACCACTTGCAGAAGGATCTTGCCGAAGCTGATGATGCAGATCAATATCGAATCTACGGTGAGCTTCTATTCGCATCGCTGTATGCTATTCAGAAGGGGGACAAGGAAGCTGTTCTTCCCAACTTTTATGATGAAGAGCAGAAGGAAGTGCGAATCCCGCTGGATCCGCTTCTTACACCTTCAGACAACGCACAACGCTACTTCAAGAAGTACAACAAATATAAGAACAGCCTGCAGATCATCGAGGATCAGCTGAAAAAGACGCGTGAAGAGATTGATTATATGGACAATCTCCTTCAGCAGCTGTCCATCGCCTCCATGAGCGATATCGAGGAAATTCGCGAGGAACTGGTGTCTCAGGGATATTTACGGGATCGCAGCAAAAAAGGCACTAAGAAAAAGAAGAAAAACCATTTGCCGACCCTGCATGTGTTCACATCATCAGAAGGCATTGAAATCTGTGTAGGCAAAAACAATCTGCAAAACGAATATTTAACTAACCGTCTTGCAAGCTCAGGAGATACCTGGCTGCATACGAAGGATATTCCCGGCTCGCATGTTGTGATCCGGGCGAGTTCTTTTGGCGAAGAGACGCTTGAAGAAGCTGCACAGCTGGCTGCATATTACAGCCAAGCCAAGGAATCGAGCAGTGTTCCCGTAGACTACACCCTGGTCAGACATGTGAAGAAACCGAACGGTGCAAAGCCCGGTTTTGTTATTTACGATAATCAGAAGACATTATTTGTTACGCCGGATGAGGCGCGGATCAAACAGCTGCCGAGCACGATCAAGAACGGATCCTGACTTAGAGCAGATCATTTGAAGACGTAAAGATAGACAAAACACCTTCAGAAAATGCAGCCATTTCACGAGAATGGCGACACTTTTGAAGGTGTTTTTTAGATTAGGGATGTTTCAGACTGCTTCAGGTATTTGATGCTTCAGTTTCACGTTACGCTGCAGCTTACTTTCCGTTTAACTCTTCCAGAACTTCTGCAGCCACGGTTACGCTTCCCAGATCACCGTGGAAGACGACACCCTGTCTCTCCCCGTGAAAATCGGATCCGCCTGTTATGACAAGACTATATTTCTCGGCCATCGCCCTATACCGCGCTTCTTCCTCCAGGCCATGATCGGAGTGGTAGACCTCAATGCCCTCGGGCTTACCCTGCTCAATAATTTCCTGTACTAGCTCATCATCCCCGTACAATCCAGGATGAGCCAGAACAGGCTTACCGCCAGCCTCTCTAATCCATTCCATCGCCTCAGCCGGTGATACACGCGGAACACTGACAAATCCCGGCTTCCCTTCAGCCAGATACCGATCAAATGCTTCGCGCATGTTCTTAACATAACCTTTGTGAACAAGTGCATCGGCAATGTGCGGACGTCCAATCGTCTCATCCTTGTCCAAAGGTCTGTTCATGACACGGATTACGTCATCCATCGTCACTGACAGCCCAAGCTCCTGCAGCTTCTCCAGAATACGTGTATTCCGCTCTTCCCGGGTGCGTCGGAGTGATTCGAGCCGCTCTAGAAATTTAGTGTTGTGTATATCAACAAAATAGCCAAGCACGTGAATATCCTTACCTCCGGCCCGGGTGCTGATTTCAACACCTGGAACGACCTGAATGCCGTATTGTTCTCCCGCTCTGATGGCTTCCTCTACACCGGAGACGGTATCGTGATCCGTAATCGCCACTGCTGCAAGACCTCTAGCTGTTGCAAGCCGGACATTTTCTGTTGGAGACTGCATGCCGTCTGATGCCAGCGTATGCGTATGCAAATCACAGCGATTTGTTCCGTGCTCCATAGACATGTTCAGACTACTCCTTTCGTCATTCGCTCGTCAGAGTCATTTTAATCATCACTTTCGTCTAATGACTGCGCCTGCTTCTTCAAATAATTCAAGAAGGTTACCGCTGAAATAGGCAGCATGGAGGATTTAGAATACACCTCGTAAAATTCCCGTTTGAACTCAATATCCTTCAGCTCCAGTATCTTTAAGAGACCGAGTGTCACTTCATGCTTCACTGAAGAAGGCGATATAATCGTAATTCCTACACCGGCCTCGACAGCGGATTTAATAGCTCCGGTGCTGCCCAGCTCCATCACCGTGTTCAGCTTTGATGGATCAACCCCGTGCTCACGGATTGCATCCTCCATCACTTGCCTTGTTCCCGATCCCTTCTCACGCACAATAAATGGATACTCAAGCAGATCATGCAGCCCGATCTCTTCCTTATACGTCAGCGGGTGATTGCCTGGAACGATCAGTTTCAGCTCATCACGCATTGCAGGCTGAACGATTAAATCCGGGTGCGAGAGCGGCGCCTCAATCATTCCAAAATTCAGCTGATGCTTCATAATTCCATCAATTATTTGAGTCGTGTTCATCACATTCATGACAATGGATATATCAGGATGCCTCTTGCCGAAGGGGCCAAGCAGGCGAGGCAGGACATATTCACCAATTGTCAGGCTGGCGCCAATCAGCAGCCTGCCCTGAAGCTTGTCCGTAAAGGAAGACATCGCTTCATCCGTTTCACGAAACAGCTCCATGCTGCGCAAGGCATAAGGGAGCAATGCTTCTCCAGCCTCCGATAACTCGATCTTCTTCGTTGAACGATGAATCAGCTTCGTGCCGAAGTAATCCTCCAGTGATTGAATCTGCATTGTAACTGCTGGTTGTGTCATATGTAAAGCCTGAGCTGCTGCAGAGAAGCTCCCTTTGTCCGCAACGGTATAAAAAATGTGTAGCTGGTGAAAGTTCATCTTGATCTACTCCCCCTTAAACTTTTCTTATTGTAACCGATCCACAAAAAAAAGTGTGCATATATGCACACTTTTCGATCAAAGCGATTACTCCACTACGAAGCTATTCTGTTAAACAAAGCTAGCTAGGCTTCGTACTACTTTCTCTTACGGCTGTTCTTCACCAGCGTCATTCGTCTAGAATGCCGCAGCCAGGAATAGTAAGTCTTCAAGTCACGCAGTTCAATCGTCTCTGACATCCGTCCAAGGAAAGTGACAATGATCATTTTGTGAAGCGGATTCCCTGTAATATCATATTCACCAGGCAACTCAGAGAATTCAGCAACCACGACTAGATCACCATCAATGAGATAAACATCTTGCTCATTCCGATAGTAGGGTGAAATCCTGTTCTGCTTGAGGCACTCCCAGAGCCATGCTGCGATGTTCTCAATATCGTTATTATCCTGTCTTACTCGGTCCGCATATCTTAGCTTAGCATGGTTCGTAATGACAACATCAGCTACTCTCTTATCACCTAGAGCCACATAAAAAGGTTCGTAAGTGCTCCAGCGCTGCATCAACTTGTCTCGCATGGGATATCACTCTCCACAAGATAGGTCTTTCTATCTACATATTTAACCAATATATTACAACATAAGTCCCGATAGCTCAAGGTAAAATTGCTTCTTGTGATAAGAAATTTGAGTTGTTAGTATGTCAATCAAAAAAATCATCCGACGGCAGCCCTATCTGATCGCTTGATTAATTCAAAAATATGAAAATAAAGAGCGGCCTATGGGCCGCTCCTCCGGATTGTATATGAAATTCCTTCCCGATGTATTTACACCAGGTTAAATCCCGCCGTAAAAGCTGGTTTTGTCCGGAATGTCCTTACTGTACTCCGTTTTAATCTCATTTCGATATGAACGTTCAATCTTGCGAACATAGGATAGTCTTTTGACATTCTTCATTGTATCCTCTGCGCGCTCTGCGTTCACATACATTACGACGTAATGCATTCTTCTTGAGATATAATGTACTGTGCCATATTTTTCTAGATTGCGAGCAGCTTTTAGATCACTGACCCATATGATATATCCTGTTCGCTGTGCAAACATACGAAATTCACCTCTTCTTCAGATTTTGCTATATCTGTCTATTGCAAAATCCTCCTTGTACCGGCATCGGCATTCATGAAGAATAAATCAGCCGCCGCAACCGCAGCTTCCGCCCCCGCCGCAGCCGCCTTTTGGTGAAGGATCGTTGCTAGGAACTTTAATGGAACTAGAAACGGAAAAAGCGATCGTCTCAGACATCTGATGCAGCATATCGTCTAACTGTGCCTCAGCTTCCTTAAAACGTCTAACTTCTTCAAAAGTTTCAAGCTGATCCTCTACAGCCTTAACTTCGTCTTTGGCACTATGATAATTGGGGTGGAAATGCCCAAAGCGCTCCGTTTCCGCAAATAGCTCCTTTTTGTCCGAAAGACGTCGGACCCATACTTGAATTTCCGGATTCTGCTGAACCCGCTCTTTCCAATATAAATAATCTGTTACTAACGTAGATTGGTTAATCATATCGCCTAGTTCATAGGCGTATGACAGCACTTGGGCCATATCAACCGTATTTAGCTCAGATACGCTCATGAAAATTCATCCCGATCTATATCAAAGTTCCATTTCTTTTCGGAAAAGGACTATATCTATCATAACATATCAGCCTATACATAAGAAGAGTTTTGTCTCTATCTTGCTGGCTAATTAACTTATTTTGGTAAAATAAGGGACATTTTTGTCCATTCTGAAGGTACAAGTGTACTCTTCTCGACTACGTTTATCACTCTATCCGGCGCAAAATAGCCGTTTACTGACCAAGGCTCGCCTCTGCCAATCGACTCCGGGATAAATTCTCTACGTATTCCTGCACATTCGATGCCGAGCCGAATCCGCCAGGAAATAGCCTGCTGAACCATTTGTTTAGCTGTTGAAGGATGATATTCCCGCCATTCCTCATACCAGGACTTCGGTATCGATCTGAAATCAGGCATCAGATTAGAAATGTCGGGTGTATCTTCTACCTTTTCGTAATAGTGCAGATTGTTTCCGGTATATACGAAGCCTTGTCTGCCTGTTTCTGCACAGAACCTCACAGCGAGCTCCGCCTGCTCCTTCGTCAGCGGATAGATCCGGGTATCAGGACTAAGACCTTTAATGCCCTTTGCAGGAGAGAGGCCCATCGCAGTCAGGTGTTTCTGTATTTCATTCAGCTTGTCCTTGTTTACAATGAAATGGTTCGGGCCAATGCGCTCCATATCTGAGCGCCATACCGAATAAGACGGATGAGCCTCAATCGCATCCGCATCCTTCAGATTGGCGCATCTTAGCAGAATAACCGCTTCGAAAGTCGTCTTCCCGAGCTCAGCTCCCCATTGCTCCAGTGTTAACCGGACTTGATCGGGTACGCCGGTCTCGCTGTATTGCTCAAGCCACTCCATTACCGTATCCGGCTCGAGTCCATGCTCAGCCGCAAGATGAAGCCGCTCCTTGGTCAACTTGTATATCGTCATTCGATCCCTAGCCTTCAGCTCTGCACAGCCCTCCAATATCCATGTTAGACGTTTGGAAGCGCTCTGCGGCACCATGATTTCAAAGTCAGGCTGCACGAAGATCCCTGAATAACGATTCTCAGATCGAACCTCATCTCGATCCTCGGCCCGATCCGCATCATCATCAACAGGCTCCTCAAATCGAAAATAATAAGTCCCGTCCGTAGAGGAGCCTAATTCTCCATAGCCAAAGGCAGCCAGGAGACGTACCCAGCCTGTGGCAGCATCAGCAAGCTCGGTAGTTGTCATCTGCCTTGCAAATCCATTATCCACTAAGCATGTGCAGAGCATGTCCAGACTGAGCCATGACAGTCCAGCATCTCTTCTTCCACAGCAGGTCAGCAGACTGCGAAAATGCCGGGCCCCCGGTATCGGTGATCCATACCTCTCTACCGCAATATGATAAATGTTCTGCCTCATCTGCTCATTTGACAGGTCCAGCCAGCTGTTTAATACATCCTCATCAATCGTGATCTGTCCTTCCTCTTTGCGTACCAGACCCAGACTAAACAGCAGATCCATGATGACTGCAATATGCACCGGATAAACATCCGGATGTGCGTAAGATAGAGCAAGCCCTTCGAAATCGGAAGACTGGAGAACGGTCATTTCCCCCAGCCTTCCCAGCGTCTTTTTATGTATCGTCCCTTTGGCAGTCAGAGGCATGCCATGAATCGCAATATAAGACAGGATATGAAGAACTTCCCCTGTAATATCTGATTTCGCTTCAAGAAGGACATGCTCCACCATGGAATCATGATCACCTGACAGAGGCAGCTTAGGCAGTATGATTCGTTCTGTCAGCCATACTAAATGCGCGGAAGGAATATAATAGATTTGTTCTCCCCACGTTTTCTTTACCGTCTTCAACAGTTGAAGACCTCTTAACCGAAGAACCGCAAGATCCAGCTCCAGCCCACTAAGCTGACCCGACAGCTCCTCCTGAAGGGAGTCAAGCTGCAGCGCCGAGCTGCCGAACAGCCGAAAGGCTGTCAAATACAGCAGCCTCTCTTGCTGATTTAATTGCTCCATACTTTTCTCGAATGCCATTTGTTCTGGGTTAGCCATTTTATAGCGTGGCCTCCTTCTCAGCGGCTACATGATATTCATACCCCTGCTCAATAAGAAACATTTGTCTCTTTAACGCAAAATCCTGTTCTCTTGAATCCTTGGATACCAAGGTATAGAAATAAGCTTTATTAGCCCCTTCCTTGGGACGCAAAATTCTCCCAAGACGCTGTGCTTCTTCCTGTCTTGAGCCATAGCTTCCCGATACCTCAATCGCAAGCGCAGCATCAGGTAGATCGACAGCAAAGTTAGCGACCTTTGAGACAATCAGCGTAGTAATCTTTTTCTTGCGAAAATCGGCAAACAGGCGGTTTCTTTCCTGCTGAGAGGTTGCACCTGTTATAATCGGCACCTGTAATTCTTCAGCAAGCAGCTTCAGCTGGCCTACGTATTGACCAATAATGAGTGCCGGCAGATCCGGATGACTGTCAAGCAATCGCTTCACTACTGGGAGCTTAGCAGGATTCTCAGAGGCCAGTCTAAATTTCTGCCTTGGTTCGGCATACAAGTATTTTTGCTTCAGCTCCTCCTCCATAGGTACACGAATCTCTCTGCAGTCCACCTCAGCAATCCAGCCTTGCAGCTCCAGCTCTTTCCAGGGCATGTCATAACGCTTTGGACCGATAAGTGAAAATACATCCTGCTCACAGCCGTCCTCCCGGACCAAAGTGGCCGTGAGACCAAGTCTTCTCGTAGCCTGGATGTCAGCTGTAGCCCGAAATACAGGGGCAGGAAGCAAATGCACCTCATCATATATGATGAGCCCCCAGCTGCGCTCTCCGAACAATTTCATATGTGTAAATTCATCATTTTGGTTTTTGCGATGAGTCATAATTTGATAGGTGGCCACAGTAACGGGTCTTACTTCCTTCGTCTGCCCGGAGTATTCGCCTACAGAGGCTTCCGGAATTGTCGTCTTCTCATTAATCTCCCTGATCCACTGTCTAACAGAGGTCGTGTTGGAGGTCAGAATGAGCACCTCACATTGCAATCGTTCCATCACAGCGATTCCGATAATCGTCTTGCCCGCGCCACAAGGGAGTACGAGTACACCACTTCCACCAAGTCCGTCTGATCCTTCAAAGGCGTTTGCCGCTTCCATCTGATAGTCCCGAAGTTGAAATTCCTGGGTCCCCTTGCCCTGCTCTATTGATTTCCACGAGAAGGCAAGTGGACTTCCATGCTTATACCCCGCCTGGTCCATAACAGGATATCCGATACGAATGAGCTGCTGTTTAATTAGCCCGCGATCCTTCGCAGGTATTAGAAGCTTCGTATCGGTTAATCGCTCAAAAGAATACGAGGATAGCGCCTTATGTGACTGAATTTGGTCAATCCATTTGGCCTCTTCGCTTACAAGTATGCATTCTCCAGTCTCATCATCCGATTGAAGCTTTAACTTCCCATACTTTTCTACAATTCCGCGAACATCCTGAATCAGTGACGCAGGAACATTCCACCTGGACACCATCACAAGGCTCTCTATAATATCGTCAGCACTGTACCCCATTGCAGCTGCACTCCACAGGGTGAGTGGGGTCATTTTATATGTATGAAAAGCAGGAGGACTCTTCACCAGTTCCGCATAAGGTGCAATTTGTTCTCTAGCGGTCTCATAGCTTGGATGGCCTGTTTCAAGTAATATCGTAAAATCCCGCTGCACAATACAAGCTTTGTCTGCGTTCATATCTCTTCTCCTTCCAAAGAAAGAAAAGTCCAATTTCGCATGGGCGAAAATGAACTTTTCTGGCACATTTCATGCAAGTGGATGCTGGATCAATGTAAATGCTCCGAAATTTGCGTCAATGCCTCCCCCGCATTATCAGCAAGCAGATGAGTGACCGCCAAATCACCCAAAGAGACGATACCTATCAGCTGATCCCCTTCGATGACGGGAATTCTGCGAATCTGGTATTTAGCCATCAGCTCAGCTGCTTCATCTGCTGTGGTATCCTTCGTCACGGTATGAACCTTCTTCGTCATGACCTCTTCAACACCGGTTGACCCTGAATGCTTGCCCGCGTACCCTCGGAGCACAAGATCGCGGTCTGTTACGACACCCACCAGCTTAGAGCTGTTCTCCGTTTCTACAATCGGAATAAAGCCTGTATCCTGATCCTTCATCATCACGGCTATATCATAGATATGTTTATCTGCTGAAACCGTCGCTACACCGGTAGACATCACTTCAGACACCATTTTTTTTGTCATCCGAAGACCTCCTAATCATGAAATTTAAGCCTTGCATTTCATCATTAGGTTAACCCGAACTAGCCAAAGGTATTATGAAATTGATTCAACTTATTAAACATTATGCATGCACGGTTGATGTAATATACTCCTCAGCATAGCTTTTTGTCATTTGTATGAATAATTGCATGGCATCGAGCATCGCCTGCTCGTCAAAATCAAACTTGGGATGATGATGCGAATAGATCGCTCCGGTATTATCGCTGCCTGCACCCACAAACATGAAGCAGCCTGGAATCTCCTGCAAATAATAAGCAAAATCCTCAGCCGGCATCAGTTTTGGCGTTACACGCACTCGCTCTGCACCAAATGCCTTCGTCGCTGTATCAAAAAAACGGGCCGCTTCCTTGTCATCATTAACGACAGGCGGGTATCCCATCACATAATTGATGTTGTAGGTGGCTCCATATGCAGAAGCCACCTGCTCCGTAAGCTGATGAACACGATCTTTCATTATAGAACGCGTCTCGGCATCAAATGTGCGAACCGTACCGCTGATCGTAAAGTTCTCTGCAATTACATTTTGTGCAGAACCGCCTTTAATTGTCCCTATTGTTAATACAGCAGGCTGAAGCGGATCCACCGAACGGCTGACAACACTTTGCATCTGGAGCACAAGTGAAGCCCCGGCTACAATGCTGTCAATACTGTTATGGGGCATCCCCCCATGTCCGCCTTTACCTGTTAGTTCTATATAAAAGTCATCCGCAGCGGCCATCATCGCCCCAGGAGTGCTGGCATATGTGCCGAGCGGAATGGGTGTCCATAAATGAATACCGTAAATAACATCGACATCCGCTAATGCCCCGTCTGCTATCACTTTTGCTGCTCCTCCAGGAAGAAGCTCCTCGGCAGGTTGGAACAGAAACCGCACCTCACCAATGAAATCCTCTATATGTTCGCTCATATATGCCGCAGTACCCAGCAGGGTTGCCATATGTCCATCATGTCCGCAGGCATGCATTGCTCCGTCCACTTGAGACTTATAAGCGGTCTCCTTCTCATCCTGAATAGGGAGTGCATCCATATCTGCTCGAAGCATAACGACAGGCCCAGGTACGTTCGTTTGCAGGATGCCGATCACACCATGTCCACCTACATTTTTCATAACCTTAATACCAAAGGATTCAAGCTGTTCGGCAATAAACCTGGATGTATTCACTTCATGAAAGGAAAGTTCTGGATTCTGGTGAAGATAACGTCTCCACACAATCATTTGGTCAAGCCACTCATCTAAACTGCGCTCTCTCATAAAACGCCCTCCACCCCTTCTAATGTTTTCCTATCATTGTATCAGAAATTATGCTTAAACGATATGAAATGGCAGGTTATGGAAAGCTTGCACATGCTGAGGAAACATACTATCATGATATTTGTGAACACAAAGGAGCATTGTATAAGGAGGGTTCATCTTCTATGATATTTGAGAACACGGGCTTGGACGGTCTCAGAAGCGATCTTGCATACTTAGATGAAAGCGCGGAAAAGGCCGGCTTTGTTCGTTGGCAATGGGAATACTACCGCGCTACATACGACTACAAAATCGAAGACAGCAAATCAAAAAATGAATATTTCTTACGAATCAATACGCGTGTAATCGAGGGCAAGCTAGAGAAACCTGACACTATTTTATCTGTAGAAGCTGTATATATCGGAAGAGCAACTTTTCCTCACGGGCTGGAGTACGAAAGTGAAATTCCTGCTCCAGTGATGAGCCTTGCTAATGAGAAGATTAAGCAGCTCAAGGAATTGCTTGAAGCGTAATCAGGAACAGCCTATGAAGACAAAAGGAACAAGGCGTGTGCGAAGAGGTATGCCTGATTTTCAGTTACTCATCCTCACCTTGTTATTAGTAGGCTTTGGATTGATCATGGTTTACAGCTCGAGCGCAAGCATAGCCCTCGTCTCAGAAGATTACAACAATGATGCTCTTTATTTCACCAAGCGACAAGTGGTCTTTGCGATCCTCGGAGTTATTGGCATGTTTGTTGCCATGAACATTCCTTTTGCAAAGTACAAGCAATTATATATACCATTGTTTCTCCTAACTGTCATATTACTGTTAGCTGTGTTAGTTGTAGGTGCGGAAATTAACAACGCGAAGAGCTGGTTCTCTCTAGGGCCAATTAATCTTCAGCCTTCTGAAATTGCCAAGATTTCTCTCATTCTGTATTTATCCGCGCTGATTACCAAGAAGGGCGAACGGTTCCGTGATTTACGAACCGGCTATATTCCGGTCATGATTATTGTCGGCTTTGTCGCCGGACTGATCATGCTGCAGCCTGACTTTGGTACAACCTTCATTCTAGTCGCTACCTGCGGCCTTATTATCTATGCAGGCGGCGCCAGTATGAAGCATATCATGGGTTCAATTGGACTCTTAGTTGTCGGAGCGGGCATTGTCATTGGGGCAAAATATCTTATCGACTTAATGACAGGCAATACATCCGGCAATTCCGGCGGTTATCAGCTCGCCCGGTTTACATCATTCCTGAACCCGTTCTCTGATCCTACGAATTCATCCTACAACCTGCTTCACTCCTTGACTGCAATTGGACAAGGCGGGCTGACGGGGACTGGCATTGGTCAAGGCGTGATTAAGCTGCACTATTTACCGAATGCCTTTAATGACTTTATATTTGCCGTTATCGGAGAGGAGTTAGGTCTGATCGGAACGATATTGTTCCTTGGGGTTTATGTCTACTTTATCTGGCGCGGCTTTATTATTGCACTTCGCTGCAAGGACTCCTTCGGGACTCTAGTCGGCGTCGGTATTATGGGGTTAATCGCCATCCAGGCCTTCATTAATATCGGCGGGGTAACACAGACTATCCCTGTAACTGGAGTTACCCTTCCATTCATCAGTTATGGAGGTACGTCGCTACTGATTACGATGGCCAGCATTGGTATTATGCTCAGTATCTCCCGAGAGAATAGTCTTGATCAGCCCCAGGAAAGAGTCAAGTCTGTTCGCACCATAACAGAGGAGCAGCGCACCTCACCTGCTCTCGTTAATCGCAAAACCCAGAAGAGAACAACTTCGAAGTAAGTGTTGTAATAACGACAAAAGGACAGTTTGGTCATTTGACCAAACCGTCCTTTTTTTTGTCATTATCCGATTCCATTGCACAAGACCAGTAATCTGCCGTTTCATTACCTGTAACAGACTTACTGCTCATCTCCCTTGAATGACACGCCTTCAACTTTCACATTCACTTCAACTACCCGCAGTCCTGTCATGCTCTCTACGGCTACACGTACGTTCTGCTGAAGCATCCGGGACACCTCGTGAATTGGTGTTTCATACAAGACGATAATTCTTAGATCAATTGCCGCCTCTGTGGATCCAACCTCCACGGTTACGCCCTTCTGTACATTCTTACCGCTGAGGCGCTTGGCCCAGCCTTCGGACAACCCTCCGGACATTGCTGCAATTCCCGGAGTTTCGAGTGCCGCAAGACCAGCAATTTTAGCTACAACATCATTAGATATACGAATGTTGCCTGTTTCGATTTCGAGCTGCTCTGCCATGCCGAATCCTCCTTTGGCTTCATTACCCATATTTTAAAGCCTTTCACCCCTAAAAAGCAAATCTATATATCTCATCACTTACATAGTAAAGCCTGCTCATATTTTAGTTGAATGAGGGGATATTATAACAAGTATGTTTCTGTTCTATCAGGGGGCGATCTTTATGAACAAATTGACTTCAATCCTGCTCATCCTTACCTTCTGTTTAAGCGCTGCAGCACATTTTCTGCACCTTGATCCGCTTATACAGTTTATCCTATCTTCGATTGCCGTCATCTTCGTAGCTGCTTTTTTAGGAAAAGCAACCGAAAGCGTGGCGCACTATGCAGGGGAGCGGCTCGGCGGATTTCTCAATGCAACATTCGGAAATGCTGCAGAGCTCATCATTGCGATTTTCCTCGTGCGGGAAGGTCTATATGATATGGTAAAAGCAAGCTTGACCGGCTCTATCATCGGGAATCTTCTGCTCGTGCTTGGACTCAGCATATTCCTTGGGGGGTTGAAATACAAAACACAGAGCTTTAATGAATCGCTCGCCGGGATGAACGGCTCTCTCATGACCGTTGCCGTTATCGCCTTGTTCGTCCCTGCCGTCTTTCTTAACACCCATACAATTACAGAAAATCAGACGAAAACTTTAAGCTTGCTCGTGGCCGGCATCCTGATTGTGTCCTATCTGGCCTGGATTCTGTTCTCCATGATCACTCATAAGGACCTTCTGACGGATTACTCGGACGGTGCTGAGCCCGATCATGGTGAAAAGCCCAAATGGTCCAAGACACGTTCGATTATCTATCTTATTGCTGCTACCGTAATGGTTGCCTTTGTCAGTGAATGGCTTGTCGGAACGCTGGAGTCGCTTACGACTCAATTCGGTTTCAGTGAAGTATTCGTAGGAGCCTTTCTTGTCGCCATTATCGGAAATGCCGCCGAGCATAGTGCTGCTGTCCTGCTTGCCATGAAGAACAAAATAGGCGCAGCTGTAGAAATTGCCGTTGGCAGCAGCCTGCAGATCGCCTTGTTCGTTGCTCCCATTCTCGTATTTGTGAGCTTCTTCTCCGGTAATACAATGGATATCGTTTTCACCACTATTGAACTTGCTGCCATTGCAGTTGCCGTGTTCATATCCAAATCCATCACGCAGGACGGTTCCACGAACTGGTATGAGGGACTGCTTCTCATGGCGGTATATTGTATTCTCGGCGTCTCCTTTTTTCTTATCTGAGCGCTTCAGTCAGTCAAAAAACATACGAAAAAAGCATGCATCTCTCCATGCATGCTTCTATAAATGACCTTGCGCTTACTCCAGATTCCCTTTATTATTCAGCGCTTCATAGAGAACGGCTAAATTACGTTCAAGGTTATTCACCAGCTGCTTGCCTGTTTCCGCTGGAAGAAGTCCTGCACGAACAGCAAAATCAACTTCTTTGGAGAAACCAAATACTTGAGTATCTAATACTTCCTCATAGAGAGGGCAGTAACGTGTTGCCAGGTTCTCCATCTGTACTTGAATAAGCTTTTTTATTTTATCTGCATCTTCTTCAAGAAGACTCATCGCTTTGGAATTCAGTTGTTCTTGCAGATTTGATGAAGTCATGCACTCTTCCCCCCTATGTCCAGAATCTTGTACGACAATATATCATTAATATTAGACGAAAACCACGCTCAAGACAAGAACCTGCTAAAAAAAGCACCTTTACCATCAAGGTAAAGGTGCTTTCAATCGCTGCATAAGCTGTTATTCGGCTGCTATTACCACCGTCAAACCATGCTTAGCAAAGACTTCAGAGATTTCACGTTTCGCTTCATCGGCATCCGGTCCATGAACATGAAGTTCATACGTTTTATTGCCTACTAACGTAGTAAATAATCCAAGAATGCTTTTTACATCAATGTACTTGCTGTCTGAGTGAAGTACGATAGAAGAAGTGAACTTACTCGCAGTTTGAGCAATATCTACAACCGCTGCATTGTTACTCGACATAGGAATCCCTCCGTCTAATATCAGATCTCTAATGTAATATAACCAGCTTTATGATACCTTGAATCCGCTTTCTTAGCAACTGATTTTTCCATTACATCCATTAAACGAGATTTTCCGGATTCAAACCTTCCAGTTCTGGAATGACAAACAATCCGTCCTTGCGAATAAGAACATCATCAAAGTAGATTTCACCACCGCCATACTCAGGACGCTGAATCAGAACAAGGTCCCAATGGATGGATGACGTATTTCCGTTGTCTGTAACATCATATGCCTGACCTGGTGTAAAATGAAGACTTCCTGCAATTTTTTCATCAAACAAAATATCTTTCATTGGATGCAAAATATGCGGATTGAAGCCGATCGCAAACTCCCCAATATAACGTGCTCCTTCATCCGAATCTAGGATTTCATTCAGACGCTTCGTGTCATTGCTCGTTGCTTCCACAATCTTCCCATTTTCAAATCGGAATTTGATGTTCTCAAAAGTAATGCCATTATATAGAGTCGGTGTGTTGTAGCTGATCGTCCCATTCACAGAATTACGCACTGGGGCACTGTAAACTTCCCCGTCAGGGATGTTTTTCTCCCCTGCACATTTTTCTGCACCAATAGATTTGATTGAGAAAGTAAGATCTGTTCCCGGACCGGTAATCCGAACCTTGTCCGTCTTGCGCATAAGATCTGCCAGCGGATCTTGAGCTTTATCCATTTTGGCATAATCCAGGTTGCATACATCAAAATAAAAGTCTTCAAAAGCTTCTGTGCTCGTATTGGCCAGCTGAGCCATACTTGCGTTCGGATAGCGCAGGACGACCCATTTGGTACGTTTAACACGCTCTTCACTATGTACGGGATGCGAGTAGAGTGAGTTATACATTTTCATTTTGTCCTCAGGTACATCAGACAGGTCGTTCGCATTCTCGCCGGCTCGGATCCCTATGTAACAATCCATCAGCTCCATACGCTTCAAATCAATCTCTGCCCAGGTCTTCAGCATCTCTTCGGTAGCATTCTTGAGCATTGCACGTTGAACAGTCTTATCTGTAAGCTGAACGAAAGCATTTCCGCCTGCTTTACCGACCTCTTCAATAATCGCGTTGATGAGATCTCGCTCAGAACCGATCATTTCTACTAATACATTTTCGCCTGGCTGTACGTTCACTGAATAGTTCACCAAATTTTGCGCCAGCTTCTGAATTCTAGGATCTTTCATTGTCTTGCTCCTCCTTCAAGTTGGTTCATTTCTATTGTAGCACCCCTTTGTGTTTTGGGGTATCTATTTGGGGCAGCCCCTTCAGCCAACCTGGTTTTCAACTGTATACTTTGCTTAGTGATGCTTAGTGATACTTACTGAAATAAATATCTGTAATGAGCATTTCTTTCTCTTTCTTATTATTCTTATCAGTGACTTCATTCTCCGAGGAGAGTCTGATCGGTAAGCTGGATTGCTTATTTACGGTAAGATGATAAACCGATTTGACGGTTATATTCTTCACTCTTTGGTTAAGTTCATCATTCTCCTCATTCCATATTCTTTCCAGCTCCTTCATACATTGCCGCCGTTTGCTGCTGTCTACCTGGTTTGCAAGCTCAGGCAGCTCATCATGAAGCATCTGCATTTCTTTCTTCAGTTGATCGGCTATCCATTGACTGGCTTCATCTTCAGCAAGCTCAATTCGAATCATCTGCGTTCCCCGAGGGGCTCCTGACTCATTGCTGAATGCCTTTCCTTTCATATTACCGATCTTCTCCAGCTGTTCTACCGGGTTCAGCCGGGTCAAGCCCCCATAAGAGCTGTCCTCCATACGATCCGACATTCTCCACATCCCGGCCTTTCGCTCCATATTGACAGGATGAGAGTCTGTCTCTGCCTTATTGCTGCTGCTCGTCTCCAAACGGCCCTTGTATTCCTGACTTGTTACGACCAGCTTGTTATGGTTAGATAATGTCCCTTTATATTCAAAATGCTGGTTAAACTCGCCCTGCGCTGAAGTTCTAAGTCCTGCATGGCCTTCAAAGGTCATTTCCTCCTTACCAGCTAGTCCCGAAAGAGCTCGATGAAATGTCTCTTCAGGATCAAGGGAATTGTTGAACATCCCGCATCCGCTCATGCTGAATAGCGATAAAGTCACAATCGATATTAGAATAGTGCGTAATCTCAATCTTCGCATAATAAGTCACTGCCCTTCAGGCTATATAGTATCGTCGGTTGTTAGGTTTCCCGTTGAACAGTGCTTATATCCAGTGCAGCCAAATAAAAAAACATCCGCCGTAATACTACCCCAGCGAATGTTTGTTATCGGTCAATCATTTTATGTTCGACTACAATCCGATTTCTGCCGCCATTTTTGGCCGCATAGAGCGCCATGTCCGCACGATAAAAAAGAGATTCCAGGCTTACCTGATCATCAAGCCAGCACCATTCCCCGATACCTATCGATACCGTGATGGAAGGAGTCGTCGATTCGGGTACCCGCTGCCGGATCGTTTCTGCGATCATTTTGGCCTGCTCACTGCTTACCTGAGGCAAATAAATTGCAATCTCTTCTCCTCCCCATCGCGCACAGAGATCATTGGGTCCAGCCGACTCTCGAATAATATTCCCTACTTGCTTGAGAACGGCATCTCCCACCTGATGACCGTAGCTGTCGTTAACTTGTTTGAATTGATCAATATCAATGATGATAAGGGAGCCGCAAAAATCTGTGCTCTGTCGTTCCTCAATCATACGGTCTACATAATGTCTGACGTACAGTCCAGTCAGTGCATCAACGGTCGCCAGCCGCTTCACTTCAGCGTGCAGTGTTGCATTCGTAACAGCCAGTCCAATATGAACGGCAAGCATATCCAGAAATCGGAAGTTGTTATAAGAGAAATATTGCTTCTTCTGATGTGCTACAAGCACTGTGCCTTCTACCTGTCCGCTGATTCTCAAAGGAACCGCCATCATCGACATAGAGCCTGTTGTCTCCATGAAGAAGGAGCTTGGACCATTGTAGTTCTCATAATTAAACAATATAAAAGGTTCTCCGCTCTTGTATACTTGCCCGCTGATTCCCGATAAGGAAAAAGTCTCGTTCCGGAGTGCAGCAACATTGGAGAACATTACATGGAAGCGTTGGTCTTCCGGGTTCAGCTTGAGAATACAGCAGGATTGAGCCTTGAATATGCGAATCAGCTGCTGAACTGCATACTCATATATATCCGTGAGCTGCAGACTCCGGTTCAGACGTTTGGTCAGCTCATCTATCATCCGCAGTTCTTGAATGAGTGTACCGGATTGTTCATGCAGCTTGGCATTCTCATACGCAGTCCCCGCTGTGTCCGCCATCATGGTAATCAGCTTCAGATCTACATCTTCAATCCATTCCTGATTGCCTTCGATATGAAACACACCATAAGTCCCTTGTTTGCCTCTGAAAGGAATACCGATCTCATATTGATGCCGTGTGGAAGGCTGGGTAATAATCCGTTCCTCCGTAAAGGCACGAACACATACAGAGCTGTTATCTCCATGCAGATATAACGGCTTAACTCTCGGGTCATCCATGCCGCCGTCCTGTGACATATAGAGCGTGAGATTTACCGCAGGAAAAAGAAAAGCAACACTGTCGAACACCTCTTCCAGCACTGCGCTCACATCCATCTTCTCCTGCATTCGCTGGACGATTTGAAGGAGGATGGATCTGCGCCGGTTCTCATTATCAGACAGCTTGTGGATATGAAGCATATCCGCTAGAAATAGATGTTCAAACCGCCGGTAAAAACAAGATTGATAGTGATACTTGGAGGATAAGAGCAAGTCTGCAAATCCCTCTGTCACCCGTTCCTGCATGACCGCAATACATAAAAAACCTAATTGTTTCTGCTCGCTCCGGGAATACAGAGGAAGAGTAAACAAACTGTAATCTTCCGCTTCTGACAAGTTATGCTCGATGATCGCCTCCGAAGCCACGGAATGCCCCATTCGCTCTGCTAGGATTTGTTGAATCTTCTGCTGAGCCGCTTTCTTTACAGAAGAGAATCCTTCACCTTGGACAGCAAGACATGTACCACTTCCGCTCCATATAGAAAAAATGGCTTCATTAAAGGAAGGGATCGTCAGCATTTGAATTCGCCATTCCTCAAAAGCATCCTTAAGGATCCGTTCGATGTGCTCTGTATCAAATACGTTGACGTCCAAAAATTCCAGCCAATGTTGCTCTATATGGAGATCGTTGGAGCTATCACTAGAGTTTCGATTATATTTCTCCGGCTTAGGTCCCTCCAGCAAGAGATCTTCCATCTTGTAAGCAGATTTATGAAGGTGTTCTGTCATAAAAGCGGCACTCCTTTGCACAAACCAAGACTAGATAGTCATCTTTGTATTAATGTACTCGAATGCTTAAAATTAAGATACAAATCTATTTTACCCTCTTTCATTGCAATTTGCACGGAGTTTAAGAGAAATTTGTCCTATTTTTTTAGGTAATAAGTCCTATCGACAATTTCAGACAAATTATGGATGTTCTCTTTTTATAGCTTCATGACCACATCTTCTTGACTTCGCTCGTACATTTAATATAATATATATTGTTGAATAAGACCGATATGGTCTTTAAATTTGGGCGTAACGTTGTGTCACCCTCACAGCTTATTGTAGCTATCCGGACAGCGGCTGAACTTTCTGGATTAGAAATGTATTGCCTTATAAGGCTTGCGATACAATTAGCGGCGCAAATAGAGCCCCATCATATGAAATTTATTATAAAAGGAGTTACTATAACAATGGCACGTTACACTGGTCCTAAATTTAAATTGAGTCGCCGTCTCGGCATTTCCCTGAGCGGAACTGGTAAAGAATTGAAACGCAACTTCCCTCCGGGTCAACATGGTCCTAACCAACGCAGAAAAATCAGCAACTACGGTATGCAGCTTCAAGAAAAGCAAAAATTGCGTCATATGTACGGCTTGGGTGAAAAGCAATTCCGTACTTTGTTTGCAAAAGCACAAAAAATGCAAGGTATTGCCGGTGAGAACTTCATGTTCCTGCTGGAAAGCCGTCTTGATAACCTCGTTTACCGTCTTGGTTTCTCCAACTCTCGTGCAGGTGCACGTCAGCTGGTAGCTCACGGTCATGTGACTGTTAACGGTAAAAAAGTAGATATCGCTTCTTACGCAGTAAGCATTGGCGATGTAATCGGTCTTCGTGAAAGAAGCCGCGGTCTTTCCTCTATTAAAGAAGCTTTGGAAAACCGTACACATCTTCCATCTTACCTTGAGTACAACGAAGCAGCTCTTGAAGGCAAGTACATCCGTCTTCCAGAACGCGCTGAGCTTTCTCAAGATATCGATGAGAAGCAAATCGTCGAGTTCTACAACCGTTAATATTTAACTGGAGAACACATCCCTCGAAAGCTTGCTTTCGGGGGATTTTTTAGTTGCCTGTAAACATAAAAAAAGAGTGCCTGTCAAGTCATAGGAACTGACCTCATATGACCTAAAGGCACTCTTTTACTATCTAAAGCTTATAACGAAGCTCATAATACTTTACAGTTTGATTTTGGCAAACTTACGTTTACCGACCTGTACGATATCGCCATCCTGCGGGGTGTACTCACTGTTCGGATCGCCCCACTTTTCTTCATTAATTTTGACTGCGCCCTGCTGAATGCTTCGTTTCGCTTCACCGTTAGAAGCAGCGAATCCGAGCGTCGTAAGCAGGCTGATCAGACGTATAGTTCCATTCTCGAGCGATTCGGCAGGAATCACGACTTCTGCAATATCGTCCGGCAGTGCACGCTGCTGGAATACAGTCACAAAGTGCTGCTGAGCTGCCTCAGCTGCTTCTTCCCCGTGGTACATGCGGACAAAGGTGTAAGCAAGCTTCATCTTTGCGTCGCGCGGATGAACACTGCCGTCTTCAACACCTTGCTCCAACGCCTTCAGTTCCTCTGTACTCAGATCGGTAGCCAGCGTGTAGTATTTCAGCATAAGCTCATCGGGAACAGACATCGATTTGCCGTAAATTTCGTTCGGCTCCTCGTCGATACCAATGTAGTTGCCAAGGCTCTTACTCATCTTCTGAACCCCGTCCAGACCTTCTAGAAGCGGAAGCATGATGGTCGCCTGCGCTTCGTCTCCATTTTCTTTTTGCAAAGTACGTCCCATCAGGAGATTGAACTTCTGATCCGTACCGCCAAGCTCAATATCACTCTTTAGAACGACAGAATCCGTACCTTGCATAAGCGGGTAGAAAAATTCATGAATGCTGATTGGCTGACCGCTCTGGAAACGTTTCGTGAAATCGTCACGCTCCATCATCCGGGCAACCGTTACCTTGGCAGCCAGATTAACAACTTGAGAGAAGTTCATCGGCGCAAGCCAATCGGAGTTGTTGTATACTTTTGTTTTGTTCGGATCCAGAATTTTGAACAGCTGCTTCTTGTATGTCTCTGCGTTGCGTATAACGTCTTCCTCACTCAATTGCTTCCGTGTCTCGGATTTCCCTGTCGGGTCGCCAATTCTGCCCGTAAAGTCCCCGATGATCAGCTGCACTTCATGTCCCAGATCCTGGAATTGACGCAGCTTGTGCATAACTACAGTATGGCCAATATGCAAATCAGGCGCGGACGGATCCATTCCAAGCTTCACTTGTAACGGTACTCCGCTGACTACCGATTTCATGATCTTCTGCTTCAAATCCTCTTCCGGAACAATTTCGGATACTCCTCTTGATATCACATCCAGCTGACGGCTCACTTCCTCCTGCTGAGTCTTGCTGAGTTCTTCCCATTTCATCCTAAACGTACCCCCTATAATATGTTCGATCCTATTTGGACACAAAAAGCTCCTTCTCATCCCAAGGGACGAGAAGGAGCTCTCGCGTTACCACCCTAATTAAAGTGCCTGCTCTACAAATAAAAAGATAGGCACTTTCACTTCATTGACATAACGGGATTTCAACCCGGTACCAGACTAATCCTGCAATAGCTCATGGTAATTTCAACCTGCTATTCCTGTTCATCTGGACAGCTCCGGACGGTAATTCGACAAGCGGCACATTCCGGTTCACACCACCCACCGGCTCTCTGACTATGTGTTATCCGCCTCCTACTGGAGTCCTTCACAGCTTTTTTCCGTATCAAGTTTTGACTTTATATATAACATATTCCGAGAAGGGCTGTCAATTTCCGACCCTTGCCACCATTTGCGGGGGTTCAAAAGAGTGATTTTATGCTATAATAATGCCTGTTAAAAGGAGGAAGACATTTGATGGTTGATGATAAGGATAAAAAACCTGATGAGCAGCCTTCCCGCAAAAGAAAATTCTTAAGCAGGTTAGGTAGTTTTGTTAAATGGATGGTCGTCCTTGGCTTCGTAGGTATCCTGTTTGTCGGCGGTGCACTTACAGGTTACATAGCATCCATTGTTAAAGACGAGCCTGTCCGCTCCAGAGCTGCAATCGAACAAGCAGTCAGTGAGAATGCACTAACGGGTTTTGCTTATTTTGCAGACGGTTCAGCAATCGGTCAACTCAGGACAGAAGAAGACCGGCGTATTGTGGAACTGGAGGACATTCCTCAAATCGTACTTGATGCAGTGACTTCTATCGAGGATGATACTTTTTATGAACATAAAGGCGTAGACATAACAGGTACTCTAAGAGCTGTCAAGGAGAGAGTGCTGAACGAGCCTGTACAAACAGGCGGAAGCACACTGACTCAGCAGCTGGCAAGACGGGTCTTCCTGAGTCTGGACAAGACGGAAGATCGGAAAGTGAAGGAAATTTTATTATCCTTGCGTTTAGAACGGTTTTTGACCAAGGATGAAATCATTACAGCTTATTTAAATAAGGTTCCATTTGGGAACGGCTCCAGCGGATATAACGTATACGGGATCAAAGCTGCAGCCAAAGGTATTTTTAATGTAAATGATCTTGATGATCTGAACATTGCACAGGCTGCCTATTTGGCAGGCCTTCCTCAGCTCCCTTCCGCCTACTCCGCTTTTAACGGAAAAGGTGAGTTCAATGAGGACAATTTCAACAATGCCATTGAGCGTCAGGAGCGTGTGCTCGGACGTATGCTCGCTTTGGGCAAGATAACGCAGAGTGAACATGATGAAGCATTAGCATTTGATCTTAAGTCATCGCTTGCACCAAGAGTAGCCAAAGCATACAATACGTATCCTTACCTAATGCTTGAAACCGAAAGACAGGCTGCCAAAGTGCTGATTGATGTGCTCTATCCTGAAGGAGAAGTGCCGGATAAATCAGACAGCGAGCTGACTGAGGAAGCACTGCAGAAGCTTCGTACCGGTGGATATCGCGTTTATACGACCATTAATAAGAATGTCTACAAGACGATGCGCACCATCGCCGAGGACGACAGCAACTTCTCAGCGTATAACGAGAGCAAAGGCTTAGAGCAAACGGCTGCCATGATGATTGATCACAAGACAGGGAAAATTCTCGGCATGATCGAGGGTCGTGATTTTAATGTTGAGAATTTGAACTTTGCTACACAAATGGTAAGACAGCCTGGTTCGGCTATGAAGCCGATCGCTGCTTTTCTGCCAGCGCTTGAAGAAGGAATTATACAGCCAGCCTCCGTTCTTGATGATTCGCCGATCATTTTGAAGGATGGTCAAAAAGGCTATCATATTCCGAAAAACTCAAACGGAAATTATAACGGTCTAGTAACGGCAAGATATGCGTTAAATCAATCTCTCAACATTCCAGCTCTCAAAATCTTTAATGAAAAGCTGGGACTTGAGAAGGCCTGGGATTTTGCGAAAAGTCTTGGGATTACTACCTTGACAGATGTCGACTATACGAATGCAACTACCGGTGTACTTGGAGGTCTTACTTACGGTGTATCCGTAGAAGAACTGACGAATGCATATGGTGCGATTGCCAACAATGGTGTCTTTAATGATGCTTACATGATTGAGAAAATCGTTGATTCACAAGGGAACATCGTATATTCCCATGAAGCTGCACCGAAGGAAATCTTCTCTAAGGAAACAGCTTATTTAATGACAGACATGTTAAGTACGGTTATATCGGACGGTACAGGTAAGCTCGTTAGAGACAATTTCAATAAGTACGGTGAAATTGAAATTGCCGGCAAGACAGGCACGACGCAGAACTATGCAGATGTATGGTTCCAAGGATATACACCGGATGTGACTCTCGGCGTATGGGTAGGTTATAACAACAAAGAGACTCTATCCACACTCGCTAAAGGGGCTGAAAGAGAGCGGGCCCGCAGACTCTGGGCTAAAATATTGAACGAGGTTACCGAGGCTGAGCCAGACCTGTTCCCTACGAAGACCTTTACGAAGCCTGAGAATATTACAACCAAGACGGTATCCGCATACAGCGGCAAGCTGCCGACTTCGCTTACCGACAAATTCGTAACCGATATTTTCAATACGAAATATGTACCAACCGAAAGCGACGATGCGGTTGCTAAATCGAAGTACATCACTTACAACGGTGTAAATTATATCCCTAGAGACGAAACGCCTTCAGATATGCTGAAGGAACAAACCGTCGTGAAGCGTGAACGTCCAATCTCTGAGCTGATCAAGCAGCTGCAGGAGGCATTTAAAGTGATGGCCGAGCATGAGCCATTATCCTATTATTTGCCGGACGATGCCGATGAAGACATGCCTAAGGAGGTTGACCCTCGTAAGGATGACGGAGCGAATCCCGATGCCCCTGGCAATGTCAGAATGACGGTGAACAATGGAAATGCAGTCATCACCTTTAATCCTAGCGCAGCCGGCGATGTCGTCGGGTACAGACTATATCGGAGCATGAACGGTGGTCCGTTCCAGAATCAGGGTAAGGTCGTGCTTGCAGGGAATCCGACTTCATTTAGCAGCTATGCGGGCAGCGGCGTACAGTTCTACATTGTTGCAGTTGACGTCGCTGGCAGAGAATCAGCACCTAGTGCAATTGTCAGCAGCGGCGCTCAGGCTCCTCCTCCAGAGGAAGAGACACCAGACAATCCTATTGAGGTTCCAGGTACGGTCGTTGATCCAGATGCGAACCCGGACGGTGACGCTGGAGCGAACAGTAACACCGATGCGTCTGGTGCGCCTGCAGCACCTAGCGGTGTTTCTGCCCAGATTACAGAGCAAGGTATTGTCATCACCTGGGCCGAACAGGAAGGCGTAACGGGCTTCAATGTTTACTACAGCGAAACAGGTCAGGAGCCTTTCCAGCATGTTGGAACTGCTGGTTTCACGGCATTCACTTACAATAATGCGGAAGCCAAGGGTGCATTCAGAGTAACCGCGGTTAACGCGGCTGGAGAATCCAGTCCGTCAGCACCAGTAAGTCCTTAAGATAGGCTATAGAAGTAAAAAAAGCTAACGTAAGTTTTAAACTTACGTTAGCTTTTTTGTATATATTCAAGTTTTTTGATTAAGTCATAATATCAACACGGACGATCATTCTAATCTTCAATCGTGGACAAATCGCCAGCAGGTAAATCAAGCTCCCACGCTTTAAGCACCCTTCGCATAATCTTCCCTGATCGAGTCTTCGGCAATTTATCCTTAAATTCAATTTCACGAGGGGCTGCATGGGCAGATAGGCCTTCTTTTACAAAACGGTAAATATCGTCCTTCAATTCCTGTGTAGGTTCATAGCCTTCCCGCAGGGAGACAAAGGCCTTAATAATCTCACCTCGAACGAGATCCGGTTTACCAATTACACCGGCTTCTGCAACTGCTGGATGCTCTACGAGCTTGCTCTCTACTTCAAAAGGACCGATTCGTTCGCCTGAAGAGTTGATGACATCATCAATTCTGCCTTGGAACCAAAAATACCCGTCCTCATCCATATAAGCGGAATCCCCGGATACATACCAGCCAGGAATACGAAAGTATTCGTCATATTTAGGCTGATTGTTCCACACCTGCCTCATCATGGAAGGCCACGGTGTCTTGATTGCCAAATTACCCATGGAATACGGAGGAAGCTCCTCCCCTTGATCATTAATAATTGCGGCTTCAATCCCCGGGAGCGGCTTACCCATTGAGCCCGGCTTAATCACCATACCTGGATAGTTACAAATGAGCTGTGCTCCGGTCTCGGTCATCCACCAGGTATCATGAATTCGCTGATTATAGGCTTTGGTTCCCCATCTTACTACCTCAGGATTCAGCGGTTCACCTACGGAGAGTACATGACGTAGTGTAGACAAATCAAATTGCTTAATAACCTCGTCTCCTGCACTCATCAGCATTCGAAATGCAGTAGGAGCACTGTACCACACGGTTACTTTATTGCTGACAATCGTTTGATACCAATCCTGTGGACTGAACCGGCCGCCTCTGATTACGTTCGTGACTCCATTCAGCCAAGGCGCAAAAATACCATATGATGTACCCGTAACCCAGCCAGGATCCGCGGTACACCAATAAATATCATCTTCTCGTAAATCCAGGACGACCTTCCCTGTATAATAATGCTGAATCATTGCATTGTGAACGTGATAGACCCCTTTGGGCTTGCCAGTTGATCCAGAGGTATAGTGCAGAATCATACCATCTTCCAGACTGAGCCACTCCAGCTCCAGCTCATCTGAAGCCGCTGCCATCTCTGCATCGTAATCAATGAAACCCTCTTGCTCCTGTGCTCCACCGCCTACAACGAAGATATGCTTCAGTTGGGGCAGTTCGTCACGATTGATACGCGGCAGCAGCTGTGGAACGGTAATCAGTGCTACTGCTTCACTGTCCAGCAGACGATCCTTCACTGCCGTTTCCATGAAGGCTTCAAATAAAGGTCCCACAATGGCTCCGACCTTCAAGGTTCCAAGCAGACTCAAGTACAGCTCAGGGCTTCTTGGCATAAAAATAAAGACCCGATCACCTTTGGATATTCCGTACTTTCGGAGTACATTACCAAATCGATTAGAGCCTTCACTAAGATCTAGGAAGCTGTAGGCTTCCTCTCTGACCGCATCACTGTACAGGAGCGCTGTACGTGCTCCATTACCTTCGTCTACATGACGATCAATCGCTTCATATGCCATATTTACTTTGCCTGTTTCATACCACGTAAAGTGCTTCTTCACTTCTTCCCAGCTAAATTGCTCACGAGCCTGTGTGTAATCTCCCAGATTACTACGCTCTACGACAGTTGCGATAAATTCATTTTGATCATGACTCATTGCCTTCAGAGCCTCCTCAGTTACATTTTCACAATGTACAGGTTAGTTAGCGCTTACAAATCTGTAATGACATGAATCAAATTCATACTTACTCTCATGTAAAATTTGATTCAACTTACCAACGTATCCGAGTTACTGCGGCTATTGCTAGAAATGTGAAAACTTTATGTCTGGAATATTATAGCATAATTTGAGATTCTGTTAATATTCCCTTTTCATTTTTTTGGTTATTTGTTATAAGTAGAGAGAACACGCCATGACACTCCAGAAGGAGCACTGATGAACAATGAACCATACCAAACATCACCACGCTCACTTACTCATTATGAACAGCAGGGAGATTGTTGTAGAAGGTCCTGTTCCTGCCGCATTGCTGCAGGATCTAGTCATGCATCCGGATCTTGATGCGTTCCGAAGACCTCATGAGCAGCAAGAGGCTCTCATTCAAATATCTGAGCTTCCGGAAGGAAGAATCATTATTGCCAGAGAACAAGATACGATTATCGGCTATGTGACTTTTCATTATCCTGACGAGATGGAACGTTGGTCTGAAGGGAATATGAAGGATCTGATTGAGCTGGGAGCGATTGAGGTTGCAGATGATTACCGCTCTTACGGAATTGGCCGCGCACTCATTCAGCACGCTTTTGAACATGAACAGATGGAGGAATATATCGTCTTTACGACCGAATATTACTGGCATTGGGATTTGAAAGGAAGCGGACTATCCGTATGGGACTACCGTAAGATGATGGAGCGATTGATGAAGACGGTGGATATGGTCTGGTACGCTACGGATGACCCTGAAATTTGTGCACATCCTGCCAATTGCCTTATGGTGAGAATCGGCAGCAAGGTCCCCCTTGCCTCCAAAGAACAATTCGATCACGTAAGGTTTAAACAGCGCTATATGTACTAATAAGACAGGAGCCTGGTCCCGGACATCCCCGGGCTGCTCCTGTCTTTTCTCGTTTACTCATCTGTTCTGCTTACATATGTACCAGTATGTGTTCTACGATCCGATGGGATTTCTGAGAGGATTCCACTGTAAATTCGGCAAAGTTCACATGGGCTGAGCCATCTGCCTTATCCGACATGGCACGCAAAATAACATAAGGGATCTTATTCATGAAGCTCACCTGTGCGACCGCAGCCCCCTCCATCTCGGCACACGCCCCTTGGAACTCGTCGTGCAGCCTGCTCACAACCTCTTTGCTTGCAATAAACTGATCTCCAGACAGCACAATTCCGCTAATATATCTCGCTGACAACTCCTCACATGCTTCAGCCGCCCGTTTGATCAAATCTGTATCCGCCGGAAAAGCCGACGTTTTCTGGTAAGGAATTTCTCCCCGCTTGTAACCTAAAGGAGTAACATCTATATCGTGATGAATACATGCCGTCGAGATGACGATATCTCCAATCTCCAAATCCGGATGGACTGCACCAGCTACCCCTGTAAAAATAATATGAGACACGCTGAATTTCTCGATCAAAATTTGAGTCGTTACAGCCGCATTCACTTTGCCTACACCTGATTTGCATACAACTACATGCTTGCCATAGACATCACCCTCGGTATACGTTATGCCCGCATAATCTGTTCGTACCGGATTCTCCATATCCGACAGCAACAGCTCAATCTCTTCATCCATTGCTCCAATGAGTCCAATTGTTTGTGCCATAACTTCATATTCATCTCCTTTGGCTCGGCTTGGTTTATGAATCAGCACATCCTTTGTTCAGCAAAAAAGCTCCGCAAAAACGGAGCTTTCTACCAGTTAACCTATACGGTTGCTAATTACACATGACTGACTGACAAACGCAAAATCGTTTCGTGTGGCAAAATAACACGCGGGTTCTCCACGTTCTCTTTTTTCATCAGCTTGGTAAGCAGACGCATCGCTACCGCGCCAAGATCATACATCGGCTGAGCTACCGTTGTCAGCTGTGGACGAACCATCGAAGCCATTCGGATGTTATCGACACTGATAATCGAGAAGTCGTCTGGAACTTTGAGCCCTTCATCCTGAATGCTGTGGATCGCACCAATCGCCATCTCATCGGTTGCGCTGAATATTGCGGTTGGTTTTTTCTTCAGTCCAAGGAAGTACTTCATTGCTTCCACACCAGACTCGTAGCGATAGTTGCCAATGCGTACCAGATCTTCTTGGTACTCGATACCGGCTGTTTCAAGCGCACGCTTGTAGCCCTGGAATCTTGCATAACCGTTCGCTGGGTCCTGAAGTGTTCCACTAATCATCGCAATCTCACGATGGCCATGGCGAACCAGTGTGCTTACTGCATCAAAAGCTGCTGCTTCGTGATCAATATCGACGGAAGGGAACGTCCCTTTCTCATCACTCGTCGCACAAAGAACAATCGGCACTGCCGCTGTTTGAAAAGCTTGAATATGCTCATCAGTTACTGTACCGCCCATGAACAGAAGCCCGTCCACTTGTTTTTCCAGAAGGGTGTTAATAACACGAATTTCCTTTTCCTTCTTCTTATCGGCGTTACATAGGATGATGTTATAATGGTACATATTCGCGATATCTTCAATTCCCCGAGCAATTTCGGCAAAAATCGAATTCGAGATATCCGGAATAACTACACCGACCGTTGTCGTCTTCTTACTAGCAAGCCCCCTTGCTACTGCATTCGGACGATACCCGAGTCTTTCTATGGCTTCATATACTTTTTTACGCGTTTGTGGCTTAACGTTAGGGTTGTTGTTCACAACCCGCGAAACCGTTGCCATAGATACTCCGGCTTCACGTGCTACGTCGTAAATGGTTACCGTCACATTCCTTCTCTCCATTTGCAATAAATTTTCATTCCCATTTTCATGTTAAAAATTATGATACGACATATTATTGCGACTTGCAATAAACATAAACAGGCTTTAAGTCGAGCTCAAAACCGAACTAAGGTCTCTTGAAGTGATTCCAGAGTGGGAAGTATGCCAGACTGGATGCCCATTCTTCACCAGAATCGTCTGCGGAGACTCATGCCGAACTCCCAAACGCTCTGCTGCTGCTGTAGATACGGCGCGATCCTCGATGACCAATACAATTGAATAATTAACCTGTTCATTAGGTGCCGCTTCCAGGTAGGCTTGTACCTCTTCATATGCATGTGCGCTGATGGGACAACGAGTACTATGTTTAAATAGCAGAAGCGGAGTCTCTGAAGACTGTGTAACCGCTTCTTCAAGCTGTTCTATACTAGTCAGTCTTGTCATCGTTTTCATTGCCTATACATCCCCTTTGTCACTTCAGCTTTTCGTTTTCATACTTTTCAGAAAAACTTACACTCCCAATATATTAACAAAAAACGAGTCGAAAAGCCAATTTTCATAAGATATGGCACTGACCTGATCAGCCTGCCTCTGAAAAATGCTCTTCCCACCGAAATTGAGAGAGCTGTTCAAGTCTTCTCTCCACATCATTCATCCAATGTTCATCGCCTGCACTCAGCGCATACTGATACAAATCTAATAGCAGATTAATCCTCTCCTGCTTGGCTTGTTCAATCTCTTTACCCATGGTATCGATGTCGATATCAGGATGATGCTCTAATAGTTCAGTAATCAGCTTGGCAACTTCATTTGAATCTGCAAAGGAAACAGAGACATATTCACTTCCGGGACTTAGGCTGCTGATCAGCTGAATCAAATCCGGTTTGACTGGCTTAAGGACTTCATACGTTGAACATGTCATGCAGGAAAATACGGGCACATCTCTGATCTCTACTCTCTTAGCATAGATTACGCTTCGGAGCTCTAAGTTCATTGTCAATTTACATTTGCACCATCTGCGCATAACCCTTACCCCACCTATCTGTTCAAATCTCAATATTCAAGTTTTTTCGACTTCATCTCATCTTTTTCTACTTTACTTCGACTAATGTAGCATAAATCCTTCCCTATGAGGGATGTACTTATTTCCATAGCTTAACTATTTCTCTTATCCTGCAGTGGATTTGGATTCGCGTGTCGTTTCGGTTACAATGGCACTGTATACGGTTAGGAAGGAGTGTTACAAATACATGAGATTAGCAGGAAAAAAAGTCATTGCACTGGTGGATGAAGAGTTCGAAGATTTGGAATTATGGTACCCTGTTCATCGGGTACGTGAAGAAGGGGCCGAGGTTCATCTTGCCGGAGAAATAAAAGACAAAACCTATGTAGGCAAATACGGTGTCCCGGCGAAGGCTGAATATAGTTTCGACGAGCTTAATAGTCAGGACTACGACGGCATACTCGTTCCCGGCGGCTGGGCACCGGACAAGCTGCGGAGATACCCTAAGGTCATAGAGCTCATTCAAGAAATGCATCGGGATCACAAGATCATCGGTCAAATCTGTCATGCTGGCTGGGTATTAATATCTGCCAAGATATTGCAGGGTGTAACAGTCACGTCAACACCAGGAATCCGTGATGATATGGAGAATGCAGGTGCGATCTGGAAGGACGAGCCTGTGGTCATTGATGGGAACATAGTTTCCGCTCGCAGACCACCTGACTTGCCGCCATACGGGAAAGCCTTCTGTGATCTGCTCGCAGATGAATCCTGATATTTATATGAACGACAAAGAGGATGAATTCAGGCAGCTTGCCTCGATTCATCCTCTTTTGGTGCAGATTAACGCTTTACATATTTTGCATCGTGATGTAATACTGGAGCTTGTCTGTCAAATTAAGACAGGGAGGTGCTTTGTGTCGAATTCCGTTTATACTTCTCCAGCTCTGCCTCAATTTCTTTGCCCGTCGACATGGTTAGACAAGACTGCGCCACCGTTACAGCCTCCGCTGCTTCCGTATTTAGCACACGGTGCTTCACTCTCAGGAGAGATTGAGGAGACATGCTCAGATTGTGTATGCCCAGCGACAGCCAGATTGGAACTGCCCTTTCATCACCGGCCAGTTCTCCGCAGACACTGACACTGATTCCTGCTGCATGCGCAGCCTCTGCAGTCATACGAAGAAGTCTTAATACAGAAGGATGGAACGGCTGATACAAGTGGGCAATTTGTTCATTCATGCGATCAACAGCCAGAACATACTGTACAAGATCATTTGTTCCAATGCTGAAGAAATCCACCTCTCTCGCCAGCAGATCGGCGATAACTACGGCAGCCGGCACTTCAATCATAATCCCTACTTCAATGTTAGGATCATAAGGGATTCCTCGCTCCGAGAGGCTTGCCTTTACTTCATTCAAGATCTGATTCGCTTCTCTAATCTCATCCAGTGATGAAATCATCGGATACATAATCTTCACTTTGCCATGTACGCTTGCCCGCAAGATAGCCGACAGCTGCGTCCTGAACAGATCCTTAAGCTCCAGACTAATTCGGATCGCACGGTATCCAAGGAAAGGATTGTCTTCCTCCGGAAGAGGGAAATAATCAAGCTGTTTATCTCCGCCAATGTCCAGTGTTCGTATGACTACAGCATTCCCGCCTGTCTTCTCCACTACATGCCGGTATACTTCATATTGCTCCTCTTCACTAGGGAATGAATGACGATCCATATATAAGAACTCTGTACGGAATAAGCCAACCCCCTTAGCACCGGATCGAAGCGACATGTCCAGCTCTTTGACAGAGCTGATGTTGGCTGCCAGATTCAGCTGTATTCCGTCCTTGGTTATAGCATCTACCTCCGCCAGCACTTGAAGCTGCTCCTTCTTTCGCAGCTGCTGATCACGAATTTCCGTATATTTCTCGATAATAAGTGGATCTGGATTAACATACACTATTCCTTCATCGCCATTAATAACGAGAACATCCCCTGTTTGAACCGGAAGATTAACACTATTCTCAAGGCCTGATACCATGGGGATTCCGAGAGCTCTAGCCATAATTGCGGAATGCGAGGTCTTGCCGCCGATCAGTGTCACGATGCCAAGCACATAATTAGGATTCAGGTGTGCCAATTGGGATGGAGACAGCTCATTCGCTACCAGAATATAAGGCTGTGTATCCAATGGCAGCGTAATCTCTGGAGCACCCAATAGATGCTTCAAGAGACGATTCCCTACATCCTTGATGTCCAGTGCCCGTTCCTTCATATATTCATCATCCAAGAGGTCAAACATCGTGACAAAGTGGTCAATTGCTTCCTTTACGGCCACCTCGGCCGCTTTATATTGCCGTTCAATAATCCCCTGAATCTCGTTCATGAACACAGGATCTTCTAATATGGCCAAATGAGCATCAAAAATACTCGATTCCTCGGGACCAACCACTTCATTAAACTCCTGCTTAATATGCTGAATCTCATCACGGGATGTTTTAATCCCCTCGTACAGCCGTTCGAACTCCCGAGCCAGGTCTACAGCGTCCATCTTCTGATCCGGTAAATCCCACTCCCAGCTTGGAAGAACAAATGCTTTGCCGATGGCTACACCAGCCGCTCCTGAGATGCCTTGTATCATGCTTCTACCCCTCCAACGTTCCTATCTTCATATAATACGACCGACATGACAGATGCCTGGCCTTTTCTAACGTGCTTAAACGGTGCATAACTCCATGACTTCACCCGATCCGGGTTGGTAATGACCATCGGAGTAACGAGAGACGGTGCTTCCTTGAGCAAGGCAGCATAGTTAAAGCGAATGAGCAGCTGACCTGGCTCTACGGTATCTCCTTCGCTGACGACAGCATCAAAATTCCCCTTGAGCTGTGAGGTATCAATGCCGATATGAAGCAGAACCTCAAGCCCCTCCGGAGTTTGAATCCCGATAGCATGCATGGTCGGATATAAATGCATGACCGTCCCGTACACCGGTGACAGCAATTCTCCATTCTCCGGCTCAAAAGCGACGCCGTCCCCTACCAGCTTGCCTGCAAATATTTTGTCAGGCACCTCTTCAATGGGGAGCATCTTCCCTTGCACAGGGCTGCTGAACAGCACTTGCGGCAAATCACGCTCCAGCAGCTTGGCAATTTCCTCACGAATTAATTCAGAGTAGGTGCCGAAGACAACCTGCACATTGCCTGCGCCGAGCTTGATGAGACCGGCTGAACCAAGTGCCTTCATCGCGCTGCTATCAATAAGGCGGTCATTATGCACTGTAAGCCGAAGTCGTGTAATACATGCCTCAACCTGAACAATATTGGTCTTCCCTCCAAGCGCCTCCACAATAAGCGGGGCTTGATAAGGTATACTGCCTGCCCAGTCCTCAAGCACAGAGCCTTCCTCACGTCCCGGGGTCGGGATCTGGAATCTACGGATGGCCCACCGGAATAAGAAGTAATATACCAGACCATACACGATCCCGACCGGAATCAACAAGAGTGCATTTTCAGACAAATGGAAATTCAGTATGTAATCAATAACACCTGCCGAATAAGAAAATCCATGTCTTATTTCAAGCACATAGCTGATCCATAAGGCAAGTCCTGACAGAACGGCGTGTACAAAAAACAGATAGGGAGCTGCAAACAAAAAGGCAAACTCGATCTGCTCCGACACCCCTGTTAGAAAACAAACGAGCGCAGAAGTCATGAAGGTCTTATGTATCTTGGGCTTCAAATCTTCCCGTGCTTCCTGAATAATGGCAAATGCAATCGCAGGAATGGCGAACATCATAATAGGGAACAAGCCCGACATAAAATAGCCTGCTGAAGGATCCCCGGCAAAAAAACGCGGCAAATCTCCAGTCATAATCTGCCCTTCCGGTGTCTCGTATGAACCTAGCTGAAACCAGAACACATTATTAAGCAGATGATGTAGCCCGAATGCGACAAGTACCCGATAGAGAATACCGTACAAGAACAATCCGAAACCGCCAAGGCTGTATTCCATGGATGCAATTAAATCTAACAGCTGCTGCAATAGAGGAGCTAAGCCGAGCATAATGCAGGAGAACAAGGCGGAGAACAAGCCCACAATCAGTAGAACAAATCGGGATCCGCCAAAAAACTGCAATATTTCCGGAAGCTTGATGCTTTTGAAACGGTTATGAGTAAACCCGGCGATTGCGCCGAGGATAATTCCGATCAAAGATGCGGGCTGAACAACCCCGTTACCGAAATGGCTTACGACTTGGTCATAAATAATCATGCCTGCAAGCGCTGCAAGTCCTGCTTGACCCGCCTGATTGGACAGCCCGAGCGCAACACCGACGGCAAACAGATAAGGTAAAAAATAAAACAGGCTCTGTCCCGCGACGGTAGCTATACCGCTTATACTTTCAAATCCCCATGATTCCCAAGGAAGACTGCCTATGCTTAGCAGAATCGCCGCTGCAGGCAGTACCATCGTCGGAAGCATGACAGCTCTTCCAAGCTGCTGCAAGGAACCGAGCCAATTCATGGCGATCCTCTCCTTTCTATCATTGATGGTAAGCGTTAGCCGTCCTTTTGTCAAAATGAGAATAAACTTGAATCGATTTCATAGCCTGCATGGCGGCTCTTTGAAGGGTTAACCGCGCTCGAATAATGCATATGAAAAAGGCTGTCCCACAGTCTTGTTTGTGGTAACAGCCTTACTTCGGGTTTGCTTATATTGTTCTGGGCTGCAGAATGGAATCCTCTACTTTAATGCAGCGATCCATAATCACCGTCATTCCATGCTCTTCACCGATCTGCGCGGCTTCTTCGTTAACAATGCCTAATTGCAGCCACAATACCTTGGCCCCGATCTCTGCCGCCTCTCTTGCCACATCCGCACAGTATTCACTCCGGCGGAACACATTGACGATATCGACAGGCTCCGGAACACTCTTCAAATCAGGGTAGCATTTCTCTCCCAGGATGGTATCCGCTCCAGGATTTACGGGTATAATTCGATAACCTCTGGATTGCATCGCCTGCGATACCATGTAGGAGGTGCGGTCCGGTTTATCAGACAAGCCAACGACCGCGATATTGCCTGCAGAAGCCAAAATTTCTTTGATCTCTTCACGTGAAGGATTAGCAAAAGTCATTTGAGCATTCGCTCCTCTCCTAACAACAGATTCATTATTAACACTTCTATCGTGAATCAATTTCATAGGCAGCCAAAGGTATTATGAAATTGATTCTATATTATACCCATTCTACGTTAGCGCCAAGCGTCTGCAAATGGTCAAAATACCCCGGATAGGATTTGGCTACATGATGAGCATCCTTAATGCGAATCGGCTGCTTTGCGCGAAGCCCGACAATCGTTAAGGCCATAATAACCCGATGATCATAATGGGCATTGATTTCTACTCCGCCCTCTACTCCTTCCGGTCTTCCATGCACAATAATCTCGGCCTGCTTCTCTTCTACCTTCGCTCCGGCTTTGGCCAACTCAGTCAAATAATCTGTAATCCGGTCACATTCCTTATATCTTAAATTCTCAACATTATAGAAGCGGGATGTTCCTTCTGCAAATACAGCAGCGGCAACCATAGCAAGCACAGCATCGGTTGCAGCATCCCCATCAAACTCCACCGCCTTCAATCTGCCATTGCCCTTGATGGTGACAGTATTGTTCTCATGCGTGAGGGGAACCTCCATCATACGAAGCACATCAACAATCGCGCGCTCTCCCTGTTTACTCTCTTCCATTAATCTTGTTACCGTAACCTCAGAATTCGTAACCGCTGCAGCAGCCAGTATGGCAGCCGATCCCGGGTAATCTCCTTGTACCGTGTATTCAGCAGGCTTGTACTTTTGTCCGCCGGGCACTGTGAAGAACATATAATTCTCATCTGCATGAATGGTAATGCCCGCCTGCTCTAGAACCTCCAGCGTCTGTCCAACAACGACCTTGGACTTCAGATCCCCGAGAACTTCAATTGTGCTGTCCTCAGGCAAGAGCGGTGTCAGAAACAGTAATGCACTCAAATATTGGGAGCTAACAGAACCTGATACCCGAATGGCTCCGCCTTGAGGCTTCCCTCCGCGAATCGTGATCGGCAGTCTTCCATCCTGATGCTCCACCTCCACGCCAAGCTGCTCAAGTGCATCAATTAAATCCTGATGTGGACGTTTCCCCAGCGATTCGGGGTATGTATTCACAAAATGAATTTCTTCACCAAGTGCTGCGATACCCATAAGAAACCTCAGAACTGCCCCTGCGTTACCTACATTAAGCTCAGAAACCTGTCTTGGAGAGGCACCAAAACCGGTAATCGTTATTTTCTCCTCATCCTCAATCAGCTCAGCCCCCAGCTCCTGTATACAGCGCCGCATCGCATCACTGTCCTCACTGTGAGCCGGATAGTAAATGGTGCTGGTTCCTTCTGCAAGCGCACCTACCAGCAAATAGCGTGTCGTATAGTTTTTGGAGGAAAGTGCATTAATCTCTCCGGCGAGTGAAGGGGTATTATTTACTAGAACGTCCATCGTGTCATAGCTCCTTTTTTATGAAAGAATATATCGAGTGTGGAATCCGTCAACAAATTGACATGCTCCATCTGTCTTCGTTATCATTGAATTGTTGTACATTCATGAACTAGCCTATAGATAAAATATATAGAAGAGAGGTTTCTACCTTATGAACCAAGTACCTGAAATTACACCTTCTGAGCTGCAAGCCCGGCTTCAATCCGGCGAAGCTCTCCAGATGATTGATGTCCGTGAAGACGAAGAGGTTGCAGCCGGCATGATCTCCGGAGCTAAGCATATTCCTCTAGGTCAGATTCCGGACCGACTCTCTGAGATCGAGAATACGGGCGAGATTATCTTCATCTGCCGCAGCGGCTATCGCAGTGAAAGAGCCTGCGAGTATTTGGCTCAGCAGGGCTTTGACGGATGCACCAATCTGGTAGGCGGAATGATTGCCTGGAACGAGCTAGAAGGCTAATAAATTAAGGGGCAGGCATTCATGCCTGTCCTTTTTTTAATCATACTACAACATACCTTAAAAGCACAACAGCTTAAACGCGGTGATGCGCTAAAATATAACAAACAACCTCTTCCGGCTCCATCTCTGATGTGTCAACCGTTAGATCTGCGAAAGAATACTTCGACTGGCGCTCCCGCATAATCTGATGTACACGCTCTTCCACATTTCCTGCTAACAACGGACGATCACGATTGGCAGAAACCCGTCTTATAATCGCTTCTGCGCTCGCTGTAAGAGCAACCACCCACCCTGCCTTCTTCATTGCGTCACAATTGAGCGGCTTCAGCACGGAGCCACCGCCTGTGGAGATAATCTGTGAAGATTGGTCAAGAACGCGAAGCAATACGCTTGTTTCTACCTCACGAAAATACGCTTCTCCCTTTTGTTCAAACAGCACCGGGATCGGGCAGTCTTCCTGTGCCTCTATTTCTGCATCAATATCAACAAGCTTATACCCCAGCCTATCCGCCAGCAGGCTAGACACTGTTGTTTTACCTGTACCCATCATCCCGATAAGGACGATATTCTCATTACTCCTGCTCAAAGACCTTTGCCACCCCTTTATTAGAACTATCAGTCGCTATTTTTCATTTAAACATATCACAGATAAAATCATCCGCCAAGAAGTCATAAAAGGACATCCTATCACGTACTCATAATAGTAATGAGTTGTCTATAGCATACCTGTAGGGAGTGTGAATACCATTCAAATTACAACTAGCCTCGAAACAGCCGTCAAAAAGCCCTCGCCCAGCCGAATCGCTCGAATTTTCCAGACAGGTCATGTCATCTGCAGAGATGATGTGCTGTTCGTGCTTCATTATGTACAACAAAAAGTGGCTTCGGAGGATCCACTTCTCGTAGATCTTCCAAAGCCACGTCTTATCCAGAGCTTCCAATATTTTAGTGAGGCTTCCCTGCTGCTGTTAGATGAGCATGCTTCCCATCACTGCACACAGGAGAGGTTAAGGAAGTGTCTTAAGGAAGCACTGTTCGGCCTCTATGAAGAACACAGTCCATAATTTTATATCACCAAAACTGCTCAGGACTCATTACCTAATTAATACGGAAGGATTCTTAGTTCCCCATCCAGTTGTAATGGAATGTACCTTCTTTATCCACACGCTTGAAGGTATGAGCTCCGAAATAGTCACGCTGTGCTTGCAGCAGGTTTGCTGGAAGTCTTTCCGTACGATAGCTGTCATAATAAGACAGGGCGCTTGCAAAGCCAGGTACCGGAATACCATTTGCAACGGCGACGGAGATCACTTTACGCCAAGCATCCTGATAGGATTCAACCACATTTTTGAAATATGGATCGAGGAGCAGATTTTTCAGCTCGGCATCCTTATCATAAGCATCTTTGATGTTCTGCAGGAACTGGGAACGAATAATGCAGCCTCCGCGGAAGATCATTGCGATATTGCCGTATTTCAGGTTCCAGCCGTACTCGTCAGAAGCTGCACGCATTTGTGCGAAGCCTTGAGCATAAGATACGATTTTACTTGCAAACAGGGCTTTGCGGACATTCTCAATAAACTCCGCTTTGTCGCCTGTGAATGCTTCTGTCTTAGGACCGCTCAGCACTTTGCTTGCTGCAATACGCTCTTCCTTCATCGCAGACAGGAAACGGGAGAATACGGATTCTGTAATCATGGACAGAGGCACGCCAAGATCCAGAGCACTTTGGCTTGTCCATTTACCGGTACCTTTTTGACCCGCAGCATCGAGAATCACATCTACCATAGGCTTGCCTGTCTCTTCATCATATTTCGAGAAGATATCCGCTGTAATTTCGATCAGGTAGCTGTCGAGCTCCCCTTTGTTCCACTCGCTGAATATTTCGTGGAATTGTTCAGCGTTCAGTCCAAGCACATCCTTGAGCAGATGGTAAGCTTCACCGATTAGCTGCATATCTCCGTACTCGATACCGTTATGCACCATCTTCACATAATGTCCTGCACCGTCAGGACCGATGTATGTTGTGCAAGGCTCGCCATTTACTTGAGCTGCAATCGAAGTCAGAATCGGCTTCACAAGCTCATAGGCACTTTCTTGTCCACCAGGCATAATGGATGGACCTTTCAGAGCGCCCTCTTCACCACCGGAAACCCCTGCACCGATGAAGCGGAAGCCTTTTTCTTCAAGCTCCTTGCTGCGGCGCTGTGTATCAGGGAAGTAGGCATTTCCTCCATCAATAATAATATCGCCTTGATCCAGATGCGGAACCAGTTGCTCAATCGTCGCGTCTGTCGCAGGACCAGCTTGTACCATAATCAATATTTTGCGAGGAGATTCCAAAGATTGTACGAATTCTTCTATAGAGAACGTTCCTACCAAGTTTTTGCCGTCAGCTTCTTTTAGAAGATCTTGCGTTTTCTCCGGGGAACGATTGAATACAGAAACCGAGAAGCCTTTACTTTCAATATTCAAGGCCAGATTCTTACCCATAACGGCGAGGCCGATAACACCAATTTGTTGTTTTGCCACTCTATCTCCATCCTTTGCTTCGTATTTTTTTTGACTTCCACTGTCGATCGCCTTCATGAGGAAGCATAACGTCTGCATTCCTTATCTATGTAGCATAATGAAGTGCGCTTCAACAATACCCCTATTCTATCGTGTTTGGTTTTGGAAGTAAAATACCGGGTCCTCCAAAACAAGGGTAAAACACCTCTATTCACGAGGTGTTCATTAAATGCTCAAACTCTCTGCTCTTACTTTATATATTTGTGGCAGCCTCACCATTCAAGCATCAGCATTCGATCCTGCATTTGAAGAAGCTTTGCGCGGCATTTGTCTGCCCTTGTTGTATCATTGGCACCGATGGCCTCATACAGCCGTTCCAGCTCATCGTCGATCTCCATCCGAAGCAGTGTAAGTCTTAATTCCCCTTCCGTGGAAGTGAACATCTCTTCCATTTCCTCGAGCGTTAGTGCCGGCCCCTTCTGATAGATCACCTTCTGCTTGAAGCCCGACACTTCGACGAGCCTGATGACCTCACCGAACAAAATATTTTCTATAACGATAATATGATCCTTGAATCTGCGAACGACAGCATGCCCTCTCGTGTCTCCAATCAATTTCTCGATATATTCTGCGAGCTTTGCATCCTTGATGATATAGTCACCAATCAACTTATAATCACCAGTTCTCATTTGCTGAAATTTCAGCTTTACTAATTTGCGGCCTGTACGTACGGACAAAATAAAGTAATCCTCATCTTCGCTCCAATATAGCGAATACCCTTCCTGAATGAGATCCTTAATGAGCTGTTGGATACGAAGGCGGCTAAACCGGAGCTCTAAATTGCAGTATTCCACTTCATAGCTCTTGTTCATGGCACTTCCTCCTCCATTTTTTTACGATCATGTGAGCCGGATCTTACTTATTAAAAAATGAGACTTGCCGCCTTGGTATCCTTGCCATTCTTCGCTCCACCATAAGTCGGCTTACCCTATTTTATACTGACTTCAAGGGAAGCGTACTTAGTCGTTTGACCATTTTTTTACCCGATAATCTTCATCAACTATCCAGCAAATGTACAAACTTGAAGAGAGGGGAAGCGGGTACTCCTGTGTTATAATGAGTCGCGTAATATTGTGTATACTATTATATTGGATAGTGTTTAGGTTCATGCTAACCTATAAGGAGGATTACTTATAATGTCACAACTCACATACCCCTCATTAAATGAAGCGGATTTTGAAGTATTCGAGGTACCCGGACTGGAGCCCCGCATGGAGCTATTGATTGAACGGGTTCGGCCGAAGCTTGAGGCCATTGGGGCGGCCTCAGCGCCATTCCTCAGCGAGCTGTGCGGCGAAGACATGTTTGTCCACGTTGCGAAGCATGCCCGCCGGAAGGTGAATCCGCCGAACGATACCTGGGTTGCAGTAGCCAACAATAAAAGAGGGTACAAGGCATATCCCCATTTTCAAGTTGGAATGTTCGGTACACATGCGTTCGTGATCTTCGCCATCATCTATGAGAGCAGCAATAAGGAAGTGTTCGCTGAAGCATTATCCCGTCAGTTTGAAGAAGTAGCACAGAATATACCCGGACATTATTATTGGTCCACCGACCATATGATTCCGGAAGGAACAAATCATGCAGACATGACGAAGGAAGATTTTCAGCGTATGGCGGAACGACTCAAAAATGTGAAGAAATCCGAGGTTTTATGTGGACTTCGTATCGACAAGGATGATCCGCTCCTTCTGGATGGTCAGAAGTTCGGCAAGACTATAGAAGAGACTTTCGCAGCCCTGCTGCCCTTGTATAAAATGTCATTTTAATCAGAGTATATCCCAATATTTATAAATAAAAGGCCGGATCATAAAAAATCCATTTTCATTCCCTTTTCATTTTGCTATACTCATCTAGGTTTGATTATTCTTAATAATGAAAGGTTGTGACAGCATCCATGGATCACCGTCGTACGCCGCTCTTTACAGCACTTAAGAACCACGCGGCTAACAATCCGGTACAGTTTCACATCCCTGGTCACAAAAAAGGACTTGGAACGGACTCAGAGTTTCGCGAATTCATAGGGGATAACGCCCTTTCCATAGATTTGATCAATATCGCGCCACTTGACGATTTGCATCAACCGACTGGAGTAATTAAAGAAGCACAAATGCTGGCTGCCGATGCATTCGGGTCAGATTACACCTACTTTAGTGTACAAGGGACAAGCAGTGCGATAATGACCATGATCTTGTCCGTATGCGGACCTGGTGAGAAGATTATCGTGCCGCGGAATGTGCATAAATCAGTCATGTCTGCCATCATTTTTTCCGGAGCCAAACCGATCTTTATTTCTCCGGTCAGTGACGAAAATCTCGGTATTGATCACGGAATTACAGTTGGTTCGGTACGCCGGGCACTGGAACGCCATCCTGATGCAAAGGGTGTGCTTGTCATTAATCCAACATATTTCGGCGTTTGTGCGAATCTGAAGGAGATTGTGGAGCTGGCTCACAGTTACCAAGTGCCCGTTCTTGTGGATGAGGCGCATGGTGTACTGATTCATTTCCATGAGGATCTTCCTATGTCTGCTATGGAAGCTGGTGCAGATCTAGCCTCTACAAGTGTGCACAAATTAGGCGGCTCGATGACGCAAAGCTCGGTCCTGAACCTGAATACCAAGAACGGATTCGTTAATCCAGAGCGGGTACAGACGATTATCAGTATGCTGACTACAACTTCTACATCTTATATATTGTTGTCTTCACTGGATACAGCAAGACGTAATCTTGCACTCCATGGACACAGCATGGCTCAGAAGGCCATTGATCTTGCGGAGTATGCCCGCCGGGCGATTAATGATATCGAAGGGCTGTACTGCTTCGGCGAAGAAATACTAGGCGGAGAAGCCACCTATAGCTACGATCCGACCAAGGTGACCATTCATGTTCGACATCTTGGACTCACCGGCTATGATACAGAGAACTGGCTTCGCAAGCATTACAACATTGAAGTGGAAATGAGTGATATGTACAACATTCTCTGCCTGATCACACCAGGCGATAATGATGACACTGTCAATACACTGCTTAATGCACTACAAGAGCTGTCGAACACGTATTACAATGTGAATCAAGCCAATGAGCTTGTCGTTAAAATCCCAGAAATTCCTCAGCTGATGCTGACACCGCGTGAGGCTTTCTATGGTGATACCGAGGTGATTCCGTTCAAGGAATCGGAGGGCCGCATTATTGCCGAATTTATTTATGTGTATCCTCCAGGTATACCGATTCTGCTGCCGGGTGAAGTCATTTCTCAGGATAATATCGACTACATCATTGAGCATGTCGAGGTTGGTCTGCCTGTTAAAGGACCAGAGGACCGAACGATTCAGAATGTCAAAGTGATCGTTGAGGCGGAGCCTATTTTTTAATACTTGTCGTTATAGGGCACAAGAAAAGACCAGACAACTTGTCTGGTCTTATTCGTCTGTTGAGAAGAAGATGCGTCGATTACTCGTTCTCGACCATTTCGTTGAAAGCCGCTTCAACACGGTTCCACTCTTCTTCATCTTCGATTTGATACAACGCAACTTCTTCATTCTCTTCTTCCAGTCGGAGGATCAATCCGTCCGCTTCAGGATTATCGCGCTCGAGCAGTACCGCATACTCTTTGCCGTCTACGTCAAAAGTTTGCGCCAGGATCATTTCGACCTCTGCACCATTCTCGTCTGTCAGGGTAAGAACAGCCATTTCGTGTTCATGATCGTGGTCATGGTTGCAATGTTCGTCGTGAACATGATTGTGATCGCTCATGAGAATACCTCACTTTTATATTTATATTGTAATCATACGATAGGCATTTGTAACATCATACTACGGTCGCACTTGTAATCATACGGACGTATCGTAACACTATTACGGGACAAAATCAATGAAACTCTAATCCAAGGCCGTAATCACTTTTTCCGAAACAAGGAAGAACGAATTGCTGCCTGACGGTTTCATATAGAACCCTACTTTATAATTCCCGCTTTTTTTAAAATCATAAGTAAAATCATTTGTTTTGAACCAAAAATTATCCTTCGATCCGCTGCCCAGCTTCTCGGATTGTATATTTTTCACGTTTCCGGAGGGGTCGGTGATCGCTACTTTGACCTCAGAAATTTTCCCATCCAGACTATCGACCTGACTTAACACGTTAAACTTTAATTTACCTACATTGACATTCCCAAACACCGTCTCACCTTTGAACAAAGTGATATGCACATTCGGCTTGGTAATGGTAACCTTGCCATTTCCTGAATCCCATGAAGCAAGCCCGCTAATCTCACGGACCGGAGCGTATGTCGTTCCATTTATAAAGTAACCACCGCCGCTTACTTCTTGCCCATTAATAATGACACGAATTCGTTCGGTAACCGAGTCAGCAAACAACATGGATCCGCTGCCCAAGAGCGAGAACACAATTGCAAGGGCAAGCGTTCTTTTCCACTTCATAAGCTCTTGTTCCCCTCCAGCAATGAGAATATAGTATGTCTATTTATACTTCATCCCGGAGAACAAGTTGCGGTACGTTTGGAAAATTTTTCAGAAAAATTTACGAAATATGTATCCTGCCGCTTCTTCTATGCTGGGTTTAACATGCACCGTTCCTTGAAAGGGCCCGGTGCACGTCATTTGGGTCTAACCTTTAGGCTTGGTCAAGATGCAAGGGACGCCCTTCCCTACTGCTCCCGGTTCCCGCATGCGCTCTGCGTATGCCATTCCGCGTTCACACGGTGTTTTACAGACTTCACACACCTCGGACGTCACCAGCTTCATACTTGTCCGCACCTTTTCCTTACTTGACCCGCCTTTATTCCCCTTCCCCTTTGCCATGGATGCTTCCCCTCTTTCGTAGGTGTTTAAGGCATGTTCATCTGCAGCTTCGTGTGCCTGGTAATGCATTGTATGGGGATTCGCGGAGAAGGTGCATAAGAGAGTGCGTTGGTGCTCCATTTTGACGCTTCATTTTTTGACTCCCTCTCTCCGGTTGCTTCAGGCGCTCCATTTTTTGACTCCCTCTCTCCGGTTGCTTCGCAAAAGTCAGGCGCTCCATTTTTTGGCTCCCTCTCTCCGGTTGCTTCGCAAAAGTCGTTCGGGCTCCAAAAAATTCCGCTGAAGGTGTAAAGACTAAACTATGTTTTGACAATGGACTTAGTCATTGTTAAAAAGCAAACAAAAAGGGAAGCCCTATACTCAAGCTTCCCTTTGACAAACGATCAAGATATTTTATTGAAAGATAGGCAGTTGATCCAAATTATTCGTCGGATCACCATCGGCATCTCCGCGAATACGAAGGGAGCCATCTTTCGCTTTGAATACATTAACTCCTGCAATGGATCCGGTTTGGATCTCATTCAACGCTTCATTGTAATCAAGCACTCGGCCCGTTGACGTCTTAAATGCGGTTAAATCTCCGTCTCCGTTTTTTTGAACGGCAACAAATTGCTCGCGTGTGTTATTTTCCATAAGAACATACACTCCTTTTTTGCAGCCATAGTTTGTAACCTGCTCGGATTCAGGATAACCTGATCTCCGACATCTATGATTGTGCCCAATAAGTGGACTTCTTATGAAAGATAATATTCTCGCTTAGAGCTTTTTCTGCATCCGTACGTGCAGTATACCTGCATCATAGAAAGGCTCGTCCGAGATCACTTCATATCCAAGCTTCTTATAGAAGCCTTCTGCCTGACATTGTGCATCCAATATAGAGTAGGCTAATCCCAGGTCTTTTGCTCTTTCTTCAAGCGCCATAATCAGTACACGACCATATCCGTTTACCCGATAAGGCTTCAGGACAGCAATTCTTTGAAGCTTTGCTGTATCTTTTTTATAATAAATCAAGCGGCCGGTAGCCACCATCTCTTGTCCATCCTGAATTAAAATATGGTGTGCATCCGGACTCAGAACATCATATTGGTCTATTTCCTCTTCTATTGGAACGTTCTGTTCCTCTACGAACACCGTTTTGCGAATGTTCAGCCCAGCTTCAAGCTGTTCTTGTGTTGTAACATTAATAATCTCGGCTGGCATACGTCTCCCCCTCTTACTATCCATAAATGCAAAAATCCAAACCATTATACACTACATCAGCAGTGATCGTACAGTCTGTCTTCGATATGGATAATTAAAGCAAGCATGTGCACCTTTGCTACGGTAAAAATGTTTCTTCATTTGATGGCTTGGAGTAAACTTCATCGCCTACGGATTTTCGATATACCTCATCGATTACAGGAAGATCTGAATCAGCTGGCTCAATCAGCTGCAGGTTAATTGTTTCCTGTGAAGGAGTTAAGGTGCATCCTGTTATGCTGGTTAATACTATTCCACAGATCATAAGTATGATCAGACTACGGGTCACACTTCTGTTCATAGAACCCCATCCTCTTGTTGTAATTTTCATCCTTTTAAGGTTGCTCATTTGAGGGAAAATTAAACATAGGACAGGGATTGACATCACATAATAAGCCTGATAATATAAATTTATTCACTTTTTATTATTATTCCATGATCTGTTAGCTCAGCTGGGAGAGCACTATCTTGACAGGGTAGGGGTCAGTGGTTCGAGCCCACTACAGATCATCACTGAGAAACCCTTGTATATCAAGGGTTTCTCTTTTTTTCTCAGCTCATATGATGTAGTGCGGACTATCCTTCTCGACTCTTATTCTTTAAATTTATGTACTCCCCTGATCTCACCGATTCCATCCAAACAGATTCAATATAGAACGCAATGATTGTGTTGACTCTTTGGCGTATGCCTTCAGTTCCACATAATAAGCAGGCCCCTCTATGGTCTCCACCCTTGTCTCATATGTAAAACATGAACCCAGCAGCTCTTTTCTCCTACTGCGAAATTTAAAAAACTCGGATAAATGACCATCCCTTATCTGTGTATCACTTGCCTCCAGCGCAAGACGAAGACATTGCCTTTCCCGACTCCTAAGCTCCACATTCTCTTCAAGAAGAGGGTAGGTTAAACCCAATAGCTCATCTGGGAACCTCTTCTCTTCGCACAAATACTGGAATCCATGAAACAGCTCATGCACAAGGAGTGACTTGATCTCTGCCATATCCTCAATTCCTTCCACGTTCACAATTGCTGTAGGATGATCTTTATACATAATTAACGTATTACCGACGAATGGCTGGTCCCATTTCAATTGATGAAACGTATCTGATTGAAATTTGGGATGGTGAAATAGGAAAACTTCGCTCGAGTTATATATCGCGTAGGCGACTTTTCGAAATCCCTGCCATAACGGTTCTACATCGAGCTCAAGCAGCACATCTGCTGCAGAATGAAAGTTGATTCCCATGTTTATTCTTCCTCTCAGTTTTCATTTGGTGAGATGTTTGAGGAGATTATACCAAAAAATAAAGGACCCGCAGATACCTGGGATCCTTTATTTTTTGGTGATTAGTATAGAATGGTTTTGGAAATGATGACAAGTAGAATGAAAAGAACAAGAATCGCTCCGATGGAAGACCAACCATTGTAACCTCCACAATATCCGGATCTAGATACTTCACTCATGCTGCTCTCCTCCTTATCTCTAAGGTATGAGATAGTATATGAATACCTAGATTAGATGACAGGGCGGGTATCCTGATTTTTCAACTCTTTTTTGTCACTTTTCTCTGTTTACTCCAATTATTTCGCGTGATGAGGTGTTCCCTCATGCTTCTCTTTGCGAAGCCCGGCAAGGCCGAACAGACCTAACAAACCAAGCCATCCCCAGCCGTTTCCACGATCTGTTGTCGCGTTTGCTCGAACGTTATTGGTACCATAAGTACCATTGTTGTAAGCATTGGTATTGTAAGTTCCAGTTCCAGTACCTCTGCCATCGTACATATTATTGTTCATGTTGTTCATTGTGCGAGTACGATTCATGTTTGTTGTACCGTTGTCTGTCCCATCAATACCCAAGTTTTTTTCCAAACGATTAACCGAATTCTTAACCGGATTATCGTTCATATGGTTTGTGTTCGTTTCAGCCATTGCCGGAACAGCAATTACCATAGAAATACTTGCAGCTGCTAAAGTGGCTGCCCATTGCTTTTTCATCATCATTCACCCCACTGATTATTGTTTTGGCCTGTCGCTTGTATAATCCCCTCCGCAATTTAAAGTTATACAAGCATCAATGTGGGGGAAAAATGGGGCAAATCCTAATTTTTATGTACAGCAAAAAACCCACCGTTTGCAGCCGGTGAGTTTTCATATATACCAATCATCTCTTGAAGGGTTACGAGTACAGAATACCGCATGATTATTAACGCTGCATGATAGAAACATAAAATTTAAATTAAAATAATGAGATCTTATCCACGCCTTGACCTCACAACGAACGTATACAGTTCTTTATCAAGGACTGTCCCGTCTTCAAGTACCACATTATGGTCGTCATGAGAGCTGATTGTCGTCCGGTACGAAATTAGCTTAACCCCTTTCCATACCGTTACCGCAGATTTGAAGTAAATTGCATTATCAAATTGAATCGACTGACGCATCACATATCCGACCGTATGAATAGAAGATCTTGCTCTTTTCTTGCCTTTTCCATAGGCATCCTCAGGCAAGGGATGAATTCGTACAATTTGACTAAACGGAATCTTGACTCTCTTCGCTCCTACGACGATGATTTCGGCATCTGCATCCCACTTCAGCAATATCCCTTGAACGGGATCTTTACGACCACCTGCTCGTTCCACCAGCACTCTTTGGCCTACCCAGTGTTTCATTCTCCCGTTCACCTCCGTGTTCTTCTTGTTACTTGTCCGAGATTATCCAATTTACTTGCTTGATTCCTTCTTCTTCCAAGAAGGCGTTCGCTCGAGAAAATGGATGGCTTCCAAAAAAACCGTGCCGAGCTGCAAGCGGACTCGGGTGAGCTGATTCTATAACCAGATGACGGGAACGATCTATGAAGGCCCCCTTCTTCTGTGCGTGACTTCCCCAGAGCATAAACACGACAGGCTGCTCCCGGACATTCAAATTCCCAATTACCGCGTCAGTAAACCGCTCCCATCCGATATGGCGATGTGAAGCAGGTTCTCCCTCTCTCACAGTTAATACGTTATTTAGTAACAGAACTCCTTCCTCCGCCCAATCCTGAAGAGACCCATGTGTAGGGATGGACACCCCAAGATCACTATGTAATTCTTTATATATATTTCGCAAAGATGGAGGGATTTTAACCCCTTTTTTGACAGAAAAACTTAGCCCTTCCGCCTGACCCGCTCCATGATATGGATCTTGTCCAATAATCACAACCTTTGTATTCGCATACGAGGTCAATTTCAACGCATTGAATATGTCTTCCTTCGGAGGATATATCGTTTGCGTCTTATATTCAACAGCCAGCTTCAATCGAAGCTCTTGCATATAATCCTTACTCATCTCGTCCCGCAGCAGTTCATCCCAGTCATTATTAAACATATATCTGCTCTCCTCATTCCCAATCACTTTATACCATATATAGATATCTAAAAAAATAAGCTGGACTCCTGTTAGGAGCCAGCCTATTTCATCTAAATGTATGCCGAGGACGGGGGTCGAACCCGTACGATGGTCACCCATCGCAGGATTTTAAGTCCTGTGCGTCTGCCAATTCCGCCACCCCGGCGTATGTGTATAGACTGTTTAACCAAACTCAGTGTAAAGTTAAAGAACAATCCACAACCACTTTCGAATTCCCCAGCAAATATGCTCAAAAATCCGGTATCTCTTATTATATATGAACAGTCACGTTTTGACAAGCTCTGTGCTTACTTATATTCATGAAATCTTGATCTGACTTTAACCGCACAAAAAAATCCACCTCTTCGAGATGGACTCCTGAACGTTTGCATCGCCATGAATAGTTTATTCTTCATGATCTAAGCGCACGGCTTTGTATAATTGGCCTTCATGTTCAACAAGAATAACCTCATTCGTGTTCGCATCTTTTAATTGAAATATCAGCGATCCCGCTTTCAAATAATTGCTTAAGCCGTCTTGACCTTTAAGCTCGTTATCCTCTGTTAATTCCGATAAAGTTACTTCCATCGTTACTTCACCTAGCTCCTCACTTGCCAACTTATCTGGAAGAACTTCCTCGGTAATTACTTTATATGGAATCCCACCAGACCATGTAACAAAAGGATCGTTGTTCTCCGTCTGAACTGTCCCTGCGGATGATTCTTCCCGCTCTGCAGAGTCTGTGGCGCAAGCAACAGGAAATAATAAGCACATCATGACGATCCCAAATTTTAATACATTCATCATATTTCTGCTCCCTCTAAGAAGTTGATCTGGTACCCTGAATAGAAAGCAGATCTACAGAATAATAACGAGCTACCTTTATTTAGCTAAAACACAGATTATTCTTCCTTGTACCCTTTCTTTCTGCTCGCCATTCTCATCCACCAAGCAATGCCACCAATACCCGCAGCAATAATTACAGCAAAGATAACGATATACCATCCATGAATATTCATTGTGCATTCCTCCTAAGATAGTTATACCCATATTATCTGCCACATTAAACTTACTCACTCATTTCTTCATATTCATCACGAATGTTTAAACTTCCGCCGAATTGGTTTATTTAACTTTAAGATATTTTTTCCTGGATTATTGTAGAAATTTAGAACTAGTTCTGATAGACTATTCGTAGACATGAAAGTGAAAAAAGATGTGATAAAACAACCAGTTTGCAATGTAATTAGACCTGATTCATTACATTAATCACTGGCATAGGGAGAATAGGCTTATGAATAAAGAAGCGATTATTGCGATGAAACGTAATCAGCAGATCATGGTACGAAGCAAAGATGGAGAGACCCTAACTGGGTATCCTGTTCCTACAGATCATTCATCAAGGCTTGTATTAAAAACAACCTTTGGTCCGGTTTGGATACCATATGAGGAAGTAGAGCAAATTACCCGGATTATCAGTATTAACCGCTCAAGAAAATTGGCTTTATCTTAAAGTTATCCTACAATGTACTGTTCATAAATTTACAACGCAATGTAAATCATAGATATGAATTAGCTGGGGCCTGGCATCATGGCTCTGGCTATTTTATTATTTAATGGGGGTGAGCTAGTAATGAACAATATGCCTAAGCTTCTCATATTTGCTGGGATTGCACTGATCGTGATTGGCTTGATCTGGATGATTCTCGGAAGATTTGTGCAACTAGGTAAATTACCAGGAGACATTTATGTAGATCGAGGGAACTTTAAATTCTATTTCCCCATTGTTACTTGTATCGTTATTAGTCTTATCCTTACGTTGATCTCCTGGATTATCCGCCACTTTATGAAATAAACAGCAGCTAGTATTTCGTCCAATAATCCATTCCATCTGATGAAGCTGGTATCGAACGCACCGACGTTTGCTCCTCTGGCTCCCAGCCCTCTAGAATCATAATGTGTTCTGTAGATGATTGATCCTGCCACTTAATAAATCCTTGTCTTTCTAACTCTCTTAGAGCCTTCCGAATACCACTTTCTGTTCTTCCGGTCTTGACTTCCAGTTCCATCATTTGAGGCATGCGTCTCCGCTGCCCACAAAAATTGTATAGGATCCGCAGCAGTTTGCGTTCAAAATCAGGCATCATCCTCATCACTCCCTAAGCTGTTATCGTTGCTCTAACAGGTCGCCAAGCCAGCACATTCTCCTCGTTAAAGGTTCTCGGAGCCCCTGTATGAAGACATGTGGAATAAATTCTGCCATTTACTATTCGATGAATTTCAATATTACGTTGACTAACCTGCCCTGCTCGATCCAGATAAACGATTTCTACAACCTTGCCAATATATTTACGTGGCATAAGCTCACCCCAAATAAGAACATTTGTTTGTATCTATTATATAGGAACACACGTTCTTTTATCAACTGTAAAATTTGGCTGCTCTACCTTAAGAATTCAGTTTTATGATTAAAATGCACTAGACTTGGTCTTACGCAAAAAGACCCTTGCATACCAATATGCAAGGGTCTTTTTCCAACGATATGAGATCTATATAAACTTTCACGTATCAGATCGTCCTTTAATGGGCAGGCGCACTGTTCACTGCAATATCATCGTATTCGTCATGGATATCTCCTACGATCTCTTCCAATATGTCTTCCATCGTAACGAGCCCTGTAACTTGGCCGCTGGCATCGGTTACAAGTGCAATATGAACCCGATTCTGCTGCATTTTAGTAAGAACATCCTTAATGGGCGAGGTCTCCTTAAGACTTGGCATCGGATGAATAAAACCGTTCAGATCAAATTCTCTGCCTGCAGCAATACTTGTCAGCATTTCTTTAGTGTTGATAAAGCCAAGATATTGCTCTTTATTCCCTTTATTAATAACAGGGTAACGGGTGTACTCATACTGATGAATGACCTCAAGTATGCTCTCAAGGGACATATCACTGCTAAAGGTAGCTATTTTCCCTTTTGGAATCATGATCTCCTTCAATATGCGCTCATCAAAATCAAAAATATTCTTCAAATAATCAAGCTCTGTCTGATTAATTTCTCCACTCTCATAGCTGTTGTTGACAATCAGCTTCAGTTCTTCCTCTGAATACACGGTATCATGACCTGCAGGCTTCACACCAAAAATCTTCAACAAGAGGCGAGCCGAATTGTTCAGTGCAGTAATTACAGGATACATTATCTTACCGAACCAATACAGCGGACCTGCCAGCAGCAGAGTCATTCTCTCTGAGAACTGAATAGCCAGTGTCTTCGGAGCAAGCTCACCAATAACAACGTGCAGGAAGGAAACAACCGACAAGGCAATAACATAGGATAATACCGTCGATAGGGCTGCCGGCAGATTCCAGCTATCAAAAACCGGATGAAGCATTTTCTCGACTGTTGGTTCACCCAATGCACCCAGAACGAGCGCCGTAATCGTGATTCCCAGCTGACACGCCGATAGATAATAATCCAGCTCATGTGCGACCTTTTTGGCTAGAACAGCCTTCTTGTTGCCTTCCGCAATCAATTGGTCGATCCGTGACATCCTCACCTTGAGAATCGCAAATTCAGCTCCAACGAAGAATGCTGTCAGTCCAATGAATACAGCTACCAAAAACAAATTTAATGCAATTGTTCCGTCCAATGATTTCCCTCTTATAAGAGGGATTCACCTCCAGAGTCCTATAGTATTTTACATATTTAAGATCTACAAAAAACAAAATTATTGTTGAATTTTACTTAATACGACCTGCTTGATTTGGAAGTTATCCATCTCCTTGACCTTCCATACCTGCTCATCCTGTTCAACGACATCGCCTTCCTCAAGAGAAGCCCCCCGCTTGGATTGAATCCAGCCGGCAATCGTATCTACCTCATCAGCTCCGTCAAATATGAAGCCGAATTGCTTCTCCAGCTCATCCAGTAAGACTCGGCCACTGATTAGATATTCGTTCTCTCCAAGCTGCTGGATGTCGGCCTTCTCATCACTGTCAAATTCATCGCGAATCTCGCCAACGATCTCCTCTAGAATATCCTCCATCGTTATAATCCCGGAAGTACCGCCGTATTCATCAATAACGACTGCCATATGCACCCTTTGCTGCTGCATTTTGATCATCGCTTCCTGAATTGGTGTAATTTCCGAGACATACGGCAGCTCACGCACAAATTCTTCAAGGCGATGCTCACTTCCGTCTACGATATGAGGGAGCATCTTCTTCACGTTGACTACACCGATAATTTTGTCCTTATCTCCAGCTTCAACAACCGGATACCGTGAGTAATTATACTCATCAAAAATAGGAACAATATCTGCATAAACCATGTCGATATCGAGCGTTACCAGATCCACACGCGGAACCATGATGTCTTTCGCGTCCCGTTCATCAAAGGAAAATACATTTTCCATATAAGCAAGCTTTGTCTGATTGATCTCGCCGCCTTCGTAGCTCTGATTCATGATGATCTTGATCTCATCCTCAGAATACGCCTGTTCGTGACCCGCTGGCTTAACCCCGAAAGCACGCAGCATAACGCGTGAAGAACCGTTCAATGCCCAAATGAATGGGGACATGATCTTACCGAACCAATAGAGAGGTGCTGCGAGCAGCAAGGTCATCTTCTCCGCAAATTGGATCGCCAATGTCTTCGGTGCCATTTCACCTACAACCACGTGCAGGAAGGTAACTAAGATAAATGCAATCGCATAGGAAGCCACAGATGAAACAGCCTCGGACAAATCAAAGTAGTTAAACACCGGATACAGCAGGCTCTCAACAGCCGGTTTACCCAGCGCTCCCAGACCAAGTGCAGTAACCGTAATACCGAGCTGACAGGCTGACAAATAATAATCCAGATCTGTAGCTACTTTTTTGGCAACCACTGCTTTCTTGTTTCCTTCAGCGATAAGCTGATCGATACGCGACATTCGTATCTTAACTACAGCAAACTCAGCAGCAACGAAAAACGCAGTAAGCGCAAGTAATATGACAAGTAATATTAAATTGGTAAACGTGATAATGTCCAATAATTTCCCTCTTAAGAGGGATTCACCTCCAGGAATATTTACAGCATCTCTATTGAATAACTGTATTTAAATTTAAAAGTTCGAATGAAATATACATTACAACTTCGGCCGATGAGGGGCGGTGTTCATGAGAAGAACCTTGTTCATGCCATCATGATCAGCCCGCTTGAATATTTTCCGTTCGTTTAATTGCGTCTGCGATTCAAAATACAGTAACGCCTTCCCAATGTGTCCACCTCCCCTCCGTAATATTCCTACAAGTATATCATGATTGATTGCTAACCATCCAGTTCAACGTTATGGTTACAGCTTTATAATAGCTGCCGATGCCTCAAGATCTTATACAAAAGGTAATGTTATCGTACCTTGATATAAGTCCAGCGTATGAATTCATTAAGAATGTACAAAACTCATTCTTTCTACAATATATTGAAAAGTCTAAATTATATAAACAATATATGGACCAATTAAACAAAAATTGCTCTATTAAACCCACCATTTTGCATGCCTATACCTATATATAAATGTACTTGATCCTCTTTCTCTGCTATGAAGTTAACTCACACATTACTTACAATATTGTAAGAGAAAAGAATGAATCCATTTCATATGAATATGAAATCGATCTAAGAAAATAAAATAAAACAGCCTTTGCTTATTACGCAAAGGCTGTTCAGGTATGGGCCCTGAGGGACTCGAACCCCCGACCAATCGGTTATGAGCCGACCGCTCTAACCAACTGAGCTAAGGGCCCTGAATCAATATTCTATTACACATATGAGTACGCTGTATGTAACAATTGCGGGGGCAGGATTTGAACCTGCGACCTTCGGGTTATGAGCCCGACGAGCTACCGAGCTGCTCCACCCCGCGTCATTAAAACTTAAAACAGCGACATCTAATAATATACATGATGTGTAATAGAATTGTCAAGGCACTTTTTTTGGAGGAACGAATGCTGCTAATTACGGAATAAAACGGACACCATACCGCCCCTTACGTGATTTGTATACCTCCACCTGCTGCGGCTCATCATGTCCATAGATCCATCCGTCCTGCTCCATCCGCTTCGCGAAGCAGCCCGCCTGAAACTTACTTCCGTATAATCTTGAATAATATACCCATTTCACTCGTGTTCATCTTCCTTTGACTCCATAGTGGATGCTGTTTCCTTTCTACCATTAGGATACCCAAATGCGAAAAAAATAGCCGCAAGATGAAATTTAATCAAGCGGCCCTTTTGATCATTTTATTTAGTTTGCACCTAATTTATCCTCGAAGCTCGCCTTCGGATCTGTCTTCAGCTTCTGCAGCATTTCATTTCCATCCTGCTCCCAGGCTTCCAGTGCTTCCTTCGGTGTCTTCTTATTCTCTACAACTTCATTGAAGTATTTCTGCCCCACGGAGTCTACCTGCCATAGATTCGGCATCTTCTGGTACAGTGTGTTCATATCCGTGCTTGTCGGGGGTATCGGCTTTAATGTGTAGAAAGCGGCAATGTTATAATCCAGTCCTTCCTTAGGCTGGATATAGCTCTTCCGTGACACCATCTCATAGCTGCTCCTTGCCTTGACCTTAGCCCATTCTTCACCGTTCAGAAACTTAATGAATTCCCATGCATCCTCTGGATTCTGAGCATTGCTGTTAATGGCCATCAGGCTGCTTAAATATACACTCCCGCCAATGCCCGGTTTCTCCTGATGTACAGGAGGAGTCACTACATCCCAATCAATCGGGTCAAACTTATCATCCGTTTCAGCGTACTTGTTATCATTAATCAGCCTTGTGACATAACTGTAGTCCGAAACAACCATAGCGAGCTTTCCTTCCATAAACATATTGCCTTGAAAAGGATTGAACTCGGTCTGCTCCGTTTGATATTCAAACATCTCCTGACCAGGCACAATTTTGTCCCGAGCCAGAGTAGCCACAGTATCCCACACTCTCTCCCAGGAATCATTGTTGACTGTCATCGTTTCCGCCTTGTCATCAAAGGTACGCAGCTGCAATGGACCAGCATACATTTGAACATTGTAGAACGGATCTCCGGCATATTGACTAAAGGAGAAGCCGTAAACCCGATCCTTGCCTTCACCACTCGTTACACGTCTTGCAAGATCAAATATATCTTCCCAAGTCGCTCCATCCGCCGGTGGTTCGACCCCGGCCTTTTGAAAAATCGCTTTGTTATAAAACAATGCAGAGGATGAAAAAGTAGGTGTCAGTGCATACAAGTTGTTATCTCCCATATCCTTGATCCCATCCAGCACAGTCGGCACAATATCCGTCGTATCAAACTCATCCTCGGCAATAAGCGGATCAAGCTGTGTCAGCATATTTTCCTGAATAAGCGACTTTAAGAGAGAGGTATCTCCGACAATGACATCCACTGGATTCTCGCCGGTCATCAGCTTCTTGACTGCTTCCAAGGTGTCTGGCTGCTCTGGCTGTTCATTCTTGGTATAGTCGAAATATTGATACTGATCCTGGTCTACTGCAGGTACAATTTCGATCGTTATATTGTCATTCAGCACCTCAAAAATATCCGTATACTGCTGTCTAAAATAGGTGTCATCATTACTTCCGTACACGGTCCCGATTCGAAGCACTCTCTCCTCTTGATCTTCAGATGGTTCATTAGAAGTACATGCTGCAAGAAGTGGGGTCAGCAAAGTCATACATGTCAGCATAGCGATGACGGGTCGACTAAATACAGATTTCTTTATCATTCCCATTCTCCCTTTCTATGGTTACTTCGGCTGCGTAATGACGATACGCTCACCATCAAACTCAAGAGTAGCCCGATTATCAATAGACAGCGCTTCTAAATACTCTCTCGGCACTTGAAGACGGCCTGCTCGATCGATAATGACAAACGCTTCATGCACCTCGCTCATGCCTGGAACAACCTCTGTGTCCAAATTGGCGTTGCGTTTCACAAATTCGGTGCTGGTAAGCCCGTCACGAATAGCAACAATTCGGTCTACCTTATTAGCTAGGGCCAGATCATGAGTGACAATGACAACACTGACGGCCAGTTCCCGATTGAGCTTGCGAAATATATCCATGATCCGGTCGCTTGTCTCGCTGTCAACAGAACCTGTAGGTTCATCAGCAAGGAGCAGACGCGGCCGATTGGCCAGAGAGATCGCAATAGCGACCCGCTGCTGCTCTCCCCCTGATAATTGCTGAAGTCTGCTGTGCATTCGGTGCTCAAGCCCTACCCATTCAAGCAGCTGTTTTGCATAGCTCCGATCATATTTCCCCCCAAGCATCATCGGTGTTTCCACATTTTCGAGAGCTGTCATGTAGGGAAGCAAATTCCGGCCATTGTTCTGCCAGATAAAGCCGACGGTGTGTCTCTTGTATTCCACAAGCTGTGCTTCGGTCATCTTGAGCAGATCCCAATCTCCCACAACCGCTGTTCCAGCAGAAGGACGATCCAGCCCCCCCAGGATATTAAGCAGTGTTGATTTGCCGCTGCCGCTGTTGCCAATAATGGCCATCATCTCACCATCTTCGACAGTCAGGTTCAGACCTTGAAGAGCTACCACTTCAACCTCGCTGGTTTTATAAATCTTGACCAATCCTTCGCAGTGAATCATATCAGCGCTCCTCTCCCATCTTCACAGCCTGATGTACTCTGAGTCTGCGAATTTGCCATAACAGCATCACTGCTCCAATGAAGAGCATGACTCCGGTTACGATATACAGCTGATTCGTATCACTGGCTTCGAACACGATCCGGAACGGAGGCACCTGAGTCTCTACATTATCTGTCGTCTGCAGGAATGGAAGAAACAATCTGCTGGCCAGCTGACCTATACCGATCCCTAGTGCTATGGATAACCCTGCCGTAAATACCTGTTCGAGCAGCAGCATCCCGCTCAGCTGACCTCTGGAGAGTCCCATCGCCCTCAGCACACCAAACTGAACGACTCTGCCTGACAGATTGAAGAACCAATACAGTACATAACCAATTAATGAAATAATAATGGAAACAAGAAATCCAAGGCTTAATATTCCAAAAACTCCGCCTCGCGAAGGATGCTTGCTCTCTGCAACAAGCTCGGTACGTACATCCTTTACAGAGGACAATTCGATCCCTGCATCGGCTAACTCCGTCATCAGAGGAGCAACTAAAGCATCGGGCTCCATCTTGAGCCACACCTCGTATGGAATCATCGGAACCTGGTCGTAGATATAATCCAAATTGGCAATGAAGAATGGTGTCTGATCCGGGTATTGTGCCGGCCAGTATGGCAGAATACCAAATACAACAAATTCGATCATCTGCTCCTGTAGAGCAATGGAAACAATGTCTCCACTTTCCAGCTGATATTTCTCCGCAAGATTGGAAGGAATAATGACGGCCCCTTCATAATGACCAAGCAGATCAAGATAACGATTCGGATGAGCTGGAAATAGATCATTACGGAACCAGGCCACCTCGGCAAAATCTACATTATCGATGCCTACAATCATTCCCTGACCTGCTGATTTACCCGAGACAATGACATTCCCTTTGGTTTGCAGAACCCTGGCAGCGTGCTCTACGCCTGGCAGCTGCCTGAATACTTCAAAAGGCGGCTCAGAGTATATCATTCTACCAGGTGCTGCGCCGCCTCCACCCGGGCCCGGATTCCCTCCACCGCCGGAATTGCCCCCGCCCCCTGGACTTACACCGGGATTGCCGCCTGTATTTCCTCCATTGTTATTTCCTCCCCCGCCAGAACTGCCCCCAGGCTCGTTCGGGTTGCCTCCCCCTCCCGAATTTCCTCCGTTGACTGGAGTCAATTCAGGGGACCCTTCCCATACCGTCTGCATAACGACATCCGTCCCATATTCATACAGCGTACGTTCTGTGGAGTTCAGATCAATGGTTCTTGCAGCAGATGCATTGTACACACCCAGTCCCAGAGTCAATACAAGCAGGATCATAAGCGGGTAATAAGAAGATGAAGACCGAGAGAGCTGAGTCAGCGTTAGATAGAGTGGAACCGGAAAAATTTTGCGGCCGATCCACTGGATCAGTTTGAGAATCAACGGAAATAACCTCAAAAAGAACAGACCCATAGCAAATATTGCGATGGCGGGCACAAAAAATAAAAATGGCTGCACCTGCAATTGATCGGTTGTCATTCCTGTTTGAAAGGTGAGCATCTGGCGTTCGTAGAACAGATAGTAGCCGTACCCAGAAATACCGAGCAATAAAATATCGAGATACCACCGCTGCCATATCGGCTTACGATCACTTCTCGCCTGTCGGCGCTTGGCATCCACAATTGTCGCTCTTGCATAATTAATTGCCGGAATAACGGAAGCGATCATGGACGCAATTACCGCAACAAGGCCTAGCCAGAGTGCATCCTGCGTTACACCTACAGGTATGGCTTTGCGATCGACGAACTCCAGGAATCCGCTGGCAGACCCTATGCTCTTCGCCATAAACCAGCCAAGAAATGGACCTGCCATCATAGCTGCCGCGCCGAGTATTAGACCCTCCAGCAAATACAATAAAATAATCTGTCTGGCCGATGCTCCCCGGCTCCGCAGAACAGCAATATCACTCTCCTGCTTCTGAAGTGATTGTCTTGCGTTCATGACGATAAAATAGAAGACCATGGCAATCATCGGAACCGCAAGTGTGAACAGCATGGTCTGCAGCTGCAAGCTCTGGGCTCTAAAGTTAGCAAGCAAATCACCGAAGGAGATATCGACTTTGGTGTCCTTTAATCGTTGATACAATTCGATATCCAACCGTTCGAGTGTTCTTCCTAGACCTGGAAGCTGGCTCGTTTGAATCTCACCCAGATCAAAGGCGTAGTACCATCTGGAGGTCTGAAGCGGAACACCTTTTTCACTCAGCAAATACGTATTCATCACTTCCGGATCAATATACAGTCCATTCATCATTCCTTCAAATCCCTGGAACCAATAAGGATCGGTCAGATCATCCGGAGTAAAAACACCAGTAATTTTGACCCTCAGCGTCAGATCAAGCCCGCTGTATACCGGATATTCCAGGATGTCACCGACATGCAGGTCGTTTCGATACATACCTTCCTCAAGCATCGCTGCCTCAATCACGTTATCCCGCACCTGATTGCCTGGCATAACACCTTGAGTCACTGTTACATGATCTTCTAAATCAGTCATTGAGCCAGCGGTCATGGTCCTGATTCTGCTGGCGTCAACTTTGGTAGGATCTTCAGGACTAACTTCCGTGCTGCGGATCGTACGGACGTTAAGATAAGTATTGTGATCGAAGCCGATGCTGCTCGAAACATCTTCCCTAATATATCGATCCACTTCGTTCAGCGAGGCAAGGTCTGTCTTCGTTCCTCCTGCCGCCTGATAGCTCATGAGCAGAGAACCTGCAGGCATACCACTGCTCTCTTCTTCCAAAGACTGAGCGACGACACGCTTTAACGCTCCATCTGCATACATGGGGATGCTGACGGTGAAACCTACAGCCACAATAAGACCAAGCAAGGTACTTAGCGTGAGCCATCTGGTGTTCCACATTTTTCGAGCCAAGAGGCGCAACAAGGGCATTCCTTTCATTACCTTCCGACCACCTTCTGTCCGGGCGTCAGACCTTTGAGGATTTCAACATCCGTCGATGTCTGCTGACCTACCTCAACGTCAACCTCCCTCTTGCTACCATCCGCCTCTACAACTTGTACATAAGTTCTGGATCCAATGGATCGAAGTGTAGAGATCGGTATTAAAACAGCATTCTCCTTACGCTGAGTTACAATCGATACGGTAAGGGGGGTACCGCGATTTAAGCCTTTAGGCCAATCATCCAGCTGAGCAATGACATATTGGTCCAGTGATTCCTGTGCAGGAGGTGTCCCTGCTCCTCCTTCTCCTCCAGAACCCGTTTCTTCGGCCAATTCCATAGGCATCACCTGAATGGTACCTGTGTGCGTACCTGCCCCATTGATATCCACTTCAGCCTTCATTCCTTGTGCAATGACTTCCAGATCCTTCTTGGCAAAAGTAGCGGCAACAACGAGATTGGATGTGTCAGCAATAGTCGCAATCGGATCGTATGCCTTCACAGCAGCTCCTTTTTCCACCTGAACACTCAGCACGGTGCCTGCAAAAGGGGCTGACAGCGTTGATTTGCCTACCTGCTCCTCCAGATCGGCCAGTTCCTGTCTTTGCTCTTCAAACGTAATTACAGCTTCTTCATATTCGACAGGGTCCATCTCGTCTTTTTTGCGGAGTGTCTCCTTCATCTGAACTTCCGCTTTTCGAATCTGCAGCTTCTTCTGGCGAATCTGCTTCTCCAGCTCCTCCACATCCAGCACAGCAATTTGCTGTCCAGCCTTTATCTTATCTCCCGGTTTGACGAACAGCTCCTTGATGTGCATGCCATCCAGTGTAAAATAAACCTTCTCCTCTCTCTGACTCATCAGCTTGCCGGAACCCGAAACCTTGGTTTCAATCGTTTCTGTACGAACCTCATATTCCGGTTTCTTGGATATGGTCGGCGGTGTGATCGGGGGTAGTACCTCCTCTTCTGGTTCTGCCGGTAGTAAGGAACAGCCGCTGAGCATAAGACCTGCTGCACCAACTAGTGCAATGCTCCGAAGGCGTCTCTTCCAGCTGGTATAGGATTCGTTATGTAATGAATTTACCGTCCACCATCTCATGAACATGGTCTGCAACCTCCAAAATCGTAGGATCATGTGTCGTCATGCAGATCGTTACTTGCTCTGTTGCAATCATATTTCGAAAAACGGCCATCACTTGTGCTCCCATCTTGGAATCAAGCTCTGCCGTTGGTTCATCCGCGAGCAGAAGCTTCGGGCGGTGTGCTATGGCCTTGGCTATTGCGACTCTCTGCTGCTCTCCGCCTGACAGCTCAAAGGGCCGGTGCTTCGCTCGTTTGGTAAGGCCCACCATATCAAGGCAATAAGCCACCCTCTCCTTCCATTCACTCCTTGGAACATTCGCCATCCGAAGGGACAGCTCTACATTTTCCCATGCAGACAGTAAGGGCATCAGAGCATACGCTTGAAAAATAAACCCAATATCCTGTCGTCTGAGCTTGGTGCGACTCCCGTCTCCTGAATCATGCAGGGGCCTTCCATTAAAATAGATCTCACCACTGGTTGGCTGATCAAGGCCGCCCAGCATATTTAGCAAGGTCGTCTTCCCCGAGCCTGACCTTCCTTTCAGCATAACAAGCTGCTCCGCATGGACCTCTAGATCAATGCCTTTCAGTACATGAATCGCCTTCCCCCCCGTCTCAAAGCTGCGATGAACATTGCACACCTTAAGAACAGGCTCGCTAGATTCCAGCTGAGATGGATCCGAATCCGAGTGTCCTATAGACTCGTTCTTCTCTTCTATGCTGATCATCTCAAGAGAAGGCTCTCTCTCAGGCAATGCATTATTCTCCTCCTGAACAAATATAGAAGAACGTTTGTCATCATCCTGCGTTTTTCTGCTGCGAAATGGGTTTCTTATAACAACTCACCCCCAAACACCACAAGGAAATAACTAGAATATAATTACAAATATTTCTATCTGCATTATAAACGACAGGAAACAGGAATAAGTTACAACCTTTTAAAGATAAATTTCATTTGTTTGGATCAACAAAAAAACGGCCCTCCGCAGGGCCGCCTATCTATAGAACCTTTTATATTACACTCCAAATGAACTTGGATCTTCACGCCAGGAGCGAAGCAAAGCCAGATCCGCCTCGGCAATAGCTCCTTCACGCAGAGCCACTTCAGTCAGCGCTGTATAATTGGACAAGCTTTGCAGTGGAATTCCTGCTTCTTCAAAAGCCTTCGCTGCCCGATCCAGTTGATAGCTGAAGATTGCCAGTACGGCAAGCGCATCAGCACCCGCTTCCTGTACCGCCTTCGCAGCCTTCAAAGAGCTTCCTCCAGTGGAGATTAAATCTTCAATGACGATGACTTTTTGCCCCTCGCGGACAAGTCCCTCAATCAGGTTTTCTTTACCGTGTCCTTTGGCCTTATCGCGAATGTAAATCATCGGAAGGCCCAGCTTCTGCGCAACAAATGCGGCATGAGGTATGCCGGCCGTTGCTGTTCCCGCGATCACTTCTGTTTCGGGATATTGCTCGCGAATCACAGCTGCGAACGATTCAGCGATGAGATCACGGATTTCGGGATAAGACATCGTGAGCCGATTGTCGCAATAGATCGGAGATTTAATGCCGGAGGTCCAGGTAAAAGGCTGATTCGGGCGCAGTGCCACCGCCTTAATCTGTAACAATTTGGATGCCAGCTGTTCTGGAATTTGCGTTAGTGTTGTCATTGATTCATCATCTCCTCAATAATTTGCTCTACTGCTGCTCTTGGGTTCTCACTGGCTGTTATAGGTCTGCCTACAACGATGAAGCTGCTGCCTCCAGCAATGGCTTGTCCGGGTGTAAGAATTCGGGACTGGTCACCTACCGCACTTCCCGCAGGGCGAATACCTGGTGTAACTGTATAAAACTGATGTCCACAGGCTTCTCTGATTGCAGCTACCTCCAGTGGTGAAGCAACCACACCGTGAAGTCCCGCTTCCTTGGTGAGTAAGGCATAGCGCACAACAGCCGTCTCGACATCGCCTGGAATGCCTATTTCATCGTTCATCGTCGCTTGATTGGTACTTGTCAGCTGGGTTACTGCGATAATCGTCGGAACTGTAAGTCCTTCCTCCTCCGCTGCCTGTTTCGCTCCTGTCAGTGCAGCAGACATCATCTCCTTGCCCCCCGCTGCATGAACGTTGAACATATCCACACCCAGCCGGGTTATGCTATGTGAGCCACCCTTCACTGTATTGGGAATATCATGCATTTTCACATCCAGAAATACAGAATACCCTTTCGCCTTCAGCTCCTTCACAAAGGATGGTCCTGCCGTATAGAATAGCTGCATTCCGACTTTCATGTAACAAGGTATTCCCTCAAGACGGTCGATCAGCTGTCTGGCACTGTCTGCATCTGGATAGTCCAATGCGACCATGAGGCGTCCGGCCATCTCTTTATATTCAGAAGTTAATTGCATCCGCCGCTCTCCTCCATTCCATTTCTTTTGTTCGTTATAAAGGACATCGGATAAAGCCCGCTGATTCAGAGCTCTATCGATGTCCTTAAGATATTGTTTATACGAATCAGCGGCTGAACGCTGGCATGGATTCGGAGGAGAAGTTAATGGTCTCCAGCATTTGCAGAAGCGCGCGTACTGTATCCAGAGAAGTCATACATACAACCCCGTTTTCAACGGCTTCCCGGCGAATACGGAATCCGTCACGCTGCGGCGTTTTACCTTTTGTCAGCGTATTGAATACGAAGTTCGCTTCACCTGTACGAATCATATCCAGAATGTTCGGGGTTCCTTCGCTCAGCTTGTTGACTGTTTGCACCGGAATTCCCGCCTTAGCGAGTGCTTCCGCAGTACCGCCAGTTGCAATAATCTTGTAGCCAAGCTTGTAGAAGCCGCCGAGCAGAGATACGGCCTCGTCTTTATCTTTATCCGCTACAGTGACGATGATGGCACCGGAAGACGGAATCTTCATGCCCGCTCCAATCAGCCCTTTATACAAAGCCTTCGCGTAAAGTACATCACGGCCCATAACTTCACCCGTAGATTTCATTTCAGGTCCCAGCGTAGGTTCCACACGGCGCAGCTTCGCGAAGGAGAAGACCGGTACTTTAACCGATACATGGTCACTCTCCGGCCATAACCCATCCACATATCCTTGATCAGCTAGCTTGTTGCCAAGAATTGCCTGGGTAGCCAGATTCGCCATTGGAATACCGGTTACTTTACTCAGGAATGGAACGGTTCTTGAAGATCTAGGGTTTACCTCGATGACATACACATCATCCTGATAGATAACAAACTGAATGTTCACGAGTCCAATCGTTTTGAGTTCCTTCGCAATTCGGATCGTGATATCCACAATTTTTTCTTTCAGATGTGCTTCTAGATGCTGCGGAGGATATACCGCAATCGAGTCACCGGAGTGAACACCTGCGCGCTCCACATGCTCCATAATGCCCGGAATCAGGACCGTTTCACCGTCACAGATTGCATCGACTTCAACCTCTTTACCCAGCATATAGCGGTCAATCAGCACCGGGTGCTCAGGATTAATCTTCACCGCCTGCTCCATGTAGCTGAGCAGCTCGCTGTCAGAGTAAACGATCTCCATCGCACGTCCGCCAAGTACGTAGGAAGGACGCACCAGCACCGGGTAGCCCAGACCTTGTGCAGTGCCGACAGCCTCGTCTACAGAAGTAACCGTGCTGCCTTGCGGCTGTGCAATCGACAATCGGGACAGCAGTGCTTCAAATTTCTTGCGATCTTCCGCTTCGTCAATGCTCGCAAGATCCGTACCCAGTATCTTCACACCTGCTGCAGCAAGCGGTGCAGCCAGGTTGATTGCGGTTTGTCCACCGAACTGCACGATGACGCCGATCGGGTTCTCCTGCTCAATTACGTTCATTACGTCTTCGAAGAACAATGGCTCAAAGTAGAGTCGGTCAGACGTATTGAAATCCGTGGATACTGTTTCAGGGTTATTATTGATAATAACCGCTTCGTATCCCGCTTTTTGAATCGCCCATACCGCGTGGACTGTGGAATAGTCGAATTCGATACCTTGGCCGATCCGAATCGGACCCGAACCCAGTACCACAATCTTCTCCTTGTCGGAAGGAAGAACCTCATTCTCGGTTTCATAGCTTGAGTAGTAGTATGGTGTGGTTGCTTCGAACTCCGCTGCACACGTATCTACCATTTTGTAGACCGGGCGCAGGTTTTGAGCCTCACGCAATTCACGGACTTCACTTTCCTTCGTATGAGCTGTCCCTGGTTGACCTTCAGCACGAAGCTCGGCAATAGAACGGTCAGTAAAGCCCATGCGTTTCGCTTGATACAATGTTTCCGCAGTCAGTTCTTTCTCTGACCGAATCTGGTCTTCGAATTTGACGATGGCTTCAATCTTATCAAGGAACCACCAGTCGATCTTTGTAATATCCTGAATTTCTTGAAGCGTGTATCCACGACGGAATGCTTCAGCGACTAAGAACATACGTTCATCGTCCGGTTTAGCAAGGCGGTTTCTAAGTACCTCATCTTCGAGTGTTGCCGCTTCTTTTAGATAGATGCGGTGGACACCAATCTCGAGAGAGCGGACAGCCTTATGGATGGACTCTTCAAAAGTACGCCCAATCGCCATAACCTCGCCGGTTGCTTTCATTTGAGTACCCAGCTTGCGGTTGGCGGATGTAAATTTATCGAATGGCCAGCGCGGGATTTTACTTACGATATAATCCAGCGTCGGCTCAAAGAATGCATAGGTTTGACCTGTTACCGGGTTAATGATCTCATCCAGTGTGTAGCCGAGTGCGATCTTGGCCGCCATTTTGGCAATCGGATATCCCGTTGCTTTGGAAGCCAGTGCAGAAGAGCGGCTGACACGCGGATTAACCTCGATAACATAGTATTGGAAGCTTTGCGGATCCAGTGCAAATTGCACGTTACATCCACCCTCAATGTTCAAGGCACGGATAATTTTAAGTGACGCCGAGCGAAGCATTTGATATTCGCGGTCGGACAGCGTTTGGCTTGGAGCCACGACGATACTATCGCCTGTATGCACGCCAACCGGGTCAAAGTTCTCCATGTTGCAGACAACGATACAGTTATCGTTAGCATCCCGCATGACTTCATATTCGACTTCCTTCATTCCCGCGATACTCTTCTCAACGAGGCACTGTGTAATCGGGCTGTAACGAAGACCCGAAGCTACGGTCTCAAGAAGCTCTTCTTCATCTGCACAGATACCGCCTCCTGTTCCACCCAGCGTATAAGCAGGTCGAACAATGATTGGGTATCCAATCTCATTAGCGAATTTTACTGCTTCTTCTACTGTTGTTACAATCGTGCTTTCGGGTACCGGCTGTTCAAGCTCACGCATCAGTTCACGGAACAGATCGCGATCTTCCGCTTTCTCAATCGAAGTAAGCTGGGTTCCGAGCAATTTTACATTTTCACTTTCCAGTACGCCGGCACGAGCCAGTTCCACTGCCATGTTAAGACCGGTTTGGCCCCCGAGCGTTGGAAGCAGGCCGTCTGGACGCTCCTGACGAATGATTTGGGTGACAAAGTCGAGAGTGATCGGTTCGATATATACTTTGTCTGCCATATTGGTGTCAGTCATAATTGTAGCTGGGTTGCTGTTAATAAGAACAACTTCCACGCCTTCTTCTTTGAGCGCTTGGCACGCTTGGGTCCCGGCATAGTCAAACTCTGCAGCCTGACCGATGACGATCGGGCCGGACCCGATGACAAGAATTTTCTTGAGGTCTTTATTAATAGGCATGTTAGCGTGCTCCTTTCCCTGCTGCGGCAAGAACGGCTTGGCGCGGCTTCTGAGGGTTGTTTTGTTTATGTTCACGAATCATATCAAGGAAGCGGTCGAACAGATAGGAATTATCCTGTGGACCTGGTGCTGCTTCTGGATGATACTGCACTGAGAAAGCAGGGTATTTGGTATGCTTCAACCCTTCAATCGTTTTGTCATTGTTGTTGATATGTGTAACTTCCAGATCTGTTCCTTTAATGGATTCTTCGTTAACTGTATAGCCGTGGTTCTGGGAAGTAATATAGCAGCGTCCTGTTTCAAGCTCCTTCACCGGATGGTTACCGCCGCGATGTCCGAATTTCAGTTTTTCCGTATTTGCACCTGCTGCCAGAGCGAACAGCTGATGTCCCAGACAGATCCCAAAGATCGGATATTCACCCAGAAGCTCAGATACCATCTTGACTGCATGAGGCACGTCTTTTGGATCCCCAGGGCCGTTAGAGAGCTGAATTCCGTCCGGATTCAATCTGCGGATCTCTTCTGCCGTCGTGTCATGAGGTACGACCACAATGTCACAGCCGCGCTTGTTCAGCTCACGCAGAATCCCTGTTTTCGCACCGTAGTCAACAAGTACGATTTTTTCGCCGATGCCAGGGCTGTTATATACATGTTTCGTAGAAGTCAGAGGCACTTGGTTGCGAAGCTCATCAATCGTCGTATCACCCATCATTTCCAGAAGCTCTTCAACCGACTTGGAGCCTGTTGTCAGAATCCCTTTCATGGTTCCCTGATGGCGAATGCGGCGTGTCAGCATCCGTGTGTCGATATCGCTGATTCCGATAATTCCGTGCTCTTTGAGCAGCATGTCAATGCTGTATTCAGCGCGCCAGTTGCTTGGCACAGGTTCATACCGGCGGGTTACAAACCCATGCACGTATGGACGGATCGATTCAAAGTCATCCCGGGTAATTCCATAGTTTCCGATCAGCGGATAGGTCATTGTTACAATTTGTCCGCAGTAAGATGGATCAGAGAGCACCTCTTGGTAGCCCGTAATTCCTGTATTAAAAACGACCTCACCTGTTTGCTCACCTTCAGCCCCGAATGCTCTGCCTGTGAACAATGTGCCGTCTTCTAGTAATAATCTTGCTTGTGCCTGCATCCAACTCACTCCTTCGTTGTATCTCTTTCATATTTAAAATGTGCTTACATAATGAATTGATAAGATAATAGTGCGTAAACCATATTGATTACTTGTTTAGCTTAATGTTGGATCAGAGTATACCTTCTTGCCGTCTACAAAAGTCATAACCGGCCAGCCCTTGAGCTCCCAGCCTGTAAATGGAGTATTGCGTCCTTTGGTCGCAAACTCGTTCGGATCAACCGCGCGAAGTCCTTCAAGATCAATGATGGTGACATCCGCGATGGCATCCTTCTCAAGACGACCTGTATCCAGTCTGAATACCCGCGCAGGCTCAGCTGTCATTTTGTCAACAAGAAACTTGAGCGTCCATTTTCCTGTTTCCACGAACTTGGTATAGAGCAGCGGAAATGCGGTCTCAAATCCGACAATTCCGAATGGAGCGAGCTCCATCCCTTTGGCTTTCTCCTCCGCGCTGTGAGGTGCATGGTCAGTGACGATCATATCGAGCGTTCCGTCCTCAAGCCCCTTGATGCAGGCTTCAACATCACGACGGGATCGAAGTGGAGGATTCATCTTCCAATTCGCATCCAGACCCGGAATGTCTTCATCTGCCAGTATCAGATGGTGAGGACATACCTCAGCCGTTACTTTAATTCCGATTTCTTTCGCCTGGCGGATCAGTCTTACGGATTGCTCTGTACTTACGTGGCAGACATGGTAATGAACACCTGTTGCTTCTGCCAGCAGAATGTCGCGTCCTACATGGATTGCCTCAGACTCGTTTGGAATCCCTTTGAGTCCATGCTTCCTTGCGAACTCTCCTTCGGCTACACATGCGCCTTCTACCAGAGAGTTATCTTCACAGTGAGCAATGACCGGCATATCCAGCGAAGCCGCTAAGGCCATCGCATCCTTCATCATCTGCGCGCTCTGCACACCAACACCATCGTCTGTAAAACCGATCGCCCCTGCTGATTTAAGTGCTTCAAAGTCGGTCAGCTCACGGCCCAGTTCATTGATCGTAATAGCTGCATAGGGCAGTACTTTTGCCAGATTTGCTTCCTGTGCTTTATTCAGCACCAGCTGCACCGTTTCCGGATCATCTGTGACAGGTCTCGTATTCGGCATGCAGGCGATGGTAGTAAATCCGCCTTTTACAGCAGAACGGCTGCCGGTTTCGATCGTCTCTTTATGCTCAAATCCCGGCTCCCTAAGATGTACATGCATGTCGATCAGCCCTGGGACAACCAGCTTGCCTGCCGCATCAATTTCTTCTAGATCTGTATTTTCTGATGCGAAGTGACCTGCATTTTCATCCATAATGTCTACAATTTTGCCATCCGCTATCATAATGCTTTTCCGTTCAAGTTCCCCTTCTTGATTCAGCACGTTCGCATTCTTTATAAAATAAGCTTTCATTTAGATCCTCCGCTCCGGTCACCCATCTACGTTATTCAAGATGTTTGTACCTGTTTAATGTTGGTAGCTGATATTTTTCTCTGTCTTGTCTTCTACTCTCATTCCTATTTATAGAAGCAATGCGCGTTCCATAACCGCCATCCGGATTGGAACTCCGTTCGACATTTGCGGGAAGATCCGGGAAGCCGGACTCTCTACGACCGCGTCATCAATTTCAACATTCCGGTTTACCGGAGCAGGGTGCATGATAATTGTGCTTGGATTCAGCTTCGCGGCACGCTCTTCTGTAAGTCCGAACTGCTCACGATACTCATCTGCCTTCATATCAATGCCTTTATCATGTCTTTCCAGCTGAACTCTCAGCATCATGACTACATCCGCCTTGAGTGCTTCATTAATGCTGATATAGGGCGCGTGTGCTTCGAGCTCAGGAGCCTTCATCATGTCTGGTGCACAGAACTTCACGTTCGCGCCAAGTTTTTGCAACGCCCACAGATTGGAGCGTGCTACTCGGCTGTGCTTGATGTCTCCGATGATGGACACATTCAGTCCCTTGAGACTTCCAAAAGTCTGACGCATGGTATACAGATCCAGAAGCGCCTGTGTTGGATGCTCGTTATTCCCGTCTCCTGCGTTAACCAGAGGCACTTTCACCTTCTCAGCAAGCTGCGCAAGTACGCCTTCCGGCTTCAATCGAATCACGCCAGCGTCAATTCCCATCGATTCAAGCGTGCGTACCGTATCGTAGATCGACTCTCCCTTGGCTACACTGGAAGCCGCCGCAGCGAAATTTAATACTTCAGCACCCAGTCGTTTCTCCGCCATTTCAAAAGAAAATCTCGTGCGTGTGCTGTTCTCAAAAAACATGTTTGCTACGAATTTGGACGCAAGGACCGGAACAAGCTTCTCCTCTTGTTTATCCCAGTGTGCCGCCCGATCCAGAATTGACTCGATCTCACTTGCTGCCAGACCCTTCAGTCCCAGCAGGCTGCGCTCTCTAATACTTTTTGCAGTTAGTATCATGCTTCATTCCCCCGGTTCTGATTAATGGTGACTTCGTCTTTACCATCAACTTCGATCAGAGCAACCTCGATCGATTCCGATCTTGAGGAAGGAACATTCTTCCCGATAAAATCAGGTCTAACCGGCAGCTCGCGATGACCGCGGTCTGCAAGTACGGCAAGCTGTATCATTTGGGGGCGGCCGATATCCATCAAGGCATCCATTGCAGCACGAATGGTTCTGCCTGTGTAGAGGACATCGTCGAACAAAATTACTTTTTTATTGTGAATGTCAATGTCCAGCTGCTGCTTCATGCTTTGTCTTACATCTGCCTCCACATTCCGGTCATCCCGATAAGGGGTGACATCGAGGTCAATGCAGGGAACCTTCTTCCCTTCAATTTCCTCAATCTTTGCTGCGATGCGTTCTGCGAGATATACACCGCGTGTGCGGATGCCGACAAGAATACAGCCTTCAATCCCTTTGTTTTTCTCCAAAATCTCATGTGCAATCCGGGTGAGTGCTCTGCGAATTGCGATCTCATCCATAATGACGTGTGCTTCACCGCTCATGTTGTTTAACCTCCTCCTGGGTTTCCTTGCTTTCTTATGGTCCCGTGATGAGATAAAAAAAACTCCCTGCCGTTAAACTTGGGCAAGGAGTCTCAAAACCACGGCTACGCACGCCGGGTTACTAAGCTCTAAAGGACATACGGAAACAGCAGCCGCAGCTAAAGATCCGGGTCCAATCACGTTACCTTGCCAGTCTCACGGGACTGATTTAAAGGTGCTATTCATGTTATTGCGCCGGCATGTAACCTCTCTGGATTACTCACATTCCTACGCAATTTTTCATCGACATGAATTATGACAGAAAGCTTATCCTCTGTCAACACCTTAACCAAAAAGAAGCACCAAGTGAAGTAATAAACATTACACAGCGATGAGATTTATACAAAATTATCAGAGAAATATACATTAAACATTCATTATTTTTAATAATTATACAATAAGTTCGTATATTTATCCACTGTTCTTTTTTGATGCTTAGTTATCGGCACAGTGACCTTTGAAGCGATCCTCTCATTAACCGGATTCAGGCAATGTACGCAAAAAAAGAGACCCCTAAACAAAGGGTCTCTTACCTTACGTATTTAATAATTAATGGTCATCCTTGGCAAGTCTGCGGAACATAGCTGTAATACCGATTCCGCCCAAGACCATAATAACTGCGATCATTGCGATAAATTCCATAAAATTATGCCTCCTTCATGGATTTCTTATATATAGTTTACCTCAATTCAGAGGACTTTTATTAATCAATCCGTGACAAAACTATGAAAGGTACCACATGGTATATTGGGATTAGGATTAGAATTCGAACTGAATATCACTTAGCCGGCGTTTTATTTCACCGATTACACGCTGCTCCTCTTCTTCACCGCTTGCTTCGAATGTAACAGAGAAACGGACAAAATGACCGGCATCGTCCCACGGTACAGAAGAAATGAGCTTCTCACGTATCAGAAACTGGGAGAAGTCTTCAGCGGATTCAAAACGCCGGCCCCCAACAATTCCTGATGGAGCTTCAACGTACAAGTAGACGGAGCCTTTTGGCTTCTCTACTCGGAAGCCCAGCTCATTTAATGCCAGTACCAGCATATCATGACGACGGGAGTACTTCTCTGTCATTTTCAACGTAATTTCTGGATGTGCAAGTCCATAAGCAGCTGCTTTTTGAATAGCCATAGATTGCCCTGAATCATGATTGTCTTTTATTTCGCTGAACGCTTTGACAACAAGCGGATTCCCCGCTGCAAACCCCATGCTCCAGCCTGACATATTGAACGATTTGGAGAGGGAATGAAGCTCTACGCCCACATCTTTGGCACCTGGTACAGACAAGAAGCTGAATGGCTTGAGACCATCATACGTAAGAGCTGCATAAGCTGCATCATGCACTACAATCACATTGTACTTCTTAGCCCACTCGATCACTTCAGTGAAGAATTCAGCTGTTGCGCTAGCACCTGTTGGATTGTTCGGATAATTCAAATAAATCAGCTTCGTACGAAGGGCAATCTCTTCTGGAATCGAAGCGAGGTCGGGCAGGAAATGGTTCTCTTTGGTCAATTGAACATTGTAAACCTCTCCGCCCAAATACTTCGTATGCGTTCCCATAGCAGGGTAACCCGGCACAGTCAGAACAGCAACATCACCTGGATTGATAAATGCAGAAGGAATGATGGCCAGAGCGGACTTGGATCCGGAGGAATAAACGACCTCCGTCTCAGGATCGATATCTTCTACACCGAATACCTCTGCAAGATATGCTGCAGCCGCTTCTTTAAATTCTGGAATTCCATTATTTGCATACCCGCGATTTTCCGGCTTCGCAGCCTCTGCAGCTAGTGTCGCAGCGATTCCTGTATCCATCATTTCATTTGGATCGTAAGCGCCCAGGTTAATCAGTTCAATGTCGGGAAAATTTTTATTCGCCGCTGCCATTGCGCGTTTGATTTTATCCAATTTATTGTTGTTTGCCGATTTACCATAGTTCGGACCGCCGATTCGATCAGCAAAGCAATTCTGAATATACGTTTCTTGGTATTTGTCAATGCTCATGAGTGTCCCATCCTCCCTTGTAACCAGTTTGCATTTCGGAAAATGCCTGTCACACTTATTACCCATTGGATTGAGGTTTTCCACCAGTTTGCATTCAATCACCATGAAATATTCAGGCATGCTGTAGTTTCTCTTCTCAATAAATCATAAAGAAAGAGCCGCACATCACTGCGGCCCTTTCGGTTTCTATATAAGAATCGAACATATAAATGAACAGCTTATCTGCTTCGAAGTGAAGCGAGTACATCTTCCATATCTTGAGGCAGAGGGGCATTAAATTCGAGAGTTTCGCCTGAATCCGGATGAACGAAGCCCAGCGTTGCCGCATGTAATGCTTGTCCATTCATCTTCACACCCTTGCTTCGTCCATACATCGGATCTCCAACAAGCGGATGACCAATAAACTTCATATGCACCCGAATTTGATGTGTTCTTCCGGTCTCCAGCTTGAGCTCTAACAAGGTGTAATCCCCAAGCCGCTCCATCACGGAAAAATGAGTCACCGCATGCTTGCTGTTACGCTCCGTTACGGTAAACATCTTCCGATCATGCGCATCCCGGCCAATAGGCGCATCAATGGTCCCCTGATCATGCTGAACATGTCCATGAACCAGTGCAATATAACGTCTATTGACACTATGGTCTTTAAGCTGCGCCGCAAGCGATGCATGGGCTTTATCATTCTTCGCAGCCATCAGAAGTCCTGACGTATCCTTATCAATTCTGTGTACAATACCTGGACGCAGTTCTCCGTTGATACCAGACAGGTCATGGCAATGATACATCAGTGCATTTACTAACGTGCCCGAGGCGTGGCCTGGCGCGGGATGTACAACGAGACCTCTCGGCTTGTTAACCACAATGACACTTGAATCTTCATAAACCACTTCAAGCGGAATATTCTCGGGCAGTATTTCGACCGCGGCAACCTCGGGTACAACAAGCTCAATCTTGTCTCCTGCCGCCAGTTTATAGTTTGACTTTACTTGGCTGCCGTTCACGGTCACCTGACCATCACCAATCCAGATTTGAACCTGGGACCGGGATACGCCCTCCATACTGTCAGCAATATATTTATCAATTCGTTCCTTAACGAAATCCGCCTCAACGGTCCATTCTTGGATGTCCTGGCCTGATTCCTGATCGGACCGATCTGTCATAGATTTATTCCTTCCCTTCCTTTTGGCTCTGTGCCGCCTGCTTCTCACGTCTTGATTCAAGCAGTGTGTCCAATATGATTAAGCCTACACCGACGACAATCGCAGAATCGGCGATGTTAAAGATCGGAAAGGTGTAGCTTCCAAAATTAAATTTAAAGAAATCGACAACCTCGCCCATCAGCAGTCGATCGATAAAGTTGCCAAGTGCACCGCCAAGCACCATAGCAAGAGCTACAGGTAATATTTTATCCGGCTGTGATTTCACCTTGTAGATATACCAGATCAAGGCTACAGCTACAATCGTTGTTACCACGATAAAGAACCACGTCTGACCCTGCAAAATACCGAAGGCCGCTCCACGATTCCGATGGGAAGTGATCAAGAAGAAATCGCCAATTACGGATATTTCCTCCCCAATGGTCATCCGAGTTGCAACAAGCCATTTTGTACCCTGGTCCACTAGAAAAACAATTAGTGCAATGACATAATATATCACCTTTTTTTGTCACTCCGATCCTTCTCTTTTACCATTCCATGGGTAATGCCTCGTATATTGTAGCACAAGGTCACGAACAGCGTCTATTTTAAGCTGGCTCCTGGGAATGGACGGCCATGGTGAATCATTTTTGCAAAATCCTCCTTCTCTAAAATTGAACAAATCAGCACACTCTATACAGACAAACCGATGAAGGATAAGTTCAACTAAAGGAGTAGACCGCCATGACGCATCTGACGAAGCAGGAATGGAACAGCTTGAAGAAGCAGCTTCTTGAGCAGCAACACGATATCGAGCAGCGCGAGAAGGAATCCGATCATTACGGGCTTAGCGGATCAACACGTTATGAAGCCGGAGAGTTAACGACTTTTGATAATCACCCGGGTGATGTTGCAACAGAAATGTATGAACGTGAAAAAGATATTTCGCTGAATGAGCACGATGAATTTATGCTTGAACGAATCACAAGCGCGCTGAATCATATGGAAGAGGGCGATTACGGTATATGCGCCGTATGCAGCAAGCCGATTCCTTATGAACGGCTAAATGCGGTACCGTATACTATTTTCTGCAGAGAACATGCTCCTGAAACCTCGGTATCTGAGGACCGTCCGATCGAGGAGGAATTTCTTAGCCCTCCGTTCGGCAGAACAAGCCTGGATGAAAAGGATACCCAGAATGGATTCGATGGTGAAGATACCTGGCAGATTCTCGAAAATTACGGAAATTCCAACAGCCCCGCTCTTCAGGAAGGCAACAATAACGATGATTATGATGCCATGTACATGGAGGCTGCCGAGGAGATTGATGGCTGTGTTGAAGCGTATGAGAGCTTTCTCGCGACAGACATTTACGGCCAGAACGTATCCGTTGTACGCAACAAGCAGTACAGAAGATATTTGGAGAATCACGAGGGCATGAGCATTTTGGAGCCGGATGTTATTGAAGATGAACTATAGTTCGTCCGCCTAAAGCGAATACCATCTAATGCTTAAGCGCTCTAATATGTATCCAGCTCCAATTGTCTCTGTACGATGCGGACAATATCGGCAATGTAATCCCCGACAATCGGTAAATTCAGCGCGCCAAGCTGCTGAAGAACATACACAATTGTCGCAGCAAAAAAGGTGAATCCGATCGCAATCCCGACCCCTCTTGCTGTTCCGGATAACAAATTAAGCCAGATCAGTCGCAGAGGCTTGTGCAGCAGTCTCGTATAATCTGCAATCCTTGATTTCTCCAGATCAAGAGCGAGCTTCTGAAGAACACTATGCATCTCATCCATCTGTTCGTTCATTTGCTTCACTTCTGCGGAATAATGCTGACGAATGCGTGATCTTCGCCGAATATTGTTCATAACGAAAAAGGCCTCATTCCTTCAATTATTTCAGTAAATATGAAACGAGCCGTAAGACGAGGGAGTTATCCTTCGGCATTAGCGGCTCGCTTTCACATGCAATTCTTTGCTATTATGTCCGCTTTACCGGCATTTTAGCCGGAAAAGCTTCCTTATTTTTTCTAGTGAATCTTCACACCAATCGTTCTCGAACCGGCTTCTACCCGTTCCATATCATCCGATGCGCCAAACGCCAAATCCGTAACCAATACGTTCTCGCGAAGGACGGATTCAAAAGCTTCAATCGCTGTTCTCAGCTCATGATCCACATCCAGTGTCAGGTTTACACGCTTCTCAATCGGAAGATCAAGCTTCTTACGCGTATCCTGTACCGCACGGACCACCTCACGAACCAGACCTTCCTGTTCAAGCTCAGGCGTTATCTCCGTATTCAATGCAACGGTCAGTCCATAGCCGGAAGCTGCCGCAAAGCCTTCTTTTGCTTTTTTCTCAATCAACAGCTCTTCGCTAGTCACTTCCAGCTCTGCTCCGTCCGGTGAAACGATATTGAACTGGCCGGCTTCAACAACTGAACGAGTATCTTCTGCACTCATCGCTTTAAAATGATTTTGCAGGAAGCCTACATTCTTGCCGTATTTCTTACCTGCTACTTTCAGATTAAGTTTAAGTGTAAAGTCAACAAATCCACTGTCGCTCGTCTCCACCTCAATACTCTTCACGTTAATCTCATCCTTGATGATTTCTTCATAGCCAGGCAGATCAAAGTCATGACTGAGCGATACAATGAGGGCCGACAACGGCTGACGGGTCTTGATCCCTGTCTCGTTACGAACATTCCGTGCAAGCTCAACAATGTTACGAGCCGTTTCCATATCCTGCTCCAGCTTCTCATCAATCAGAGCTTCATTCGCTGCCGGATAATCGGTCAGATGCACGCTGCCCTTTCCTCCAAGGTTACCGTAGACATCTTCGGACAGCATCGGTGTAAATGGAGCCATCAGCTTAGACAACGTTAAGAGTACCTCTGTCAGTGTGCCATACGCTGCAAGCTTATCCTCAGTCAGACCGCTGCCCCAGAACCGATCACGGGAACGGCGGATATACCAGTTACTCAATTCGTCGACAAATACTTCAATCGCTTTCGCCGCATTCAGGAAGTCATTCACCTGAAGTCCCTTGCTTACTTTTGCAATGAGGGAGTTCAGGCGTGACAGCACCCAGCGATCCAGCTTATTCTCGGATCCTTCGAATGGATGCTTCTCTGGATCATATCCATCAATGTCAGCATAGAGCGCAAGGAAGGCATGGGTATTAACAATCGTGTCAATGACTTTGGATTTGGCTTCTCCGACGATGCCCTTGGAGAAACGCTTGCTGTTCCATGGAGCACTGTCTGCCAGGAGTGCCCAGCGGAATGCATCCGTACCATACTCCTCAATGATTTCCCAAGGATCAATTACATTTCCTTTGGATTTGGACATCTTCTGCCCGTTCTCATCCAAAATATGACCTGTTGCCATTACAGCCTTATAAGGTGCTTTACCTGTGAACAAAGTAGAAACAGCCAGCAGGCTGTAGAACCAGCCGCGGGTCTGATCAATTCCTTCACAGATCATGTCCGCAGGATATTGCTGTTCGAACGTCTCTTTGTTCTCAAACGGATAATGATGCTGTGCATACGGCATCGACCCGCTGTCAAACCACACATCGATCACTTCTGAGGTCCGTTCCATAACTCCATTCTCACAGTGTGTACAATGTACCTTCACTTCATCAACGTAAGGCTTATGAAGCTCAAGCTCCGGACTTACTTCAGAGGTCGCATGCTTGCGCAGCTCTTCGTGGCTGTGAGGAGCGAACTGGCCTCCACAATCCTGACATACCCACACGTTCAGCGGAGTACCCCAGTAACGGTTACGACTGATGTTCCAATCCACCAAATCCTCAAGGAACTTACCAAAACGTCCTTCACGTACGTGTCCTGGATACCAGTTCACCGTATTGTTGTTGGCGATCAGCTGATCCTTTACTGCCGTCGTTTCAATAAACCAGCTGTCCATAGCATAGTACAGAAGAGGAGATTTACAGCGCCAGCAGAATGGATAGCTGTGCTCAATTTTTTCCTTGCTGTACAGCAGACCCTGCTCAGACAGATGCTTCACGATATCAAGATCGCAATCCTTAACAAAACGTCCGGCGAAATCGGTAACTTCCTCGGTATACTTCCCTTCCGAATTCACGACACTGACAAAGCTGATTCCATTCTCACGACAAGTCTTGTAGTCATCCTCACCATGAGCGGGAGCCATATGAACAATCCCTGTACCGCTGGCATCCGTAACAAAGCTTGCTCCAACCACGATATTCGCTTTTTCGGCTGAAATATAGTTGAACGGCGGAGTATAAGTCAAGCCAACAAGCTCAGAGCCTTGCAAGGTGGACAGCACCTCGTAGTCACCCTTCATCACTTTCTCGACGAGATTTTTCGCTACGATATAAATTCCGTCTTCCTGCTTAACACGTGCGTATTCCATTTCCGGGTTAACAGCAAGCGCAACGTGAGACGGGAGTGTCCAAGGCGTCGTTGTCCAAGCCAGGATGTACTCATCACGGTCATGAAGCTTGAACTTCGCTGTTGCACTAAGGTCCTTCACATCCTCATAGCCTTGTGCCACTTCGTGAGAGCTGAGTGTCGTCTGGCAGCACGGGCAATAAGGGCTTACCCGGTGGCCCCGATAGAGCAGGCCTTTGTCATGAATCGTAGCCAGGATGTTCCATACACTCTCGATGTAGGTGTTATCCAGTGTTACATAAGGATGATCCAGATCCGTCCAGTATCCGATCGCTTCCGTCAGCTCACGCCATTTATGCTCATATACGAATACGCTCTCTTTACATTTCTTAATGAATTCTTCAACACCATAATTCTCAATTTCTTGTTTTCCGCTGATTCCCAGCTGTTTCTCTACACCGAGCTCCACCGGAAGACCATGCGTATCCCAGCCTGCCTTGCGGACAACCCGGTATCCGTTCATCGTTTGGTAGCGGCCGACAAAGTCCTTAATTACACGGCCCAGCACGTGGCCAATATGTGGCGCTCCATTCGCTGTAGGCGGTCCTTCATAGAAGACATAATTAGGTCTGCCTTCACGATTCTCGATTGATTTCTTAAATGTATCTTCCGTCTGCCATTTTCCCAGGATTCGCTGCTCACGTGCGCGAGCCTTCTCCTTGACGTCAACTCGTTTCATCCATCTCTTCCTTTCATCAGTTACCTTTGGTGTAATACAACTCCAAGAAAAAATAAAAAAGCCCCGCCCCAAAAAGGGACGAGACTGTTCTCGCGTTACCACCCTAGTTCCGTCATCTGTCTGCATGTGACAAATAAACGGCGCTCTAATCCTTATGTGACTGCCATAAGGAGCCGATGTAACGTTCGGCACACGGTTCGGCTTAATTGCAGCTGCTGCAGCATGCTTTCAGCTTCACTTCTCCGGGATGATATTCAGCCATGGTCCGCTTCATTGGCTCGCACCTACCGCCAACTCTCTGTAAACGAATGCTCATGAGCTTACTGGTTCCCATCATCAAACCTGTATTATAATTTACATATAACAATATTTATAGCCTCTTTACAGCAAAAAGTCAACCTGACAGATGACCTGTGTATTTGGTATTAGTAAATTTCCTTCATTTCGCGCTCGCGCTCACGAACTTCCTGCTCCCGGTTCTCCAGAGCTTCCCAGCCATCCACACTCAACAGCTCCAGTTGAGCTTCAACAAGCGTGCGGAAACGAGCTCGGTAAATAGAAGCCTGCTTCTTGAGCTCCTCAACTTCAAGCGAAATTTTGCGTGACTTAGATAAAGCTTCGTTCACGATCCGGTCTGCATTCTTCTCTGCTTCCTTCACAATGAGCTGAGCTTCCTTCTTCGAATTGTTCTTCACTTCATCAGCAGCTTCCTGCGCAACAATAATGGTCTTGCTGAGCGTTTCCTCAATATTAGCAAAATGATCCAGCTTCTCCTGCACGGACAGCAACTGTGTGCTTAGCTCCTTGTTCTCACGGATAACAGCCTCGTAGTCTTTGATTACTTGATCCAAAAACTCATTGACCTCATCCTCATCATAACCACGAATACGGCGGGCAAACTCCTTATTATGTATGTCCAGCGGCGTTAGTGGCATGCTGTCCACCTCCTATAGTATTAACCTCTTGATTAGAGAGGCATTGAACTTCATTTTATTTATCGGTCCAGTACATCATTTCATAAACTCTGACCTAAAGATTTCGACAAGAAAACAAGAATTCCTGCAAATCTATTTACACAAATTTACCCACTTTCACACGAAACCGACCTTTCTTGGTCATTCCGTCGGTTTCCATCACTTTAAAACGCCCCAAGCCTTGGACAGATACGACGTCCCCTGCCTGCAGCATTTTGGATGGATCCTCTGCCACCTTCCAGTTCACTTTGCAGCGTCCTGCCTTAATCGGTGTAAGAATCTTGCTCCGGCTCAGTCTATACACATCGCTTGCAATCCCGTCCAAACGCAAAGAAGCCACCGTCAGATCCATCATCTGGAGAGCAACATCACTCGTCCGAAGCTGATCTATCGGCAGTATGTCCGTAAATACATTCATCCGATGCACTTGGTGTAAATGAAGCGAGAAATAGTCTGCGATCTCTCTGGCAACAACGGTGTGGCATCCGTCATCCAGGACGTGAATGTCACCGAGCTTTCCACGTTTGAGCCCAAGGCTCAGCAGCGCCCCCATGTAATCCCCGTGATCGAGCTGCAGAAATTTTTGATCCGCCGAAGTAATGCTTAGAATAGCAAGTCCCATATCCTCACCATCTAGATAAGCATAGTCAGGAGCAATCAGTGCTCTTTGACGCTCCGCATTAGCAGAGCCGCCTTCCATACGCACTTGTACATCTCCTCTGCGATTCGCCAGCGTATCCAAAATATAGGCCTGGCGCGGGTCCAGAAAGTCCGTCAGCTTCATCTCATGATACTGTCCGGCACGTTCCACCCACTCCCAGGCCTTGTCTACAAAATCCCGTTCATCGGGGTGAAAATGTTCATAAATGTCTGTACGCATTTCATAATCACCCTGTTAATCATTTTAATCGTGTCTTAAGTGAAAATTCCTTGTAGTATAGCGTTCAAACCCATTGCAGCATACCTCAGCGCAATAATGGCTATAATCGGGGAGATGTCGAGCATTCCGAAAATAGGCGGTATGAATCTGCGGAAAGGAGCAAGGTATGGCTCTACAAGCTTGCCCAATATTTCTCCGAACTTAGACTCTCTTGCGTTAGGCAGCCAAGACATTAGGATGTAAATAATGATCATCCAATAGTAAATGTTAACCAAGCTGTCAACAAATCGAACTACGAATTCCAAAAACCTGTCACCTCATTCTGTTGTAATCTACTTCGCTGTCGTGATCTGTAAGTATTTCCGCGATGGTTCCTTGTATTTCAACGGTGTCGGGTGTACAGAGAAAAATGTTTCCGCCGATTTTGGAAATGCCTCCGCCAAGCGCATAAACGGTTCCACTTAGAAAATCAATAATGCGAAGAGCCTGATCCTTACGCACACGCTGCAAATTGACAACAACGGTCCGATGGGATTTGATATGATCGGCGATCTCCTGTGCTTCATCGTAACTACGCGGCTCGTACAGAACGACCTTTACATTTTTTTGGGAATGAATGCTTACGACATTATTGCCCTTCTGGTTTCTACGTTTATCAAAGCTCGGCGTTTCAACTTCTTGTTCAGGTTCTTCTACGCGTGTGTTAACCTGCTCGCGTTCTACAACCTCTTCTTCTTCTTGAAGACCGAAAAAATTCATAAATTTATTCACTACACTCATCTCCTTTAGCCCTCCTCTTTACCTACGAGAACACTTCCCAGCCTCACCCAAGTTGCACCTTCCTGAATTGCAATCTCATAATCATTGGACATTCCCATCGACAGATCCGTCAATGGTTCATGGGTCAGGGCTTGTCTATTCAAGTCGTCTCTCAGTTCACGAAGTCCACGAAATACGGGACGCGTCCGTTCCGCTTCTTCTTCATAGGGGGCCATTGTCATAAGTCCGGCGACTTGAACATGCTTAAATTCACGAATTTCTTTGAGCAGCGGAACAGCCTGCTCGGGCTGAAGACCATATTTCGATTCTTCACCGGATATATTCACCTGCAGCATACACTGTACTTTAATGTCCAGCTGCGCTGCCTTCTTCTCGATCTCGCGAGCGAGAGACAATCGGTCTAACGAATGGATATATGGAAACTTGCCAATTACATCCTTCACTTTGTTTGTCTGAAGATGTCCGATAAAATGCCATATCCCCCGATGGCCGAGCGTATTCCATTTCTCCTCGGCATTTTGCCATCGGTTCTCGCCAATATGTACCAGTCCGCTGCCAAGCACTTTCTCTGTCATCTCGGCAGATACATACTTCGTTACCGCGATTACATTCACACTTTCTCTATTACGTCCGCTTGCCTCACAAGCAGCATGGATGCGTTCATCCACATACTGTATTCTCTCCTCCAGTGACAAGGAGGGTCACCTCTCTTCCAATCCAATCCAGCTTGCCATTCTGCCTGTTATGCCGCCTTCCTTACGATAACTGAAGAATAGCTCAGGGTGGCAGCTTGTACACCATGATGTACATTCGATATGATCCGGCAATATTCCTGCTTTCATCATAATGTGTCGATTGACTTCTTTCAAGTCAAGCATGCTTTTTCCTTCAGGTGCAGGCTGATGCGCCTTCCTGTATGCAGAATCCTTATATTCATCTTTACCCTGTTCAAGTTCGTACAAAACCTTAACCCGGTCCATCACATAATCATCAACCTCATAGCAGCAGCTTCCGATCGACGGGCCAATCGCCGTCCGAATATCTGCTCGTTTACTTCCATAATGCTCTTCCATCCGTTCAATCATACGTTCTGCAATCTTCTGGACCGTCCCCTTCCATCCAGCATGGGCGAGACCGACCACTTCGTTGACCGGATCATAGAAATAGAGCGGAACACAATCCGCATAAAATGAAGTCAGCAGCACACCCCGGACGTTCGTCAGTAATCCGTCCGTATCCTGAATCGCTGACTCCCGATTCAAGAAGCCCCTGCCTCGATCTGCTTCGGTTACGATGGCAATTTCACTCTTATGTACTTGCTCACCGCATGTCCACGCCTCTGCCGGTATTCCAATCTCCTCAGCGATGCGCCTGCGATTCTCAATGACATCCTCAGGGTTGTCTCCTACATGATAAGCACAGTTGAGACTGCTGTATGGTGCAGTACCGACACCTCCGGCACGGCTTGTATATCCTGTAATAAGTCCATTACTTTTTGAATAGGAATTCCAGGGCTCTATTGCAAACAGCTTCGGTCCACTGTCCTTATTATTCAACACAAAAGGTTCCATGCTTGTATATCACCTCGTTCTTCTTTAGGAACATCTATACACCAGTGTACCAAAAAATCATCCCTCATGTCTCTTTAGGGGAGACTAGACTCCTTCTAGAATCCCTTTCGTTCCCCTTCGCGCCGCTCTGTACGTTCGTTATAGGCATCCTCAGGCTTCGCTTCCTTCACTTCATCCATCTTCACAAGCACGACGTCCGAACCGATCTTAACAATATTTCGCCAAGGAATAATCAGATCTGCGCCTCCACCAAACAGCCCCATGAATCGGCTGTAGCTGGGTACAACGATAGACTCAATGCGTCCCTGCCGCAGGTCCAGCTCCAGATCACTGATTTGGCCCAGTCTTTTCCCATCCACAATATTAATGACATCCTTGGTTTGAAAATCCGATATTTTCATCGCTCTCACCGTCAGATCTCCTGAGCTCATCTTATCCTCACATCCCGCTCTTATTAATTGAATCCTTATATCAATATATGTTTGGAACGCCCAAAATGTCCTTTTTTTTATTCAGGCTTGGTCGCCTTGGGACAATAATAAAACCTCCAGCTCCGCGCTGCATACGCGAAAGTGGAGGTTAGTTTGAAAATGATGCAATACAATCCTTTTTTTAAATCAAGCTCTTATTGTTACGATTAGGTTTTAACATGCTTTTGCATTTGCTGAATGGCTGATTTCTCAAGTCTTGATACCTGCGCCTGGGAAATACCGATCTCATCAGCCACTTCCATCTGGGTCTTTCCTTCAAAAAAGCGCATGGATAGAATCATTTTTTCTCGCTGCCCAAGCCGCTGCATTGCTTCTCTAAGTGCGATCTCCTCAATCCACGACACATCCTTGTTCTTATCATCACTGATCTGGTCCATCACGTAGATCGGGTCACCGCCGTCATGATATATCGGCTCAAACAAGGACACGGGGTCCTGAATCGCGTCAAGCGCGAATACAACATCCTCTTTAGGCACATTGAGCACTTCGGAAATCTCAAAGATGGTCGGCTCGCGAGAGTTCATATTGGTCAGCGCATCCCTGACCTGCAATGCTTTATATGCAATATCCCGGAGGGATCTGGAAACTCGAATCGGGTTGTTATCCCGCAGGTATCTTCGAATTTCACCGATAATCATCGGTACTGCATAGGTGGAGAACTTCACATTCTGAGACAAATCAAAGTTATCAATGGCTTTCATGAGGCCAATACAGCCAACCTGGAACAAATCGTCAACGAATTCTCCCCGGTTATTGAAACGTTGAATGACGCTGAGCACGAGGCGCAGGTTCCCATTCACTAATTTCTCTCTAGCTGAGCGCTCATTATTTTGCTGAAGATTCGTAAATAACTCACGCATTTCTACGTTGGTTAGGACCGGCAGTTTCGACGTATCCACGCCACAAATCTCGACTTTATTACGGGTCATCGTGATTTACCTCCCAAGGAGAAACATTAATGTACATTATCTCCGGGAGAGGTATTTTTATTCCAATTAGAGCCGCTTACCAGTTATACCCAAGACTTGATTTTACACCATTTTGTTGAACTCCTTGCGCAGTCGCTTGATGATACGCTTCTCTAGTCTGGAGATGTAAGACTGGGAGATACCCAGCATGTCCGCGACATCTTTTTGCGTCTTCTCTTCCCCATCCTGAAGACCGAAACGAAGCTCCATGATCATCCGTTCCCGATCCGTCAGCTTGTCTAATGCCTTGTGCAGCAGCTTGCGATCGACCTGTTCCTCAATGTTGCGATAGATCGTATCATTCTCCGTACCAAGCACGTCTGACAAGAGCAGCTCATTGCCATCCCAATCAATGTTCAGCGGCTCATCAAAAGAAACCTCGGTTCGTATTTTGCTGTTGCGGCGAAGATACATCAAGATTTCGTTCTCGATACAACGAGACGCATAGGTAGCCAGCTTAATTTTTTTCTCCGGATCAAACGTGTTCACGGCTTTAATCAAACCGATGGCGCCAATTGAGATCAGATCTTCGATATTAATGCCTGTGTTCTCGAATTTGCGGGCAATATAGACGACTAGCCTGATGTTGCGCTCGATCAGCATCGCCCGGATGGCCGGATCACCTGTTTTTAGCTTTTGCAGTAAATAATCTTCTTCTTCCCTGGTAAGCGGCGGCGGGAGTGCTTCACTTCCCCCAATATAATAAATCTCCTCACTCTTCAGCCCGAACAAAAACAGGAACCGGTAATACTGCAGCTGTGCGGCGAGCTTCCATTTCACAAGCATGTATACTTCCTCCTATACCACGTTCAGCGGCTTTTCTGATTGACTGGCAGATGGTTTGATAATGGGGTCCTGCACATATTCCGGATGAATGATCGCCCTGTATTTCCCTTCAGATGAGAGCGTTCCTCCATCAAGACCGATCAATGTGCGAGCCGGCGTATAGCACGTCCCATTCATCTTGATCATGACCGAGTCGGGTTTCATTGCAAGCATAAACGACGTTCCTTTGTTGATCCCCCGAAAGGGGACAAGCCTTAATCGATCCTGCCAATCGAAGTCATCGCTAAGCTCCATAACAAGCTGATCAGCGGGAACCTGAGAGATCCTTCCTCTCCAGTTCTCAGGCAGGTAAGAATCCCATAATGCAGCTTCCATAACCATGACTGGCGTGCGAGTCAACGGATCTGTGAGCTGATTGCCTGTATCCACAAGTCCTGTGCAGCTCACTTCAACTTCCCCAATACGTACACTCACTTCACCGAAGAACGCTGTCATCTGATCTGCTTTCCTCTTGTTCAAATGAACCGCTCTAAAGATGAATAGAACGCTAAAGAAGACAATAAACATAAACCAGAACCCTACTTGAAGTTCGAACGACACGCCGCCCGTTGTAGTGAATAGTATTCCGTTGAATAACTCTCCTGAGCTTTGAAGTAAATAATGCGCCCCGAGTATACCGCCTGCAGCCACAAAATTGATGACATAAAAGGAGCCGATCGTCTTCATAAAGCTCTGCAGACTATGGAATCCGAAGGCGGTCCAAATCATCAATAATGACAAACCGAACTTGATGAGAAAGGTGTACAAAAAGGTAAGTTCGGGTACGAACATCATGACCACATATAGAGCTCCAATGACCGCAGCAATAACCATTCGCCACCACTTTGGCTTCTGGCGCTGCATCCAAGCGGTTAAGAATAACAGGACCCAGTCAATCAGCAGGTTGGTCAGAAAAATCAAGTCGATGTATACAACCAGTTTTTCTCACCACCCTTATATCATCGAATCAAAGAATATAACCAGTATAAGGAGGGAGACTTTCAAAGTCTGTCTAAACTTGGGAGGAGGATTGCAACTTTTTTTGTCGGATTTTTCACCTTTTTCAAGACGTGAACAAGGCGTAAAGTGACAGGAAACAAAAAAATGCAGCCTTGTGCAGGCTGCATTGTTGAATGATATTTATTCGTTATTATTGCCGTTGTTTCTGGTGCGATTCCGCAAGAACGTCGGAATATCCAATTGATCAGAGCTAGGCTGATTGCCAAATGGCTTCAGGTTAGAAGAACGATTCTCCTGCGTTTCCGGCTGAGCAGGTTTGCGTACCGGTGGTGCAGCTGCAGCAGGCTTATTCTCGAATCCTGTCGCAATAACCGTAACCTTAATTTCTTCCTTCAAATTCTCATCAATAATGGCACCGAAAATCATGTTCACTTCTGGGTCTGATGCAGAGGTTACAATCTCAGCTGCTTCATTCACTTCGTATAGTGACAGGTTAGCCCCACCTGTTATATTCATGATTACACCGCGAGCTCCTTCAATGGAGGTTTCAAGCAGCGGACTCATGATGGCTTTACGGGCAGCCTCAGCTGCTCTGTTCTCACCTGTTGCCATCCCGATCCCCATTAAGGCGGAGCCGCGCTCCGTCATAATCGTCTTCACGTCGGCAAAGTCAAGGTTAATCAATCCAGGAACAGCGATAAGGTCAGAAATACCTTGTACCGCTTGACGAAGAACGTTGTCTGCTTCACGGAAGGCCTCCAGCATCGGAGTCTTCTTGTCCACAATCTCAAGCAAGCGATCATTCGGAATAACGATCAGTGTATCTACTTTTTCTTTCAGTGCTTCTATACCATGCTCTGCTTGGTTCGAACGCTTGCGTCCTTCAAACGTGAACGGGCGAGTAACGACACCAACAGTCAGTGCTCCACACTCTTTGGCGATCTCAGCGATGACAGGAGCTGCACCTGTACCTGTACCTCCGCCCATGCCTGCTGTTACGAATACCATATCCGCACCCTTAAGCGTGTTAGCGATAAGGTCACGAGATTCCTCGGCTGCCTTCTTACCAACCTCAGGATTAGCACCTGCACCAAGCCCTCTTGTCAGCTTATCGCCGATTTGCAGTTTGTGTTCAGAACGGGCAAGATGCAATGCTTGAGCATCTGTGTTGACCGTAATGAATTCGACTCCTTGAACACCATTCTCAATCATTCGGTTCACAGCGTTGCTTCCGCCGCCACCGACACCTATTACTTTTATCTGAGCCAAGCTCTCCATCTCGAAATCAAATTCCAACATACTTTTCCATCTCCCCCTCATGTGTGCATGGATGGCTCGTCCACTTATCAAAAATGAATCTTGTCCATTTCATATATCGGTGTTAAATCAATTCACTGAACATATTTTTTATGCGTTCGAAAAACCCCGGTTTATGTTCTTCTTCCGGAGCCGGATTCGGCTTAACACGATTCGTAGGCTTCTTGTTATTGCTTCCTCCACCGCTCGTTGGTGCTGCGGGTCTGATTTTAGCACTGCGAATCACGTTATGCAAGATACCTACACCGCTAGTATAACCCGGGTCGCGCACCCCGATAAAGTCTGGTACGGCCACTCTTACTGAAGCCGCAAGCTCATGCCTTGCAACTTGCAAGACACCCGGCATAGCCACCGTGCCGCCCGTTAATATATAACCTCCGGGAAGCTCCGTGTAACCGAGTCTCTTCATTTCCTGATGAATCATTTGGAATATCTCCTGCACACGAGGTTCAATAATCGCTGCCAGATCCTCTTGAGTAAACTCCTTATCCACATTACTGCCGATACGAGTGACTTTGAATACGACATCTCTGGCTGCATCATCAAGCCAAGCACATCCATACTTCAGCTTTACTTTCTCTGCTTGCTCAGTCAATGTACGAAGTCCGTATGCAATATCATTGGTAACAAACTCTCCACCGATCGGAAGTGTAGAAGTGGCGACAATCGAGCCTTCCTCAAACACAGCTATCGTGGTCGCGCCTGCACCGATATCGATCAACGCAGATCCCATACCCTTTTCATCCTTGGACAGAGACAGCAGGCCTGCTCCGAGAGACATCAGTACAAGATCCTTCACTTTCAGACCCGACTTCTCTACGCAGCGAAGCAAGTTATGTATGGCGGTCTTGGCACCTGTAATAATCGTTGCTTCAACCTCAAGTCTTACACCGATCATGCCGCGTGGATCCTGAATGCCCTCAAGACCGTCCACTACGTACTGTCTTGCCACTACATCGATGATCTCACGTTCCGGCGGAATAGCAATCACTTCAGCCGCCTTCAACACCCGTTCCATGTCTTCTTCACCGATCTCACGGTCTTCATTCGATACTGCCACAACGCCGTGACTTGTCATAAGTCCGATATGATTTCCGGAGATACCGACATATACTTCGGATATTTGAATACCAACCATACGCTCCGCATGATCTACTGCATTGCGGATAGACTGTACAGTCTGGTCAATGTCTACAATTGATCCCTTACGAATCCCCTCTGAGTCGGCAGATCCAACTCCAATAATATTAAAGGTTCCATTGTTAATTTCCCCAATAATAGCTCGAACTTTGGATGTACCGATGTCCAAACTAACAATGATGTCATTGTTGCTCAAGTCTGTGGCACCTCCTGACTCCGATAGTAATATACGTTCTCAAGTTACAACACTCTCTACATATTCAACACGTTTAAGGCTTTCCCTCTTTTTTCTACAAATTTTTTAGGTGCCACCATCTTAGGTGTAATTATGAACTTTACGCTTGATTCCAAGCCTAATAGCTGCATGATTCACTCTGCTGTATGTCTATGTCTATTAACGGTTTAAACCGTCTCGATGATTCTATTAAATTCTGAAGAAAAAAGAAGGATACGTTAGTAAGATGCACATAGCTTAAAGTGTAACATTTTTTTAATCAATCAGAAAGTGCTATCTTCACAGGCTGTCAATTCCATTATTTCAGGATGTGCTTCCCGCTTCGTCTTCCCCGGTATCCTCTTCGTCCGGCTGAAAGGGCTCATAGGAATCAGCCTCCAGCATGGTGATAAGACCGGGCTCTTCTGTTTCAATGACTTGGTTTAGATAACTCACCTTATCTCCAAGCAAAGAAATGGTTGTGATGACCTCAAACTGTGATTTGGTATACAGCTTGATCCGGTCGGGAAACGAAGGTGTCGGCGAAGGCAGAATCTCCGAAATATCGGTTGTCAGCTCATTTGGTATTTCTTTGAGCACATTAGAGAGCTCGGTCTTCAGCGGGTCGTCTGCTTTCCACTGGGTAAGAATCGGTTTTTCTACTGCAATGCCTCTTCCCTCCAGATTGACGCTGGCACCGCTGGATAATATGGCTTGAATCTGACCATCTGAACCTAATTCGTACGCGACAGTCTCATACTCTTTGACGTGTATGGTAATGATTCCAGGAAACTGCTTGTCCACCGTTGCTTCAGAAATAAGAGGACTATCCTCGAGCCCCTCTTCAATATCCGATGCATCGGCGCCGAAAAAAGGACTTCCTACCGCTAGACCGCTCTTAGATAAAATTTCTTCTCTAGTACTAAACACATTTCCTTCTATCTGAACCTGGGAAATTTTGCTTACGGGAGATCTAAAGAAGATCACTGCAAAAATAACGATAAATAACAACACCAAAATAAAGATAATTTTCCGGCTTGTTTTCATTTTTGGGGTGCTCTCTTTTTTGAGAGCAGGAATTTGACCTTTTGGCATTGACGTCCGCTCCATAAAAGCCTTAAGGTCCCCTCCAAAAAGAGGGGACTTTCAGGGCAATATTGTGCTTAAATCTGATGTAGCATGAATATACTTGAATATAATGACCATGAAGGTATTCGAATCTAAGGTGCAACAAAACTTACAGGCTGTCGTTCTACAGATGCACCCAGGGACTGAAATAATTGTTCAATCCGGTCGTAGCCGCGATCAATATGATGCACCTGCTCCACCACTGTTTTGCCCTGCGCTGCCAGTCCTGCAATAACCAGTGCCGCACCTGCTCGCAAATCCGTAGCCTCAACCGTTGCCCCATACAAACGAGGTACGCCGCGGATGAATGCGGTATTCAAATCCACAGAAATATCGGCTCCCATAACGTTAAGCTCATCTACATGCTTGAATCTGGCTTCAAAGACCGTTTCCTTCATAATACTGAAACCATCTGCCAAACTGAGCAGAACCATAACCTGTGATTGAAGATCCGTTGGAAATGACGGGTAAGGTGACGTAACGATACGATCAACTGCCTTGGGTCTTCCCATGCAGCTCACGGTTATTATATCATTGCATACACTTGTTTGAACACCGGCACGCTTCAGCACGTGTATAAGTGAAGTGAGATGTGCTGGATTACTGCGCGTTAATGTAACATTCCCCCGTGTTGCAGCTGCAGCAATCAGTACAGTTCCTGCCACAATTCGATCGGGAATAATCTCATACGTGCAGGAAGTCAGCCGATCAACACCATGAATTGTAATGGTGCTCGTACCTGCTCCAATGATATGAGCGCCCATTGCATTGAGGAAATTTTGAAGATCCTGAATTTCAGGCTCTCTAGCCGCATTTGTGATCGTCGTTGTCCCAGAAGCCGTTACTGCTGCCATCATGATATTTTCTGTTGCACCTACGCTTGGAAAATCCAGCTGAATATCTGCACCGATCAGCTTCTTCGCCCGACAAGTAATCTGAGAATCCTTCTCCTCAATAACCGCCCCAAGTGCTTCGAGGCCTCTCAAATGAAGATCAATCTTACGCTCTCCAATAGCGCAGCCGCCTGGCTGATAAATGGACACTTCGCCAAATCTCGCCAGCAGCGGACCCATCAAAAAAATGGATGAGCGCATTTTGTTCATTAAATCTTCAGGAACTCTTGATGAGCTAACCAAAGAAGTATCGAGCGTTACGACGCCTTGTTCATGTCTCGTATTGCAGCCGAGCCTTTCAAGGATTTGCAGCATTACTTCAATGTCGAGCAAGTGAGGAACATTGTGAAGCTCTGTGTTCCCTTCCGCCAGCAGGCTTGCCGCCATGATGGGCAATGCAGCATTTTTCGCTCCGTGGATACGTATGGATCCTGATAGGGGTTTCCCGCCTTCAATCACCAATTTGTCCAAGTGTATCACCTCCGAGTTTACCGCCCCCCTTGACTATTAACACCCATGAATCGTCTCTAGCGCACACCGTCCGATGTATATGCGTTTTGAATAGGCAGTCATAGGGAATGAACGTCCTTAAGCGGATAAAAAATTTGTTGTAACACACTATGGACTTTTGTTAGCCCAGAGTGATTGTCACATTTGATAAGGTATCTTATGTAAAGAGACCTCTGTGTGTGACAATCGCCTACTGGACTGTTTCTTACGTATCCATGATCTGATCATGTTAGTCTTATTTCTTCGCAATCCGTCTCATCTCTGCGACAAGTACAGCTGCTGAATCAGGCTTTCCGAGCTGTTTAGAGATGCTGGACATTGAGCGCTTGCGGTCCTCATCGCCGATAATGGCCTCAATCGATTGATACAGGGTATTTCCGTTCATATCCTTTTCCAGAAGCACATGCGCTGCCCCAGCCTTCTCTAACGCCCTGGCATTGGCCTCCTGGTGGTTGTTTGTTACGTTCGGGGACGGAATCAGAATAGCTGGAATGCCCAGGGAAGTAATCTCGGCAAGGAAGGAAGCCCCTGCCCGATTCACAATCAGCGAGGTCGCTGCCAGAACTTCAGGCATATTATTTACATACGGCAAAATATGCATATGGCTTGGAATGTTGCCCAGACGTTCTTTTACAGCCTGAAGAGTAGATTCATAATAGGAATCCCCCGTAACATATACCATGTGGACGTCCTTAAGCGTGGATACACGTTCACTCATGTCGATCATCGCCTCATTGATCGCCTTCGCTCCCCGGCTTCCGCCTACGACAAGCACGACCTTGCTGCCCATTGGTACCCCGAGCGAAGCAAATCCGCGTTCGCGGCTCGCATGTTGCACGGTAGTCGCACGCGGATTGCCTGTGTAGAGTACATTTTTCACGCCGGGAAAATGCTTCTCCGAGCCTTCAAAGCTTACGGCTACGGTATCCACATAACGGCTCAGAAATTTATTGGTCAAACCAGGAATTGCATTCTGTTCATGAATAATGCTCGGAATGCCGAGTTTAGCTGCGGCGTAAACGACAGGACCACATACATATCCACCTGTGCCTATCACCACATCAGGTTTGAACTCTCGCAGCAGTTTCTTGGATGTGCGGACTCCCTGCAAAAAGCGGAGGATGGTTTTAACATTGTCCACAGACAGCTTACGGCGAAACCCCGTAATATCAATGGATTCAAACCGAAGCTTTTCCTCGGGAACGAGCTTACTTTCCAGCCCTCTTTTTCCCCCTATATATAAAAACTCAGCGTTCTTGTCCTCAGACTCCAGCTGCCTTGCGACAGCGACAGCCGGATAGATATGTCCGCCTGTCCCGCCGCCTGTAAGTACAACGCGCATATAAGTCACCTCGCATAACGTGATAAATTAAGTAGTATTCCCAGTGCTGTAAGCATCAGCGTCAGAGATGAACCCCCATAACTGATTAAGGGAAGTGTGATTCCCGTTACCGGCATCAGACCGATAACAACTCCGATATTAATAACAACCTGTACGGCAACCATACCGACGATCCCTACGCCCAGCAAGCTTCCAAACGCATCCGGCACGGTCATCGCTACCCGCATCCCTCTCCATACCAGCAGCAGGAAGAGCAGCAGTACAATCAAGCCGCCAATAAAACCGAGCTCTTCAGCCAATATGGAAAATATAAAATCGGTCTGCGGCTCAGGCACATAGCTGTATTTCTGCCTGCTCATGCCAAGACCAAGTCCTCCAAGTCCCCCTGGGCCGATCGCATATAACGATTGAATAATTTGATAGCCTGTACCGAGCGGATCAGACCAAGGGTCCAGAAATCCAGTAATCCGTCTTAGACGATAAGGTGCTGCGAGAATCAAGCCGGCAAAACCAAGTACACCGCCTAGCGCCAGGAACATCAGATGCTTCATCCTCGCCCCTGCTGTAAAGATGATCAGCATCGATGCGCCAAGCATAACCGCGCCCGTTCCAAGGTCTGGCTGAAGCATAATAAGACCAAATGCAAGACCAATAAGACCTAGAGGAGGAAGTAAGCCGGTAGTGAAGTTCTTGATCGCTGCAGGATCCTTGCTGAGCCATTTCGCTAGGAACAGAATCATGCCAAGCTTCATAAACTCTGAGGGCTGAATACCGAACGAACTGATGCCCAGCCAGCTTCTTGCGCCGCCGCGAACGACGCCGATGCCCGGAATCAGTACGATAATGAGTAGAATAAAGCAGAGGATGAGTACAAACTTTGCGTAGTTGCGCCATATCCGGTAATCCACATTTGCCGTAAAGAACATGGCGAGTAGCCCAAGCCCCGCGAACAGCAGCTGCCTTTTTACGAAGTAGAAGGAGTCACCGTGTTCACGAAAGGCAAGGACGGCACCTGCACTGTATACCATCACGATTCCGATGGAGAGCAGCGACACAATGCAGATCACAAGCCACAAATCAGGCGCCGGTCGGGTCTGTTTCATTAGGAGGCCACCTCTTACATAAGTAGTAGGGGCTTATCCACCCCCCTACTTACAGATTATGCACCGCCTCTTTAAAAATGCGTCCACGCTCTTCATAGGAGCTAAACATATCCCAGCTCGCGCATGCAGGCGACAACAGAACAACATCCCCTGCTTGTGCCAGCTCGGAAGCATTTTTAACCGCTTCGACAAGCGCTGCGGCGGCATCCTCCCCATTATCGACAATCCGAATATCGTTTAGACCGGCAAGTTTCGCAACCTCAGCCAGCTTATCCTTCGTTTGCCCCAGCAAAACGACAGCCTTCACTCTCTCTGTGAACACTTCTAACATATCCATATAGTCGGACCCACGGTCAAGACCACCTGCAATCAGCACGATGGGCTCTTTGAATGAGGTGAGCGCATTAAGAGTAGCCTTCGCATTCGTCGCCTTGGAATTGTTATAGTACGCTGCACCTGCATGATTCTGTACATATTCCATTCGGTGCTCTACTCCCCTGAATGTGGATAGGGGAGCCGAAAGCGCTGAAGGAGCAGCACCCGCTGCTAACGCAATCGCACAGGCAGCCAGCGCATTGGCAACGTTGAAACGACCCGGCAGTTTTATCTCATCCACAGAAATAATTGGATGAATTCCTCCATCAAAATCACGATACATGATGGTTCTCTCAATATCATCTTCAACATCCGTTATGTAGGGAGGATCTGCATATACACCGGCTTGCAGTGTTTCTGTCAGTGAGAATGGCAAAATTCTGCCTTTGATATAAGGCACAAGCTGTCTGCATACAGGATCATCCCAGTTAATAACCGCATAATCCTCTGGTGTCTGATTGTTGAACAGCTTGGCTTTGGAAGCGATGTAATCCTCCATCCCGCCATGGTAATCAAGATGCGTCTCCGAAACGTTGAGCAGGCAGCTGACGGCAGGACGAAAATCCGTCGTTCCCTTGAGCTGGAAGCTGCTAAGCTCGACGACCATGATATCCTCTTTTTTCGCGGCCTGCGCTGCCTCGGATAACGGAGTGCCAATATTTCCCGCCACAATCGGTGACAAGCCGGCATTCTCGAGCAAAAGACCTACCCAGGTCGTTGTTGTTGTTTTTCCATTAGAGCCTGTAATTCCTATGATGGGAGCTTTGCAAATATGATAAGCCACTTCAACCTCAGTGACGACTTCGATGCCCAGCTCCAGCGCCTTCTGAATCGGTGCAACCTTATATGGGATCCCCGGGTTCTTGACCAGAAGCTGCACTCCAGGATAAATCAGATCATCCGGATGCCCTCCGCATATAACAGAAATTCCCAAAGCCTCCAGTTCGGATGCTTCGGGACACTGCGCTCTGTCCTTTTGATCGTTAACAATAACATGGGCTCCAGCCTGATGCAGCACCTTAGCCACCTGTACGCCGCTCTTGGCCAGGCCAAGAACAACGACGTCCATTCCTTTATAACTCTCCGGATGATTCATGAATTACAACCCCTTGTTGATATAAAGTCCGAGACCAGCGAGCAGCAGTCCTACGGCCCAAAAAGTAATTACTACACGCCATTCAGACCATCCCGACAATTCAAAATGGTGATGAATCGGGCTCATTTTAAACACACGTTTGCCTCTTGTTTTAAAAGATACAACCTGAATAACGACGGACAGCATCTCAATAACGAATATACCGCCGATTACGAGGAATAAGAGCTCTGTCTTTGTGACGATGGCTATAGCTCCGATGGCACCCCCGATCGCAAGCGAGCCGGTATCCCCCATAAATACTTTGGCTGGGTGCGCATTGTAGACAAGGAATCCAAGTACGGCTCCAATCATCGCTGCTGCGCAAACGGCAGCCGGTAGTGAAGTAGCCTGCATCGCTACAATGGCAAACGCGCCAAAAGCTATGGCACTTACGCCGGACAATAGTCCGTCCAGACCATCCGTGAAATTCACTGCATTACTTATAGCAAGCATCATGATAACAATGAACGGATAGTAGAACCACGGACCAAGGTCGAATGCCCATGATGTTCCAGGCAAGGCAATCTCTGTACTGTGACCATTCTGTATAAGCAAGAAGCACATAATCGCCGCAAATAGCAGCTGGCCAAACAGCTTCTGCCTTGCGGTAAGCCCCAGCGAACGTTTAAACACAATCTTAATATAGTCATCCAGGAAACCGATTAAGCCAAAGCCTAAAGTTGCCACGATCAGAACATAAAAATCCGTGTTCTTCGCAGGTGCAAACTTTAAGAAGGCCAGCGTAAAGGCAAGCACGATGACAACGCCGCCCATTGTCGGTGTACCCGATTTCTTGAGATGGCTCTGAGGTCCATCTTCTCTAACCTGCTGCCCGAATTTCATACGGCGCAGGAGTGGTATTAGAATCGGTGCAGCAATCACCGCCAGGATGAATGACACACCGATCGTTAGCAGCATTAATTGAAAATCCATGATAACACCTCTCTAGTCAACTTCGATCTGTAATGGTTCATTGATTAGTGCGTTAGCAACTTCCTCCAGCTTCATGCCCCTGGAAGCCTTGACAAGAACAACATCCTTAGGTGTCATTGTTGCCTTCAAATGGGCAATTAAAGCAGCCTTATCCTCAAAAGCATGCACCGCATGGCTCGGCATATTCTGTAACGCGCCTTTTGCGATGCTCGAAGACAAGGAACCATATGTGAATACCAGATCAAGCTTGGCCGGTGTCAGATAGTGTCCAATCTCCTCATGAAGCTCTTCTTCTCTTGGTCCAAGCTCCAGCATATCTCCAAGGACTGCTGCTTTTCGTTCATAGCCTGCAAGTCCGCTAAGGGCATCGACCGCTGCCTTCATTGCAGTTGGGCTTGCGTTGTATGCATCGTTCAGCACCGTAATTCCACTGACGCCCTTCATCACTTCGATGCGCATTCCCGTCAGCTTCACTTCTGCCAAGCCCTTTTGCATATCCTCATGAGATACGCCGTAATGTCTTGCGACGGCAAGCGCAGCCAGCGAGTTAATCACATTGTGCTGACCTATCAGCGGTATTTGCATGGCCTCCTCGCCGGAGGAAACAGAAGTAAAGATCATCCCGCCGGCATGATTCGTAATCCCCGTAGGGAAATCATTATTTGTCTGATTCATTCCAAAGGTAAATCGTTTGAACTCCTTCGGCTTCTTCGTAGACGGCTCAGCTAGAACACGATCAGCAAGTGAATCATCACCATTGTAGATAAGCAGGCCGTCGTTCTTCAGTCCGCTTACGATTTCGAGCTTGGCACGTGCAATTTCCTCTCTGGAACCGAGCTGCAGCAAATGAGCTTCTCCAATGTTCGTAATAACGGCAACATCCGGACGAGCAATTTCTGCCAGTCTCTCAATTTCATGCCGGCCGCTCATGCCCATCTCCAGGATCACAATCTGCGTATCTTGAGGCATATCAAGAATGGTTAACGGCAGTCCAATATGATTATTGAAATTCCCCTGCGTCTTATGCACCTTAAAGGTAGTGGATAACAGCGAATACACCATATCCTTGGTCGTTGTCTTGCCATTGCTGCCCGTAATAGCTACTACGGATGCTCCACTCTCCCTTAAATAAGCCGCGGATAACTCCTGCAATGCCAGAAGAGTGTCCTCTACGACAACAACCGGCCCTTCGGGAGGTGTGCCATGATCGTTCTGCCACATAATCCCGGCCGCGCCTGCAGCCAGACACTCTGCAGCATATTCATGTCCATCGAAACGCTCACCGGCCAAAGGTACAAACAGCTGTCCTTCAGCAGATTTACGTGAATCCGTATATACACCATTTATAATTAATTCACTGTCTTGATCTCTCAAGAGTGTGCCGCCGCACATCTGTGCAATTTGATATAACGTTCTTTTTATCACTTTGCTATGCCCCTTATCGCTTCTTTTGCCACCAGACGATCATCGAAATCTGTTTTTGTCGTACCCAGAATTTGATACGTCTCATGACCTTTACCCGCAATCAATACTACATCGCCGGAGCTTGCCTGCTCAATAGCACGATGGATAGCCGCCTTCCGATCCACGATAAGTTCGTATTTGTCAGGCTCGGTCCCCATATCGATAAGTCCCTGTTTAATATCTTCAAGAATGGCATCCGGATTCTCAGTACGGGGATTATCGGACGTAATAAATACCTTGTCACTGTATTTAGCAGCAATCTGCCCCATAATGGGACGCTTTGTGCGGTCGCGGTCTCCCCCGCAGCCAAAGACACAGAGCACTCTGCGCTCCGCAAACTCATTAACCGTTCGAAGCACATTTTCAAGCCCATCTGGTGTATGGGCATAGTCAACAATTACGGCAAAGTCCTGACCGCAAGCAACGGCTTCAACCCGTCCGTCCACACCTGGAATGGATTCAAGACTTTGTTTAATAGCTTCGAGGGAAATTCCCTCCAGTAGTGAAGCCGTGGTCGCAGCCAGCGCATTGTATACATTGAATTTGCCTACCATGCGAAGCTGAATATCAGCGCTGCCTTTAAATGTATCTACATGGAAGAATGTACCTTGTGCTGTGATTTTAATATTGGATGCTTTCACATCCGCTTCTGTATCAATACCGTAAGTCACGACTTCGGCTGCTGTCAGGCTGGCAAAATACTTGGATGCCTCATCATCGGCGTTCAAGACTGCATATTTACGTTTTGAGATTTCCTCTGTATACCCGTTGCCTAGTCTTGCAAATAACAAACCTTTGGCACTTCGATAGGATTCCATGGTGAGATGGTAATCGAGATGGTCCTGCGTAAGATTCGTGAACACCGCCGTACGGAAGTCGGTCCCTTTGACACGTCCCTGTTCCAGCGCATGTGAGGAGACCTCCATGACACAGTTCTCGACCCCTTCCTGCACCATATGATGCAGGCTGCGCTGCAATTCCAGCGCTTCTGGTGTCGTCCCGGACATAGGGAACTCTTTACCTGCGTAACGCATTTGTATTGTACCGATGAGACCTGTACTTTGACCTGCATCGTTTAAAATTTTCTCAATGAGATAAGAGGTTGTCGTCTTGCCATTCGTACCGGTTACTCCGATCATGTTCAAGCGCTGGCTTGGCGACTCAAAGAAATGATTAGAAAAGACGGCCATCGCTAAACGGCTGCTATTTACGATAATTTGTGGAACACGAGCTTCCAGCTCCCGTTCAACAACAAGCGCAGCAGCCCCTTGATCCACCGCTGTCTGAGCGTAATCATGCCCATCTACCGTGTGACCAGGCAGGCAAATAAACAGATCTCCTTCGGTAACTTTTCTAGAATCTGTTTGTATTCCTGTAATCTCCGTATCCCCGTTGCCTGTGACTTTACTTGTCTGCAGCAAGGAAGCAAACTGTTTTAAAAGCACATGTATTCCTTCTTTCCCTAAATTAAAACGTCATCCTTCCCTATTGTATCCGTTACCTAGCATTATGGTCCATAGGAAGCGAAGTAAAAACATCAACTTCCTTCTTTTTCCTTGCCAGAGGATGTATTGGTGTCATGCTCGTGAGCATCTTCCGGATGACTTCCCATATAAATTCGTATGGTCGAGCCTCTTTCCACCCTGGCTCCTGGTTTTGGTGCCTGACTGATGACCGTATTGCCAGTTCCTGATTTGACGAGCATAAAGTTCATATTCAGATCTTCATACAGATCCTGTACCGTTGCTCCTGTAAGGTCTGGTACGGTTACAATTGGTGTTTCTCCATATTTATAATTCTTCTCAAGCTGATCCTTCCGCTGCGGAACCTGCAAATAATGTAATGAATCCTCTAATATGTTCTGGACAATCGGAGCCGCCACTACGCCCCCGAATTGAATCCCCTTCGGATTGTCTACCGCGGTATACACCACAATCTGAGGATCATCCGCTGGTGCAAAACCGATAAACGAAACGATATGTTCGGTTGTTGAATAACGACCGTTAATGACTTTCTGTGCGGTACCTGTCTTGCCTCCGACCCGATAACCGTCGATAAAGGCTGGTCGTCCGGTCCCCTTCGCAACCACACTTTCGAGCGCTTCACGAACCTGCTTGGACGTCTCCTCCGATATCACCTGTCTTACCATCTCCGGCTCGGTTTCATCGACAACTTTGCCCGTTATGGGATCGACCCATGCTTTGGCAACAAACGGTTTGTATAATTTCCCGCCGTTTATCGCGGCAGAGACTGCGGTGATCTGCTGAATTGGAGTAACCGAAACACCCTGACCAAAGGCTGTCGTCGCAAGCTCCACAGGTCCAACCTGGGAAAGCTTGAATAGTATTCCAGAAGCTTCTCCACTCAGGTCAATTCCTGTCTTTGCACCGAAACCGAAGTTTTTAATATACTCGAAAAGCGTCTCTTTGCCAAGCTTGTTCCCTAAAGCAACAAACCCCGGATTACATGAGTTTTCCACAACCTGTAAAAAGGTCTGGCTGCCGTGTCCACCCTTTTTCCAGCAGCGAAGCCGGGCTCCGCCAACCTCAACATAGCCTGGATCGAAGAAATGATCGTTAACAAGATCCACCTTCTTCTCTTCCAGTGCAGCAGCGAGGGTAATAATCTTGAAGGTAGAACCCGGCTCATAGGTCATCCATACAGGTAAATTCCGGTTGTATATTTCTGCAGGATATTCCTGATAATTACCCGGCTCATAGCTTGGACGACTCGACATGCCAAGAATTTCTCCGGTCTTCGGATTCATGGCTATCGCTAAGGCGGAATTGGCCTCAAATTTGACCATCGCCTGATCCAGCTCACGCTCGATAATGGATTGAATCGGCTGATCAATGGTCAGCTGAAGGTTGAGCCCGTCCTTTGGTGCGACATACTCATCTGATGAACCTGGCATCAGCCTGCCTGCTGCATCCGACAGGTATTCAATTCCTCCTCCGATGCCCTTGAGGTTATCATCGTACTTCTTCTCAATCCCGGTTAACCCTTGATTATCAATTCCTGTGAACCCGAGAATATGTGCTGCCAAATCGCCGTAAGGATAAAACCGCTTATTGTCCTCAGCAACAACAATGCCCGGAAGCTCCAAATCACGAATTTCCTGTGCTTTCTCCATCGTAATTTTTCGGCCCCCGGGCTTTATCTCGACTATTCTTTCGGTCTTGGAAATGATACCGAGCACCTTCTCCTGCGTCATCCCAAGAAGCGGCGCTAGGGCTTCAGCCGTTTTTTCCTTCTCCTTCACCTGAACCGGAATAGCCATAACGGTTGGTGTCGTAATATTATAAGCAAGTGATGTGCCGTTACGGTCAAGTATTTCTCCGCGCTTAGCAGTATATGGAATTTGCCTCCGCCACAGATTCTCGGCTTCCTCTGCCAATTCTGGTCCTTTGGCAAGCTGCACATAAGCTAGACGGATCGCCAGCGCCGCAAAAAGAATGAGCAGTATCAGCATGCACCACAGCAAGCGGCGGCGAAGCGTCACGCTGGATACTTTGGCCATATGTATCTCCCCCCTACTTGTCTTTCGTATTCACAATGACATGCTTAATCATGAATATTCGGGACAACCAGGGAATAGAACAAGCTTTATTCTATTACGTTACGGTCTCACTCTTCTGGGCCTGCATCTGTGTCGGATGTCTCAGACCCTTCTGAACCGGAGCTGTCAGGTTCTGCATTATCAGGACTTTCTGCCTGTTTATCGGCTGTACTTCCTTCCTCATCTGCCGATCCCTCCGTCGATTCACCAGTTACAGCATCCTTCGCCGTCTGCAGTGTAAGTACTGCCGTACGATTTTCTCCGGTCACTTCCACTTTTTGCTTAGTGACATAACCTTCACCCTCAACTCGAACTCCCACTTTAAGCAAGGTTAGGACTTCTAGCGCATCACGTAAAGATTCACCTGTCAAATCCGGAATTTCCATGGTGTCGCTCTGCTCGGTAAGCAGGTAGATTCGCTGGCCTGCAGTAAGCTCGGCACCTGCTTTTGGATACTGCTGTATCACTTTACTCCCCTTGCCGAGGGTCTCATAGGCGATGCCCTCATCCAAGAGCTGTGCGCGAGCATCCTTGCCGGATTTGCCGACCAGATCAGGCGCTTTTTTGCGTACCAATGGCTGGGTGGTCTCTGCTCCATCCTCGCTTGTTACGGCTTCCTTCGGAACGCCAAGATAAGTGAGTGATTTAGACATGATTTCTTTAAAAATCGGAGCCGCCCCTGAACCGCCTCCCAGGTTTGGATCATTAGGTTCATCAATCATGACCAGCATTGCAATTTTAGGATCATCCACAGGTGCGTAGCCGATAAAGGAAACGACGGACTTCGTATGATCATATTCTCCGTTAATGTATTTAATCGCTGTTCCTGTTTTCCCAGCTACACGGTAACCATCAATGTAGGCATAACGGCCTGATCCATGATCCTGATCGGCAACAACCTGCTCCAAATAACTGCCAACAGTTCTTGCTGTTTCGGGTGATACCACCTGACGGATTTCTTTTGGCTGAATTGACTCTACCTCACCGTTGTTAGGATCTGATATTTCTTTCACCAGATGCGGCTCAAGCAGTTTGCCACCATTAGCTATAGCTGAAATAGCAGCCACCTGCTGAATAGGTGTTACCTGTACAAGACCATGACCATAAGAAGCAGCCGCAATATCTGCAGCATATACCAGCTCTCTAATCGGCGAAGCGGACTCCGTTGGAAGATCAATGCCGGTCTTCACACCAAAACCGAATTTATCAATATAATCGCGAAGCTTCTCTCCACCAAGCATCTTGTAACCAAGGTTGACAAAGGCGACGTTACTGGAGCGTTTTACACCCTCTAAGTAACTGATCGTCCCCCAATTACGACTAATATCACTAATATTTCTGCCACCAACCTGTATACTACCTGATTCAAAGGTCGCATTCGGGTTAAACAATTTCTCTTCAACTGCAGCAGCCAGTGTCACAATCTTAAACGTAGAGCCCGGCTCGTAAATGGATTGAATGGCATGATTGAAATAGTTGTCCGGTGTTTCCCAATAGGAGTTCGGATTGTAATTCGGCAGATTTGCCATGCCCAGGATCTCCATTGTATTCGGATCGGCTGCAATGACCGTCATACTGATCGGATCATATTTATCATAAGCTTCCTTCATCGCTTCCTCGATGTAGTACTGAATCGTATCATCAATGGTCAGCTTTAATTTTTTACCATTCTGCGGCGCCGTATAGGCACTATCCGAGTTTGTCAGCTCAAGACCTATACCATCCTTCTGATATTGGAGACTGCCATCAGTTCCTTTGAGCTCCTCATCATAGTACAGCTCGAGCCCATAAACCGGGTCTCCCTCTTTATTCAAATAACCAAGCACATGCGACGCCAGATTATCCCTAGGATAAAAGCGCTTGGATTCATCCATTAAGACGATGGCATTCTTCGCGCCATACTCCTTGTCCAGCTCATTGCGAAATTCTTCAACCTTATCTCTTAACTCCTGATCAATCTTATAACCCTCGCTGCGTACTTCTCTATGCGGCCTGAGGCTACCGTTCTCTCTTGTTGCCGTCACATCCTCCCTCAGCCCCGCTTCATCCTTGCCCAGCAATTCATGCAGACCCTCGACGACCACGTCTTCGATCCCCTTCTCATGAATAAGCTCCGGATTTACAGCCACTGTATAGGCAGGTGCATCCGTGGCCAGAACATTGCCATTGCGGTCTGTAATTGTCCCCCTCTTCGCCGGGATTGTCTTGGAATTCTCTATCAATTGAGCAGCATAGTCCTGCCAGAAGCCCGCGTTGACCACTTGAATCCAGAACACTTTGCCCACAAGTACAAGAAAAAAGAGGGTGATGATCCCTCCAATGAGTAACGTGCGAAGTTTTATTCTTTTATTGATTTTCCCCATAGTCCAAAACCTCACATTTCTTACTTGCCGTCTGAAGAGCCTTGTTCAGATGAAGTAGGACTAACTGCCGTTCTCGGCACTCGAATGACTTCACGATCCGAAGTTTGCTCTACGTAGCCAAGCTCGCGAGCTTTCGCTACGATCTCGTTTTCCAGCTTCTCCTTATGAACGTCCAGAACAGCAATTTCCTTATTGGCTAACACCGTTGCTTGTTCGACAGAATGCGTCTGCTTGTTGAGATCATAGATGTTTACATATCTGCCAACCATGACACTGACAACAATGACACATACAATCACAGATATCAGATACAGAAGCTTCTCTCTTGTCGGCAGACCTGTCCTTCGAGTAACGACTTTTGTCGTCTCTTTATACCGCTGGGGCTGTGCTTGCTGCTCCTGCACTCTTTCCTTAACTGCCAGGTTGCCACGTGTATAGGCCATATTCGACTCTCCTTACGTTTCTAATTACAATTTCTCCGCTACACGCAGCTTAGCTGAACGCGCTCTGGGGTTCTGCGCAAGTTCCGCCTCGCTCGGCACAATCGGCTTGCGATTAACGAGCTTGAGCGTTCCTTTACCGCCGCATACACATAACGGGAAGTCAGGTGGGCATGTACATTTCTCCAAATAACTGCTAAAAATCTGTTTGCATATCCTGTCTTCCAGGGAATGAAACGTAATAACAGATACTCTGCCGCCTGGTTTCAAGCAGCGAACTGCTTGATGCAAAGCCTCCTCAAACGCACCGAGCTCATCATTCACGGCGATTCGTAGAGCTTGGAAGCTCCGTTTGGCAGGATGTCCGCCCGTTCTTCTGGCAGCTGCCGGAATACCTTCTTTAATGATATCGACCAATTCGCCCGTAGTTTCAATAGCTGCAGATTGCCTTTTTTCAACTATTACCCTTGCAATCCGTCTTGAAAACTTTTCTTCGCCATAAACATACAAAATTCGAGCAATTTCTTCTTCAGACCACTCATTTACAATGTCTCTTGCTGTCAAATCACCAGACTGATCCATGCGCATATCAAGGGGGGCATCGTGATTGTAGCTGAATCCCCGCTCGCCTTCATCGAACTGTGGAGAAGATACTCCAAGATCGTACAGAATGCCATCGACTTGAGGAATCCCTTCGGTCATTGGAACATCCTGTTCACTTAATACCGCAGTGAGATCTCTGAAATTGGTTTTGACCAGTGTAACCTTGGACCCAAATTCTCCAAGCCTTTCTTTTGCATTTTCAAGTGCCCAGTCATCCTGATCGAAGGCGATCAGTCGTCCCTCGGGTCCCAGTCGTGAGGCAATCAGCGAGCTATGTCCTGCCCCGCCTAATGTGCAGTCCACGTAAATCCCGTCCTGCTTGATGTTAAGGCCTTCGGTTGCTTCTTCTTTGAGTACGGTAATGTGGTGAAACACTTGTTTGTCCTCCAGACATTTTTGTAATTACGGATTGTGCATATCCTAAAACTCAAAATTGAAATCGACCAGCTTTTCGGCAATGTCGTTAAACGTTTCTTCGGATTGGCTGTAATATTGTTCCCATATGCCTTTGCTCCAGATCTCTACCCGATTGGATACTCCAAGTACGACGCATTCCTTGTCCATCTTGGCGTAATCGCGTAAATTCATCGGTAAATTTACCCTGCCCTGTTTATCAAGCTCGCATTCAGTTGCTCCTGAGAAAAAAAACCGGGTAAAAGCACGCGCATCGGATTTCATTAGCGGCAGAGCCTTTAGCTTCTGCTCCAGAATGGACCATTCATTCATCGGATACACAAACAAACACTGGTCCAATCCACGTGTGACAACAAAGCTCGGGCCGAGAGCGTCACGGAACTTGGCCGGGATAATCATTCGGCCTTTATCGTCAATGCTATGCTGGAACTCCCCCATAAACATTGTCTACCACTCCTTAGCTCCTGCTCACCACTTTGCTCCACTTTCCACCACTTAAGCATAATTGATTCGCTTTGAAAAATCAAAACCCTTCTCTCCAACTGAAACTTTTTGGAAGAGATGTTAGAGAGCTACCTTGACTAAGGATGAAAAACCAGGTTCGTTCATAGCAAAAAAGAGCGATGCCAAAAGCCGAATTCGGCTTTATAAGCATCACTCTTTGGCGTTCCAATTCCATATCTCATGTGCCAAGCATTCCCAGCTCAGCATTTCATAAATTAGACGTTCCAACTGTCCAAGTATTGAATTTGCTCATCGGTTAATGTGTCTAGCTCAATGTTCAGGCTCTCCAGCTTGTATCTGGCTACCTTCTCATCAATCTCATAAGGAACGTTAATTACAGCAGGTTCGAGAGTTTCATAATTTTCCCTTACATACCGCAGCCCCAGTGCTTGTAGGGCAAAAGTCGTGTCCATAATTTCAGCCGGATGACCATCTGCTGCAGCCAGGTTCACGAGACGTCCTTCTGCTAACAGATACATTTTGCGTCCATCTGCAAACTGGTATTCCTCGATATTTTTCCGTACCGTCCGTACTGATGTAGAACGTTTCTTCAGCTCAGGTATGCTCACTTCCACATCGAAATGTCCTGCATTCGCCAGCACGGCGCCATCCTTCATGACATCAAAATGCTCACCTGTAATAACCGCCTTGTTTCCAGTTACCGTGATGAAGAAATCACCCAGCTTAGCAGCCTCGACCATCGGCATGACACGGAAGCCATCCATGTGAGCTTCTACAGCCTTGATGGCATCCACTTCTGTTACGATGACATTCGCACCAAGTCCCTTGGCACGCATCGCAACGCCTTTGCCGCACCAGCCGTATCCGACGACAACGACGGTGCTTCCGGCAACGACAAGATTTGTAGTCCGAATTATTCCATCGAAAGCAGATTGCCCTGTCCCATAACGATTGTCGAATAAGTGTTTGCAATATGCGTCATTTACAGCCACCATCGGTAAGTTCAAAACCTTCTGTTTTTCGAGGGCTTTCAGCTTAATAATGCCCGTTGTCGTTTCTTCTGCTCCGCCGCGAATCGTCTCCAGCAGATCTGGACGCTCGGAATGAAGGATGGTTACAAGATCTCCGCCATCATCAATAATGAAGTCAGGCTTCGTCTCCAGTGATTTCAGGATCAATTGCTTGTATTCCACCGGATCAGGATTATATTTGGCAAACACCGTAATACCGTCCTCCACCAATGCTGCACATACATCATCCTGAGTAGACAGTGGATTGCTTCCCGTAATCGTTACTTCAGCACCGCCCGCCTGTATAACCTTTGCAAGATAAGCTGTCTTTGCTTCTAAGTGAAGGCAAATTGTTACTTTGAGTCCTTTAAAGGGCTGATCTGCTTCAAACTCTTTACGTACCCGGTTCAATACCGGCATATGAGCCTCCACCCAATCAATCTTCAGGTGCCCTTCGGGGGCCAGGTTCATATCTGCAACGATACTGTTCTTAATCACATCCGTGCTCATCTTGTTCCTCCAATTATATATACAGAATATGATGGTTGCCGCTCATATCAGCAGGAACCTCCATTAATTCCTTCAACCAGCCCGTTCCATACCGGTTAAGGTAATAGTAAACATTATAGACTCTTTCCTGTGGCCGTTTAGAAGGGAAAAGCGATCTCTCTATACAATCCCATTGTTTAAGGGAAGCATCATGTCGCTGTGCGATGGCCTGCTTCGTTCTTTTTTGCATATATTCAATCTGCTCTTCTATTTTCTCACTGTTAGTCATTCCTAGACGACCTAGTCCCGACTCCAGCTGACCGAGCTGTTCAATCAATGGCGCATACAGCTTGTGGAAAGAAGTCTTTAGATCTTCAAACTGTCCATTTACATCAAATTCATCCAAGCTGAGCAGCCAGGCTTCTTTCTTCTCATCAAAAGTGAACTGGATATCGGCAAAATTCAAATCGTATTTATCCATCAGCTTCTGTATATGATGATCCAAAATCGTATATGACAAACGCGGCATGAGTATTGGCATACGAAGACCCATTCGGTGAAAGGCATCTTTGGTCAGCGCCCAATACGCAATCTCGGCATGCCCGAGTACCGTAGACAGCACCGGGAATAGAGAATCCTGCATTAAGGGCCGGGTCAGAACATTGTTGCTAAAGCGCTCCGGATGCTGATGGAGAATTTCAAGCAGCTCTGTTTTGGAAAAAGAGACATACCCTTTGCGATCGACAAATCTACCATCTTCCTTGAACAGCAGCAATCTCGATCCCTCATGGATGTAGAATAAATTGGCTCCTCCGGAGGCGACATCGGCCTGCATTGTGAAGCCGCTTGTTACAACTCGGCCGGAAGATTCGTGGTAACACTGCTCAAGCATGTCGTTATCTTCGATAATACGTTCGAACACAGGCACTTCGAGCCTTCTTAGCTCTGGATCTGCCGAGTCCATAAGGACAAGTCCATAGGAACCGAATAATTGCCCGAGTAATTTGGCAAACACATCACTCAGGCTGATATGTTCGTCCTGAACTGCTTCTTTTATAGAAGCGATGAGCTGCGGCTTGTTCTCCGAATCAGGCAGCAGCTCTTCCAGCTCATGAATAGCGGCAATCCAATGCTCCTTTTCTACGACAACGTCACTCACGGAAGAACGCCCTTCATATTTGCCGGGCATTTTGACTTTGGTTACTGAGAGATCTGAACTCATCAAGTAAGTATGGTCTACCTCATCCCAATCGTGGTCCTCACCCGCAATCCAGAATATGGGCACGACAGGTCGTCCAAGCTTCTCTTCTGCCATCTTGGCTGCTTTAATAATCGTTGCTGCCTTGTATATGACAAGCAAAGAGCCGGTGAACAATCCGCTCTGCTGTCCCCCGGTAACGACCAAAGCGTTCTCCTGTGCCAGCCTGTTGAGAGATGCCTTCACTGCAGGGTGGGGATTTCGATTTTCATTATATATACGCAGGCAATTAACAATAGCCTGTCGGTCTACTCGTGTGTCTCCGGTTCGATCAAGCCACTCGGCACGCGCTATGTAGCTGGAAACGTCGCGAAAATTATATTCGTACAAATGATGCACGGCTTCATCGTAACGCAAATAATGTTCCGCCAGAGGTGATCCACTACGCAGCGCCTCAGGAATTAGATTCATGAGGTCATCCTCCTATTCATTTAAAGCCTTATTCGATTGTACCGAATGCTTTATATTCCGTCAAAGTAATAATTATATAAAAAACCGCCGATGTAACATCGGCGGCACTAAACTACATATTTCGATCAAGCGTAAGGCTCAGCCACAAAATGGCCTTTGGATACTTCGATCAGCTTCGCATTATCCAGGTTAAAGGCGCTCTTCGCTGCCTCTCCCTCGTTGCCCGAACTGATTGGACCGGAATTGTCCTCAGGCATAATAATACGCTTTTTATTCGCTTCAATGTCCGGATCCGGAATTGGAATCGCAGATAGAAGCATTTTGGTGTAAGGATGGATCGGATTTGCATACAGCTCTTCGCTGTCCGCAAGCTCTACCATTTTACCCATGTACATAACAGCAACCCGGTCACTGATGTGCTTAACCATAGAGAGGTCATGGGCAATGAACAAGTACGTCAGGCCCAAACGATTCTGAAGATCCTTCAGAAGGTTAACCACCTGTGCCTGGATGGATACGTCAAGTGCTGAAATCGGCTCATCACAAATGATGAATTTAGGATTTACCGCAAGCGCGCGGGCAATCCCGATCCGCTGACGCTGACCGCCGGAGAATTCATGCGGATAACGGTTCGCATGGTCTGCATTCAGTCCAACGAGATCAAGCAGCTCCTCAATCCGTTTCTTGCGCTCCAAGCTGCTTCCAGCCATTTTGTGAATATCCAGAGCTTCACCAATAATATCAGAAACCGTAAAACGCGGATTGAGTGATGCATAAGGATCCTGGAAGATCATCTGCATGTCCCGGCGCATCGCTTTCATCTTGTTCGGTGAGAGCTTGTAGATATCTGTCCCGTTAAAGCGCACACTGCCTGCAGTAGGCTCATACAATCGAAGAATTGTACGTCCAGCCGTAGATTTACCACAGCCGGATTCTCCTACCATTCCAAGCGTCTCACCTTCACGAATATAAAAGTTAAGATTATCTACGGCTTTGAGCGTACGATTCTTCCCTACATTAAAGTATTTCTTAAGACCTTCAACCTCAATCAAGTTCTTGCTCATGAAGAATGTACCTCCTTCGCCATAGGATGCAGCTCCCAGCAACGTGCCATATGCGTGTCGCTGAATACCGTAGCACCCGGATCAATGCGCTCGCATATGCTCATTGCACGATCACAACGTGCTGCAAACGGGCAGCCGAGCGGCGGCTTGATCAGATCCGGCGGTGTACCCACGATCGGAATGAGCGGCTCGTCCTTCTTCTGATCAAGACGAGGCATGGAACGCATCAAACCTTTTGTATATGGATGCTGCGGATTTTTGAAAATCTCGTATTTCGTACCTGTTTCTACTACTTCTCCAGCATACATAACAATAACACGGTCTGCAATACCAGCGACTACGCCAAGATCATGCGTAATCAGGATAATTGAAGTGCCAAGCTGCTCCTGCATTTCCTTCATAACATCCATGATTTGGGCCTGGATCGTTACATCTAGAGCCGTTGTCGGCTCATCGGCGATCAGCAGGGCCGGCTTACAAGCGAGCGCAATCGCGATCATCGCACGCTGACGCATACCGCCTGAGAATTCGTGTGGATATTGATTAAAGCGCTCTTCCGCATTTTTGATGCCGACCATCTTGAGCATTTTGACCGCTTCTTTAGCCGCATCATCCTTGGACATGTTCTGATGCTTAATCAATACTTCAGTTATCTGTTTACCGATCTTGATGGTAGGGTTCAGGGAAGTCATCGGATCTTGGAAGATCATGCCGATATCTTTACCACGAATGGATTCCATTTGCTTGTTGGTCTTCTTCAGCAAATCCTGTCCTTGGAAAATAATTTCACCTTTATTAATGATGGACGGTGGAGAAGGAATCAAACGCATAATGGTTTGGGCTGTTACACTCTTACCACTACCGGATTCACCGACAATCGCAACCGTCTCACCCTTGCCGATTTCAAAATTCATGCCGCGTACGGCCTTTACCTCGCCGTCTCTTACTTTAAATGAAACGTTAAGATCTTTAACCTGCAACAACGGATCCATTATGTCCACCTCCTATTTTTTCAGTTTTGGATCAAGTGCGTCACGGAGTCCGTCACCGAAGAGGTTGAACGCTAGCATAATTAAGCTGATCAGACCTGCTGGGAACAACATCCGCCAAGGGTAATACATCCATCCTGTAAGTGCGTTCTCGATCATGGAACCCAGGGACGCTCTAGGCGCTTGTACACCCAGACCAAGGAAGCTGAGGAACGCCTCACTGAAGATCGCACTCGGTACAGACAGAGTCAGTGTTACGATGATTGGTCCTACTGCATTGGGCAGCAAGTGTTTGAAGATAAGGCGAGACGAGTTTGCACCCATGGATTTGGAAGCAAGTACGAACTCTCTGTTCTTGAGCTGCATAATTTCGCCCCGTACGATCCAGGCCATGTTAATCCAGCCGGTTATACATAGGGCGATAATAATCGTGGCAACGCTTGGTTCCAGCACGACAAGCAGCAAAATAGTAACGAGCAGGTAAGGAATGGCATACAGAATTTCAGAGAATTTATTCATGATTTCTCCGACACGTCCACCGTAGAAGCCCATGATTCCGCCGTAGATAACCCCAATACAAAGGTCAATCAAGGCAGCTGCAAAACCGATAATGAGCGAGATCTGCGCACCTGACCAGGTACGTACCCACATATCGCGGCCAAGATCGTCTGTTCCGAACCAATGCTCTTTGGAAGGAGGCTGATTGGCATTCATCAGATCATTGGTTTGATAGTCGTAGCTGGACATTAATGGTGCAACAATCGACATAATAATAATGATCACGAGGATGACTAGGCTGGTCATTGCGAGCTTATTTTTAAGAAGCCGCTCCCATGCATCGCGCATAGCTGACACACTTTGACGCTGAATGACCTCTGCTTGCTTCTCATCCGTCCCGATTCTTCTAAAATCTTCAGGTGTAAGCTGAGTGTTGTTTGGATCGATGCTAGATTGATTTGCAGACACTACCTAGCCCTCCTTTCCATTCGAAAGTTTGATGCGTGGATCGATAAGAACATATGCAATGTCCGTCAGGAAACGAGCCAGCATTAGAATAATGCCATAGAATATGGTGATCCCCATAATCATGGTATAATCACGCGTCGTAATACTCTCAACGAATACTTTACCGATACCGCCGATACCGAATACGCGCTCGATAACAACAGAACCTGTAACTACGTTAGCCGTCATTGGTCCAATATAAGTTACTACAGGCATGATCGCATTACGAATAATGTGTCTGAACATAATGGTGAAGCTGTTTAAGCCTTTGGCTTTGGCCGTTTTGATATAATCAGCGTGCAATACTTCAAGCATGTTGGAGCGTGTCAAACGCGCAATGTATGCAATAGGCTGGGCTGAGAGCGCCGCAACCGGCAGAACATAATCGAGCGGACCGTTCAGCCCCATTACTTTGAACAATCCAAGCTCTTGGGCCAGATAAAATTGCAGGAGTGATGCCAGCACGAAGCTCGGGACCGCGATTCCAATAACCGCAAGCACCATAGCCACGTTGTCGATCAGCTTGCGATGGTTCATTGCTGCCACCATTCCAAGGAGAATACCTACAACTACAGCGACAACGATAGCAACAAGTCCAAGCTTCAATGACACGCCAAAGGTTTGACCAATAATTTCGGCCACATCTTGGTTTAGTCGCTTCATGGAGATCCCCAAATCTCCTGTAATTATATTTCCGAGATAATCAATATATTGCACGAACACCGGCTTATCGAGACCATATTGCTCCATAAGTCTGGCTTGAATTTCAGGTGATGTCGCCTTCTCACTCATAAACGGGTTACCCGGAATCGCCTTCATCAGGAAGAACGTAGCGGAGATGAGAATAAATAGAGATATCAGCATGAAAATCAGCCTATTGATCACGTATCTTATCATGATCATGGACACCCCCCGCAAATTAAAATAACAGTCGTACAAGTACAATTTTATAAAAACTAGAGATTGAAATCTATTCTAGTTATTTGCGAATTTTACTATTACTTACCAAATATGAACGACATACAAAAAAATCGGGATATATAAGGGTTAGCCCGCATATATATCCCGAAGCTTCTATACAGTTATATCCTTACTTACCCTCAACAGAAGCTCTAGTGAAGTCAATGGCTCCACTGAAATCAAGGCTAACGCCTTTAAGGTAAGGCTTAGTTAAAGAAACATTTGTATAGTAGTACAACGGTGCAATGACCATATCCTCTTCAACGAGCATTTTCTCAGCTTGAGCAAAGAGATCATTACGTTTAGCTGCATCTTGCTCTACAGCGGCTTGTTTGATAAGCGCATCGTACTCAGGGTTTGCATAACCGGAATCATTGTTACCATTGCCAGTAGTCCACATATCCATGAATGTCATCGGATCATTGTAGTCAGCAGACCAGCCAGCACGTGCTACTTGATAGTTCAGGTTCTTACGAGTTTCAAGGAACACACCCCACTCTTGGTTCTGAGTGGCAACTTCTACGCCAAGAGCATTTTTCCACATATCCGCTACGGCTACAGCCAATTTTTGGTGAGCTTCACTGGAGTTGTAGATCAGCGTAACTTTAGGAAGTGTAGTGTAGCCCTCTTCCTTCATACCTTCTTCAAGCAAGCGTTTTGCTTCTTCTGCATTCTCCTCAAAGTATGCATCTTCAACTTCAGTACGGAATTCTTCAGAAGCACCTTTGATACCTGGAGGTACGAATCCAAATGCTGGCAGCTGTCCGCCAAGAGTTACGTTGTCAACGATCGCTTGACGATTGATAGACATTGCAAAGGCTTTACGGATTTTAGCATTTTGGAAAGGCTCAGCTGTTACGTTAAACATATAGTAGTACGTACTAGCGATACCTTTTACATTAAATTCGTCAGGAAGTTCACTTTGAACACCTTTAATTTGATCTGTAGGGATCTCACCGTTAGGTGCACCAGCGTAATCGATTTCACCATTTCTATAAGAAGAAAGTTCAGTCGCACCGCTGTTTGTCAAGGACATATCTACGCGAGCAAGGTTAATGTTCGCTTTGTCCCAATATTGTTCGTTCTTCGTAACTTGAATCTTTTGACCAGTTGTCCATTCAGTCAGTGTGAATGGTCCGTTAACAACCATCGAATCTTTGTTCGTCGCCCATTTGTCATTGCCATCAACAGAGGAATGAACTGGGTAGTAAGTGTAGAAGGAAGTCAGACCCAGGAAGTAAGGAGTTGGGTTAACCAATTTTACTTTCAAAGTCTTCTCGTCTACTGCTTCAACGCCGACTTGGGAGAAATCTGTAATTTCGCCAGTGTTGAATTGTTCTGCATTCTCGATGTAGTACAGCTGGTAAGCATAAGGTGGAGCTGGTGTAGAAGCTGGATCAAGGACGCGCTTCCAAGCGAACACGAAATCGTTTGCTGTTACTGGATCGCCATTGCTCCATTTCGCATCTTCACGAAGTGTGAAGACGTATTCTTTGCCATCTTCAGAAACTTCCCAAGATTCCGCAACACCTGGAACCGGGTTACCATCTTCGCCCATACGAACTAGGCCTTCATACATAAGCTTCAATACCGTGTTAGTCTGGCTGTCTTGAGCCTGTGCCGGGTCAAAAGTCGGCGGTTCAGCACTCAAATTAATGTTCAAAACCTGTTCTGCTGGTGCATTACCTTCACCAGATTGACTGCCTTCATTGCTATTGTCAGAACCGCACGCTGCAAGTACGGAACCAAATGCAAGAACTAGCGTCAAAAGGACTAACAAACTCTTCCTTTTCATCAAGCATTTCCCCCTAAAAAGATGATGTGGTATATATGTTTATAGATTATACAACCAGCGGTCAAAAAAATCTACATAACTTTTTCTGAAACACTACTTTTTTTCACCATTCGACACATTCGACACAATTTGCACACAATTTACGTTATGTTTTCTTACATGAAATCTATTATGTAGCTGAATAATCCAAAGGCTAAAAGTACTATGTAGCTGAATCCCATTACGACAAAAGCCATGCGCCAAACGGCTCTTATCATTCTTCTGTAGTTAATCTTCCCTTTTAAACGAGTTTGTGCACTTCCAATTAAACCCAAGGCGATCAGCATCACCAGCAAGATTAGATAAACGCCAAAATTTAAATTAAAGGTGCTGTTAAAAAGAGCAGCAACTGCTGCAATCAAAAAGATGGTCGTCACATCCATTGCCATATGAAGAGCCGTCTTCTTCGGCTTCTTGAAATAAACCATCCCATAGTACACGATCAAAAAAGGAAAAAACGGAAGCATGCTAAGTACAATAAGAAATGATCCGATAGCGTTCAATTCCTTTACTCCTCCCCTAGTGGCATCCCCTCAATAAGTGAACATACAAGCTGATGGACTTCCGCACGCATTCCCGCCTCTCTGGCCATAGCAACAATACTGCCATTTATAGCAGCGATCTCCGTCGGCCTGCCATGGAGAACATCCATACACATGGAAGACCAGTTGCTCGAGGTCGATTGACAAACAGCAACAACTTGTTCCCATAGATTCGTATCATATTCAATCTGATGAGCATCATAGACAGCCACAGCCTCACTGTAGAGCTGCTTCATTACTTCCCTTCTCTCTTGGTTTGTCAGTAATTCCCCATTCGGTATTCTCCAAAGAGCGGTCAGCGGATTAATTACCGCATTAATGACTAATTTCCGATAGATCAATCTATCGATTTCATTCGACGATTTCGTATCAAATCCTGCTTTATTCAATTTATCGACTAGCGTGTCCACTTCTGATTCGATAGGCATTCCTGGGTGATTCGACCAGCCGATCTGCGTCTCTCCGTAACCAGCCCTCGTCACTTCAGCCTTGTCCGTTCGTTTGGCTCCTTCTGTTGTAATTGCAGCATATACCCGGGTGGAAGGAAACGCTTTGGCAATGACAGGGATATGACCTGTTCCATTCTGAAAACAAAATAAAGCGGCATCCAGCTTCCTGACCTTTGTCAGGATCTCCATTATCTCCTGAATACCCCCTTGCTTCGACATGAGCATGATCATATGTCCAGGCTTCTGGTTCCATACTTCTGGCAGGGATGCAATGTCTCTCGCTTCAAAGCTTCCCGCTTGTACCCTCCATACTTGTCCATCGGGCTGATTTATCTTCATCCCCGCTTCAAGTAATTGTGCAGCCTGTTCACTTGTTCTAGTCCAAAACCTTACTTCTTCTCCAGCATATATGAGGGCCCCTCCATACATTAGACCAAGTGATCCCGCACCGATGACATCAATAATCAAATTATGTACACCTCCAATAAACCTTTCTCTCTTACTATATATTAGTTAGGAGCATATGACAAAAGCCCATCTGACCACGCATAACGCGGTCAAACAGGCTTTATAGTTCCGTAATCTCTAATCTAGAATTGTTACTGTGTATTCGAGTTTATTCAATTCGTTCCAGGTTGCCGTTAGCATCCATTTTGAACCGCGTTTTCTCTTCATCTTCCTCAGACAAAAAGGCGAGTCTTCTGGCACGATCCATAATTTGAATGAGCGCTTTATAATCATCGTTTACTACCCGATAATCGGTTTGTACTTCACTAACTTGCTTGGATAAGCGATCATTCTCGAATCGAAGCTCGTTCAATTCTTCTTCTTTTTCACGCAGTTCCTTCTCGATAAGCTTCAATTGTCTAGAATTCTCTTGAACCATACCCTTCCACTGTCTTAAGAAGCGGATCACCGCATCAATAGACAAGGTTTCCTCAGAGAATCCCTCTGTTCTGTACATAAGCTCATCGGTTTCCGTTACCGATAATGCTGCAACTTGAGGCTGAACTGCAGCATGTCTTCTCGAATAGCTTCGCTTTTGGCGCTGAGCCTTGGCAATGCCTATCGCTTCATCATACTTTTTACGAACAAAACTGTTCCAGCGAAAACCGCACGCGGCCGAAGTTCTACCGATTTTTTCACCAACTTCCTCAAAAGCAGCAAGCTGAGTACTTCCTTCCCGGATATGGCGAAGGGTAACATCAGCCAGGATCAAATCATCCTCCGCGCTCCAAGCATCCTGTCTAACAGCAGTCATGCTATAAACCTCCTAACGACATCCATAATCACAGCTCCACCTCTCAGCATGCATCAAGCTATGAGATGAGAAGCCGGTTATAAAATTCAGCTTTAATCATTCTTATGCCCTTCATAGAGTTCATAGAATCTATTTCATACTAAAATGTATTTCCAAATTGCTCCCTGGACATACCCTAAAAGATTTCGCTTTCATATCCATTTTTTATTTACATCATTTTCCTTAACCGCTATAATGTTACTTAGCAATTAGACGAGCGTTCCTAAGAGAGGGGGTAAGTCATCGTGGCGCGCATGTTTCGTGTACTGGGATTTTTCACTCTAACGATTGGTCTTATGGCCTTTGCAGGTGATATGTTGGAGATGGCACTATTATTTTTCCTTCAAACCGCTTTTTTCGTAATTCTCGGTTATTTGAAATTCACGGAGAGAACATATATTTTATTGTTCTGGGCTTACATGATTATCACCTTTTCAGGCTTTAGCTACTGGACTGTATTCGAAATGGGCAAACCTCTATAGCACATCTTTTAAGCAAAATAAAGAACGGATCAGCGAAGTTAAGCTGGTCCGTTCTTTATTTGTTTTCTTTTTCATATGTATGTTTTAAGTATATGATATAGAAAGTTTGTCATTATTCAGTACCCATTTACTTGTACAAGCTATAGGGAGGAAATATATGAGATGAGAAATCGTTCTACATATTATGTGACCATCTGTTGTTCTATTCTATTGTTCTTTCTTCATATCTCCCCTATTCAGGCTGAACCTGCTATGGACGAGAATACGAGAGATGTTCTGCAGAACAGCCTGTCTATCGTTGAGATTGATCACGAAATTGAACGTATAGAAGAACAGCAGCAGCAAATTGAAGAGAGGCGGTCATCACTAGAAACCCAAATGTCTGTACATAAGGAAGAAATGAAAGATCATCAGGACCGTGCGGCCTCTATTGTGAGATCCTATTATATGGGGGAACGAGATCAATTGCTGCATGTTTTTTTAAAGGCAAAGTCGCTGCGCTCTATTCAAATTCTGGCAGGCTATTATGAGATTATAATAGGCAGAGATCAAGAGGTGCTTCATGCATATCATTCGAGGCAGCAGGAATTTGAAGAAATGACGGTTAAACTAGATCAGAATGATGCAGAGCTTCGTCTGCTTAAACAAAATTTGCAGAATCAACGGGAAAGAGTCCTCTTGCTGGAGCAGGAGGTTGAGAATACGCTGGCAAGCAGTGATAACCGGGAGCTGATGGAGAAGCTGATGGAGGAGCTCAATACTTACTGGAGCAATGTAGGCATTCATGAGGTGAAGCGGTACTTCGGCGCACTTGCCTCCGCTATGAATAATCTGCCCAATTTTGTCCAGCAGGAGAAAGGCATCATATCAACCAATGGCCGTACCTATTCGATCCGAATCAATGAAGAGCAATTAAACGATTTTCTGAGAACGGAGAATGAAATATTCAACGATTTCGCCTTCGAATTTACGGATGATTATATCATTGCCAGTGGAAAAAGAGACAATCTTGAGCTTGCTGTACAAGGTCATTATACCGTCATTGATGAGCCGGCTAACGGTCTGCTGTTTCATGTAGACAAGCTCGTATTTAACGGATTTGAACTTCCAGATACAACGCGGAGCATGCTTCAGCAGGAATTTGATCTAGGATTTTACCCGCAAAAGCTAATGTCTTTCATTAAGGCAACCGATGTCTCAACAAAGGATCAGACGCTTGAAGTGACACTTGAGTTAGCCCTGAAATAACACCGATCATTGCTGCGGATCCGGCACAGACTCATGAGACACTGCATCCCCCTCCTGCTCTGAGAATAAGGATTGAACACGCGAATTATAAGCTTCAGCCGAGATGTCACCACGCAGAAATTGTGTGATCAGAGGCTGTGCACGATTCAACAAATTCCAATCCATCAAGTCATCGCGATAAGCAGTCTCAAGGCTCTGTTCCAGAGCCTGAACAGGAACCGCTCTTGTAATGTCCCGCATCTCCAGCTCTTCATAAAGCGATCTATAAATAGGCAGATTCCCAGTCTCTTCAAACCAGTCTTGTACGGATTCAGGGGATGTCATGGCCTTAATCCATTCCGTAGCCAGATCTGTTTGCCCTGTTCGAGAGGAAATGGCGAAGCTGCGTCCTGTCACCGTAAGGGCCTGTGTTTCGACATCGTTATTAATGTACTCCGTGAGTTCACCACGATATTCGGGCAGCATATCAGATAGCTTCACAATTCCAGACGTCCAGTTCAATTGACCGGAGACAGAATCCTTGAAGTTTGTCTCAATATAAGGAAGCAGCGTCTCCAGATCTTGAATCCTAGCCTGCATCTGTTCGCTCTGCCCAGCAGGATTGAAGGGCTCCTCGGTTTGACGAATGATTCCGCGAAATTCAAGCCAGGAGGCAAACGCCAGCGGGTCCTCCACATCCAAGAAGAATGGCTTATCATCCGTCTCAGACCATGCGGTCATTCGGTTCATCCAATCCTCATCTGAGTTCATTGACTGCAAGGGTGGTGACGACGCGTTGTCACTACGAGCCTCAGCATAGAGATATGGATCAATATCAAGAGGAACAGCCCAGCGATATCCATTCCATTCACTTACTGTAATGGTCTGTGGAAATGGATCAGCAGCCGTTCCATTCAGATCATTCCCTGTAATGGGTCTCAAATAGCCTTGCATGGCAAACAATCGGATATAGTAATTATTCAGTAAGGTAATGTCTGCACTATCACCTAGTACATAGCTTTCGCGAATGGCTGCGTACGCCTCACTCTCAACCGTTTCTTGCATGTTATGTACTTCAACATCACTGCCAATCTTATTTCCGATCTCTACAGCGAGGCGCTGAAAAACGGCAAAATCCTGCTCCTGCATCGAAACTGCTATTTTCAATGGCTGCTGCTCCTGTGGAGCCGGAGGAGCTGGACGATATAACGGATCCGTGCTCTGATCGTCCTCATCTGTAACCGGGTCTCTTGATATATCAAAGCTTGGAGACAATATGGTTAAGGACAAGAATAACACGACAAAGAGTATCCAGTGGTTTCTTCGCTTCACAGCTTCTGTACCTCCCCTAGACATATCCAACCTTTCCCCATTATTGTACCAAATGTATAGTCCGCTTGTCCTATTAACTCAGAAAAGAACCGGAATGGGATCCGGTTCTTTTTCGCATTATATTTCATTTTCCGGGAAATAAATGACCTACAAGAGATCAGCTGCCAGCTGGGCGAGCTTGGAGCGTTCGCCTTTTTCCAGCATAATGTGTCCGCTGATCCCTTCCTGACGGAATCGCTCCACAATATATGTTAAGCCGTTGCTTGCTGAGTCAAGATATGGATGGTCAATTTGCTCTGGATCACCCATCAGAATGATCTTACTTCCTTCACCTACACGGGAGACAATAGTCTTTACTTCATGCTTCGATAGATTCTGAGCTTCATCAATAATGATAAACTGTCCAGGAATCGATCTGCCCCGGATGTAAGTGAGCGCTTCTACTTGAATACTGCCGAGTCCCATGAGTATTTTATCGATGTCACCCGCCTTTTTTGTATCGAACAGAAACTCCAGATTATCATAGATCGGCTGCATCCAGGGACGAAGCTTCTCTTCTTTTTCCCCAGGGAGGTAACCAATATCCTTCCCCATTGGGACCACCGGTCTTGCTATGAGAAGCTTTTTGTATTTATGTTCATCCTCAACCTTCAGGAGTCCTGCAGCAAGGGCAAGCAGCGTTTTCCCTGTTCCGGCTTTACCTGTAATTGTCACCAGCGGAATATCATCATTTAAGAGCAGCTCTAAAGCCATTCTCTGCTGTGCATTACGTGCGACAATCCCCCAAACCGGATCATTGCTGAGATATAAAGGCTCTAGCTTGGTAGCCTCCTGATTCACCTTAAGCAGGGCGGATTTTCCCGTGCCCATCTCGTCCTTTAATATAATAAATTCGTGTGGATACAGATTATAGGTTAGCTGCAATGGCTTGATAGGCAGAAAACGATACGTATAAAATTCATCGATTACGGAAGGGTGGACTCTAATCGCAGTATACCCCGGATATAATTCGCTTGGATCTGCGGTACGATCAGACAAATAATCCTGTGTATTGAGACCAAGCACATCTGCCTTGATACGTACGAGTACATCCTTGCTGACCAATACAATGTCCCGCGGCTCCTCGTTATCCTCCTGCTCCAGCTGATAATTGAGCGCTACTGCTAGTATACGATTATCATTCGTAACTTCACCAAACATCTCCTGTACTCTTATAAAACTGCGGTGGTTCAGTTCTACCTTCAAGTTTCCACCATTCGGTAAAGGTACCCCACTGTGCAAATGTCCCTGCTCCCTTAATCCATCTAATGAACGCGAGACATATCTCGCATTTCTCCCTATTTCATCTGCATTACGCTTTTTGGAGTCGATTTCCTCCAGCACTACGGCAGGAATTACAACTTCATGCTCGTCAAAAGCATAAATGGCGCCCGGATCATGAAGCAGCACATTCGTATCCAACACAAAAATTTTTTTCATTGGTATCCCCTCCAAGGCGGCGTCTTTTAAGCACAGCTAGGGCAAGCTATGGGCAGCGATAAGGACAATCGTGTATCCCATATCTAAATGTATTCGACCGGGAGCAAATAATTGTACAATTTCCTGAAAATATCCGTGGAATATGCATCGTTCATCACATGAAATACAAAAAGCCCAGTGAACAGCGTTCACCGGGCTTGTATTCATGACAAAACAGTGCATTTGTCAGCATATTCATATGAAGAGAGCGATATTCCATTCGATTAGCATAATTGGACATAGACAGGACCTCCGCTAATGAATTTCCATCTATGGGATACATCCACATTATATCACTACTTCTCCATAGTTTGAATAGATATTTTGCGGATACTTTATTCCCCCGAAGCTTCAGCAGCTGCAGATGTATGCTCGCCTGCCAGCTCCTTAGCTAGTGCTTGCTTCGCCTGGTCTAACTCCCCTTGATTAATATATACATAAGGGCTGTTCCATGTTCCTGTCACCGGCACAAAGTTTACACTATCCTTAGGAAGATTCCAGTAGGTTGATATGAAGTTCTTAACCTGATCACTCTCTACCGTGGTCGTCATGTTATCATCGACAGCACCCACGACTTTACCAATCTTCGTAACACCGCCAAGAGACTTCATTTGATCCATTAACGAGTGCAGAACTTCGCTTTGACGCTGGTTACGGGAGAAATCGTCGGAAGCCGGCGTTTTGGGATCACAGTTTGATTTGCGATAGCGTACATACCCGAGTGCATCTTCACCGTTCAAGGTCTGTTGACCCGCAGTGAGATTAATATCAGTATCATCCGCGGTATCCTTATAGCACATGTTCTGATTCACATTCACTTCGACTCCGCCCAAGGCATCTACGATTTCTTCAAATGCCTTGAAGTTCAGCACGGTGACGTAATTAATATCCACATCCAAGTATTTGCCGAGCATAACCCGCATTTCTTCCTCAGCTGAAATACCTGATTCTTTCGCCGCAGCTCTGAAGCGAGGATAGAACTCATTCAGCTTCCTCTCGGTATAGCCCTCGAGCTGAACCAGCGTGTCACGTGGCAGAGATACAATCGTCGCAGATTTCGTCTCCGGATGCAGTGAGGCTACCATCACGACGTCAGACAGATGAGTGCCTGTCTCCTCTCGATAGTCCGTTCCCAAGATCAGCATCGTCTGCGGCTTCACCTTGGCTGAATCTTCAGCTGCTACGGGGTTATTGTTCCCTGTGTCGATCACATCATTAAATACCATGTACAAATAGCCAATACCTGCGATCAAACCGATAACAATGAGAGATAATACCAACTTCATAAATGTTTTTGCTGGACTCTTCTTCTTCACTTTCTTCTTCGTCGTTGTCTGCGCTGTGTTGTTATCGCTGCTCTTGCCGCCTCTATTGCGTGGGGGCAATCCGTTAGATCCCATACTCATATTATAAATTCAACACCTTTATACATTTCTATGGTTGCTCTTACATATTACCGCCACCGCTGCCGCATTTCAAATCTGGGTATATCATCCACTTAAAAAATGAGTTTAACTGCTCCAAAAAGAACGGAAAGACCGCTGATTAGGGCGGTCTCTCTAATGTGTGCATATGAAGTTGTCTTTACTAAAGCTACATTTTACTTGTCTCTCCAGAAGACTCCGTTTTTTTCTTCTGCCGAGCTTCCACAAAATAACGGATTCTGACCAGCAGCATCAGTGCTACTGCGACAAGCAAGCATTGAATAATCGGCAATTTATCGATTTGGAAAACGAGCAGCATGAAGGAGCCGATGGCCATCAAAATGTACAGTAATATCTCTTTGAGTAACGGCATTTTCTGCTGCGGGCGAAATACCTTATTGTAGACATACGTAATCAGTACAAATATAACCACATAACTAACGATCGGGTGTGACGCAAACCATGCCTGCATGGCGGCGTTCAGCTCCTTTCAAGTACATGCTCTCTTTTCCAAGCGTATTATTTACATATTATAGATTAGCTTGGGACATCTTGCGATGCTTCTCCGCACGCTCACGCTCACTCTTATTCAGGAGCTTCTTACGAAGACGAACGGACTTCGGTGTGATCTCACACAGTTCATCATCATTTAAGTACTCCAGAGCTTGCTCCAAGGAGAAGATTATAGGAGTCTTCATCTTCACTGTATCGTCCTTGGTTGCCGAACGAACGTTAGTCAGTTGTTTCTCCTTACAGATGTTTACAACGATGTCATTGTCACGATTGTGTTCACCAACGATCATTCCTTCATAAACTTCCGTTCCCACATCAAGGAACAACATACCACGGTCCTCAACACCAATCATACCATAGAATGTTGATGTACCATTCTCACTGGATACGAGCACGCCTTGGTGACGTCCACCAACTTGACCGCCAACGAGTGGACCATAGCTGTCAAATGCATTGTTCATTACGCCATAGCCGCGAGTCAGTGTCAAGAAGTTCGTACGATATCCAATCAAGCCGCGTGCAGGGATCAGGAACTCAAGACGAACCTGGCCGTTACCAGAATTGATCATGTTGACCATTTCGGCTTTACGGGAACCCAGGCTTTCCATAACCGCACCCATGCTTTCTTCAGGAATATCGATCATTAGGCGCTCAATTGGCTCCATTTTCTTGCCGTCGATCTCTTTAATGATAACTTCCGGTTTGGATACCGCAAGTTCATAGCCTTCACGGCGCATGTTCTCAATCAGGATACCTAGGTGAAGCTCACCACGGCCGGATACAACATAAGCATCTGGGCTGTCTGTTTCTTCGACACGAAGACTTACGTCCGTCTCAAGCTCTTTAAACAGACGGTCACGAAGTCTGCGGGATGTTACCCATTTACCTTCGCGTCCAGCAAAAGGACTGTTATTAACAAGGAATGTCATTTGAAGCGTTGGCTCATCAATCTTAAGAACCGGCAATGCTTCAGGATTCGCTGGATCAGCTATCGTTTCACCGATATTAATATCCTTAATTCCCGCAATGGCAACGATATCGCCTGCACCTGCTTCAGCTACTTCTACGCGCTTCAGCCCTTGGAATCCGAACAATTTCTCAATACGCGCAGTTTTATTGGAGCCGTCACGTTGGATAACTGTTACAGCCTGTCCTTGACGAATAACGCCTCTGTTCACGCGTCCAATTGCAATACGACCCAGATATTCATTGTAATCCATCAGCGTTACGAGGAACTGCAGCGGCTCGTCAACACTTTCTGTTGGATGAGGAATGTGATCAACAATCGTCTCATAGAGACTCATCATGTTGTCATCTTGTTTCTCAGGATCCATGCTTGAAGTACCGTTAAGTGCAGAAGCATATACAACCGGGAAGTCAAGCTGCTCATCATTAGCACCGAGCTCAATGAACAGATCCAGAACTTCATCAATAACCTCAGCCGGACGAGCTGCTGGGCGGTCAATTTTGTTAACAACAACGATTGGCGTCAGGTTATGCTCCAGAGCTTTGCGCAGTACAAACTTCGTTTGCGGCATGCAGCCTTCATACGCATCGACAACAAGCAGTACACCGTCAACCATTTTCATAATCCGTTCTACTTCTCCGCCAAAGTCGGCGTGTCCTGGTGTATCAACAATGTTGATAAGAAAATCTTTATAATTGATCGCAGTATTTTTGGCAAGGATCGTAATCCCGCGTTCACGTTCCAAATCATTGGAGTCCATGGCGCGTTCTTGTACGGCCTCATGTTCACGGAAGGTTCCGGATTGTTGAAGCAGTTTGTCTACAAGTGTTGTTTTGCCGTGGTCAACGTGGGCAATGATCGCAATATTGCGAATATTCTCTCTTACATGCATGGTTTATATCCATATCCTTTCCAAAATCATTTCTATTTGAATCAAATTCATGGTGCAAAGCCATGAGATTTGATTCTCGAATCAAAATTCATGATAATGAAGTCATGAGGCTTGATTCTTGAATCAAAATTCACGATACAAAGCCATAAAGTTCGATTCTTGTAATATATAACGACCTTACTCACAAAAGAAGCGCCGGGTGATAACTCCGACGCACATATATCCCTTATATTATAGACGAAAAATGTTAAAAATCAAGTAGCTTATCGAAAACGCCGCCGGGTCGGTTTAGGCCTTCCGAAGATAAGCCAGATTCCCACAAAGATAAGTATAGCAGCGACGACATATATGAATCCGGTAGTGAGCATGGTTATGAACAAGAGCACGATCGACACGGCAAGCAAAATAATGGATGTCCTGTAGATCACAGCTGGCCGAGGGTATTCAAATAAAGCATATTCAAACAAGCCTAGGGCAACCCCTGTTATAAAGACAGGCCATAGAGTTGCGGTCAGATGCCATCCCCAAATACTGCATATGAGGAAGAAAATACCATACACCGTCAGAATTCCCGCCGGCACCAAAATAACGGCACTCGTATTTCTGAAGAAATAAAAAAGATGGAGAATAATTCCTGGAATGATTAAAATGAGCGGCCAGAAATTTCGTCCAAGAAAACTGAAAAAGCCCAATTGACCAAGTAAGATGACAAGACCGGCAATGACAATAAAGATGCCTACCAACCTTTCGTTTCTTCCCTTCACTTCACACTTCACCCCGTTTGTATGATGATCTCTGCTTCTATCCAAGGCAATTCAAGATCTACGTTCACTAGGAACTATATTAGCGTATATATTTCTAGTTTATCCGATGTTTTTGCAAAAAACTACTGTCATGCTTCATATTTGAAAAAACATTACATTTCCAGCTCTTTCCTCATCGATCTTACGCTTAACAATACAAAAAAACCGGCATTCCACTTCGATTGCCGGTTTATGATTCATCTATTTATGTATCCACCCGATATCTTAACACTTTGAAAAATGCACCGCCAAGCATAACCAATATAACACAAACTGCGGGCAGCAAGGTCTCATAGCCTGCAAAAACCTCTTGGAGCCATAACCCCAGCTTCGGATCACGAAGGACCATCTCGCCGGACGTATAAGCTAATATACCCGAACCTGCGAAGACCAGTATCGGAAAGCGCTGAAGCAGCTTAACAATAATACCGCTGCCCCATACAACAATGGGAATGCTGATCGCGATCCCAATTACAATGAGTGCTAGATCGCCATCTGCGATTGCAGCTATGGCCAGAACATTGTCGAGACTCATGACAAAGTCAGCGACGAGTATCGTGTATACCGCACTCCATAAAGTTGTAGATTGTTTGACATTCACATTCTCATCTTCGTCAAACAACAATTTAAACGCAATATAGAGTAGCATAAGTCCGCCAGCCGCTTGTATAAACGGTATACCAAGTATGAGCACCGCAATAAAGGTTAAAATACATCTTAATAACACCGCGCCAAATGCTCCCCACCATACTGCTCGATTACGGCTCTGCTCAGGCAAATTACGACTTGCCATAGCAATGACGACAGCGTTATCGCCGCTTAAAACAAGGTTAATCATAAGTATCTGCATTATAAGCCAAATATCATCCATGAACAGGGTAAACACCTCCATACACTAGATGTATGCCCTGGTTGTCCGAGCTATGCTTGACGCTGAGAAATCAGAGGAATATAATGAACTCCGATTTAAGCAATCGGATGATTCGGAATCATGGTTAGAGTAAAGGAGTGACAAGAATTGGATATCGGTCAGTTTTTAATCAGCTTGCTACAAATTGTTTTTATTGATTTAATCCTCGCTGGGGACAACGCAATCGTCATTGGATTAGCTGCCCGTAATTTACCGCAAAGTGTTCAGAAGAAAGCCATTGTCTATGGTACTGGAGGTGCGGTTCTGATTCGGATCCTGGCAACCATCATCGTGCTGTGGCTGCTGCAAATTCCATGGCTGCTGCTGGTTGCCGGGCTGCTGCTCGTGGGTATTGCCTACAAGCTGCTGGCCGATCAAGGTGCCGATGAACATAGCGATATCAAGGCCGGCAGCTCGTTATGGTCGGCTGTACGTACCATTATCATCGCTGATGCGGCCATGGGGATTGATAATGTAATCGCTGTTGCTGGCGCAGCAGAGCAAAATCTGATTCTCGTTATTTTGGGTCTGCTGATCAGTGTTCCTGTCATCGTATGGGGCAGTACCTTGTTTATCAAGCTCATCGATCGTTTCCCTTGGGTCATGTATATTGGCGCTGCTGTACTCGCTTACACAGCCTCAAATATGATTACGGAGGAACGAAGATTTGAAACATTCTTTATCTCGCATCCCGTTCTTCGGATCCTATTTATTGTTCTTGTCATCGGCGGTGTTCTGTTTGCTGGCTATCGGAAACAGCAGAATGTGAAGAGAGAACATTCCTACTCATAAAACGAGAACAAGTGAAGATTGTTTCTGGACAAGCTTCTAGCACCAACCTGATCGAAGAACAAAAAAAGGCTTATTGCTGATCATATCAGCGATAGGCCTTTTCGTTTTATTAAAGTAAACTTCTTAAAACCAGTCTTCCTGTATCGAATCAGGCATAGCTGTGTCGTGATTACTGCGCAGTACCAGTGTCTCAGTCTGCTCCACTGCCCGCGCAATGAACTCAGGAAGCTCCGGAATAGAGGCTTCAATCTTTTCGACAATCCGCAAATTCGGATTCGTTGTCGGTGACTTGGGCACAAACAAGGTACAGCAATCTTCATAAGGTAAAATCGAAGTGGAGTACGTACCGATGTCCTCAGCAATCTTTACTATTTCACTCTTGTCCATCATGACAAGCGGTCTTAACAATGGAAGATCAGTTGCCCTCCCAATGACATTCATGCTTCCAAGCGTCTGGCTGGCTACTTGACCAAGGCTATCTCCGCTTACAATAGCCAGTGCCCCTTCCCGTTCCGCCAGCTGAGTTGCAATTCGAAGCATCGAACGGCGCATTAGTGTAATCATCAAATTATCCTGCCCCGTTTTCGTAAACGAAGTTTGAACCTCTGTAAAAGGAACCAGATGAAGCTTCACTTCACCGGCATGATCAGCAAGAATTCTAGCCAGCTCGATGACTTTATCTTTTGCTTTTTGACTTGTAAACGGGAAGCTGAAGAAATGAACCATTTCCAGCTCTAGTCCCCGGCGCATGGAAGACCAGGCGGCAACAGGTGAATCTATTCCCCCTGATAGCAGCATCATGGCTTTGCCATTAGAACCACGGGGAAAGCCTCCGACGGCAGGAACAGATTCATAATATAGATAAGTTCTCGCCTCGCGAATCTCAATCTTAAGCTCAATATCCGGATTTCTTACATCCACTTTAAGCGCACTGAATTTTCTTAAGATCGGGGCTCCCACCAAATGGTTCGTCTCATGAGAAGAATGCTCGAACGCTTTCCAGACCCTTCTAGCGTTTACCTTAAAGGTCGTTCCTTGCTGCGGATCCAGCTCTTCCATAAAACCAAGGGAGGCTGCCACGATCTCATCTGCTACGGATGGGGTTACCTTAACAGGACTAATGGAGACAATCCCGAATACCTTGCGTAAGCTATCCATTATAATAAGGTGATCGTTCTCTCCAAGGTCTACGTACATTCTCCCATATTCCTCAATAATGGAGGTTCCCGGATAGGCCTTTAATTTAGACTTCACATGCTTAATTACGGATCTCTCAAACCTCTTTCGGTTCTTACCTTTCAGTGTAAACTCTCCAAAACGGAGTAATAACATATCATATTTCATCGGTTTACCTATTCCACCCTTCAAAAGAAGCAAGCCTTTCCTTCATCTGTCTCATCGCCTGAATCAGCTGTAATATATCTTGCTCTGTATGTTGATCTCCCAGACTAACTCGAATCCCGCTGTCAGCAATCGCCTCTGACTTGCCCATTCCGAGCAGCACCCGGCTTGGAATGGCTTGTTTGGACGAGCATGCCGATTGAGTGGAAACAATGACATTCAGCTGTTCTAATACGTGCAGCATCACTTCGGCCTTCATGCCGGGATAAGAGAAATGTACAATATGCGGGGTACCTTCTTCTGAGCTGTTCAGTACCCACTCCGGATGTAGTCTTATTTCCTCAAGAAGCAGGATTTGCAGCTTTTTGAGGTGTGTGTTCAGCTCAGGCTGACGTTCCCGGGCAAGACGCATGGCTTTGGACATGCCTACGATCAGCGGAATATTCTCTGTTCCCGCACGCATCCCCTGCTCCTGTGAACCGCCAGACATTAAGGGAGTAAGCTCCAGACCAGAACGAATATATAAGAGTCCAACGCCCTTGGGTCCTCGGATTTTATGTCCTGAGATGCTGTATAGATCAATTCCAGACTCTGCCAATTGAACAGGAATTTTACCATAAGCCTGAACCCCATCGACATGGAACACAATCTTAGGGTGCTTCTGCTTAAGAGCCTGCCCTATTTCAACGACAGGATGCACGGCTCCCGTCTCATTATTTACATGCATCAGACTTACAAGAATTGTCTCTTTGGTAACCGCATCTAGGACATCCTCTGTCTTCACTCTGCCCATCTCATCCACCGGCACATAAGTAATATCATAACCGATTTCGGACAAAAACTTGATGCTCTCATATACAGACGCATGCTCTGTCCTGGTCGTTATAATATGCCGTCCGCGGGATTGATAACGTAACGCTGTTCCTTTTATTGCAAGGTTGTTACTCTCCGTGGCTCCAGATGTGAAGATAACTTCATCCGGTTTGACATCCAAAGCCTCGGCGCAAACGGAACGAGATTTATTCAATAGTCGTCCTGCATTCTCTCCGTATGCGTGAATGGAGGAGGCATTCCCATAATGCAGCTTCATTACCTCTGACACAGTTCGAATCACATCTTCATATGGCGGTGCTGAAGCCGCATAATCAAAGTAAAGCATATTTTGTCTGCCTCCTTTCTTAAACGTGAAAAAGATCAATAATGGACTCGTCAGCTGATGCCTCATACCGACTGTCCACGTTGATCTTTTGTTCAGATCCGATCAGCAAAAGGACTGAAATATATGCTGTTTATGCTCTATATTTCGCTTCTGCTTTTTCTATTTTAGCAACATAGTCCTGCGTTTCCCTAGGTAATAAATGGAGTACATTCATCAGCTGCTCATCCGTCGTAACCTGAAGCTGGCCTACACGGCCTGGACCTGCATTGTAAGCAGCAAGAGCAAGATTCACTTGCCCGTCAAACCGTTCAAGCTGATATGATAAATACCTTGTTCCTGCATCGATATTCTGCGCAGGGTCGAATGGATTCGTTACGCCTAATCCTGCTGCGGTTCCATCCATAAGCTGCATCAGACCCTTGGCTCCGGCTCCAGATACTGCGTTCGAATTAAATCCAGACTCTGTATCGATAACCGCCTTAATAAGGGATACAGGTACACCATATTTCTCACTGGCTTCCTGAATCATGGACTCATAGGCAGTAACCGTTCCTCCAAGCTGTGAGTGCTGCACTTGTGAGGATGAAGAGATCCCTAAATTCGAAGAGGATACAGTACTTGCATTCAAATTCGCATTTTTATTTATATCGCTTGGGCCGCCGGATATTTTACCGGTTCTGAGGTTAATCCAGAGCAGTCCGTCTGTAGACATAGAAGATTTGTTACTGCCTTTATCTCCTTGACGATCAGTGGATGGATCTCGGTTGACTTCAGCCCATATCTCCGAGAATTCAGGTGCAGAAGTCGTCGTTGCCGCTGATCTGGAACTTGTTTCTGAAGAAGAGGAAACATCATACCACAGCGATTTTCCTACAGAATCGATTTGCATATGTAAACAGGCCTCCAATATACTCGCTACCTATATCTAAATTTATTGATATTGTTTCATTCACTGATCTATTGTAACAATTGCCATCCTGCATGCCAAGTCTTGTTTTTCCTGATATAAATAAACTAAACAGGCAGCCCCACATGATAGAAGAGCTGCCTGCATTACTTTACTAATAGTAAGTGAACATCACTAGGAACGCGTAGCTTACCAAAGCCGCAATTCCGATGCCCATTGCCCAGCCGCCAGCTGTACGTCTCCCTTTGCTGAAGGCATAATACCCGAGAACGATACCTATGACACCTACCACATAAGACCATAAAAACAAGGACACAATGGATACGGCAAGAGCCAGATATCCTATTCGTTTAGAGGTTGTGTCTTCATCACGCTCACGAGCCCTCGAAGTTGTCCCAGCAGAATCTGCACTTACTAAAGGGCTGATCTCCGCTGCGTACTCCTCTTGGTGCTCATGATGCTCTTTGCGAGGAAAATCGATACGATCTCGGCTTCCCTTTACTTTGTTTTCTTGGTTCGGTTTGTCCATTTTCGCACCTCCGAAGCATTAGAGCCTGTCAGGTTAGAAGCCGCAGAATACTGATGACTTAAGCCTTTGGTTTAAACGTGTGACAACAAGTCGCCGAGGAAGTGCTTGCATAATCATGATGTTCGGAATCAAATGTTTCTCCAGCATACTCTTCCTTGAGATGGGTTCTGGCATGCGCATCAATGTCAATCATAATTAGATCTGCTTTGCAAACATTTTGTTCTCCCCAATAGCTGCAGTTCGATACGCTGCATTTCACGATGGGTACAGTCATTATTATCACCTCAAATGGTATGGTACCCTCATTGCCGATACCTTATACTCCAGCATTATTATGCACGGATGCCTTTTGCTTGCAAACAAAAAAAGCCGTGCAATGTACACGGCTCTTAGATATAATCTGTATTCAAAAATCGACCCAGCAGCGCTTAAGCTCTGCTCTTCATTCTGCGCTGAGTCAGATAGTCACTTTCGTAATAATTCAGGTCATCACGCAGTTCTTCATAGGTCTTCGTAATTTCCATAATAATATCGCGAGCAGGTCTTACCGGCTTAATGCGGAAACGAATGGCATCTTGACCTGTATATGCGTAACGTCCATCCTCAGAGTAGCATTCATTCTTTGGATAGAAAAAGCTGTTGATACCCTGATGATAAAGGTTATACAATGCTTTTTCCGCAAAATCAACGTCAAAATTGGCACGACGGAGTGCTGTTCCAAGCTTCTCATACGATACCTCAGAAAAAACGAGCAGGTGCCGAAGGTCGGAAAGAAATCCTTTGTAAAATGGAATCGTCTCCTGATCCTGGTCAGCTGCAAGCTGAGCAAGTGAGTTTTCGTTTAGAAATGTTTCCAGTTTTTCAATTGCGGGCTTCAATTTCTCTCGTGCCGATTCACACAACTTCTGCACATTTGCTGACATAAAGGTAGTTCCCCCTTAAAGAATAAGTCCCTCATATAGACTTCTTATAACCGGCCAAGATTCAAATACATCTACTGACCATTATTTCTCAGCTTCTATCCTACCATAAAAATGTGACGAGCGGTACTTAAATAACCCTAAAGCCGCCATTTCCTTTCCCCTGTTTATTTTAAGTTAGAGCTGCAAAATCCTTCGTATAAAAACCGCCTCATCTTCTCACGCTATAGGTACTATATAGACAGGCAGGAGGAGTACTAAAATAATGGCTAGAAGCAATTGGACATACTGGGCAATTGGCGCCGCCGCTGCCGTTTTGGTAATGACCACCCTGTTACTACCCGGGGAAGAAAATACCGCTGACCAGCAGCAGACCCCTAATGAGCCACAGCAAGAGCAGCTGCTCAAACAACGAATCAAAGCACAGGATGTTCAAGCGACTGACCGCTTATCCCGGATGGATGCTCAAATGCACCTCCAAAAAATACTGCAAGAATTAAAAGATTCAGACAACAAAGAGCTGTCAGCTTATATGGATCAATTAGAGAAAACACATAGTCACATTCACACCTTACTCTGGATGGATCTAGAGCAAAACAAGCAGCAATCCTTCAGTATTCAGAAGAATGCGGATTCGTTACAGAAGAACAAACAGCTTCGAGCAAGCATTGGCTCCGCGAAGCAAGCTCTTCAGAAGCATAAATCCTATGAATCTACTTCGCTTACGCTCGATAAGGATAAGTATTTTGTTCTGGGCGAACCCTCTTCGGATGGTAAGCATGCGGTTATCGCAGTAATGAGCCAGCATATCCTAAATGATGTGGAGGAGCATCAGCGCCGGAACCTAAGAATGATCCCATATCCCAAAGAGGGCATGTACAGCGTAGAATCTGTTCTCCCTAACACCTTAAAGGATATTACAGTTAAGACAGGACACGATAATCAGAATGCTAGTCATTTTTATGAAGATGAGATCGTCGTTAGATTCAATGAGAAATTAACATCAGAGAAGCTAAAACAGATCGAGAAAGATATTGATCTGGATCATACCCATCAAGTTGGCCAGGCGTATGTTTTTCGTTCTAAGAAGATGGATTTTGCTAAACTTCAGTCTTATTTTCAGAACAAATGGAATCCGGTATATACCGAACCTCACTATCTATATTTAACCAACGAAACTGCGCCTGAAAATGAGCTGGCTGATAATATTCCGAACGACCTATTGTTCTCCCGTTATCAATGGAACCTCCCTGCGACAGAAACCAATAAGGGGTGGACGTTATCCAAAGGGAGTGAGGATGTCATTGTAGCCGTTATTGATACAGGCGTCGATCTTGATCATCCTGATCTGGAAGGGCAGCTGGTCGAGGGGTACAACGTTATTGATGGGGAAGCAGAGCCTTATGATGATGTCGGGCATGGTACCCATGTTGCAGGAATTGTATCTGCCAAAGTGAATAACAATGAAGGTGTCGCAGGCATGACCTGGTATAACAAAATTATGCCTGTTAAGGTACTCGATCAATCCGGTTCCGGCACAAGCTATGCCGTAGCTGAGGGAATCATCTGGGCTACCGATCACGGAGCAAAGGTGATCAATATGAGTCTCGGTAATTATGCAGATGCTGAATTTTTGCATGATGCCATCAAATACGCTTATGACCATGATGTCGTCCTGATCGCGGCGACGGGTAATGACAATACGGAACGGCCTGGGTACCCGGCTGCTTATCCCGAAGTATTTGCCGTGTCCGCCACAGATGCATCCATGAAACGAGCGGACTTCTCAAATTATGGTGATTATGTGGATGTGATGGCGCCTGGCGCAAGCATTGCCAGCACCTATCCGGGCAATCAATACGCTGCCCTGTCGGGAACATCTATGGCAAGCCCTCATGTCGCCGCACTAGCGGGATTGATCCGTTCCTATAATCCTGATCTGTCTAACGAAGAAGTAATGGATCTGATGCGCAGCAGTGTCATCGACCTGGGAGATCCGGGATACGATAAATACTTTGGCTACGGTCAGATCGATGTGTACAAGGCACTGGAAGCTGCAGGAGCATCTGGAGAGCAGGCCCCCCTCCAATTATGGCCTCAGAATGTTCGCGACAAGCTTGAAGATACTATCAACAGATTTATGAAGTAATAAACAAAAAGAGCAGGCGAGTTCATCTCGTCTGCTCTTTGCGTTGTTTAATTATCTACGGCCTCTTCTGTTGCGGTCATGATGACAGCCCTTGCCATGCATGCCACCCATGCCGTGATTCATTGTGCTCATGCCGCCTACACCGTTCATCGTGCTTGTTCCAGCAACACCATTCATACCATTCATGCCTGTGCTCATGCCACCTACCACTTCTTCAGTTTCAGCAACGACCCACTCATGAACTGGAACTGGTACCGGATGATGTTTGTTAATGATTTGTACAGGGTGAATTACAGGCTGGATTTGAGGATGATAATGATTTTTCACTACATTTACAGGATCACAAACGATAGGCTTAAGAGGAGGAAAACATTTTTTCATGTGATGACCACTACGTTGAGACATATTGAACAACTCCTTTTCAAGTGATAGTATAATCTATTCCTCACTCCCTTAATGGCTTGGATGTTCGTCCATAGGTCAAATAATTAAGAAAAACGTCTATTCGTTCATATTGGCATAGAAAAAGGCGAGCTGCTACATAACAAAAAACGGTAATATGTCCTGCACTAGGCAGGCAAATTACCGTTATATCATCGCATATGCTGTGTTGCAGTTTGGAAAGTTTTACGTAAGCCGGGTTCTGTGCTCTTCGTGGTCATAACGGGAACTACCCTCCCACCACAAGCGACAATCATCTATCTAGGCCATTCATTGCTGAACAGCTCAAGCGACCAACCTAGACACACCTCGGGCTAAGGCTGCCTCCCTTACGGAAGACGGTGTCTCTTTAGGTCTTGCTCCAGATGGGGTTTACCAGGAACGAAGTCACCAGCGTTCCTCGGGGTCTCTTACACCTCGGTTCCATCCTTGCCTGTGCTAGCCATATAGCCAGCCATCGGCGGTCCATTTCTGTGGCACTATCCTTCAACTCGCGCTGACTGGACGTTATCCAGCATCCTGCCCTGTGGAGCCCGGACTTTCCTCTCGTGGCAACATGGCCACCAGCGATTGTCTGTCAAACTTTCCGACAACATTCATATTATACTAGGACTCGCTGTATCATTCAAGTGAAATTACTGGAATCGTCTATACAAATTGGAAAGGTTCTGTATCAATTTCAGATGCATGCACCTCTGTCGCATAGCGGCCTTTCTCCAGCTTCTCCTTGAGCCATTTCACCGTGTTGGGCTTCATGATCTTTTCAATATTATGACCTGGGTCAATAATAGCAATCCCCGCCATCAATGCATCCTGAGCGGTATGATAGTCAATATCGCCTGTAATAATGACATCCGCGCCTCTAAACAGCGCATGATTCACATATCGGCTGCCCGATCCGCCAAGCACAGCGGCCTTCTTGATCTGACGATTCAGATCGCCGACAACTCGTACTTGCTTCACATCGAACTGCTTCTTCACTTTATCCACTAGCTCCTGGAGCCGAACGGGTTCAGACAGCTTGCCGACCCGCCCCAACCCAAGCGTTCTGCCTTTCATATCCATAGGGTACAGATCATAAGCCACTTCTTCATAGGGATGAGCCTTAAGCATCGCCTGCACGACTTTATTCCGAATGCTATGCGGAACAATCGTTTCAATTCTAACCTCTTCTACACGCTCCATTTGCCCTTGCTTACCAATGAACGGCTGTGTAGCATCACCCGGAACAAAAGTGCCGTATCCGTCAATATTGAAGCTGCAGTGACTGTAATCCCCGATTGAGCCCGCGCCTGCGTCCAGCACCGCATCTAGCACTTTTTGGTGATGAGACTTCGGTACAAACACAACCAGCTTGGACAAGTGATCGGTGTGCAGATCTTCTAATGGAGCGACATCCTTTAATCCAATCGCTTCGGCCATCCAATCGTTTATGCCGCCCTCCGCTACGTCTAGGTTCGTATGACTAATATAAACGGCGATATCATGCTTGATCAGTTTTTCATACAGCTTTCCCATCGTCGAGTCGGTATTCAGCGATTTGAGGGGTCTGAAGATGATGGCATGGTGTGCGATAATAAGATCTGCTTCCAAACGGATCGCTTCTTCAACGACCTCATCTGTCACATCAAGTGCAACCAGCACTTTCTTGATTTCTTTTGCCAGCGTTCCGAGCTGAAGACCGATACGATCATCAGGAACGGCTAGATGCTTGGGAGCAAGCTCCTCCATATAAGAGATTACAGTTTGTCCTTTTGCATACATGTGAGCACCTCCACAATTCTTTTCAACTCCTGCTGGAGCTCCCCAGCCTTCTCTTTTGCTTCAGGAAGATCAGATTTAGATAAGGAAGCGAGCACCTTTTGGATCTTATCTATTTCGAGCTCCCATTTTTTAACGAAGACAGATCCACCTTGTTCTACCAAGAATGGCCCCATCTTGAGCAGTTCGCTTGAAGTCAGCTCAACCTCATGGTCAGCTGTGCCGATCAGCTTCGGCTCATATACTTCATCATTTGAGATGTGGCTGAAATACCCGGGTACAGCTGCAATGACTTCATAGATTTTGCCGTCTTCCTCAATAATTCGTTCTGCTTCAATGACGTAGTCATTATCGAACAGCCATCTTCGCAAAATATCTTCACCAACATTAGGCTGCAAAATAAGACGTGTAACTCCCTTAAGCTTAGGCTTGCCGCGTTCCAGGATATTAGCGATCAGTGCGCCGCCCATCCCTGCGATCGTGATTGTATCCACTTCGCCGGCCTCAATCACATCCAGACCGTCTCCCCGTCTGACTTCGATTTTGGCTTGTAAACCGCTGCTTGCCACTTGTCTCTTCGCTGCCTCATATGGGCCTTCGTTCAGCTCCCCAGCAATGGCTGTGGCCGCCTGACCGCTTTGAATACAAGCGACTGGCAGGAGAGCATGGTCTGAACCGATATCGGCAAGATTCCGTCCCGGATCCATTAGATCATGTAATAGCTGCAATCTTTTCGACAATTTCAACATGCATTGCACCGCCCAACTCTATACTAAATGGTATCACTGCAAATCTATCTCTCAACGATGACTTCGCCCACTAATCAGGCACTGCCTCGTTTCGATGTTTGCAATCATCATCAAAAAAAGCTAAAATAATGGGTAATAAGAAATCGAAGGAAATATATCCAAAAAAAAGAAAAAAATCGCTTGATTCATACAAAAAGACCTCCTGCCGCAAGCACAGCAGAAGGCCCTTAATCTAACTATTCAAGGAAATCTTTAAGCCGTTTGCTGCGGCTTGGATGACGCAATTTGCGAAGTGCCTTCGCTTCAATCTGACGAATCCGTTCTCTCGTTACACCAAACACTTTACCTACCTCTTCAAGTGTACGTGTCCGCCCGTCGTCAAGCCCGAAACGGAGACGCAGAACGTTCTCTTCACGCTCAGTCAGTGTATCAAGTACATCCTCCAATTGCTCCTTCAGTAATTCATACGCAGCAGCATCAGCCGGTGCAAGTGCTTCCTGATCCTCGATAAAATCTCCGAGATGAGAATCATCTTCTTCACCAATCGGTGTTTCAAGCGACACTGGTTCTTGCGCAATTTTCGTAATTTCCCGTACCTTTTCCACACTTAGATCCATCTCAGCCGCGATTTCCTCTGGCGTCGGTTCGCGCCCTAGCTCTTGCAGCAGTTGTCTGGATACACGGATCAATTTGTTAATGGTCTCCACCATATGAACAGGGATACGAATTGTACGAGCCTGGTCAGCAATCGCACGCGTAATCGCTTGACGAATCCACCAAGTTGCATAGGTACTAAATTTAAAGCCTTTGTTGTGGTCGAACTTCTCAACCGCTTTGATCAGACCCATATTCCCTTCCTGGATCAGATCAAGGAAGAGCATACCGCGGCCTACATACCGCTTAGCAATGCTGACAACGAGACGTAAGTTAGCTTCAGCGAGCCGACGTTTTGCTTCCTCGTCTCCATTCATGATTCGCTTAGCCAGTTCAACTTCATCGTCTGCTGACAACAGCGGCACACGTCCGATTTCTTTCAAATACATGCGGACCGGATCATTAATTTTGATACCAGGAGGAAGACTCAGATCATCATCAAAATGAAAATCATCACCCTCTTTATCCTCAGAGTCATCATTAGGCCGTAGTGGGTTATCATCATCACTCTCATTTACCACATCAATTCCTAAATCACTGAGTTGTTCATAGAACTCATCCATTTGCTCAGGGTCTTGATCGAATGGAGACAGCTTCTCCATGATCTCTTTATAATTCAAAGACGACCTCTTTTTGCCCTGCTCAATCAGCTGGTCTTTTACTTGATCCAGCGTCAATTCTGTTTCTAGTTCAGCATGCTGATCATTCGCCATACTTCGACTCCCTCCTCCCTAGAAACATGGTATGATAATTACAATCATTGTCTCTCTAGGGTTATAATCTCACTTGCGATTTGTGCTGCACGCAAAAAGTCTCCGGATCGTTCGGCAGCAATCATTTCCTCTTTTTTAGAATCGATCTGCTGTAATACCGGATACTTTAATACCTCTTTGATACAATCATCCAGTGCTCCGTGATCCCACTGCTCAGGCGTATCCATCATGGAAATGGAGCTTACCGTTTTTTCAAGACGATCGTCTTGAAGAGACAGCATAAACATCCTTAGATCCGGCGGTTTGCCTTGAGCGTAATAAGCATATAGATAAGCAGCGATAGCTGCATGATCGCTAATGTTAAAGGCTTCACCAAGACGTTCACCAACATATCTGGCCGCCTCATCATCTTGAAGCATCCAGGACAGAAGCCTTCGTTCGGCCGTATGATAGGCAGGAAGTAAATTAGGTGTAGGAATCTGCCTATTTTGTTGCCTACCATTATTCCACCTTTTGTCGTTATTATCCCCATAATGCTCGTTTTTTTGCATTTGCTGCCTTTCGAGATTGCATTCCTGCTTCAGTGTCTCAAAATCCACATGCACTTCGGAAGCAAGCTCCCGCAAATACACCTCTCTCTCCGTAGGAGAAGAGAGTGGAGCAATTAGCTTGATGGCCTCACGCGAATAAGCAATCCGGCCACCTTCTTCTAGCAGTATATGGTTTTTTTTCAAGTTTATAAGTCTAAATTTTAACGGTGGAACAGCACCTTCAATGATCTGATGAGTGAAGCGGTCTCCGCCATGCTTGCGAATAAATTCATCAGGGTCTAAACCATCTGTCAGAAGCGCAACCTTTGCTTGGATCCCTGCCGACTCCAGGATCGGTAAATTCTTAAGTGCGGCAGCTTGACCGGCGCGATCACCGTCATAACAGATAATTACCTCATCACTGAGAGATTTAAGCATACGGGCTTGATTTTCCGTCAGGGCAGTCCCCATTCCGGCAACCCCATTCTGAATTCCATGCTCCCAAGCAGAGATCACATCGCCATAGCCTTCAAACAGAATGGCTTGTCCTTTCTTACGGATCGAAGCCTTCGCATGATCCATATTGTAGAGGACACGACTCTTGTTAAAGAGCCTCGTCTCCGGCGAATTAAGATACTTCGGCTGGCCATCACCCATAATTCGGCCTGCAAAGGCAATAATTTTGCCACTGCTGTTCTTAATTGGGAACATGACACGGTCTCGAAAGCGATCTACATACCCTTCGCCTTCATTTCGGGCTGATATCAATCCGCCCTTCTCCATTTCAGCAAGCGGAAACTCTCGTTTCGTGAGAAACTGCACAAGTGTACTCCAACCGGCCGGAGCATATCCAATCTGAAAATGGTCAATCGCTTTGTCATTCATACCCCGATTACGCAAATATTCAATTGCTGCCTTACCGTACTCCGTATTCTTCAATAAATAATGGTATAATTTAGCAGTAAGCTCATAAGCCTGCAGCAAACGTTCTGTTTCAGGATTATGATGTGCGACATCACGCCCTTGCCATTCCCCAAGAGGAATATGGCTCTCTTCTGCCATCGTCTTAACAGCCTCGGGAAAGGTTAATCCTTCGATTTCCATCCTGAATTTGATGGCGTTGCCTCCCTTGCCGCAGCCGTAGCAATAGAAGATTTGGCGTTCTGGTGTAACCGTAAAGGAAGGGGTATTCTCTGAATGAAAAGGACAAAGCCCTTTCATATACTTACCCTGCTTGGTCAGATGTACAAACTTACTTACCGTGTCGACGATATCATGTTGACTCAGCACTGATTCGATAACACTTTCCGGTATGTTACCCTGTCCGGCACTCATCTTAACCACCTTCATCTCTTTAACACGTAAATAATTATTCGCTAAACTTACACAATCTCCTGCAAATCCTTCAAAAGTTTTGTCAGTTTATGTTGAAATAACTTCCTGTCCTCATCTGTCATGGGCTTTGGACCCTTACCATACTGGCCTCTTTTCCTAGCTTTCGCGTGCGAATGCCGAGTATCGAGCAAAAAATCGATATCTTGATTGTCGATTATTCTGCCTCGGAATGTAATTACGCTGCAGGATTTGGCCAGAGCTAATGCAGCAAGTCCATAATCCTGGGTTACAACAATATCTTGTGCCTTGATATGATTAGCAATATACAGGTCAGCACTTTGGTCACTCCGGTCAACATGCACAATCGTCGTCCCTTCCCCGCCTTCCAGCCGATGGTCGTAGGAGGACACCATGAGCACATGAATCTGAAATGATGCTGCGGCAGTCTGAATTTCACGTTTTACGGGACATGCATCCGCATCCACCACAATTTTCCTATGCAATATTCATCACCTGTCCGGGATATTATTATATACGCCTTCGTGCATCGTAATTCCTGCTCTAATCTCCACATGGAAAATAAAGGACAAATACGGAACGGAGCCTATCCCCCGTTCCGTATATTTATTTCTTACCGCTTTACCTTTTTAAGCAAATATCAGGCACTCAATTACCAGACAAGCTTGGAGAAATCTGCAAAGGCCTTCAAGTCTTTGTCAATGGATGCGAGTAGACCCAATCGATTGGCTCGAATCGCTTCATCCTCAGCCATCACCATAACAGAGTCGAAGAAGGAAGTGATCGGCTCCCTCCATTCAGCTGCAATGCTTAGTGCCTTCTCGGCATCTCTTGCTCCCAATGCCTCGCGATAAGCCTGCGCTGTGGAGCTCCATGCTTCATATAATGTACGCTCACCTGCTTCGACAAAAACCTCCTCAGTCACAGAGGCGCTGGATGCCTTAGCTGCTAGGTTACCTACACGGTTAAACGAATCGACTGTGGTTTTGAAATCTTCCGTAGTCTCTACCGTGCTCATCAGCGCTGTACCACGATTTACTACAGATACGATATCGTCATACCCTGCGCTGATCACTGCATCTACAACATCATAACGCATCGTTTCAGACAGAAGCTTCTTAACACGAAGAGCGAAGAACTCCTGCAGATCCTTATGGATGTCATCCTTGGACCGCTTCATCACTCGCATATTCTCATGAATCTCGATTCCAATCTCAAAAATCTCATCAAGTGTAATCGGCAGCTTATGATCCAGCGCGATTTGTACAATACCTGCGGCTTGACGACGCAGCGCATATGGATCCTGAGAGCCTGTAGGGATAATACCGATAGAGAAGCATCCTACAATCGTATCTATTTTATCCGCTATGCTTACAATTGAACCTACAATAGAAGCAGGGACTGTATCAGAAGCACTTCTTGGCTGGTAATGCTCAAATACAGCCTTTGCTACTTCAGGACGTTCGCCTGCACGCAGCGCATAATCTTCACCCATGACACCTTGCAGCTCTGGGAATTCATACACCATCTGAGTGACAAGATCGAATTTGCATATATCCGCCGCACGACTTACCAGCTCGACTTGATCTGCTGACACCTGAAGCTTGGCTGCAAGCGTATCAGCGATCTTGCGGATGCGGCGAACCTTGTCTCCCACCGTACCGATCTCCTCTTGGAATACAATGCTCTCAAGCTTGGAGAGCGCATCCTTGATCTGCAGCTTCTGATCTTCCTCATAGAAGAACTTCGCATCAGACAGACGGGCACGCAATACTTTTTCATTCCCTCTTGCAATGACGTCAAGGGATTCTGCTCCTCCATTGCGAACCGTAACAAAATAAGGCAGCAATTTGCTGTTATCGTCCAGAACTGGGAAGTAACGCTGATGCTCTCTCATCGAAGTAATGAGCACATCCTGAGGGATATCCAGGAATGATTCTTCAAATGAACCATAGAGCACAGTCGGTGTTTCAACGAGAAACAGTACTTCTTCCAGCAGATCTTCTTTAATCGCAATCGTCCAATTCTTCTTAGCTGCCAGAGCTTCGATCTGGCTCACTATAAGGGCACGGCGCTCTTCAATGTCAACAATAACATGCTGTTCACGAAGGGCCTCTGCGTATGCAGACGGCTCTGAGATCGTCGTGTCTGAACCGAGGAAACGATGTCCTCTCGATACATTCCCCGACTTCACCCCTGCAATCTCAATATCGACAACATCCGAACCGAACATCGCCACGATCCAGCGAATCGGTCTAACAAATTTCAAGTCATACGAAGCCCAGCGCATAAATTTAGGGAAGGTCATCGCATGCAGTACCTGAAGCAGTCCGTCAGCAAGCACCTCTGAAGTCTGGATACCTTTACTGCTCTTCGTAGCATAGATATATTCTACGCCGCCCAGTTCTTTGAATGTAAACTGCTCCGGATCTACACCTTGGCTTCTTGCGAAACCAAGTGCAGCTTTGCTCCAGTTTCCGCTGTCATCGAGCGCAATTTTACGGGAAGGACCTTTAACTTCTTCCTCTACATCCTCCTGCTTCTCAATAACGTCCTTGATGATAACAGCCAAACGACGTGGAGTGGCATAAGCCAGAACTTCTCCATGAGTAACTCTTACACTGTCCAGCCATTTAACAAGCCTGTCTTCGAGCTGCTCAATTGCTCCCCGAACAAAACGTGCAGGCACTTCCTCAAGACCGATCTCAAACAATAAATCTCTAGACATTATTGTGCACCTCCTTGTTTGAGCAGCGGGAATCCGAGCTTCTCGCGTTCCTCCAGATAGGTAGCCGCTACTTGTCTAGCCAAATTCCGCACTCTGGTAATATATCCTGTGCGTTCAGTAACACTGATTGCCCCTCGTGCATCAAGAAGGTTAAACGTGTGGGAACATTTAAGAACATAATCGTAAGCTGGGAATACCAAATGCTGATCCATCGCTTTTTTGGCTTCTTCCTCATACATATTGAACAGCGTGAACAGCATACGCACATCGGATACCTCGAAGGTATACTTGGAATGTTCAAATTCCGGGTGCTTAAATACGTCGCCGTATGTAATGCCATCAACCCATTCTAGATCAAATACGTTGTCTTTATCTTGAATATAAGAGGCAAGACGCTCCATACCGTACGTGATTTCGACGGAAACTGGATGCGTTTCAATACCGCCTACCTGCTGGAAATAAGTAAATTGAGTGATCTCCATTCCATCCAGCCATACTTCCCAGCCTAGTCCTGCACAGCCAAGTGAAGGGTTCTCCCAGTTGTCCTCAACAAACCGGATATCGTGCTTCTTAGCGTCAATGCCAAGAGCCTGAAGGCTCTCCAGGTAGATCTCCTGGATATTATCTGGTGAAGGCTTGATGATCACCTGGAACTGATGATGCTGGTACAGTCGATTCGGGTTCTCTCCATACCGGCCATCCGACGGCCGTCTAGAAGGCTCTACATAAGCTACCTTCCAAGGCTCAGGACCGATCGAACGCAGGAAAGTCATCGGATTCATCGTTCCGGCGCCTTTTTCCGTGTCATAAGGCTGGACAATAATACAATTATGCTGTGCCCAGAAATCTTGCAGCGTCAATATCATTTGCTGAAAGTTCATTTCATTTCTCTCCTTTGCAAGGTGAATGATTACAAGAAGCGCAAGGACAGCAAAAAGCCCCCGTCCTACGCCTGATGTTCAGACATAGGGACGAGAGCTACTCCCGCGGTTCCACCCTACTTGACTGCACTCCGAGGGAGTACAATCCACTTTTCCGTATCCATTTCATGCTCACGAGTGCCATTTCCTAAACCCGACCTGCCGGACTTTCACCATCTCCGACTCGCTCATTAGCCAAAGGTCCTTTATTTAGTACTTTCTCGATCAACACATGTCTCGTATAGAGATATTACTATGAATAATAGCTTATATGTCAGGTCGTTGTCAAGCTGAGCTCCTGCATCGAAGCTTCTTCACTTCGAAGTCCTTCGAAGGCTGCCCTTCTCCATCAAAATCCGTATTTGTCCATTTGATCGAGAAAATTACGGGATTTTAAAGTGAGGCCAAGCTGTTGATCCATGAAAGCTCGCATGATCTTCTTGATCTCCAGTTTGGTCTCATCACGAACAGAGACGCTTCCCAGACGCTGCAGATCGACCATAGTAAATAAACGAAGCAGCTTCAGCGCTCTTGGAGAAATAGACATGGCAGGTGGATCGAAATGCTTGCATGCTCTGCACAGTGTGCCGCCGAGGCCTGGACTTATAAAATATTCCTCGTCCGGTCTTTCTCTGCCGCAGGATATGCAGGCCGTCAATTCAGGCGCATAACCCGCGGATTGCAATATTTTCATTTCATAAAGAGATATGATAACAGCGGGATCTTTATCCTCATTAAGTGCCGTAAGGCATGCCTTTAATTGCTTAAACCAAAAGCTTCCCGTCTCCTCATCCTGCAGCACTCGATCGAGCAGCTCACAAGCATAAGAAGCATAAGCAGCTTTGACGATGTCCTCACGCAGCAAATGGTGAGATTCAATAATCTCACCTTGGTTTAACGTTCCGAGCCCGTGATTGCGAAAAAATACATATTCTCCGTGAGTGAAGACTTGTGTCAACGCGGCATGCCGGCTCTTCGGTTTCTTGGCTCCACGAACCAGAACTCCTATTTTGCCTCCACTTTCGGTGCAAAGCGTAATAATTTTGTTCCCCTCACCGTAGTCCATACTGCGGATGACGATGCCTTCCAGCCTATATAGCATGTCTCATCCCCCAATAGAAAGTCATGCTGTACTCTTTTAAGATTCGGTCTGTAATTCATCATAAGCCTCTCCCTCTGCGTCAGCTTCTGCCCCTGCTTCTCCCGTGCTGCACGCACAGGAATCCTTGTATAGCAGATAGGCATCGACATCTCCAGTCTTTGCAAAATACGTCCACGAAAAATCTCGCACAAGTATTCATCCTCTCTTCGGAAATGACGTGATAAGCATCTACGAATAGGATGTGCAGGGCTGCTGTTTCTATGCGATACATTAACTGGAATTGCATTGACGAGAGGCAGCGGCTGATCATGCTTGCTGACCGAAATTATGCGTCCCGATGGAAGCCTAAATCCTTAAGTACACGCTCTTGATTACGCCAATCCTTCTTCACCTTCACCCACAGCTCCAAAAATATTTTGGAGCCGAGCAGTCTCTCAATATCTTGTCTGGAACGCTTTCCGACCTCTTTAAGCAGCGAGCCCTGTTTGCCGATAATAATCCCTTTTTGCGAATCGCGCTCTACGAAAATAACAGCAGATACCTGCACCGTTCCATTCTCTTGCACGCGCATATCCTCAATGGTGACTGCAATGGAATGCGGTACTTCCTCACGGGTCATGTGCAGAATTTTTTCACGAATGAGCTCTGCAATGACGAATTGCTCCGGGTGATCTGTAATCTGATCATCAGGATAATATTTTGGTCCTTCTGGCAAATACTTTTTGATCTGATCCATTAGTGTATTGACATTATTACCGAATTTGGCTGAGATCGGCACAATTTCTGCAAAATCAAGCAGATTGCGATATTGATCAATGAGAGGCAGCAGTGCTTCAGGCTCTACCTGATCAATCTTGTTCAATACGAGGAATACAGGCGTCCGGACATTTTTGAGCTGTTCGGCAATAAAGCGGTCCCCACCGCCCATGCCTTCAGAAGCATCGACCAGAAATAATACTGCCTCTACTTCGGAGAACGTATTGAATGCCGTTTGATTCATGAAATCTCCCAGCTTGGACTGACGTTTATGAATTCCGGGTGTATCCAAAAATACGATCTGGTTATCCTCTGCCGTATATACCCCGTGAATTTTGTTACGAGTAGTTTGAGGCTTATCCGACATTATGGCAATTTTTTGCCCGATGACTTGATTCATCAGCGTAGATTTTCCTACATTGGGTCTGCCAATAATGGCAACAAATCCAGATTTAAAAGCGGTTTTAGACATATTTTCCTCCAAAAAGGGTCAACACCCTTATCCTTTTTATGCTTTCTCCAGAGCTTCCGGCCCAAAAGCGCCGGGCAGCAGCTCGCTAATCGTTGTCTCTTGAATTTCGCCCTTGAGGTTTCCTAGATATACAGGCATGCTGCTGTCACATAGTTCTAGTATAACTTGCCGGCACACCCCGCACGGTGCAATAGGCCCTTCCGTGTCGCCTACGACAGCCAGTGCTTTAAATTTGCGGGGAGCGTGACCACTCGCGATCGCACTGAACAGAGCTGTTCGCTCTGCGCAATTACTCGGACTATAAGCTGCATTTTCAATATTACATCCATGATATATATACCCATCTTCCCCTAGAAGCGCAGCACCTACACCAAATTTGGAATATGGAATATAGGCCTTCTTTCGGGCCTCGATCGCTTCCTGCATGAGCTGATTTGCATCCATATTTGTACCTCTTTTCGATTATTGTGAACGTTTATAACGATAGATATGAATTACAAAAGCCATCTAATGAATGGTTTAAGGTAAACAAAAATCCCAATAATGACGGCAAAAACCGCCGCCAGCAGTACAGCTCCGGCAGCGGTATCTTTGGCAGCTTTGGCCAGCGGGTGAATCTCAGGGGATGCAAGGTCAACAACGAGCTCAATCGCTGTGTTAAGCAGCTCGGTTACCATTACAGAACCTATCGCCAAACAAACGAACATCCAATCCGTACGTGAAATATCCAGAAGCCATCCGGCAGTAACGGCGATGAGAGCAAGAACCGCATGAACCCGTAGGTTCCTTTGTGTTCTAAAACCATACATCAGCCCTTCCATCGCATTTCGGAATACATCCACTATGGACCGTTGCTTCATTAGCGTGTCAACCCGACGCTTGCCAAGACAGCTTCTTGTTTACCCATCATTTCCGCTTCGCTCGTTTCATCCTGATGATCATATCCGAGCAAATGAAGAAAGCCATGAACAAACAAAAATCCAAGCTCCCTTTCCACAGAATGACCGTATTCCTCGCTCTGCGCGATGGCCGTAGGGACGGAAATGATGATATCACCAAGTACATCCGGTACATCTATTGATTCGCCTTCCTCGAGCTCATATACAATGTCAAGCTCTTCATCCAGCGTTTCATTCATCGCAAATGAAAGCACATCCGTAGGACGATCAATTCCGCGGTACTCCTTGTTCAGTTCGTGAATCTCCTCATCATTGACAAAGGTTAATGCAACCTCACCTTCATCTACCCCTTCCATTTCGGCTGCTTTTTCAAGCAGCTGAGTGAGAAGGGAGATAAGCTCATCACTGATATTATATTGCTCTTGATTATTATCCCATGCAAGCTGCACACTCATATTAGCATGCTCCTTTGTTTCAATGAATGATTGAATCCATTTCATAACTGCAGAGCTAAAGGTATTATGAAATGGATTCGATTTGTATTAACTATCTTTTGGTTTCTTGATCTCTTCAGGATACTCAATTCTCGAATGAAAAATCCCCATGACCGTCTCTTTTAGCGTCCTGGAAATAATATCGAGCTCCCTCATGGTAAGGTCACAGTCGTTAAGCTGATGATCATCCAATCTGCTCTTCACAATCTTCTCAATCATGGATTCAACCTGCTGCACGGTAGGTTTACGAAGGGACCGCACTGCAGCCTCTACACTGTCCGCGATGCCCACAATAGCCGCTTCTTTGGACTGAGCCTTGGGTCCCGGATATCTGAAATCTTCCTCCGTGAAATCCGGCTCTACGCCAGCCTCCTCGGCCTGTTTCAGCGCCTTATGGTAGAAATAATGGAGGAACGTCGTACCATGATGCTGCTCCGCAATATCTCTTATCCGTTTAGGAAGCTTGTAATCCTTCTGCATCTCTACACCATCTCTGGCATGCGAAATGATGATGGACTTGCTTAGCTTCGGATCGAGCGTATCATGCGGGTTCTCCATATTATTTTGATTCTCGATAAAATAAATCGGTCTCTTCGTTTTGCCAATATCATGATAATACGAACCGACTCTGCATAGCAGCCCGTCCGCGCCAATCGCTTCTGCGGCAGCCTCTGACAAATTGCCGACCATGACACTATGATGATAGGTCCCTGGAGTTTCCGTCAGTAGCTTACGCAGCAGTGGATGGTTCGGATTCGACAGCTCCACCAGCTTGAGCGCTGACAAAATACCGAATAATGATTCGAAGAACGGCATAAGCCCGATGGCAAGGACAGCCATCAAAATACCGCCAGCAAATGCAAAGCCTACACTATACATCGCTGCTGTACGATCCCATTCTGCATTGCCAAGGATGGCCAGCATAAACACAACTAGCGAGCCGATGAGAGAAACAATGATACCGCTCTTAAGCAGGGTTGAGCGCTGACTCGCCTTATCCGTTGCAAATATAGCGGCAAAGCTGATAATAATCGTAAACAGCCCAAAATTAAAGTCGAAATTCTCATTCAGCTGTGTATTCAGGATAATGCTGCTCAGTATACCGAAGATAATAGCACACATATAAGCAAGCGGAATATCCAGCAGCAGCGTAATCAGCATGACGCCAATCCCAACAGGAGCCAAGTAGCCGACATAGGCTCGGTTGTCATTTTGTAAGAAGCTTACGATGTGCATGCAGCCGATCGTAATTGCGAAGATGCAGAGCAGCATCAGAAGCTGAGCATTATGGTATTTAAACTCTGGACTGCTGATTTGTTTCATATAGATTAGAATTCCAAGTGACAAACCGAAGGATAAGAGCAGCAATCCAAGCTGAGGCCAGTAGTTGACTTCGTCGCGAAGCAGCTTGTTGTCTTCCAGCAATTTGTACACTTCTTCGGTAATAATCTCACCTTTGGCTACAAGTGTTTCGCCCTCTTCAATGAAGACCTGAGGTGTGTTCTCTCTAGCTCTTGCCTTGGCTTCCTTCGTTGCTTCTTCATCATAGAACTTGTTTGCCGTTATAACAAACCGAGTAAGCTCCTGTACGACTTCACGTGCAGTTCTATCCGTCAAGGAGCTTGTATTCACCATCTCAGCTACCTTAGCTCTTGGAGTTGAAGCATCCGTAATCTGGTCAACCATCAATCTGGATACGAGCTCACGGGCAACAGGCTTCATTTCCTGAATCTGTTCAGAGGACAGCCGGGCAATCTTGATATACGTTTCCTCCGGAATCCGGTATGACTGCTCCTGAGTTACTCGATGAATCTCATCAAGAAGTGCATCCGAATAAGTGCCTGTTCCCCGGTTGTTATTGATATAATTCGTAATCGAGTCACTGAGTCTCTGGGGAATTTCATCCTTGTAGATCTCAATTTTATCTTCTCGGGAAATATCATCCTGATTGAGTCTGTCAATCCGATCCAATATGGAGGTCACCAGGTTCTCATTTCGTAAGGATACAATCTGATAAACTGGTTGAACCGCTTCAGCCGCTTCCTCTGCTGCAATCGCTCTTGCCTGATTGTCCTGGATCTGCATCGGCGCTTTAATTTCCTTCTCGCTGCGAGTTCCCTGCGCAATATCGTATCGTTCAGGCAGAAGACCAGGAGCCAGGCTGACGTAAAACAGAATCATCAGAAACAAAAACAGAAGATAGCGGATCCCTCTGCTATTCTTCCATCCCAGCTTTCTATTCTGAAAAGATTTGTCCTTCGACAATTCCTTAAGGGTCATCCCACGACAATCCCTTCCTATTCTTGATTTTCGGCGGCCCGGTCATATGCAGTAATAATTTTTTGTACGAGTGTATGCCGCACGACATCCTGTTCAGTAAAATAGACAAACCCGATTTCTTCCACACCTTCGAGAATTGCCTTAGCATCAATGAGTCCCGATTTTTTTCCGCGGGGAAGGTCGATTTGCGTCACATCACCGGTAATGACCATCTTCGATCCAAAACCAAGCCGTGTTAAGAACATCTTCATCTGTTCCGGCGTTGTGTTCTGAGCCTCATCGAGAATAATGAATGAATCGTCAAGTGTTCGTCCACGCATATAAGCAAGCGGAGCGATCTCGATCAATCCGCGTTCTAGTGCTTTGGCTGTCTGATCGGGTCCCATAACGTCATATAAAGCATCGTACAAGGGTCTAAGGTAAGGGTCCACCTTCTCCTGCAGATCACCTGGCAGGAAGCCGAGGTTCTCGCCCGCTTCCACGGCGGGACGCGTCAGCACAATCCTTTTGACAGAGCCTTCCTTCAGCGCGGCAACCGCTAGAACGACAGCAAGATACGTTTTACCTGTACCTGCCGGGCCAATGCCGAACACGATATCACGTTTTTTGATCGTCGTTACATAATGCTTCTGGCCAATCGTCTTTACTCGAATCGGCTTGCCGCGATATGTATTCGTAATCTCACCTTTAAATAGATCAAGAAGCTGATCTGCCCGCAGATCCTTAGCGAGTTCAATGGCATACTGGACATCTCTTTCAGATAAGATATGGCCATTCCGGATCAACGCAAGCAGCACTTCAAACAGCTGTCCCATGATCTCTACTTCCTGTTCCTTGCCTCTAATTGTTATTTCTGCTTCCCGGGAGTCGACAGTCGCCGGAATCTGCGATTCCATCATCTTAAGAAAAGCGTCCTGTGGTCCAAATAACGACTGCCCTTCTCCCGCGTTCTGAAGCGAGATTCGAATGCTGTAATTATTTACTGACAAATAGCCTCATTCTCCTTGACTTGGACTTGGGTTATGAACGAGCGGAAGCTCTTCCGCTATACTTTCTTCTACTTCGAAAAGCACTTTCATATAAACTTTACCATTCTCTTTCTTCTCATGCAAAATTTTTTCGCTTATCACCTTCGTTCCTTTCCCATTTTTCGCTAAAATATCGTTTTTTGCCGCTGTAATCCCATATTGTTTAGCCTCTTCCTCACTCGGATTAAGCTCTCTATAATTCGTCTCCCTGTCTGTCTCCGTCATCCAGCCAATCGGCAGCTTGAATGACCTCCACATAAGCGGCTCAACATCCGTGATCGTCTCGTATTTACTGAACGGGGTTTTATCATAACCCCAATACTGAATCGCCCAGTCACCGATGACGATATATCTCCGCTCCTTGGACTCACCTGAATAGGTGACCTGCTTCTGAACGAGCGGGACTTCAATGTTATATTCGTGCCATACCAGTCCCTTCACATCGCCTTTTGCTACAACCAATTCACTGTTCTCCTCGTCACCCAGAATGCCGGAGATGAGAACCGCCCCTTTTTTAACACGTGTATTCTTCTGTACTACAGGCCTTCCCTGCTCAGCATAAATTTCTGTAATTACTGCATCTGCTTTGCTCACAATATGCCTCGGACTTAACAAGGGCTGCTTCTCAGGCTCGTCTGCCTCGACAACTTGAATGGTGAATTTGGTCCCTTCCCGGTCTACTCCGATCCATGCCGCAGCCGGCAGCTGCTTGATTAAATCTCTAGCCAGCTTGTCCTGCGTCGGAAGCCGAAAGGACCACTGAAACGGATACAGCCCCTCTTCTTTAGCTGCAGCCAGAATCTCTTCCTCCGTTATTTTCACATTCCCCTTCACCTCTACATCCCATACAAGCGAGGACATCGAGAACAAGATGGCAAAAAACAGAAAGGCTCCCGCAACAAACATCTTTCTTCTAAGTAATCGAGCCAGAAAAAAAGGAAAGCCGATACGTTTCTTCACACGAACACGGCAGCCTGTCCGCCGTAAAAGCGGGCGCAGCTTGAAAAAATCCCGAAGTAGAATATTCATGCTGGCGCTGCTCTCACCTATCGAACGAATCTCCCAAACCTGAAGACCCCTGACAGCCATCTGGTTAATCATCGCTTCAAGGTCTCCACCCAGGAGAACAATATGAACACTTCCTCTTAAGTTAGCTAGACTCGGTGTCTTCATTTCTCATCCCCCGTTCCCAGGTACTGTATATTCGTAATTCGCCCTTCCACTGCTACTTCTTCCGGGAGAATGGTGCGAATCATCAGATTATTCCCGCTGATCTCAAGCCGCCCGCTTGATAAATCCAGCACGAGCCGTTCTTCAGAGAAGTGAACCACACCGCGATGATTCTCTATGTATAGCTGATTACTTCCAATCAGGGTTAGCCTGGGCGTGTCAAAAAGAACATCCTGCGGCAAATCGAGTACTTCGCTGGTCCATTTGCGCAAATTGCGGCTGATTCGGGTCATTGGGCTGGTCTTCCCCCTTCCTGTACTCTAAACCATATGCAGCAAAATCCTGTTTTATGAAAGCATCGAAACACAAAAAAGCCGTCTTTTCTCATAAGAGAAAAAACGGCTTAATCTGCCTTATTTCCGATGCCTTGTAAAGGACTGCTTAGCACGCGGCGGCCCTAAGATCTCTGCCCATATGATTCCTTTACGAATCTCATCTGAGCTTAGAGGGGCTTCGTTCTTACCAGAATCTATTGCCGGCGCAGCCGCCTGCTTCCTGGAGGCACCTTGACGCTGAGCCTTATGCTCCAGCTTCAGCCTGGCACGCTCCATCCGCATCTTCTCGACTTCAAGCTCTCGCAGCTTCTGCTCCAGCACCTCATTCTGGGCTGCAGCATATGCAGGCTGAGGCTGCTTGGAATAAGGGGATGAATCATCCTCGTACTCATCTTCTTCATCTTCTTCCTCATACCTCGAGTCATACTGCTGTTGCTGCTGACGAGCGTCCTGTGCAGGATTGGAACGCGGAGCCCTTTGAGAAGGATGCTGTTCGTCGTTCGGCTTCTTGCTCTTTCCTATAAAGGATACCAGCGCGAAAATAGCACCCAGCACAAAAATGAAGTTATTCATCACCCATTCGATAAGGTTCATTTACATCCACCACCTTATTTATTAGGGTTTGACTCGTCGTTATCTCCCTGGCGATCCTCAGGTCTTGCAATGGAGCCGCGCATTTGAGTATCTGCTTCAATGTTGCGGTAGTTCATATAATCCATGACACCGATCTGGCCATTACGGAAAGCCTCAGCCATCGCAAGCGGTACTTGAGACTCGGATTCAACAACGCGCGCTCTCATCTCTACGACGCGAGCCTTCATCTCTTGCTCTTGAGCAACGGCCATAGCACGGCGCTCTTCTGCTTTTGCCTGAGCAATCCGCTTGTCAGCCTCAGCTTGCTCCGTTTGCAGATCCGCACCAATGTTATTCCCTACGCTGACATCGGCAATATCGATAGATAGGATCTCAAAAGCAGTTCCTGCATCAAGTCCTTTTTCCAGTACGGTACGAGAAATCAAATCTGGATGCTCAAGTACATCTTTGTGAGAGTCTGAGGAACCATTCGTACTTACGATCCCCTCGCCTACACGGGCGATGATTGTCTCTTCACCCGCACCACCGACGAGTCTATCAATGTTCGCACGAACGGTAACACGTGCTTTAACCTTCACTTCGATCCCGTCTTTTGCTACGGCAGAAACGACCGGTGTCTCAATAACACGCGGATTAACGCTCATTTGAACCGCCTGCAGAACGTCACGTCCTGCAAGGTCAATCGCAGCAGCACGTTCGAATTCAAGCGGAATGTTCGCACGCTGAGCAGCAATAAGGGAGTTCACGACACGGTCAACGTTACCGCCGGCCAAGTAATGGCTCTCCAGCTGATTTATACTAAGTCCCAGACCTGCTTTGGTTGCCTTGATCATTGGATTCACGATCCGGCTTGGTGTTACCCGTCTAAGTCTCATGGCTACAAGCGTGATAATGCTGATACGTACACCGGATGCGAGAGCCGAAATCCAGAGCATAACCGGGAAGAAGCTGAAGAATACACTCAGAACGATGATCACGACAACCGCGATCAGAAGAATAGGTACGATACCTGAATCCATCATTGATTAAATTCCTCCACAAACTAATTATTTTTGTCTTATGATATTGCCTTCTGCATTGTGTATAAACGTGGCACATTCTTAATTATGGATTTATGCGTCTAACGACAATCCTTGTTCCTTCTACCTTATGAACCGTTATCTCTTCATTAGCTGGAATAAAGCTGCCTTCTGTGACCACATCGACATTCTCCCCATCAATAACAGCTGTACCGGAAGGACGAAGTGTAGTCAGACTTATTCCATTCTTGCCGATCAGATCTTCTCTAGTCCGAATAGAAGAGTAACCTCGCTCTGCTGTCATGCTGTCTCTGAGAATAAATCGGTTCCATATCCCGCGTTCCTTGAATATAATCGCGACAATAATAACGACCGCTATTGCAGCCGCTGCTGCAATCCCAAGAGAGAACAAAGCCGTACCTGTATCGTACGCCGCTCGAACTACCCCTGCAATCAAACTTACCGATCCCAGTATCCCGAGTATGCCAAAGCTCGGAACAAACAATTCGGCAATAAGCAGCGCCAGCCCGATAATGAAGAGGAACCAAGTCTCAGAACCACCGATACCTGCGACATAACTGCCTCCGAAGTACAGTGCAAAGCTAATAACGCCTACAATACCTGGAACGCCGAATCCAGGAACAAACAATTCGATCAGTATACCCGCGATGCCGAGGAACAGCAGAATGGTAGATACCACCGGATGTGTGAGAAAAGTAGAAATTTTCTCAAACGTAGTCGGCTCCATTACAAATAGGTTATCCGGCGAATATTCAAGCCATGCAGCAACCTCTGCAGGGGTCGAAGCAATTTTATCTGCATAACCTACCTTAAGCGCTTCATTCGCGGTCAGAGAAATAACCTGTCCTTGCTGCTTCGTCTTGTTAATCTCCGGCATTTCAACCACCATGTTAAGGTCTGTCATGCCTTGTGCGATTTCTCCGTTCCGATCGTTCTTCTCTGCAGCTGCCTGCATATTCGCCTTCCATGTAGCCACTGCTTTCGGATCATCGATATAGTTATTGCTGGCATCGACAAGGGCTGCTGCACCGATTGTGCTGCCAGGTGACATCGCGATATGATCCGCAGTTAACGCTATATAGCTGCCCGCCGATGCGGCATCACCATGTATAAAAGCCACCACCGGGATACTGCTGCTCTGAATCATATCACCAATTTCTTTCGTCGTCTGCACCAATCCGCCCGGTGTATTAATCTGCAATACAATAAGCCCTGCTTCCATTTCTCCAGCTTCCTTGAACCCACGTTCCATAAACTTGTGGAGCCCGCGTTCAATAGGCTGATCAACCGGTATCACATACACAGCGCCTGATTTCGCTGCCTGTGCGGATGGAGCCAAGAATAGAGCAGAAAACATAGCAAGCAATAAAACAGCCATCATCACAACAGAGAAATTCCACTTTTTCAGAGTGACTGCCAAATTTATAACCTCCCTCCTGTATAAGTCTATAATGTCACCATATGTCGTATATTACGCTTCATGCAAGCGTTACGTTTCAAAAAAGAAAAAACACTCCCTGGTACAGGGAGTGTTTACGGTTTATGTTATTGCAGAAATTGTTGAACTGCTTGGCTCACCAGCTTGCCATCCGCTTTGCCTTTAACCTTAGGCAAAAGGGCTGACATCACTTTACCCATCTCGGCTTTCGAAGAAGCACCGGTTTCCTGGATGGTCTGCTGTACAATGACTTTAATTTCTTCTTCGGTAAGCTGTGCGGGTAGATACTTGCTGATTATATCAATTTCTGCTTTGGCATTCTCCGCAAGTTCGGTGCGACCCGCTTTATCAAATTCTTGGAGGGCATCTTTGCGCTGTTTGATTTCACGACTGAGGATATCAAGCACTTCGTTGTCATCCAAAGTTCTTTTCAAATCTATTTCAAGATTCTTAATCGTCGAACGAACCAATCGAATGGTGGAGAGTGTGAACTTGTCCTGACTCTTCATCGCTTGCTTCATATCTTCGTTCAATCGTTCGCTAAGATTCATGTTGTTCTAATTCCTCCTAAAACTTTCTCTTACGAGCAGCCTCGGACTTTTTCTTGCGCTTTACGCTTGGCTTTTCATAATGCTTGCGTTTCTTCACCTCAGCCAAAACACCATCTTTAGCGATGGAACGTTTAAAGCGACGAAGTGCAGCATCAATTGTCTCGTTTTTGCGAACTTTAGTTTCAGACACCAGTTTTCCCTCCCTCCGACCAGACCGTCCAAGAGCATATAACACGGTTCATCAAACTTAATTATAGGTGAAAATTCGTTAGTGTGTCAACCTCTATAAGAATACCCGTTGAAAAAGTATGTTTTTAGGCTTAATGAAGCCATTTTCACACCGATTAAACAATGAATTCGAGATCATATTGACACACAATGTTGATCTGTATCTGTATATCTTGAATACATCAAATCAAAGTACGATCAAATCAAATCAATTCGAATCCACGTTAGATTTAGCTGTGTGATTTAGAAATACCTGTAAGTGCCCCGAGGCGTGCACCGCCAAGCACATGATAATGCAAGTGATGAACGGTCTGTTCACCATCCTTGCCGCAATTGTTGATCAGCCGATAGCCCGATTCAGCAATGCCCAGCTGTTTTGCCGCTTCTTGAGCTGCTTTATGTATCTCTCCGATCAGAGCAAAGTCTTCCCCTTCCACCTCATTCATTGAAGCGATATGCTTCTTCGGTATAACGAGCACATGTGTCGGAGCTGCAGGCTGGATGTCGTGGAACACAACTACCTGCTCATTCTCCAGCACTTTATTTGAAGGGATTGTTCCTTCAACGATTTTGCAAAACAAACAGTCCATCATAGTAACCTCCATCTATCATTTGAATTGGACAATCGAAAAGTCCGTTAACAACAGGGTCAAGTAACATTTGAATCCGTTAACCCGCGGGCTTAAACGTATACCCAGCTGAATTATAACGGACCTAATCCACCTGTCATCTAAGTTGAACGGGTCATTTCAATCTAGATATCGTCATTATGTATCCATATAGATTGAACTATAGAAATTAGCAGTTAACACTCGATATGAGCCGAGCTTACGGCAAAGTGCAATGACGCATTAGTTCGTTCTATACTAATAGACAAGTTTATCATACAAGTTCGTGCCGCTCGTTTCAAGAATGGAGAGGAGCAGGAGTCCTCCCAAATTGGAATCCATCATCAATTCGTCTTACTAAAAGAAATACCCCCTGCATAAGCAGAGGGCTCTTCGTTTGTGTGCAAGCTGCATCAAATGATGAGAGCTTTAGTAATATGGCAGCAATGAAATAGCTGTCAGTGCGAATAGTGGAAGAACCAGTCGATTAAAGCGGCGGCGTCTGCCATAGCCATATCCACCGTATGGAAAAAATCCTCTGTAATCACCGCACGGGGAAGGCATACATCCACAATAAGGATTCATTCCGTGAGCGGGCGCTTGCTGATAAGTATCACAGGTCATCGGTACGGCCAAATATACATTTTCTTCGTCTACACTTTCCACGATACCATCATGTACAGATCCATCCTCCATCCACACCGACACATAACGATATAGATGATCGGAACACATTTTCTTCTTGTCTTGTTTCTCCATGAGACTAACTCTCCTCCTTATAAACAATGGACTCTTACCCATAACATATTCAGAGCTGGGCGAATTGCCACTGATTAAGGAGAAGAATGGAGATTTTATATGATTTAATGAGTCTCAACCCATCGATGATCCGTTTACAGCTGTTCAATAGCCACTTTGGAGCCGCTGCCGGCCTCCTCTGCCGGTATAACAATCAGCTTCCTGGCTAGTCTTGCCCGAAGCTCAGGGACGTGACTGATGACGCCGACCGCAAGCTGATCATTATGAAGCTTCTCAAGAGAGGTAATAACCGTATCAAGCAGCTCGGAATCCAGCGTTCCAAATCCCTCATCGAGGAAAAAGAATTGGAGCGGATATTGTCCGCGAAGCTGAATCTGTGCTGACAGTGCAAGAGCTAAGGACAGAGAGGTCAGGAACGTCTCTCCTCCAGACAAGGTGGAGACCGGACGCTTCACACCGCCATTGGCATCATCCACAATGACGAAGCCTCCGCCTGAATCCACTTCAAGCGCATAACGCTGTTTGGTCAAATAGCGCAGCCTTGCGGACGCATCTCTGCTGACCTGTATAAGCTGTTCTTCGGCAACATATTCCACGAAAGTATTCCCTCGGAATACCGACTGCAGCTTGGAGAGCTGCTCACCGTACTGAGTCAGCTCACTGCGCCCTTCTTCAAGCTCCATCCAGCGTGTATGACGACGTGTTATATCCTCAAGATCCCGCTCTGCCCTAGCTTTTACCCGCATCGCTTCTTCATCCTGTGCTTTGGCCACGCGAAGCTGCTCACTCATCGTCAGCCATTCTTCATCTGTCAGCATGGCACCCTGCAGCTTATGCTCAAGATCTTTCAGCCGTAAAGTCAACTCTCTCTCCCGTTCACGGAACTCCTGGACGGCAGCTTCTGTTTTTTGAACCGTCTCCGGTAACATGTAAGCTGATCTTACTTCCCTGTCCTCCGTAAATGGTGAACGGCCAAGCTCGGTATCGTACTTCTCCGATACAACTGCCAGCTGCTCCTGGACAGAATCTGCTGCCTGCCGGGACATGACCGCCTGCTTCATCGCCTCCTGCTTCTTAAGCTCTGCTGCGACGAGCGCAGCCTTGGCGGACTTGGCAGCCTCGCGGATGGCAGACAGCCTTGCTGCCGCTGCCTCCAGAAGGGATTCTGCACGTTCCTCCTGCACTAAATGGCGGAGACGCGTTTCTCGTTCAGTGAGCAGCTCCTTCTTGCCCTGCCATTCGGCCTCAAGCTGCGCGCGCCGTTTGTCAATGGAGGCCAGCTGCTGCTGGAGCTCGTTCATGGCAGATGCCTTCGCTTCAAGGAACGATACGCTCTTATCCAGTCTGAGCTTGATCTCCTCTGCTGCAGCATCCCTCTCCTGAAGCAATTCATACCTCTCTATCGCTTCCTCTGGTGCGATGCCAGGCCATTCACGCGCCCAATCTGCGCGAATGGCCTTGTATTCGGCGGTATGCAGCTCGATGCGTGCTGCTGCCTCCGCCTGCTGGCTGATGCAAGCGTCATATGCCGCTTGCGCCAGCCATTTGCGCTGCCGTGCCGTGGCAGCGCGCGTCTCCTGCTGCGCGGCTTCTGTGCGCAGCGCAGTCAGGGAGGCGGCGAAGTGATCTGCCGCCTCGCGGTAAGTGCGGGTGCGCGCAGCATAGCCGCGCACCACCGCCTCCGGCGCCGCAGCAGCGAGCTCCGCTGCGGCGATCTCTGCCGCAGGCGCGGCTTCCGCCTGCGGGGCAGGGACCGCGTCCATGTCCGCGGTCCCGGGGTCTTGCTGCGCGAGGAGTCCGCGCAGCTCATGCAGCTGCTGGCGCAGGCCGAGGCGGAGCTCGTAGAGCTCTGCCGAGATGGCGCGCAGCTGCGCGAGGTCCTCTTCACGAGCATCGCCCGGCTCGTGAACAAGCGCCTGCGGGTTCGGGTGATGGACCGAACCGCAGACCGAGCACGGCACGCCGTCTGTCAGCTCAGCTGCCAGACGGGCGGACAGATTTCTACGCTCATTCTCCTTCAGCTCATTTCGCAATCGTTCTTCAAGCTCACCGAGCTGTTCAAGATCTCGATCAAGCTGATGTCCGCTGAGAACAAGCGCATCCTGAGCCTCACGCAGCTGAATAGCCAGCTGTGCTTGCTCTTCAGCAAGCCTCACTTCCTCAGAAGCCGTCTGTTCCAGCTCTTCTTTTGCTGTGTTCAGCTTGAGATCGGCCTGCTGTCCCAGCAGACGTGATTCATTCAGCCTCTCGGCAGCCGTATCGAGCTTATGCTTCCCGGATACGGCCCCTAATACTTCCTTTCTTTCCTGTGCTTTCACTTCACAGGAGGCCAGACTTTCCTGCAGTTCCTTTCGTCTCTGCTGTCCGCGTGTATGAAGATCTTGTTCCTTGACAAATGCCTGACGGGTCTGTTCATATAACGCTTCCTCTGCATTTCTCTGCTGCTCAAGCTGTGCCAATAATTTCTTGGCCGCATCGGTTTCCCGCTCCAGCTCCCGTGCTTGTTCCAGCTGCTCCAGCCGAACCAGCAGCTTGGGCTCTTCTTCAGCCAAGCCCCTCGCTGCCTGCTCCTCTGCCTGCGAGCATTCCAAAGCTGCCTGCTCGCATTGGTCAAGCTGCACCTTGGCTGCCTCCGCCGCTGCTTGGCGTTTAATCGATTCGGTCTGTGTCTTCTCAAGCTCCTCCAGGATGGGAATAAGCACTGCGGCTTTGGAAGACAGATCAAGCTGTTTCTCCAGTTCTGTAATATGAGCCTCCTGCTGAGACAATCCATCGAGAAGCTGACGATATTTACTGCGCTCCAGCATTTGCTCTCTCACTTTGGCCATACCTTCAGCCGCTGTGGTTAGCTCTTCAAGCTGTTTCCGGGCATTCTCGGCAAGGAGTACAGATTCGCTGAGCCTGTGCTCCGCCTCTTCCAAAGCCTCCTTACTCGCAAGACCCAGTCCTTGCTGCTCCGCTTCCAGCGCTTTTCTTGCACTTTCGTTCTCTTTTACCTTGCGGCTCAGCTTGATCGCGAGCTGATCTCCATACTTCTCCAGATGAAACAGACGCTGCAGCATTTGCCTGCGCTCCGCTCCTTTTAGGGATAGAAATTCCGCAAACTTGCCTTGAGGGAGAACTACAGCCCGTGTGAAATCATCCATTTTCAGCCCAATCATCTCTTCTACCGCTCGATTGACCTCCGCAAGCTTGTCTGCCAGTACTTCCTCGCCTTCCTCCGTAACAGCAACAAAACGGCTCACGGTATTACTGATCGAAACATCACCCGTTCGTTTGAACCTTCGTTCTACACGGAAATGCTGTACACCCTTCTCTGACTGCAGTTCAAAGCTGAAGGAGACATATAGTGTGTCCTCCGCCTGATTCATAATCCCCTGTGTTCCGTTCACCGCTCGTTCCACTTTACCGTACATCGCAAGAGTGATCGCATCAAGAATGGTAGATTTACCGCTTCCCGTCGGACCGAATATGCCGAACAGCCCGGTTTCTGTCAATGTTCTAAAGTCAATTTCCTGTGCTTCACGGTAGCTCTGCAGACCAGACAGCTTCAATTTGACAGGTCTCATAACACAGCCCCCTCTTCACCTTCTGCTGATGACTCCTCCTCATTGACGAGTTCAAGGAATAGTCGAACGAGACTGTCATCAGGCACGGCTCCCCCGGTTTGCCGCTGGTAAAATCGGCGGAACACCTCATGCACAGGCAGCTCGGAACGAGCTGAACGCAGCTCCTCTGTCAGCATTTCCGGGTATACCGGACGGATGTGGATAATGCCCTCACGGGCCTTGCGAAGCTTCTGAATCTCTCCGAGAGACATCGCCTCACTCAGCGAAATCTCCAGATCAATATAAGCGTTCGCGTCTCTCTGCTCTTCCAGCCAATGATAAACTTGGGCGAGCCCTTCCTGCGCCTTCCAGCGAACAAGCGGCTTGCCGCTGCTTAGATATACCTCTCTTGCTGCAGGTATCCCTCCGGGCGCAATATCAACTATGACAACCGATTTGGTCTGTCCGGATTCCGAGAAGCTGTATGCGAGTGGAGATCCGCTGTAACGCATCATCCCCTCACCTTTGACCGCCTGCGGTCTATGCAGGTGTCCGAGCGCAGTATATTGTGCGCCTATGGCCAGGGCCGATGGATCCACCGTGTACGCTCCGCCTACCTGAATAGGTCTTTCGGAGTCGGATTCAAGACCGCCCAGGACATAGATATGACTCATCGCTAGATTAACAGTGTCCTTCCGAAAAGAACTGCCCAGATGCCGCATCAGCTCACCGACGCGTTCACTATATGCCTTACGCATCCCCTGCTCTTCAGCATCATCTGTTAGCAGCTCGTTTAGCCTGGACTCAGAAGGATATGGAAGTGCCGCGACCCTTGCGACCTCCCCCGTTCTCTCGGCATTAACCGTTATAATCTCTGGTGTTGGCATGCCTACCAGAGTAATGCCTCTATTGTTCACCAGAGGAGAGACCGAAGCGACACGCTCCGGCTGATCGTGGTTCCCCGCGATGACCACGAGAGGTCTTCCTCCTGACGTAAGACGGGCACAAGCATCATAGAACAGCTGCTCTGCTGCCGCAGGCGGATTGACGGAATCATACACATCGCCTGCCATTAGGATGACGTCTGCCTGTTCCTCATCCGCAAGAGTGACCAGCTCGTCCACAAATGCCTCCTGCTCCTTAAGCCTGCTTCTGCCTTCCAGCGTCTTACCGAAATGCCAATCCCCCGTATGCAATATCCGCATATTGTCTCTCTCCCTCCTTTACGCCGCATCTCTAGAGCTTCACTGCCGTATCCGCATCAAAGAAATAAAGCCATTTTTCATCAATTTCGTAATCCAAAATATCCTTTAACGCTCTTGCATAGAGATCAAGCTGGAATCGGTATCCATCCGCCAGCTGGGTAACACCGCCCCGATGCTCAAGCACTTTGTCTGTCTTATAGTCCAGCAGCACACGTTTGCCATCCACCTCATACAAGCAGTCCACAATACCACGGATCAGAACCGTCTCCTGACCCAGCTCACTCTGCAGCCTAGAAGCCTCCTCATGCGAGATAGGCATGAATAGACCTTCATCTGTCTCATCTGCCGGAAGTCCGTAGCTGAACGGCATCTCTCTTCTGATCCATGCCGCTCTCGTCAGCTGTAGTCCAGGCTCACTCTCGTAGAACCTTAATATTTGTTCAGGCTCAACGGCTTCTGCTTGATGGGGCAGCAAAATATTCATCTCAATCAATCTTCCGATGGTCTCCTTAATCAGATCAAGACTCATTTCTGCGATCATCGGCATGTGCTGCATAATCGTGTGATACACCGTACCTCTTTCGGTGGGTGTGAGCAAGGCCTCACTCATAAATTTCGGCCGCCGCAGATGGAGTGTTTCTCTGGACTCCGTGCGAGCACCGTAGAGCTCCAGCTCGTCCAGCCACTCCAATGAAGGGCGGTCCTGTGATGCCAGGAGTGCCTTCATCTCGGTAACAGAAGTACTGGCCGGAGTTTTCGCTGCTGCCATGTACGGATATGTCCAGGAGAGAGCATGATCAATCATCTGAGCTGTGTCTTCCTTCTCTTCCAGCTTGGACAACACAGGTCTGCGCTCCATAAGTGCGGCTGTGCGAAGTATCCGCTCCTCATCTATTCCTTCTTCATCAGGCAGCACTCCACCGGCTAAGCCTTGAACCGATTGGCTCGGCACGATGGAAACGATCCAATGCGCTGCATCCTCGCCGAATATCCGATGTGGCATATTCTCCATATTATCTATCCCAGCCATGTCCCGCAGCGGCTTCCCGTCCGGATGACGGAACAATGCCGGACCTACCCAGTCCAGATAGCTTCTTCCCGAAGCAAGAAGAGTTTCCGGCAGGAGCATCGTTGACAGGTCCTTGATCTGCGACCAGGCAAGTGCCCGGGCAGCTGCATCCTTGACTGTTCCGATCAGAATCATCTTTTCCTTAGGACGAGTAAGCGCAACGTACAACACCCGCATCTCTTCGGCCAGCAGCTCAGCATGTGCACGCCTCCGAATCGCCAGATTGGCGAGCGTTGGATAGCCGACCCGATTGTCTTCATCAATATATCTCGGACCAAAGCCAAGCTCCTTATGCATCATGAAAGGAGAATTCAGATCTTGCTGATTGAACATCTTGGACATCCCTGCTACAAAAACAATCGGAAACTCAAGGCCTTTGCTTCGATGGATCGTCATAATGCGCACTGCTTGCTCTGTATCCCCTGATCCACTGACTGTACCGAGATCACCGCCGTGGTCCTTCAGTCTGGCAATGAACGTAAGAAAACGGAATAAGCCCCGATTGGAAGTCGAGCTCTCGTACTGCTTGGCCCGGTCATACAGTGCCTGCAGATTGCGGCTGCGCTGCATTCCGCCCGGCAGACCTACGACCCAGTCCAGATAGCCCGTATCCTGATATATCCGCCAGATAAGCTCACTCAAGCTCCCATTACGTGCCTCATGCCTCCATTGCTCAAGCGATTCACTAAATTCCCGAAGCTTGTCTACTAGCGCAACTCCAGCTGCAGGTTTACGTCCACGAAGAGGACTATTCTCGGTGTCTTCCCCAGCGCTCGTTGTATCCTCCAGCGCAGCCGTTTGTTCATTTATGAATCGTTCGGGTGACGGTTCTTCAATAAATCCATCTGCACGATCTTCCTTACGATCTAAGGAAATATCTATCGCCTCTGTCGCTGCGCTAGCCTCTCTAAGAGCGAATTCCATTTCCAGCTGTGCTGCCTGTCGTTCACTGCTCTCGCTGATCTCCGTTATCGTATTGTCATTCGCCTGGGCTCCACCCGATTTCCCTGCGTCTGCAATGGTCTTCATCATCGCATCATAGAACGATATATTTTTGCCGGACAGACGAACCAGAGCAAGCTCCTCTTCATCCAGCCCTACAATTGGAGACCGAAGCACCGAAGCCAGCGGAATATCCTGCTGGGGATTATCCACAATTTGCAGAAGGGACAGCATAATCTCCACTTCCGTAGCTTCAAAAAAGCCCTTGCTCTGATCACCGGTAACCGGTATTCCTTCTCGTTTCAGCACCTCCATCATGAGTGGCGTCCATATTCTGGCTGATCGAAGCAAGATAACGATATCTCCATATTTCGCCGGTCTCATGAGTTTGGTATGCTTGTCATAGATTTGCGCTGCTTCTCCCGTATTGCCGACCATCTGGTGAATGCGGGCCGCTATATAGGACGCCTCCAGTTCCGCCGTTTCCATCTCCAGCTGTTCAACTTGCTCAGAGGATGCATCTGCTGTATCGCCTTCTATCGTTTCAGCGTCTTCGAGAGAGCCTGTTCCGGCACGATCAATGAGTACAAGCTCCGGTGTATATTCTTCTAACGATTCAGATGTCTCTGGGAACGAGGCACCAAAGGTCAGTGCGGCAGCGTCATCGTATTCAATCTCGGCCACACCGGCATTCAAAATCTGCCTAAACAGCATGTTGACTGCATTAACGACTTCCTTACGGCTTCTAAAATTGCGTGCCAGATCAATACGCAGACCTTCTCCGCCTCCGTCATGGTCATACCTTCTGTATTTGTCCAGGAATAAGCCGGGTTCTGCCAGACGGAAGCGGTATATGCTCTGCTTGACATCACCAACCATGAACCTATTCCCTGGATGCTCACGGGAGATGAGGCTCACAATATCCTCCTGAACCGTATTGGTATCCTGATATTCATCCAGGAGCACTTCGTCAAACTGCTGCCTGTATTCCATAGCTGCATCAGACGGATACGACTGTTCAGGAGTTGAATCGGCATGACGCAGGATCTGGAGCGCATAATGCTCCAAATCGCTGAAATCAACGACCCCTTTGGCTTGCTTCTCACGAGTAAATCGTTCTCCGAATAGGATGACGATCTCGGCAAGCTTCTTCATCAGTGGTGCAATCTTCGACAGCTCAATGAGAAACTGCTCCGGTGTTCTGCCGAACATGACTGACTTCAGCTCCGTCACGGTCTTCTTCACCGATTCTCTCAGATCCTTCGCTCTCTCCTGAAGCCCCGGGTCAGCCTGACCTTTACGTACCGATTTGAGCTTGCCAAAGGCCGCGCTGTTGAACACATCATACAGTTCGGACCATGATCCGCTCCGAACCTGATCAAGCAGCCGCTCGACCATCTCCAGATCCTCGGTAAAGGTCTCGGCATAAGCTGCCGGTCCCTCCGGCTCCTGTGCAATAGCAAGTGCCTGCTTGAGCTGATCTGATGCTCCGCCCAGAGCCAGCTCAGCATCTCTCATAATACTTGCTACCCACTCCGTCTTGCCCAGCTCTTCCAATGATTGAACCTCAAAAGCAGCTGCCATTTCGGAGAGCCAGTGTTCGGGCCATGAATGACTGCGGGCAAAATCATACAGCCTCTGGACGAGTCCATACATGGCGTCATCGCTGCGTTCTCCACTGAACCAATCGACGAGCCTTCGAAAATCGCTTCCTTCGCCTTCTTCTCCGTACTTTTCTTCAAACAGCTCCATCAGCAGCTCCTGACGCATAAGCTCCGCTTCGTATTCATTCAGAATTCGGAATGAGGGATCCAGAGGAATCAGCTGATAATATCTTCGAATGATTTCCATACAGAAGGAATGAAGCGTAGTAATTGGAGCCCTGCCAAGCAGAGTCAGCTGTCTGGCAAGATGCTCGCTGCCTGGGCTCTGCTCCTGCGCTGTTTCCAGTGCTTCACGAATCCTCTCCCGCATCTCCGAAGCTGCTGCCTTGGTAAAAGTCGCAATGAGCAGCCTGTCCACGCTGTACCCAGCTTCAGGATCTGATATTTTACGAATGATCCGCTCAACCAGCACAGCGGTCTTCCCTGAGCCCGCAGCCGCAGCCACGAGCATGTCTTCTCCGGAAGAAGCAATCGCCTTCCACTGGTCGTCGCTCCAGAAGCTTCCTTCCGGCTTAGGAATCATGCTCATATTCTTGTTCTCCTCCTTCCCTGTTAAATAAATCCCAAGCCTGCTTCTTGTCAGGTCTCTTGAGTAAATTGTATTCACTGCCTGGCATGCTCTCATCAAACTGGCATACCGATTTCAGCGGACAGAACGTACAGGCACTTTGCTGCTGCATGCGATAAGGAGATATCGATACATCTCCATTCGTTATTCGTGTTCCAATATCTTGAATCGTCCCGCGTACCGAGCTCAGCAGCATATCCCACTGCTCCTCTGTCGCCACTGACGAGCTGCTGTAGAATCCACCATCCGTTTTTACGGCTACCGGGAGGATTGAAGAGTATCCTTTCTCCAGAGAGGTATCCATCTTCCCGATCACTTCACGATCCGCGAGCAACAATCCCTTCATCTTAAATCGCTTGAGCAGCTCCTGTTCAGCTTGTTCGGTGCCCATGCCATTGGCAGATTGAAGGAGAGGATTATGCACATGGAAATAGAGCACGCCCGCAGGATGAGCCTCTGTTCCGATCCACTCCTCCGCGTAAGTCAGCAATACATCCAGATAAGTGAGCATCTGCAGCGATAGACCGTAAAACACCTCATGCAGCTTCAGATCGGTCTGGCTGGATTTATAATCAATGACCCGAAGTAAAATTTCTCCATCTTCTCCTTCGGCTACATCTACCCGGTCAATTCGGCCTACAATTTGCATCACAACGCCATTATCCAATGTGAATGTCAGCGGCGGCAGCGGCTTGTCCGGACCAAAATCAAGCTCAAGCGCCAGCGGCTCAAAGCTGCCCCTTCTGGACTGCTCACCCAGTATAATGGAAGCTCGGCTTACGATATTTTTGAGCTTGCGAAAAATATATCCATAACGCTGTGTACTCAGCAAAATTTCACCTTGCAGCTGAGGTGCTAATACATCCACGGTCTCCTCTGCATAGGAAATGCACTCTTCACGGCTGAGATTAGCCCAGCTTAAGTTCTGCTCCTTCAGCTTCATCGCCATTTTGCTGAGTGCCGCATGAAACAGCTGTCCGATATCTGGTGCCTTAAGACGATACACTTGTCTCTCCTTCAGCTTCAGACCGAACGAGACAAAATGAGAGAATGGACATAGGGCAAAGCGTTCCATACGGGATACACTGGTCTTGAGCTGTGTTCCATACAGCTTGAAGCTCGTCTCCTTCGAAAGCGTACGGGTACGGTTCTTATAGAATACAGATTCGAGCATTCGTTCAAGTCGAACCTGCATTGCTGGATGTGCGAGGTACCAGTTATATACCTCCCACCAGGACTCCTCGATGTTCTTTCCTCTTCGCCATTCCCGAAGCTCACCCATCAGATAGGACATTGTCAGATCGGGACGAAGCAGGAAGCCTGCTTGCTCCTTCCATTCGGGTGCTTGTCCCGGCCGGGAGAGCAGCGGACGCTCCTCCAGCCCAGGAAACATCCGCTTCAAATGACGAATCATTTCTGAAGGGTGGAGAGACTTGCCGTCTTCATCTGTAAGAGGATAGCTGATCCATAGACTGTGACTGGCCTGGGTAAACGCAGCATAGATTAAGAAGCGTTCATCCAGCATTTTGCGTGTCACGTCTGGACCTAGCTGCATGCCATACTCCGTAAGCACGGATCTTTCTGAAGCCGTTAGAACTCCTTCCTCCTGCTGAATTTGCGGCATGACACCGTCTGTTGCGCCAAGGATAAATACATGACTGACTTTACCTGTCCGAGACCGATCCAGACTTCCGACAAGCACTTGATCCAGTGCAGGAGGAATCAGTCCCAGCTTCAGCTCGGCAAGTCCAGTCTCTATGACTCCTGCAAACAGCTCGGCATCCAAATGCTCGGTGCCCATCATTTCCACGACTTGATCCAGCAAATCCAGAACCGCGGTCCAAATCCCCCGATGCTCGCGAGCCTGCTCAGGACTTCCTTCCTCAAGCGCCTTGCTGCTCAGTGCATCCAGTTTACGAGCGATATCTGCATCCTCCAGCAGCTTGAATAGGGCGATACATTGCTCCTTGGCCGTCTTCGCTTTTTTGAATCTTTTCTCAAAGGTAAACAATGGGGATACAACCGTCTCACGACATTTCTCCATTAAGTACAGGAACCGGCTGCGATTAAGCTCAGAACCAGCTGGCCCATCTTCTTCGAGGGACAAACTCGGTACTCCCTTCCACGGCTTGCCGTCTGTCCATCTATAGCCGGAAATTCCGGATGCCAGGACGTAGTTCTCCAGCATATCCATATCGTATCGACTAACGGACCCATCGAGAGGCAGCAGCAGATCCGTCTTCACCGCCCGGAATACGTCCTCATACTTCCATCGTCTATTGATGACATCCAGAGCGGACCTGATCAACTCGGCAAGCGGATGATGCAGCTCATCTCTGCGCTCGTCTAGGAAATAGGGAACATCGTAATCCTTGAACAAGGGTGCAACGATATGCCCATAATCGCCGAGATTGCGGACAAGGACTGCCATATCCCGGTAACGAACTCCTTCTTCTCTTGCCAATCGTCTGATTTCTCGCAGGACGCCTTCGACCTCAGCTCTTCTGTTCTCTGCCGCATAAACACGAATTCCTTCATGACCTGCATCCTTCATGCGGACGCGGCGAGCCTCGAAGCCTGCTTCCAGATGCGCAAGCGCCGGAGCCGCATAACGAGGTGATTGTGAGGGAGGTATATGAGTAGTAGCAAATTCCACTTCTGTATCTTCAGCGATTCCTTTCAACTTGACATAGGACATGCCTGCAGAGTAGAACAGGTTCATTTCATTCGGCATATTCATCGCATCATAAGGCTTGTCCAGAGTCAGCGATATGGTTACGGAGTTTGCATTCAGCAGTAATTGTCTGATGACGGAGAGCTCCTGCGGAGTAAAGCTGCGGAAGCCGTCAATCCAAACATCAGCCTGCTTCACATAATCCGAGGACGGGATTCGCTCTGCCAATTTGTCCAGTGTATCTTCTTCATCCATGTATAGTCGGGATACTTCTTCCTCGAAGTCCCGGTATACGGTTAAAATATCATGAATCTTGTGATGCAGAATCGCACCTGCGCCAGGCACCTCCATCACTCGCTCAAGCTCTTCCTTCAAAGATTGTTCCTGAGTTCCGTATCGCTTCATTTCCGCATACAGGGAACTTAGTTGATGGGCAAATCCCATTTGTGTACCCGATGCAGAGAAGATTTTAAGCTCATCCTTGCGCTTTTGCATAATTTTGTAGAGCAGCATTTTCTTGCCTTCGGCCCGAATCGGAATAAGAGCCGAGCCTCCCGTTTCCTGCATTACTCTCAAGCTGAGCCTGCGAAAATCAAGCACTTGGGCCCGGACGGAGCCGTTCACGCCTTGAGAACGAATCATTTCGGATTCTGCCTGGAAGGAAGCCTGTTCCGGAACGATAAGAATTATAGGATTTCCTGCAGGGTTCTCACGCAGCTGAGCCGTAATTTGATTCATTATGGCCGTGCTTTTTCCACTGCCGGCTCGTCCAATCATCATATGAAGCGGCATTTATTGAATTCCTCCCTTTCTATTTCGAAACTACATCATCAGCATACTGACATGTATGTATTTGCAATCAACCTTTTTTTTGCACTCTATTACTAGTTAAAAAGCTTCACGATTATTCATCATTCAATTTAAATAAAATGCGAACGAAAAGAGACCAAAAACCTTATAAAGTCTACGCACAAGTATAACATATCTCACTCGACAGGAACATGCGTTTGGTAATTCCAGTAAGTCAAACCATGCTAAATTTCTTCCAATAGAAGAACGTGCATAAGTCCCTACAACCCTTCAATTCATCGTCGTTACATCACCTATGGTACAGTAAAAAAAGCATCCGAACACTCTTTCTTTAAAGAGAATACGGATGCTTTTTCTTAAATTAATTGATGTCGGATGGCGTTTTTGATCGAACCTCGAAGATGGCAAATTTCAAATAATGACCCTCTTCTACGCCCAAAATTTGTGGATGATCTTTACCTGCAGCGCGCCAATCTACAAGTCTTAATATTTTCCCTGCATCGGTTGCTGCATCCTGAATTGTCTCAAGGAACAAATCGGGACGCATATGGTAGGAGCAGCTTGCCGTTACAAGATAACCGCCTTCATTAACGAGCTTCATGCCATGCAGATTGATATCCTTGTAGCCGCGAACCGCGCCTTTGACGGCCCCTCTTGTCTTGGCAAAAGCAGGAGGATCGAGGATGACTACATCAAAGGTACGTCCACCTCCTGCCGTCATGGCAAGCGACGTATCTACCTTTTTGTCAGCTTTTGCCCTTGCAGCACGCTCCTCCAAACCTTTAACCTGATTTCTTAAATATTGAAAAGCATCATCAACTACAAATTCAACACGATCCTCAAAGCCATTCAGCTTCACGTTATCTCTGGCACTTTCAATCGCATGCTCCGAAATATCAAGACAGGTTACCCGCTTAGCTCCGAATTTGCAGGCATTCAGTGTAAAGCTGCCTGTATGCGAGAAGCATTCCAGCACATTTGCACCGTCCCAATAAGGAAAGGTTACGACTTTACCGCTCTTGTTGATTGGAGCGAGGGTCTTCACGCCATCTTGTTCTACCTCTTGAATTGTAATTCCACTTCTGCGGCCCCAGCCTGTCATCAACGGTTCAATGGCTGCGCGGTTCTCCCGTTGATCGAAGAAATAACCGGTCTTCTGTCCCTGCTCGATATCAACCTTTATCTTAAGACCGTTCTCCGTAACGGTTACATGTCTTGGACATTCTCCATAGAGCAGACCTTTGACCTGTTCAAGCCCCTCCAGCTCTCTTACACTGACATCGCTTCGCTCATAAATACCCTTGGGCTGGACAACCTCAACCAAAGCCTCGACGATTGCCTCACGGCGCAGATCCATACCTAGAGTCAGGATCTGAACGACAAGCACGTCACCGAATCGATCCACCACAAGCCCGGGAACATAATCTGCCTCTCCATAGATGAGACGATAAGCGTCACCGCCGGTAACAAAGCGGTCACGATGCTGCAGGGCTTGATCAAATTTACGGACAAAGAAGGCCTTGTCCATCGTCGTGACCGGTTCATAGGAAACGACCCGTACAGTAATTTGGGATGCCGGATTATAATATCCTGTCGCCAAGTAACGGCCTTGATGATTCTTCACCTCAACCAATTGTCCTGGCTCCGCATTTGCCTCTACCGACTCAATTTCATTTTTGTAAATCCAGGGATGCCCCTGCTCTACTCTTTTTTTACGGCTCTTTGTAAGAATAACCGATGCCAAAATGCTTACAACTCCTTTTATAATCAAGTAACCTGCACTCTCACAAGAAAGTCATGGTTGTCCTGCTACAAACATAAGATGGACTGTAGACAAGTCTCGTACAGAGAGAAGGTGCCTTGTAATATCATGCTGCATTCTATTGTGTTTCCTCTATTATATGGATTAACCATATTCTTTCTAGGCATGAAGCTGATGGAGGCTTCACTCTATAAGCTCAGCGGTCCGCTGCTATCAAGCTCTCTCGACCGGGCCACCGCAACGCCGTTAAAAGGCATGCTCTTCAGCACAGGAATAACCGCCCTGCTGCAGAGCAGCACAGCGGTCACCGTACTGACCATCGGCCTCGTAAATGCAAATTTGCTTGGATATGCTCGTACCCTCGGTATCATTCTGGGCAGCAATGTCGGGACTACGGTAACGACCGAGCTGCTCAGTCTGAAGATTGGCAAATACGCAGCACCCATGCTGCTCGTCTTCATCAGCTGCTGGATCATCTGTGTCATGCTCGGCGAATTAAAATCAGTCATGCACAGCCGGCATTCAAAGACCGTACATACGGCTGGATACATCAGTCTTGCAGGAGCTGGTTTCTCCATGGTTATGCTCGGTATTGTCATGATGCAGCGGATCGGGCCCGCTCTAGAACAAGGCGGGGTATTCCCATGGTTTGTCCAGCAGGCCAGTCACAGTGTATGGTGGGGGATGGCTGCTGGTGCATGCCTGACTGCGCTCGTGCACAGCAGTGCTGCGGTTATCGGAATGGCCATCGGCCTTGCTGCTGCCGGCACCCTGCCTCCCGAAGTCGGGATTGCGATTGTACTCGGCTCCAATGTCGGCACCTGTGTTACCGCTTGGATGGCCGCCATTGGAGGCAGCAAAGCCGGTCAATTCGTAGCATGGTCCCACATTACTCTGAATGTTGCAGGAGCTCTGCTGTTTGCCCCTCTTATTTCATTGCTCTACCAGGCAGCGGCCTTGTTCACGACTGAACCAGGCGCACAAATCGCACATGCGCAGACGATTTTCAATATTGTCTGTTCCTTACTGGCTCTCCCATTATGCTACCTTAAGATTTGGAAACGGCTGGAGCCTGATTCCCAGCGTTAAACCTGAATTCCGAGCTGCCTCAGAGCTCTTTGCAGTATTCGATCATTATTATCGTAGCCTTGATGCTGCTGTCTGCTCCATGCCTCAAGGGGAGCATACCATGCGACCGCTTTGATCTCCTCAATCTGTGCTCTGTGCTTCCCGCCCACAGCTTCAACCAGATAGTAATGCACTTCTTTATCTACTTTGCCATGTACAGCATGATGATAGGTATATTTTATAATATCCACAGGTGCAACAATTCTTCCCTTAAGCCCTGTTTCCTCTTCAATTTCACGAAGCGCCGTTTGTTCAACCGTTTCACCCGGCTCCATCTTGCCTTTTGGAAGAGATATTCTAGCATAGCGGTCCGTAATAAGCTGAACCTGAAGCTCATCACCCATATGCCGGAATACGACGCCGCCGGCGGAAATCTCTTTTCTTGCCATCTGAAACTTAGCTCCTCTCCTTGAACAACAAGGATTCCGCATTCTTTCTTCGGGGAACCTCATTCAACGCCCCTCCAAAAGAAAACGAAATCCTTGTTCGTCTTCGTGATCCTATGCTGTCCTTGTTAGCTTAGAGAGCTGCCCTTTGCGGCCCATTTTCCATAACCCGAACAAGCTGTCCTTCACTTGAATGAAGTCCGGCTTTCGTCATCTTCACACGGCACACCTGTCCAACGAGATGATCGGCGCCTTCGAATTCAAGCTGGATATAATTATCGCTATACCCGTGAAGATGACCTTCTGCCAGGTCTCCTCTTCCTTCCGGTATAACCTCCAGAACTTGTCCAACAAATTTCTCAGCATAGCTGAGCTTCATTTGATCTGACAACGCCAGGAGCTCTGTTACACGCTCGTTCTTCACTACATCATCGACTTGATCCTCCATGCGAGCTGCAGGAGTACCCGTCCGCTTGGAATAAGGGAAGACATGCATTTCTGAGAAATTAATAGCTTTCATAAGGTCATAGCCATTTCGGTACATCTCATGCGTTTCTCCAGGGAAGCCAACAATAACGTCCGTTGTAATGGCCACATCCGGCATGGCTTGACGAATCAGTCCCATTTTATTATAGAACTGCTCGGTCGTATATTTGCGGCGCATCCGCTTAAGGACCGTATCGTCTCCCGCTTGAAGCGGGATATGAAAGTGGCGGCACATCTTCGAGGAGCGGTTCAATACATCCAGCATCCGCTCATCAATTTGGCTTGCTTCAATGGAGCTGATCCGGATTCTCTCCAGCCCATCCACTTTATCCAGATCCCATAGAAGACTCGACAAATCATAGTTATCCAGATCATCGCCATAGCCGCCGGTATGAATTCCTGTCAGGACAATCTCCTTGTAGCCTGCCTCTACCAGCTGATTTGCTTGAGTAATAATGCTTCTCGAATCCCGGCTGCGAGACAGTCCGCGCGCCCATGGAATGATGCAAAAGGTACAGAAATTGTTGCACCCATCCTGAATTTTAAGAAAGGCACGCGTGCGATCAGCAAAATCGGGTACGTCCATCTCTTCAAATACGCGATTCTTCATAATATTACGCACCGCATTTACCGGCTCGCGTGTTTCCTTGATCTGATTGACAAAAGGAATGATTTTGTCCCGATCCTGATTACCTACAACGAGATCGACACCAGGAATGTCCATAATTTCTGCCGGTGAAGTCTGTGCATAGCAGCCTGTTACTGCCACGATCGCATCCGGATTCTTGCGTACTGCACGCCGTATAATTTGACGGCTCTTCTTGTCTCCTGTATTGGTAACGGTACAGGTGTTGATCAGGTACACATCAGCCGTCTGTGAATCAAAGTCCACCTGCTCATATCCTTGTTCTTTAAATTGCTGCCAAATGGCTTCTGTATCGTAGAAGTTTACTTTACATCCCAAGGTGTAAAACGCCACGGATGGCATAATTACATTCCTCCCATTTCATCAGTTTCATATAAAATACAAGTCAAAGCGACCATGCCTGCAGTTTCGGCACGAAGAATACGTTTGCCAAGCCCGACGGACCTCGCCCCTGCAGTTTCTGCCGCCTGTACCTCCCCTGTCGTAAATCCACCTTCCGGACCCACAACAACGAGTACAGAGGCACTCTCATCCGCAGACAATCCGGCTGCTAATGGCTTAATTACATCTCTCAGCTGCAAGCCGTTTTCTTTCTCATAGCAATAGCAGACGAGATCATAGCTGTCAAAAGAAGCAAGCAGCTCTTTCCACGACCTCGATTCGTACACAGCCGGGATGCGATTGCGGTGACTCTGTTCAGCCGCTTCCTTCGCTATTTTGCGCCAGCGCTCCAGGCGTTTCCCTTCTTTTTTAGCGTCATATTGGACTATGGTCCGTTCGGATAAAAAAGGGATAAAACCGACTGCACCGATTTCCGTACATTTTTGAATAACGAGCTCCATCTTGTCGCCCTTCGGCAAACTTTGTGCAATGGTGACCGATACTCGCGGTTCGTGATCCATAGGAAGCCACTCCACGACCTCTGCCTGCACCTGTGAAGCCTCTATGTGTGTGATCTGGACCATGGCTTCACGGGAAACTCCGTCACTCACAATGAGCTTGTCCCCGGCCTTGCCCCGCATCACCTTGGTAATATGACGGGCATCATCTCCATGAATGATGACTGTCTGTCCGTCGAATTGATCCTGTTCAATAAAATAACGCTGCATGGATCGATAGGCCCCCTGCTTAACCAACTATCATTCTCAAAAACTAGAAAATAACCACATAACATCTTACAACTTTTTATCGTCGCTGACTACCCGCCAAACAAGGTCATCACCATCTGGGCTATACCTGTATACCAGCTCATCGACAATTCATATAGAGGCGTTATGGTCCATCGGTTCAGCGGAGTAATGACGATAATTAAAAATATGAGTATCGACCATTGCTCCAGCGACTGCAGCTTGATGCGAATGCGCGTCGGCACAAGCTCCTCTACAATTCGATATCCGTCGAGTGGAGGCAAAGGTACGAGATTAAAGAAGAATAAGAAAAAGTTCGTTACGTTAAAAATCGAAAAGAAGGTCGAGATCGCAAACACTACACGCTGATTCTCAATAGAATCCATGACTCCGAACTGGATCAAGAGCGCATATATAATGGTACCAACAACGGCAAGCAGCAAATTGCTCACGGGCCCTGCCGCAGAGACAACCACACTCATCATCCGTCTTCGGTCAAAATTATCCCGGTTCACCGGAATCGGCCTTGCCCAGCCGAAGCCGGCGATTACAAGCAGCAGCAAGCCGAAGAAATCGAAATGCACCGCCGGATTCAAGGTCATTCTCCCCAGCATTTTCGCTGTGGGATCACCGAATTTATTGGCGAAGTAAGCATGGGCAAATTCATGCACTGTAAACGCAATAAGAATCGTCAGAATAAAAAAGGGCAGCTGTTCTAACGGATAAAAGAAAAACTGATCCATACTCATCCCTTATTTCCTCGAAACAATCGCTAGCCAGTCTTCGTCGCGCTGAATATCCATAATCTCAAAGCCTGCTTCCCGCAGTGCGGTCAGAACAGCTTCCTCTTTGTTCTTCCAGATCCCTGAAGCAATATACAGGCCGCCCGGCTGAAGCGCTTCGTAAACATCATTAATGAAGAGAAGGATAACCTCTGCCAAGATATTGGCGACAACGATATGAACAGGCATTGTAACACCAAGGGAACCGTCCTGTTTGTCCAAAATGGACAGAAGGTCACTCTCGTATACTGTAATGTGATCAGATAGACCATTTAGAGTACTATTCTCTCGCGCGCTAGTCACGGCCACAGGATCGAGATCAAGTGCAAGCACGTGCTTTGCCCCCAGCTTCATGGCGCCGATGGCCAGAATACCCGAGCCTGTTCCTACATCAATGACCTCTTCGCTGCCTTGCACATATTTTTCCAGTGTACGAAGACATAGAGAGGTGGTAGGATGCGTTCCTGTACCGAATGCCATGCCGGGGTCAATTTCAATTAATTTCTCCGCCGCGCTTTCGGGTGTATACTCTTCCCAGGACGGTTTGATCGTCAGCGTCTCAGATACTCTAAGCGGCTTAAAATACTGCTTCCACGCTGTAGCCCAGCTGTCTTCATCGACTTGCTTCACGGTAATCTCTGCCTTGCCTGCATCAATTCCATAATCCGCAAGCTCTTTGATTCGGGGCTCAATCTCAGCAATCACGGCATCCATATCCGTTGTATCGGCAAAATAACCTTGGATAACGGCTTCACCCTTAGGAATATCATTAAGAGGGTATTCGTACCATTCCCCATACTTTGTCGTTCTGATCTTGTCCAGCGTGCCTGATTCTTCGATAGCTACTCCGCCTGCACCCGCTTCATGCAAGAAGTTCGAGATCATCTCCTGCGCTATTTCCGTTGTATGTATTGTTATTTCATTCCATATCATAATTTGCTGCTTCCTCCCCTGTATTCATACCCTCTATTGTACTATACAAACAATAGCGAGCACAAAGAACGAGAGTATACTCATCCTTTTTTTCTCCACAGTTATTTCCATATTCCCATAAAAATATAGTGTCTCCTCTGAGCAACAGCACACAAAAAAGCACCGGTGCCCACTACTCGGGACCCGATGCTTCCTTATTTACTCATATCTGTAATCATCCAGCTTCTTCATCTGCCGCTGGTCTGCCGCCTCGCTGCGGCGAAGAGCTTCTATATCCTCTTGATCAGCCTCTGCACTGCTGAATTCAACATCCTCATTTTTTGCTGAAGCAAGCTCACTGATCTTCTCTGATTTTTTTAACACTCTATCTTTTCTGCGATTAGAAGACATTCCATTTTCCTCCCTGATTACTGAATTAAATAAGACCACCGGATTCCTCAATAATCCGCAGCGCCTCATGATGCACGGATTCATCCACAACGACAGTGAGCAGAATGTCCTTGCCTGTCGGACCCCCTGCACCTCCATCACTCATCCCGCTGGCAGATGGGTCTGCAGCAGCCAGTATTCCGGAAGATGCACTTGTAAAGGAGCCGTGCAGTGTCGCAGAGGACAAGCTGTCCATTGTACTGTTTAATATGGACTCATTGCTTCCTTCGCCTGGATAGCGGCTGAAACGATCGATTGAAATGCTCTCCAGCTTCAAGCTGCTCAGCTTGGCTGCAACCTGCTGTGCCTGCTCCGGGGTATTGAAATATGCAAGAATGTTCTTATCCATAAGAAAACACCGCCTTTAGTCACTTCTCATTAAATGAAATCGCCGCAGCTCGAAGCTCAAGTTCGAGCCATAATATAGAATGCCGCAAATGAATGAGAGCTATTCAGAAGACAACGCAAAAAAAAGGACTGCCCACAAACCATGGACAATCCTTCTTTGCTTATATCAGTCACCTCTAAAAGCACGCTTAACCCGATCAAAGAACGATTGCTCGTGCTCATCCATCTGTTCTCCGCCAAGCGCAGCAAATTCCCGAAGCAGTTCCTTCTGCTCATCGTTTAATTTGGTCGGTGTAACGACGACCACTTTAACATGCTGATCTCCCTGTCCAGAGCCACGCAAATGCGGAACACCTTTGCCCTTCAGACGGAAATAGGTTCCCGTCTGGGTACCTGCCGGGATTTTGAGCTTCACTTTCTCCCGAAGCGTCGGGATCTCAATCTCATCGCCGAGTGCTGCTTGAGCAAAAGTAAGCGGTACTTCACAATAAATATCATTGCCTTCCCGGTCAAAGAAATCATGCGATTTCACACGGATAACAATGAACAAATCCCCTGCAGGTCCTCCGCGGAGCCCGCCTTCGCCTTCACCGCTCATACGCAGCTGCGCACCATCGTCCACCCCTGCAGGAATTCGTACATTGATCTTGCGCTGTTTACGGACTTTGCCGCTGCCTTGACAAGTTCTGCACTTATCCTTGATCGTCTTGCCTGAACCGCCGCAGTTGGAGCAGGCACGCCGGTTAACCATACGGCCAAACGGGGTATTCTGCACCACTTCTTCCTGACCGCTGCCACGGCAGACAGTACAGGTTTCTGGATGAGTTCCTGGTTTCGCTCCTGAGCCATGACAAGTATCACAGCTCTCTGTGCGCGGAATGGTGATATCCGTCTCTTTACCGAATACCGCTTCCTTGAATTCAATGGTCATCGTATATTGAAGGTCATTCCCCCGCTGCGGAGCATTGGGATCACGCCGACCTCCGCCACCACCGAAGAACATATCGAAAATGTCGCCGAAGCCGCCAAAATCCTGACCGCCAAAGCCGCCGCCCATTCCTTGGTTCGGATCCACATGACCATATTGATCATAGCGGGCACGCTTCTGCCCATCACTCAGAACGTCATATGCTTCTTTAACCTCTTTGAACTTGGCTTCCGCATCTGCTTCTTTGTTGACGTCCGGATGATATTGCCGCGCAAGCTTACGGTAAGCCTTCTTGATCTCATCATCACCGGCACCTTTGCCAACACCAAGCACCTCATAATAATCGCGCTTATCTGCCACTCTTCCACCCCCATAACTTTATAACAATAACGCATATACGTGACAAAAGGAAGGATCAAAGCGCGAAGAACTCCGGCTCTGACCTTCCCATGCTTGTCACTTGTAAGGCTTATAGCATCCTGTCATCCTTTATTAAGGATTTAAGGGCTTATTTATCTTTTTTGTCCTCGTCAACTACTTCGTAATCTGCATCTACGACATTGTCGCGTCCGCCTGCACCCGCACCTGCGTTCGCAGCGTCTCCGCCTTGTGCCTGTGCATCTTGTGCAGCCTGCTCATACAGTTTGACAGACAGCTGTTGAACGATTTCGGTAAGCTCTTCCGTAGCAGACTTGATGTCCTCCACATTGTCAGATTCCAGCGTTTTTTGCAATTTTTCTTTTGCAGCATTCGCTTTCTCTACTTCACCTGCATCTACCTTGTCACCCAGATCTTTAACCGTCTTATCTACAGTGTAGATCAGCTGGTCAGCTGCATTTCTCACTTCTACAAGCTCTTTGCGTTTCTTGTCTTCCTCCGCATGAAGCTCTGCATCCTTCATCATTTTCTCGATTTCCTCTTCGCTTAAGCCGCTTGAAGAAGTAATCGTGATCTTTTGGGATTTGTTTGTCCCTTTGTCCGTAGCAGATACGTTAACGATACCGTTAGCATCGATGTCAAATGTAACTTCGATTTGCGGTACGCCGCGTGGAGCTGGAGGAATATCACCAAGCATGAAGCGTCCAAGCGTTTTGTTGCCCGCAGCCATCTCACGTTCCCCTTGCAGTACGTGGATCTCAACGCTAGGTTGGTTATCCGCATAAGTAGAGAATACTTGAGACTTGCTTGTAGGGATCGTTGTATTGCGATCGATCATCTTCGTGAATACGCCGCCTGCAGTTTCAATACCCAGGGACAATGGCGTTACGTCAAGAAGAACGACGTCTTTCACATCACCTGTCAAGACACCCGCTTGTACTGCAGCACCAAGTGCTACTACTTCATCTGGGTTAACGCCTTTGTGAGGTTCTTTGCCAGTCAATTTCTTGATTGCTTCCTGAACGGCAGGAATACGAGTAGAACCACCAACAAGAACGATCTTGTCGATATCGTTAGCTGTCATACCTGCATCGCTAAGCGCTTGACGAGTAGGACCCAGTGTACGCTCTACCAGCTGAGCAGAGATCTCTTCGAATTTAGCACGAGTCAGGTTCACTTCCAAGTGCTGAGGTACGCCGTCAGCAACCGTGATAAACGGAAGAGAAATTGTCGTAGTCAGTACGCCGGACAATTCTTTTTTCGCTTTTTCCGCTGCGTCCTTCAGACGCTGAACAGCGGCTTTGTCTTTGCTGAGGTCAATGCCTTGCTCTTTCTTGAATTCACTTACAAGGTAATCGATAATAACTTGGTCAAAGTCGTCGCCACCAAGGCTGTTGTCCCCGCTTGTCGCTTTTACTTCGAAGAAGCCGTCGCCAAGCTCAAGGATGGATACGTCAAAAGTACCACCGCCAAGGTCATATACAAGGATTGTTTGATCTTCGGATTTCTCAAGACCGTAAGCAAGAGCTGCTGCAGTTGGCTCGTTGACGATACGAAGCACTTCTAGACCTGCGATTTTACCCGCATCCTTCGTTGCTTGACGCTGACTGTCATTGAAGTAAGCCGGAACTGTAATAACGGCTTGAGTTACAGTTTGACCCAGATAAGCTTCTGCATCGGATTTCAGCTTTTGCAGAATCATTGCTGAGATTTCTTGTGCAGAATAATCTTTACCGTCAATGTTTTCTTTGTGATTCGTACCCATATGACGTTTAATAGAAATAATGGTACGGTCAGGGTTAGTGATCGCTTGGCGTTTTGCTGTTTCACCTACGATCCGCTCACCGTCTTTTTTGAAACCGACCACCGAAGGGGTTGTACGCGCACCTTCCGGATTCGGAATAACCACTGCTTCGCCGCCTTCCATTACGGCAACGCAAGAGTTTGTAGTACCAAGGTCAATACCGATAACTTTACTCATGGAAAATATCCTCCTTCTTAATCTATGCAAGGCACGAGGCCTGTTCTAAATTCATCTAATATCATGTAAAAAAACGTAGTGTTCCTTATGTTCGGAATTCTGCACAATTCGGTATGAAGAAAAAGCTCTTCGCTTTATTATGCAAATCCTTACGTTACATACTCACCTTAACCATCGCAGGACGGAGTACCTTGTCTTTCAGCATGTACCCTTTCTGCACTTCTTCCACAACAATGCCTTCTTCATGCTCTTCGCTCTCGACCTGCATGATCGCTTGATGGAATTCAGGGTTAAACGCCTCACCAACCGTTTGCATCGCTGTAAGACCTTCAGCCTGAAGCACGCTTTCCAGCTGACGGAAGATCATCCCTACGCCTTTGGCAAAGGAATCGGACTCGGTGTTCGCCGGAGCTGTCGCAATGGCACGCTCGAAGTTATCAATTACAGGCACTAGCTCTGTAATCAGCTTCATCGATGCATATTTCGCCAGATCTTCCTTCTCCTTCTGAGTACGGCGGCGGAAGTTATCAAAATCAGCCTGGGCACGCAAGTAGCGCTTCTCATTCTCTTCAGCAAGTGCCTTCAGTCTGTCTAATTCTTCAGTAGAAGCAAGAGTCTCAGCACCAGCAGTTTCCGTATCGTTCACGGCTGCTTCCTGTGCTTCAGTGGACTCGGCTTGTGCAGCCTCATTCACCATGTCCTCCTGCGGAGTGTTCTCTTCTGTATTCTCTATTGTTTGTTCATCTTTCAAGATGTTCACCTCCTTAAACAGAACTTATACTTAACTTCCTGATCAGAACGTTCCCTTAAGTAACATTCAACATTCATAAGGTCCTGCCCTTTGTTGCATCTAGAATTCATTATTAAGCTTAAATCGCCCATCTTAAACTTTAACATGATCCTTGTCCTTGATGGGCAGTGAATTAGATTGGCATTTGGATGAATCTATTTATTTATAACGATGTGTCAGCATCGTGGTCAAATTCTTGGACAGCATGTTCAAGATACTGATCACTTTGGCATATTCCATTCTTGTTGGTCCCAAGATTCCAATCGTCCCCAGTGCTTCCCCTTCAACTGAATAGGAGGCGGTAATGAGACTGCAATTGGCAAAGGCCTCATGATCATTCTCAGTTCCGATCTTCACCTGTACCCCGGTACCTCCAATAGAAGGGGTCATAATTTTCATTATGGTCGATGTCTCTTCAAGTAAATCAAAAATATCCTTGACTTTATCGACATCCTTGAATTCAGGTTGGGACAGCATGTTCGTCGTACCGCTGAGATACAATCGATGATCAGGCTCCCCATCAAAGGCAGTATCCAATATTTTCATAAACGCTTCGTACTCAGAGACGTTACGCTCCATTTCCTTGGCGATCTCTGAATATAGCCTAGCCTTCAGCTTATATAGAGGTACTCCTACGAGCCTCGTATTCAGCAGATTGACGACTCTCTCCATCTCAGACAACGAGACATTCGCCGGCAAGCTTACCGTCTTATTCTCTACCTGACCTGTGCTCGTTACAATAATCGCTACGGCCATGTTCTCTCCAAGCGGGAGCAGCTGAAAATGACGGAGCGACGTATGAAAAACTTCCGGTCCAAGCAGGATGGAAGTATAGTTCGTCATATGCGACAAAATGGTTGAGGTATGCTGTATAACCTGCTCCATCGCGTTTAATTTCTCAGCGAGCAGCAATTTGAGCTCCTTGAGCTCCGATGGCTCAGCAAACTTGAATGGAACCAGATGGTCTACGTAATACCTGTACCCTTTATGTGAAGGGATTCGGCCTGCCGAGGTATGCGGCTGTTCCAAATATCCCATGTCCTCCAGGTCGGCCATCTCGTTACGAATGGTTGCCGGACTATAACCGACATCACCTCTCTTCGAAATGCTGCGGGATCCAACGGGTTCTGCCGAACGGATATAATCATCAACAATGGCATTCAGTATCAGTCTTTGACGCTCGGTTAACATACGTGTCTCCCTCCCTAAAAGATGTTATCGTCATTAGCACTCACAACTGACGAGTGCTAACCAGTAATACAAAAATACCAAACTGACCTGAGCATTGTCAAGTCAGTTCAGTATCTTAAGAACTGCAATTTCATCACATGCATGCTGCTTGCTGCAGTTCACGCAATCGGTCCATACTTTTTCCGGAAAAATCTCTTTATTTACAACGGAGAATCCATTCTTCACAAAGAAGGATACCTCGTAGGTTAACGCCATTACCTTCGGGATTTCCTGTTCTCTTGCCTCTTCCACCAGCTTGTCCAGAAGCAGCGACCCAATCCCCTGCCCTTTATGACCGTCGGATATGCCTAGAGACCGGATCTCGACCAGATCCTTACCCAGCTTGCACAAAGAACCGCATCCCACTACATTTCCGTCGACTTCTGCGACGACGAAGAGATCAATCTGCCTATACAGGATGTCTCTTGAACGAGGGAGCATTATCCCTCTCTCTGCATAACCCTTGATCATCTCGTACAATGTCTCGACATCCTCATGAGATGCCTTTCTGCAAACCGCAGCCATGACCGCCTCTCCTCCTTACGCCCTGACAAAAAGTAACATGTGTATAAATATACATCAGAGCGTATAAAAGTTCAAGCGGTTATTTGACGGTTAATGCCCCAATAAATTCAGCAAAAACTTCGTTCCCGTACAGGACTCCCTGACTGCTCAAACGATATCCGTCACCTGTGGCATCAAGGAGACCTGCATGCACCATTTTATGCAGTGGTCCAGCAAATATGTCTTCGACTTTCTCACCGAATTGTGCTTCAAAGCGGCTGCTCGATACCCCATCCAGCATACGCAGGCCCACCATCATGAAGTCTTCCATCGCCTCTTCTCTTGTGATCTGAGCGGTTTCGAGTCTTGGAAGACCTTGTTCTGCTTTTTCTATATAAGGGTTCACACCTTTGACATTCATGTGGCGTTCACGACCTACATATCCATGGGCTCCTGCACCAAGTCCGTAATAATCTTCATTTCTCCAATACGTCATATTGTGACGGCTTTGCATTCCAGGCTTCGCAAAATTGCTGATCTCATATTGGATATATCCAGCATCCTTCATTCTCTGCATCAGATGCTTATACATCTCCAGCTCATGGTCCTCATCCGGGAGAGGCAGCTGATTCTTCTGGAACAGCGTATGGAAGAGTGTGTTCTCCTCTACCTTAAGCCCATAGATCGAGTAGTGAGGAAGATCAAGCTCTAGTGCTCTACTCACGCTCTCTGAGAGCATATCGACCGTTTGGTTCGGCAATCCAAACATCAAATCAATAGATAGATTCGTCAAGCCCGCTTTGCGCGCATTTTCCAGACTGCGATATACATCATCTGTATTATGAATACGGCCAATGCCAGTCAGCAGCTCATTTTGAAAAGCCTGTACCCCGAAGCTGACCCGATTGACGCCACCCTCTTTCATTACGGACAGCTTCTCCAGATCCGTTGTTCCTGGATTCGCCTCCATGGAGAATTCAATATCGTCTGCCCAGTCCGGGAAATAAGTTCGAACCGATTTCAAAAAGTACTCCATCTCGTCTGGCTTCAATACGGTTGGTGTCCCTCCGCCAACAAATATGGTCTTAATCTCGCCTGGAGGTGTCTTCTTGACGGTATACTCCATCTCCCGCTCCAGCGCTTCTAAATATTTCATGACTGGCTGATCCTTCAGCACATAGGAATTAAAATCACAGTAGAAACATTTATTGGTGCAAAAAGGAATATGAATATACACCGCTTCGGGTGCGCTATTTATCAATTTCGGCATCTCTGCTGCCATGCGGGTATACCCCCTCTAATATAAGTTGATAGAATCAATTTCGTAAAATTGATTCAACCTGCAATAATATGCATGATCATTCATCGCTTACAAGAAGCCATTGTATCGTTAATGAAGAAAAAAGGAAAGCCGATACGGCTTCCCTTATTCTGTACATTAATTATCGTCAATCTTCAGTACCGCCATAAATGCTTCCTGCGGCACCTCTACGTTACCTACTTGCTTCATCCGTTTCTTACCTTCTTTTTGCTTCTCTAGCAGCTTCCGCTTACGTGAGATGTCACCGCCGTAACATTTGGAGAGTACGTTCTTACGCATCGCCTTAATTGTTTCGCGGGCAACCACCTTTGTTCCGACAGACGCTTGAATCGGCACCTCGAACATCTGTCTTGGAATCAGCTCACGCAGCTTCTCACAAATGATCCGTCCGCGCTGATACGCACGCTCGCGGTGTACGATGAAGGAGAGTGCATCGACCTGCTCCCCATTCAGCAGAATGTCCATCTTCACCAGATTCGACTGGCGATAACCGGAAATCTCGTAGTCATAAGAGGCATAGCCCTTCGTGCTGGACTTCAGCTGATCGAAGAAGTCATACACAATCTCAGCAAGAGGAATATCATAGGTGATCGTTACCCGGTTGGAGTCGATATATTCCATATTCAAATATTCTCCGCGCTTGCTCTGACACAGCTCCATTACCGTTCCAACATAATCATTCGGTACGATGATGTCAGCTTTGACGTAGGGCTCCTCTACGTTATCAATACGTCCAACCTCAGGGTAGTTCGACGGGTTGTCGATCTCCAGAACTTCTCCGTTCGTCAGATTAACCCGGTAAATAACGCTTGGGGCTGTAGTGATGAGCGGAATATTAAACTCACGTTCAATCCGTTCTTGAATAACATCCATGTGCAGGAGGCCGAGGAATCCACAGCGGAAGCCGAAGCCGAGCGCACTGGATGTCTCCGGCTCAAAGCTGAGTGAAGCATCGTTCAGCTGCAGCTTCTCAAGCGCCTCACGCAGGTCGTTATAATCGGATGTATCGATTGGATAGAGTCCGCAGTATACCATTGGGTTAATCTTACGATAACCCGGCAGCGGTTCCGAAGTCGGATTCTTCGCATCAGTGATCGTATCCCCGACCCGGGTGTCGCCTACATGCTTGATCCCGGCAACGACAAAGCCTACATCGCCGACGTTCAGCTCGTCCACAATCGTCATCCGCGGCATGAACGCACCGACCTCAATAACTTCGAACGATTTGTTAGTCGCCATCATCTTGATCTTCGAGCCGGCCTTGATCTTCCCGTCGACGACACGAATGTATACAATAACTCCCTTATAAGGGTCATAGTGCGAGTCAAAAATAAGTGCCTTCAGTGGATTGTTCGGATCGCCTGTAGGTGCAGGCACACCGGTCACAACCTGCTCCAAAATTTCTTTAATTCCGATGCCTGCTTTGGCGGAAGCAAGTACAGCTTCACTGGCATCCAGACCGATAACATCTTCAATCTCCTGCTTTACACGTTCAGGATCTGCGCTTGGAAGATCGATTTTGTTAATAACCGGCAGAATCTCAAGATCGTTATCGAGCGCAAGGTACACGTTCGCAAGCGTCTGAGCTTCGATGCCCTGAGCCGCATCCACCACCAGAAGCGCGCCTTCACAGGCTGCCAGACTGCGGGATACCTCATACGTAAAATCGACGTGCCCCGGCGTATCAATCAGGTTCAGAATATACTCTTCACCGTTATCAGCCTTGTACGTCAAACGTACGGCCTGGAGCTTGATTGTAATTCCGCGTTCACGCTCCAGCTCCATTTGGTCAAGCACCTGCTCCTGCATCTCGCGCGATGTTAGTGCACCCGTGTACTCCAGAATACGGTCTGCCAATGTAGACTTACCGTGGTCTATATGTGCAATGATACTGAAATTTCTAATTTTCTTTTGTCTTGCCTGAATGTCTGTCATGCCTTACCCCCACAAACAGCCTAATGTCAATCATCTCATTATAGCAGTTAGAGGTACAGCCTTCAATATTTGGATCATCTATTCCGTTACACCGTTAAAAAGGGAAACGACCCAGCGGATGCCGCTCTGGGATACCTGCTGGAGCAGACCGGCTGTTTTTTCGGCAAGAACATCGACAGCAGAAGCTTTAGCAGGCTCTGTGGTAAGTACATCACGCGGGGTGACAATCTGAGGCTGTGCTTCAGGCAAGGAAGCAGATACCGTCTGCTCCAATTCATTAGCCTCCATAGCCTGTTCCTGCTGATATTCCTGCTGTAATTGCTGCTGTGCACTAACACCCTGACCTTGCTGCCCCTCAAGTGAAAATCCAGTGCCCGCGATCTGCATTCCCATCAGCATTCCCAGAATGAGCAGAATTGCGAATATAATCAGCCTTTTCCCAAATGCGGCCATTATTCTTCCCCCAATATCAAATTTACTCCATTGGAGCCTATTTGCCTGAATCCATTTCACAGCTCATTTATCCTTTATTTGCTGATGAAGAATCGTCGGTGCTCGCCTTCTCCACATTCTGATCTTCCATGTACACTTCAGCGATGATATCCGCCAGAGCTTCTGAGGTGCGCTTCAGCTCCTCTTCCGTGTTATCGATTCCGCCGATTTCAACCAGGATGCTGTTATCCGATAAAGACTGGTTATACTCGCCGTTATTTCCTCCCCCGCCATCCTTGCCCCATACGCCTCTTGATACTCCGGGATACTTCTTCTCCATTTTCTTATGCAGCTGTGCAGCGTAAGCCTCATTTTTCTCCCAGTTAGGATTGTCGTGACCGATGATGAAATACACTTTGGCATAAGTGACTCCATTAATTTTCGCCGTCGTCTTGCTCTTACGCTGAGAGTCGCGATGAATGTCAATCAGATACGTCAGCTCATCATTCTCCGCCATTGCTGCCTTCACGGTCTCTCTTGAATATTTATAGGAATAGTTCCAGTTATAGTCCTCCTGAGTGGTTACGTAGTCCTCCTGTGCGTGAACCGTACCTACACCCTGCTTCTCTAGCTGTTTGCTGACAAAGGAACCTACCCTGAACACGTTGGCACTGGCTTTTCCCGACGAAGGATTCGTGCTGTCCGTGCCGAGCAGGGGATTATAAGCTTCATGTGGATGAGAATGATAGATGAGTACTGTTTTTTTGAGAGCTTCCTCCGGATCTTGCTCATCAATGACCTCGCCAGGCACCTCAGTCGGAGGATCTTCTTCTGCTGATGGTGGTTCTTCTGTATTGTTCTCTGTTGGTTCAGGATCAGTCTCTTCGTCCTTACCTTCAACGGAAGAAGCGACAAATCCGGGGTCTGGCTGATAATCCTGCGGAGCTTCTGCCATCTCATTGCCTGAGCCGCTTCTCAGCAGTACCGGCTTATTGCTTGCCATACCGGGAACCTGACTTGCAATCAGGCTCTTGGGATTCAGTGGATCTACGCCTGTCAGCAGTTCAAATACAAAGGATGTCACCTGTTCAGAGGTTAAGGTTGACTGCTGCTTGCCTTGGGCCAAATGCGGAACCTCCATACCCAGCACATCCATAAATATTCCGCTTGATATCGACCCGGCAAACCCCTGCATAGAGGAGACAGGTGAAGTATTCAGCCTTCTCTCTGCCATTCCTGACAAACCAAGCAGAACAAAAAATAGGGCAGACACCAATATAAGCAGCAATAGTGCACGCCCTGTCGCCAAAATACGAAGAACTCGTGCTCTCATTCTCGAAACGTTCCAGGTTTGAATCTTATTCATAATGGGATTATTCCACCTCCGCGAGCGATTCAGCTTGAGTCTTGTAATCTCTCATATTTCAAAACTATGAACTCTCACGAAAAAGTAGAACCAGGAAAATAGCAAAAAAAAGAAGACCGATAGATTCGGCCTTCTTGTTCAGGTGGAGCCTCTAGCTTGCAGTCAGCACTTTGCTAAGTGTCTAAGTGTGTATGGCGCTGTGTTAGTGTGTATAGGATGCTACATTCTCAAGCTTCACGGCGTCATGCAAGGCGGCATTCAGGCCGCTTGCGATAATATTTGCGATATCTTCGATAAATTCGTCAATTTCCTTTGGGGTCACAATTAAATCATGTCCAAGCGGATCAAGCACTTCTTTTACGAGACCGAGTCTTTCCTGCTCACTGATCTCATTCAGCACCCCGAGAATCTGACTGCCTGCATCCGTTTGCTTGTTAAAGTGGGCCTGCATGAGCTCAAAGGTTGTATTAACAATCGTTGAGGCGTAGCATACCGTCGGTACACCGATGGCAATACAAGGCACGCCCATAATTTCCTTCGTGATTCCTTTGCGCTTGTTCCCAATGCCCGAGCCCGGATGAATGCCGATGTCCGCCACCTGTATCGTTGTGTTTACTCTTTCAAGCGAACGGGAGGCGAGCGAATCGATGGCGATGATCAGGTCCGGCTTGGTCAGCTCTACAATTCCCTGGATCGTCTCACTGGATTCAATACCTGTAAGGCCTAGAACACCTGGTGCTATCGCGCTCACTTCGCGGTATCCAGGGGATACCTGATCTGGCATTAGCTCGAAGTATTGCCGTGTAACGAGCGTATTCTCTACAACAAGCGGTCCCAGAGAATCGGGGGTCACATTCCAGTTACCTAATCCGACGATAAATACCTTCGACTGCTTGTTAATCCCAATCTTCGCAATGAAATCTTCCATTTCTTTGGTAAATACAGCAGTGACCTGCTCTTGGAGAGTCGTGTCGCCATTCCGAAGCTTGGGCACTTCAAGAGTTACATAATGTCCCATAATCCGTCCCAAGCGCTGTGCTCCTTGTTCATTCAATACGTCAAGCCGAGTCACTTTGACGTCACCTAACTGCTCCACGTCCTCCTGGATGCCAGACATCTCTTGGACTCCGGCAAGCTCACGGGCTTCGATGGCAAGATCGGTGCGTACGCCATACTTTTGCAGATCTAGTGTCATGCTGTGTAGTTCCTCCCTCAGTAAGTAACAAGTTTATCGTAGTGTGCGCCGAACAAGACCTTTTTTATGCAAAATTGCCAGCCGATCCTCTATTTTCACAAGAACATCACATATGTTATTGTTGCTTTTTGAGGGTGCTCATGCTAGAATATTTTAAGTTGTGAAACGTTTTGTATTTCATAAGTATTGCCTTAACAGGAGGTGAATGTAATGCCAAACATCAAATCCGCTGTGAAACGCGTTAAAACTAACGATAAACGTCGTGCGCTGAACGCTTCCCAGAAGTCTGCACTGCGTACAGCTGTTAAAGCTGCTGACCAAGCGCTGACTACGAACGAAGTTGAAACAGCTAAAGCTGCGATTCAAGCTGCTTCCAAAAAATTGGACAAAGCTGTATCTAAAGGTCTTGTTCATAAAAATGCTGCAGCCCGTAAAAAATCCCGCTTGGCTAAAAAATTGAACGCTCTTACTGCTAACGCATAAGACTGCGTTTCTTATAATGACTAAGCAAAAATCCTGACCAGCCCAGCTGATCAGGATTTTTTAGTTTCTTTTCCATATATCAATGTCAATTCAAGTTAGGCCTCGCCGCTGAGCTGCCACGTAATTCCGTACTTGTCTCGAACCATGCCGTACAGGGGACTAAAGAAGGTAGACTGCAGTTCCATCAGCACTTTCCCTCCGTCAGCCAGTCCCTCATACATTCCCTTCAGCCGGTCCAGCTCCGAAGTCGTAATGGCAATGGTGACCTGATCACCTAAGGTATGGGGCTGTCCATACATGGAGTCAGAGAACAAGATTTTATTACCATCGATCTCCAGCGCCCCATGCAGCACCCGATTCTTCAAATGCTCCGGCATGGGTTCAGATGAATTCGGAAGCTCACCATACGTCTGAACACCCAGATTCTTCGCCTGTAGAACCTTCTCATAAAAAGAAATTGCTTCAGCACACTGTCCATCCAAATAAATATACGGTGATATTACCATTGACATTGTTCGTCCTCATTCCATAACAAGCGTATAGGCAAAAGACATCGGCACCTATCGAGCCTATTATATCCAAATTATGGAGATAAATCTATCAGATCAGGCACCTAGCTTCAGTAGAAACAATTCAAGTCCAAGCACTTTATCAATAGCTCCTGTCTTCATTTGATAATCGAGTTCTGCCAGATGCTTCAGAATGAGACGCAGCCGGTCCGCCTGGAACTTCTTCGATTGCTCTCCAGCGATCTTGACCGCATAGGGATGGAGCCCCAGCGTACTTGCAATTTGCTGCTGAGAATAGCTCTGGGAAGCCAGCTCTTTCACCTGCAGTATAATGCGGAATTGTCTGGCGATCAGCGCCATAATCTTGATCGGCTCTTCCTTCTGCTTCAATAATTCGTAGAAGATTTCAAGTGCGCTGCTCAGCCTTAATCGTGCGATTTCCTCCACCATAGCAAAGATGTTCTGTTCGGTATTTCTCGCTACCATTGCTTCCACGTCAGAGACCGCAACTGTTCCTCCCGAACCCGCATAGAGACACAGCTTGTCTACTTCAGCAGATAAGGTCTGCAGGCTCGTGCCTGCTCTCGATACAAGCGCATCGGCTGCTGCCTTCTCTATAACTACTTTCTGTGACTCCGCTTTTTTAACAATCCAGCCAATCAGTTCATCCCCTTGGAGTGCTCCAAAGGACAATACCGTCGCTTTACTTTTCATCGTTTTTACGATCTTCTTGCGTTCATCCAGCTTCTCGCCCTGGACCATAAATATAAGTACGCTGTATTCAGCGGGATTGTCCAAATAAGACGTCAGTGACTCCATACGATGCTCAATCTTGGAGTTATCTTTGCCTGCTGTAAACAGCTGTTGATCCCGAATAAAGATCAACTTCCGGGGCACCAAAAAAGGAACCGTCTCCGCTTCCTCAATCACTTGTTCAATAGGTGTATCGGCTGTATCATACGTTGCTATTGCAAAGTCACGATGAGCTTCTTCTATGAGCTGCTCCTTCATTAAATCTGCAAACTGCTTCATTTGGTATTTCTCTGTTCCATACAGCAGATAGACACTGGCCGGACTGCCGCCTCGAATTGCTTTTGCTACTGCCTTTACATCACTCACTCACGAACACACCTCCATCCCTACTATCCTAACAGAAAAAAAGCAAGACAACAAAGGGACCTTTCCGTCTGTCCTAAACAGGCGGCAGGTCCCTATTGTTCAAGCATCTATATAAACACCGGATATCCGAAGACTGGCTCTAGAAACCATTCGGCCGGCGGTCATACGACGCCTTCCCTAACTTAATCGACTCATCATAAACGATGAATCATCATATACATATTCAGGTGCTGCTTAAATGGTGTGGGCCAAGTCTTATTTCTTGGGTTCAGCGTTCTCCGTATTTTTACTGGAGCTTGGTGTGCTGCTATTTTGCGTTGATGATGGAGCTGTCGTGCTGCTGTCCGACTTCACCGGTACAGCATAGCTGTGCTGTGTCGTTTTTCCTTCAAACTCTAGTTCATAACTGTACGTCATACTATCTTCAGACCAGTTTCCTTTAACCCAGGTTCCCTTTAACTCAATGGCTTGCAACAGCTTCTTCTCTTCCTTATTATCTCCATTCAGCTGATATACGTTTAACTTCGTATCTGTGACTTCAACGAGATACTTACCGTCAGGCGAGAGCCAATTAGGAGATATCGTCATAACCAGGCCTGGAAGGTCCAAGCTTCTAAAGCCCTGGCTCTGAATCTCGGATTCATCTCTACTGCTTGGAGGTTCGCTTACTCCAGATGCACTGCTCATTTCTGATGAGGAATTCGACTGGATACTGAAAGTTCCAGTATCCGTGGAGTTCTGCTCTCCAGCTGAGTTTTGCCCACTTGTATCGCTTTGCCCTTTAGCATCATTGTCTCCACCCTGTGTATTGCCCGTTTGGCCGCTTGTGCTAGGCTCTGCCGATGGAGCGCTGCTTGAGCTTGGGGCCGGTTTGTGATCCGTAGTCGACTTTGACGGCGATTCGGATTGACTTCCCCCACTACCATTGCCAGACCCTTTATCTGAGCCAGGGGTAGGAGAAGATGGATCTTCCGCTTTGCTTGGAGCAGCTTCCCTGTCAGTATTAGGAGCAGCGGTTTCTGTGTCTTGAGCATGGTTGTCTCCTGAATTGGATGGTGACGGCACTTCTTCTGCCCGAGCTGTATCCTCCTGATCAGATTGAACCTCTCCCGTCTCCGTTCCTGCTGCCTCCGTCTCCGTACCGGATTCCTTCAGCTTCAGGCTGGCATCTGCCTCTTCCGATTTAGGAGCGACGCCCCCGCTGCCGCTAGTAGAATCGGATTGCTGTTCCGTTTCACTCATCAGGTGGGAGTCCACTTCGGCCTGATTCAATTGCTGCGGTTCATAGTTATATACAGCAACACCGAGAATAACCGCTGCTGCTGCAGTACCCATGATCATACGGCCTACATAGGATTTCATCCATCCTTTTGAAGCCTTGGTTGAAGGACGACCGGGTAATACGGTCAGCTCAGGCTCCTTCTTCATTTCTTGAAGAGCACTTCCCTGTTCCTTCTTTGCACGATCTATTGCATCAAGCTGCGGCATAATTCGATCTACCAAGCTGAATGGCGGGGCTACGTCAGGTATTGCTTCTAAATCCCGCGACAACGCTTTTAATATTTGAAATTTCTCCGAACAGCTCGGACAAGTCTTCATATGCGCAAAAAGCTGCTCTTTTTCCTGATCGTTCAGATCATTATCGATATATCGGTGCATACTTTCCACCACCTCTTGGCATTTCATCTAAGTTACACCACCTTTCTGGTACTCCTGTAATAGATTCTGCAGCTGCTGTCTCGCTCTAAACAAATAAGATTTGACCGTATTTAACGGCAAGTCAAGACAATCTGCAATCTCGTTATAAGAGAGGTCCTGCAAATACCTTAATACGATCACGGCCCTGTGATGCTCGGATAACTGATTAATTGCGGACTGGACATCCTTCGTTACATACGTCAGCATTACTTCATGCTCGACATCCTGCCTGTCTTCGAATATCATTTCATGCTCATCAATGGAAACGGTCGGTTTGGTTCTTCTAAATTTATCTATACAAATATTCGTAACTATACGCTGCACCCAGGTTTTGAACTGTGCTTTTTCTTCGTACGAATCAATCTTGGTATAAATGCGAATGAGCGCTTCTTGGGCAGCGTCTAGTGCATCCTGCTCATTATTTAAAATGTAGTATGCCGTTTTGTAGACGTGCTGTTCGATTTCTCGCAATAGGGTAATTAGAGCGTCGCGATCGCCTGATTGAGCGGCTCTGATGAGTCCCTGCTCTACCACAAAGGATCCCCCTCTCCTTGTATCTTTACAGACGCAAGTTATGCTCCATTTGTTGCATACATGCGTGATTAATGCTCATTTAACTGGCTGATACGGAATTTATGTATATAGAGAAAGCTGCATAAACCCCAAATCAAGGTCTGATGAGAGCGAGTTAGGCTAATCCTTATATAGAAAATAATAGGATTTTAAAGTAAAAGCTTCCTCTACAATATCAAAATTCTGGAACATCGTCATCCAAATTTAACTAGTTCACTCATTTAGACTGTTTGCTGAAGCCGTTGGTTCCAAGGTTTGGGGTGCTGCTGGGTATATTTACACTTTACGAAGGAAAATAAGAACCTTTATTCCCTAGCATTTATGAGCACCTCCCTCATAAGGGAGAGTCTAAAGACATACAGGAAGTGCTCTCTCCTTATCAGTTCCCCCTTGTCTCTGTTCATCAGGAAAAATATGTTTATGCAGGTCAGAACGGGATACATATAATATATCTATTGCTTGAATTAAATGGATTGGTGAAAGAAACCTATTTAAAATAAGCGCGTCAAACTAAAATGTATAAAAGGAAATTGCGGAGGATATTCAGCATGAAGATTATTTACTCATTACTTGGAAGTATTGTTACTGCTCTGGCACTCTATTTATGTGTATATCAATTAATGGACGTATTCTATTACAGCTCGTTGCCTGATAGAGGTCCTGGCAGCTTCCCGGGTCTATCGGCAGCACTTACCGGTATTTACTTATTCCCGGTAGTTACGCTTGTTGTCTTTATTTTGTTTGTGATCATTTATAACAAGATAAATATACGTGGAATAGGTTTGGCGGTGCAGCCGGCTTATGGCTCTACTCGCTGCTGATGACACTTGCTCCATCGCAAGATTCAATTACCTGCCTATTATTGCAATCAAAGCGGGGTATCTTTTGATCCAAACGACCTTGTCGGATCGTGTTCTGAACTGGACACTCTTGGGCGCCGCTTGCGGCTGGCTTGTGACCTACCTGATCATCATTGGGGGACGCGCAGTCCAGAACACACTCACCTCGTATTTTAACTTCAGTCCATCACAACAAATCGTAGTGCTCGCTGGTATTTTAGTACTGAGTATTGTGGGATGGCTGATCGGGATGAAAAAAAGCAGAGCTCAAACTCGATACTAATTCTAAAGCTGGTCTCACAAGAGACCAGCCTTTTTTCTAAAATCATGTTGTCTTCTTAAAATTGTATATAACCTATGCTAATGGGGCTTCTTCCCATAGAAAAAACGAACAGAAAACAAACGTTATCTATTCGTCGTGAACAACATGAAGCTATTCAATTATACCAAAATCAAAAGTACAGATCGGCAAAGTCATGAAATCCGGCAGCCTGTTACGTTCTCCCTCAGCCTTCACTGATTGTAATTCCTGCAAGAAGTTCGTCCCAAGTCTCCAAAGCATTCATGTCGGGAGGAACATTCAGGGAACAGACCCGATCCAAATTCCAACCGGCATCAGCCATGCCACACTGTCCCTCGACCGGATTCAAGATTAATATACGATACTCACTTAAGGTCAGCTGGGACAATATTGCACGTAAATGAAAAGTCTCCTCATAACTCGCGGACCAGCGAATAAACAAAGTGGAGGAGCTGCCCGCCAGTTTATCATAGAAACGCTGAATTCGCCTTTGCAGCTTCTCTTTATATTCCGGATAGAGCACCGACCAATGTTGACCAGGAACAAGGGGGAAATCATGAACTGAAATGATATTATACAAAGTATCCTTGATCATATAGGACTCCACAAGCCCTCCCCGATCATGAAATACCGGATTTCCGTCCTCCAGCATAATATGGGTATCTTCCAGCACTTGCATATTGTTCAACTCCATAAAGCCTTGAAAACGATGCTGCAGCAGTCTGTTCACATCGGACAGCTTCGAGGATATCATCCAGTCGAGCGGCAAGGATGTTCTCCTTAGATTGTACCGTCTCAACTGAATCGCAGGCGCACAGGAAATACCAAAACTTACGATAAGATCATAATTCTTTTTCAGATCCTGTACGTTCAACTTCTGCTCACCCTTTTTTCTTGTGAAAGTCACTCTCCTCTTTCTATATTATATAAACAGCAGACAAAATGCTTGGACTTTGCACGCCCTTCGCATATCGTACTAACTCCTCTATCTCAATCCGCCTTTTACAAACGAATCAATAATCTGTCTTTGCAGCACCAGATATATGATAAGCACCGGCAGACTCGCAATCGTCGTTGCCGCCATCAGCGGCCCCCACAGGTTTGCATCAGAAGACATGAACATCTGCAGCCCCTTCTGCATCGTTGAGTTCTCCATTTTGTTTGTCACCAGCAGCGGCCAGAAATAATCATTCCATGCGGTAATAAACAGCAGGATGCTGATCGAAGCAATAGAGGCTTTTAAATTCGGGAATATCGTTCTCCATAGCACGGACCAATCCGATGCTCCGTCGAGACGAGCAGCTTCTATGAGCGTTTTGGGAAATGCTTTGAAGGCATTGTAGAGCTGCATCACCGCAAAAGCCGAAGCGACATTCGGTACAATCAGTCCCATCAATGTATCTCTCCAGCCCATCTCACTGATGACCACATAGTTTGGAATCATAATGACTTGAAACGGAACAAGCCAGGTCAGTGCAATCAATCCGTAAATGAGATTGCTCCCACGAAAACTCCATCGGGTAAACGCATAAGCAGCAAGAATGCTGGTAAACACCTGAGCCACCGTTTGCGCGATCGCGACCAGCAGGGAATTACTGATCATCCGCATCATTGGAATCGAACTCCAAGCCTGTACATAATTGTCCAGTGTCCAATGGGTCGGCCATAGCGCGGCTGAGAATACCTCTCCTTCGGGCTTGAGTGATGTATTGATCATCCAGTACAAAGGAAATACGGATAAGAAACAGAGCGCAATGAGAAGCGTATGCTTCAAAAAAGCGGTAAAGGTCCATTTTTTCAGACTCATGATTTCCCTCCTAGTCGTCAAAGAACGTCAGCTTCTTGCTCAGCTTCATGAATCCGAGCGCAATCAGCCCGAAACCGATGAAGAGCACGACAGCGGCTGCAGAGCTCCAGCCTACCGCAAATGTCTGGAAGCCGTATTGCCACAGTAAATAATAGATATTCGTCGTAGAATCCAGCGGTCCGCCTTGGGTGAGCACATTGACATAAGAGAAGCTCCACTCGGAGGCAAACAAGATGCTGAGCATGCCCATGAACAGAATGGAGGGTGATAGAAGCGGCAGCGTAATATGACGAATCATCTGCCAGCGGCTGGCACGATCTATTCTGGCAGCTTCATAATATTCCTTGTTAATGCCGGTTAAGGCAGCAGAGAAGATAAGCGTGCTGAACCCGATAAGCTTCCAGCCAGTAATAAAAATGATAGAATAGATAGCCCACCGCTCATCGGTAAAGAAATGAATAGGTTCTTCGAGTCCAAAATATTGCAGCGTGCGGTTCAGGATGCCATTGGTTGGATGCATAATCCAGCGCCAAATGGAGGAGACGGCAACAGGAGCCATGATCATCGGCAGAAAGATGAGAGCTCGGTATACGTTACGCGAGCGCTTGCTGATATTTTCGGTAAAAATTGCGATGAACAAAGGTACAATCAAAGAAAACGGTACAACACCAATGGTATAGATGAGCGTGTTGGTCAGCGCCGCTCCCATTTCCGGCAGTGTAAACAGATTTTTAAAATTGTCCCAGCCCACATACACCTTTGGTGAGGTAGGGAGCAGATTCCACTGATAGAAGCTGAGCTGGAAGGTCTCGATGAGCGGCCTATATATCCAAAAGCCCAGGGACAGCAGGACCGGCAGCAGATACAGATAAGGCTTAATTCCTCTTAAGCGGACGGCGAGCTTCTTGCGCTGCTTGTCCCGTGGTTGGGGCACTGTGTGTATACCCGGCAGTTCGGATGAAGTCGTCGTATCATAGTTCACAATACTGGTTCTCCTTTCGAGTGACCCTGATTTTATTGAAGACAGAAGGAGCGAACTCCTTCTGTCTTCTACATCAGAATTTATGGCATAAGCGATTGTGCCCGCGTCTGCGCTTCTTTCATTATGGTGGTGACGTCATCACTGGATTGAATAGATTTCTGCACAGCCTCCAGCAGGATCGTCTCGATCTGATACCAATTCGCTCCTGGATAAGACACCCATGGTGCAAGGCGGTCCAGCTGCTCCAAATTAGGCTTGATCAGCGGATTCTCTTCCACCCAGCCTTTTAAGTACTCCTCATCCTCAACAATGGACGGACGAAGAGGCAGATAGCCGATCTCGGAAGTAATAATGGTATAGCCGCGCTCACTAGTCACAAACTTGAGGAATTTCCAGGCAGCCTGCTGCTTCGCTTCATCGTCAGACAAAATAAATAATGCACTTCCCGAATTGACTGGTGTCGTCGGTTTGTTATCAAAGGAAGGCATAGCTGCCGCCTTGAGCTCCCAGCCTCCAGCTTCCGCCGCCGAGAGAAATGCACTCTGCAGCGCACTCGTGAACAGTAACATACCGACCTGTCCCTGGCTGAACGCCTCCATGACCTCACCGTCGTTCAGCTTGCTGCCGGCGCCGCTCGTAGTTATGTCCTGCCACATTTCAACGGCGCCAATCGCTTCCGGACTATTAAAGTGCAGGGTGGTACGGTCATCGGAGAGCACTTTTCCACCGTTGCTTCCAATCAAGGCCTGCACGATCCAGTCGTTGCCGATCGATCCGCCGATATGGACACCGGATGCGTCTGTAGCTTCGGCAATTTTGGCTGCATATTCCTTCACTTCCGCCCATGTAGCCGGCGGCTGCTCCGGATCAAGCCCTGCCTCTTCAAACAATTTGGCATTATAGAATAAAACAGGAGTACTAAATGTAAAAGGAAGACCGTAGGTCTTGCCGTCCAGCTGTCCGAGCTTCAGACCATTGGGCGAGAATCCTTCGAATGTCTCCGCAAGCTCGTCCGCTGGAACAATGTCCTCAAGCGGCTTTACTCCGAAATTATTTGCAAAATAATCAAGACCGTCAAAAGTAAGCTGGGCTATGTCCGGGGAAGAACCGGCTGCAATATCGGCCTGGACCTTGGCATTAATGTCTGGCGAAGGTACAGGAATGCCTTCTACATCAATATCCGGATTGGCTGCTTCAAATTCGTCGATCAGCTTCTGGGTTCCATCCTTTTGTGATGCGGTTGCCAAGTTGTAGCTGTAAAATGTAATCTTCGTTTTTTCCCCTGCACCCTGTGCGCTGTCCGCTCCAGTTGCAGCTCCCGCCAAATCTCCGCTCGAAGCTGAATTTCCGCACGCAGCCGTTGCCAGAATCGTTAACGACAACAGTCCCGCTGTCCACATTTTTTTCTGCAGCATGGAACTTTCTCCACTCCCTCTAAGGTTTATAGATGAACTCGTGATTAATCCTGATGATGCAGCTGAGGCGGGTACGCCATGACATCGCTAACACCATCCAAATGGATGACTCTATATGAAACGCGGTCCTCGTTCACTGTAACCCACAGTATAAGATTGTCGTCAGCCCGTCCGATTCCATGGGCACCTGCTCCGGTGCGTCCCAGCTGAATATACGTGCGGTTCGCATCAGCGGTATACTCCAGTGTGTGAAAATGTCCGGCAAACACCGTGTGTTCCCGGTCTTGCAGTATCGCTTCAAGACGTGCAAATTCTGCGCTGTCTGCTTTCCAGCCTGGCTTATGCATGCTGACGAAGGTATGCTTCACGTCCTTGTTGTCCTCTAGTACCTTTTCGAAAAAGGCGAGCTGCTCAGCACTAATGCCAATGCCTACCTTACCCATGCTCTGCAGCTGCTCAGGCGTAAGTCCTTTTGTGATCTCCTCGTAAAATTCCTTCATATATTCCATCGTATGCTCAGGATCCGCATGCACTTTTTCCGTTGAACGCTTGATAAGCTCAATCATTTCGTCCGGCATTTCTTCAAACGGATCTTCAGTATTCAAGGTAAGAAACAGCTGGTCCCCTGCACGGAAAGCATAGTATTCATGCCCCTTGCGTTCACGCCATACATCAACCATAGCCTGTGTGCCGAAATCATGATTTCCGATCGTTTGGAAGAAGGGTAAGCCGGTTGCCTCAATCTGGGCATCTATGTATTCCCATTCCTCGCGCGCCTTGTCGGCATCCTTCCAGTAGCCCTCGACCAGGTCACCCACAAACAAGACAAACTCCGGATTTAGATCTTTGAGAAGCTCAAGTCCTTGCTCGAATACACCCGGGGTCATCATCCCGCAGCGGTCGCCCATCACTGCAAAAGAATACTGGGCTGGCAGAGCTTCCGGCAGCTGTCCAAACCAAGGGCGCTTGCTTGTCTCTATTCGGCTCTCATCCACAAACACTTCATTACGCTTGCTGTTCACTTGAGTAATCATTGTTGATTCTCTCCTCTCATATTTCGACTCAACATAAGTATGCAGGTTGTATGTAAGTTGTGTGTTAACGTAATGCACCACTATTGTTAAAAAATAGCGATAAAAAAAACGAGCCTGCTATGGGCTCGCTGTGGACAACTATATAATTCCATTCATTATTAACGTTTCGTACGTGGCTGTATAGATCCCCATAATTTCGGATCTTGCTGCATCTAAGTCTCCTTTTACAAGGGCTTCATAAGCCTTTTGATTCGATTCCAAAGATTTGTAGGGCTGATGATGAGGAAACTGCTTGCGATATGAAATCATTCGGTATAAAAATTTCCCTTTGGTTTGTTCCAGAACACCCAGCATATGCTGATTGCGGATCGTATAGATCATCGTTTCCACAAAATCCAGGTAGCTCACATAATAGCCCGGGATATCGCCCGAATCCTTAGCCTGCTGCTGCCGTTCTAAATGCCTTTGCAGCTCCTGAAGATCGAATTTCAAATTACGTCTTTCCACCGCATTGATGACATACAGCTGCAGAGAGATCAGGACTTCGAGTATTTCCGTATATTCGCGGAAGCTGATTTCCTTAACCAACACGCCGCGTCCGCGGAATGATTCGACAAATCCTTCTGTGACCAATAATGAAATCGCAGCTCTAATAGGCGTTCGGCTCATGCTCAGCTGTTCCGCAAGGTCGTTCTCGGAGAGCAGGGTTCCTGGCATGTACTCTGCAAATATGATTCGGCGGCGTAATTCCTGATATGCTCTTGTTTCTAGTGTAGGGGAAGACATTTCCTCACAATTCCTTTGCTTTTTTTATTTTATGTTAGCAAAATAGACCATTTTTGAAAAGAGCAGACGGTTTGCCTAATATTAAATTACAGCTTTTTGATTATATTCAGACGGATTACTTCACACGTGACACGATCTCGGGCTCAATCTTCCCCAAGCTTACTCCGTATTTCCATCACTCCATCTCTTACCCGGATCTGAACCTCTCCCATCGTATCCGTGCGGTAAATTTCCGAGCCGTATTGATCCAGTCTGTCTGTGACCGTAGGATGTGGATGCCCATACGTATTGTTGACTCCGGCAGAAATGACAGATAGCTGCGGCTGCCAATAGGCAAGCCATTCCTCAGTTGTGGAGGTCTTGCTCCCATGATGTGCTACTTTCAGCACGTCCACCGGACTCACAAGCTGCGGCGGCGGCGGTTGCTGCTTCGTTTGTGCCTTTGCCTCCATATCACCTTCTGACGAAGCAATAGAATGTTCTCCGGCTTCCCTGTTGTGAGCCGTATCCTCATGACTGCCAGGTTCACTCTGTCTTCGCAGCCGATCCAATATGTCCAGCTCTGCCGCTGCATCAATATCTCCCGTAAATAGGAAGGAGCGCTCCTCCATATCGAGCTTGAATACAACCGAATCATGATTCTGTTCCTCTGATACAGGCAAAGGCTTCTTGTGATCTGTCTCAGAATGTATCTCCTCAGGGGGAGCTTCTGGAGCCATAAAGGTAAGCCTCGTATCCTTGTCCGGCTCGTATACCATTCCATCATATGCTACATATAGACGAACTCCTTGATCTAGTGCTGTCTGCAGCAGCTCATGAAAGGCGTCTTTATCTGTCATCCGTCCATTGAACATAAATGTCGAAACGGGAATATCCTCTAGCACAGCCTGCAGTCCCCCTGCATGATCATGGTCGCCATGGCTTAGGATCACCGCATCGAGCTGCTGAATCCCTCTTTTTTTCAGCAGCGGTACAAGCAGTGACTCCCCCACCTCATAGGGATCTCGGCGCTGCTTCCAGTCCTCCTGCTCTCCAAACTGGATTGTTCCTCCACCATCCACCAATATATGCTTGCCCGCCGGCGTTGAGATGAGAATACTGTCTCCCTGCCCAACGTCAAGAACAGCTACAATCCCCTCGGAGGCTCGGTAAGGTCCTTGGTAAGAAATGAACAGCCCAGCACTCAATATTACACACAGACCTGCCAACAGCACCTTGTGAAAAAAATGAAAGGGAGCACGAGCATAATACCCTGCCCCTTGTGGTCCAAACACGCTCTCCAGCTCGGGCCAAGCGGATGAAATTTGCAGCGCATCAATCGCTCCTTGAAGCCGGGTTTCGCCGCGAAGGAAGAATGCACCTGGTTTTCTTGGCATGATGCCAACAGCCTGCTGCCCTCTTGAATGAATCATGTGATCTGCCGTTAGCGGAATTGTATCCTCATCACGTGGCGTTAACGGCTGTCTGCTGGTTCTCCATTTTTTAAGTAATAAGAAAATAATATATAGTACCAAGTAATAAGCTGCTACCGCCATAAAATGAGGGGTCGCCCATATGAGAACAAATCGCTCAAAGGTGTTCAGCCATGCGACAAAATCGAAGGTCAGACTATTCAGCCATTCCGTAATCCATACAATCGGCTTCGTCGCGGGCTCCCACAAGTAGACGAGAGCCAGAGCAAGAGTGCCTAACGGCAGTACAAGGAAGCTGATAAACCCTACGAGCAGAAAATTAGCTCCAAACGATAATAACGAAAACTGATTAAAATAATAGACTGTCATTGGAAAAGACAGCAGCTGTGCAGCGATGGTTACAACCGCCGTGCCGGACAAGATCTTCGGCCACTTGGCAAAATGCGGAGTAAGCAGTGGAACGAAGATCATGAGACCGGCTGTTACCAGAAACGACAGCTGAAAGCTCACATTCACCAGCATGTAAGGCTCCACCAGCAGCATAATAAGAGCGGTCAGACAGAGAATGTTCAGACCATCCTTCATGAGACCTCTTCTTGCCATATACAATCCAATCATCGACATGATTCCGGCCCGGACGACAGAAGGTGAAGAACCGGATATAAGCACATAGACAGGCACTAAAAATAAGGTGATCGTCAGTGCTGTCTCCTTACTAAGTCTGCATTTGGACAGTACAAACAGCAGTGCAGAGACGTAAATGGCGACATGCATTCCTGAGATGGCGAGAATGTGTGTAAGTCCAAGCTGCGAGAATTCACCGTAGGTATCCGGGTCTATTTCATCCCCAATCCCGATAACAAGCCCTTTCATATAACCGGCATGCGGCTCCTCGAACATCGCCTCCATTCTGCCTCCGAGTTCTTCTCGCGCTGCATCGCTCCATCGTAATATGACATGTCGATCATAGAGGGTATCCAGCAGGTCATGCTCTATACTGTCTATTCCTTTGGCTTTCACAAGCCAGTGAATTTGATGAGTATGCAGATACGTTCTGTAATCAAAGCTGCCATAATTACGGGCCTCTCCTGGAGCTTCCAGCGTGCCGGTCATTGTGAGTGTATCTCCTCGCTGCCATGCGTCTGCGATGGTTTGCTCCTGCTCTTCAAGCAGCCTGATCTGCACCTGAATTTTCTCATTTAGCATAGGAGCAGCTTCTGTGGGCACATCATTTTCTTGGCTAACTGATCCTTTATTCGTTCCTCCATATGCTCCTTCCCCATCCGTTATTACTTCTGCTTCCTCATCTGTGCCCGTCTCGGCAGAGCTTTGCAAATTCGGATCTAGAGCTCCAATCTCTCTTGCCTTATGCGCAAGCAGCACAAACTGCACTCTGTCTCCATCTACCTCGACTTTGGATGCAATTGTACCTCGAAGCTCAACCGTCATTCCAGGTACCTCACCCTCAGGCTGTTCCATGTAGGCGGGAAGCTCAGTTACGTTCTTCAGATCATTCCATTCATAATAAGTACAGGACAGCACGATGCTCGTCATTAAAACTGTAAGCAGCATTCCTCTAATTTCTGTGAAGTAGAACAATATACCGAGAAACAGGATAACACCAAGTACAATGGCATATAGTCTTAGCCCATCATATAGATGAGCTGCACTGCTTCCTACAATCCAGCAAGCACAAAATAAGGCCAGCGGTCTCCCCTTCAATGGACCCTCCTTCCTGCAGCACAAAAAAAGAACCCCGAATACAAGCCACATTCCCCTGGCTGCCTTCGAGGTTCTTCCTCTTCATTATAATTGTTAAGGCTCACTTTCGAGCCATTAATCCGATACGGTCATCAGTGTTTCTCTTGGTGGCACATACCCGCTGAGCGAACGGAATGTAATCCCTTTATGCTCCATCATCTGGCGGACCTTGCTCGTATCCTTTGGATAAGGTCTATGAAATACAATTTCTGTAATCCCGCTGTTGGCCAGCATATTTGCACAAGTCCAGCAGGGCTCATCCGTTACATATACAGAGGAGCCCTCCCGATCGGCTCGGTCAGTGAACAAGAGCAGATTCTGCTCGGCATGAATAGTGCGGACACAGCGCTGCTTCTTCACCATGACCTCCTTGCCATCCTGCATCGTAAGTTCAAACTCCTCAGAGATCATACACCCTGCCTCTGAACAATCCGGTACACCCATGGGTGCTCCATTATAAGCTGTACCTAACAGCTTCTTTCCCTGTACGAGTACGGCTCCTACATGTCGGCGGGGGCATCTTGAACGGGTGGATACCATATAAGCGATATCCATGAAGTAAGTATCCCAGTCTTTTCTTATGTCTGCACACATCGTTCCTCACTACTCCTTAGACATTGATTACGCTGTTACTGAATCAATTTCATAAACCATAAAAAAGGTGAATTTGAAACTATATAGACAAGTAAAACCATTTTGATCTATATATACTCTTGATTAAAGCAGCCAAAGGTATTATGAAATTGATTCTACTAATTAATATATAGGTAGGGAGACATTTTCTCCAGCATCTTCATGCCAATCCCCTTCACATTCGTTAAATCACTCGGTTTCTGAAAAGGTCCATGCTCAGCACGATAATCGATGATCGCCTGTGCTTTTTTCTCACCTATACCAGGAAGCTCCATCAGCTCTGCCAGCGCAGCTGTGTTAACAGCTACCTTGCCTTCAGCAGCAGAACTTGCCCCTGCTGACGCTATAGTGTCAGCGGCCGGCTCTGTATTTTGCACCGCTTGTGAAGAGCTTAGATCCTCCCCTGCAACACGGTCAGCCTCCGTCTTCTCTGGTAAGGGATCCACTGCCTTATCACTGACTGCCTCTTCCACCTCGCTTGAAGTTACGTGTGCCTTGGCAGAAGGATTACTTTCACTTACAGACTGCCCATCTACAGTTTGCTCACCAATACCCAATGAAGCTTCTGTCTCCGTACTCTCATCAGCCTTCGTCTCCTTGACCTCAGCTGACTCAGCTCCAGCCTCAGCAGCTTCGTCCCCTTCTTTTACAGATAGAGCAACTCTGTCACTGATTTCGGTCCATTCCTCCGTTCCGGAATCTCCAGATCCTCCAAACAATATGAGCGCGCTTGCAGACAGTACTGCTAGGGCTACGGCTATGGTTCCTCTCTTCACCTCATAAACCTCCTAAACTATTGTGACATTGATGTAAAATTTGTCGTCATGTAGTCCAAGACCTGGTGCATACACTAAGAAGAACGTAAGCCTGCGTAAGTACCGTAAAGCAAGAAAGGGGGAACCTCAAGATGTTGAAGGTTGGATTTATCGGAACCGGCAGCATGGGAAGTTTACTCATTAACGCCTTCCTTGCTTCCGGAGCACTTGACGCTAGACAAATCGTGGCAAGTAATCGGACACATGCCAAAGTTCTTAAGCTTTCATCCATCTATCCGGGTTTGAAAGCTGCTGAAACGAATCAGGAAACCGTCATGAAGGCAAACTTTATCTTCTTATGCGTAAAGCCGCATGAATTCAAAGAAGTTGCTCAGGATATCAAGCCCTTTATCAAACCGGAGCATATTCTTATTTCGATTACAAGCCCGGTTCAAATCCGGCATTTGGAGTCTGTGCTGCCATGTAAAATTACGAAAATCATCCCTAGCATCACTCATTTAAGAGGAAGCGGGGCATCTCTATGTATTCATGGAAATCGAATGAAGGATGAAGATAAAAAACGGGTCGAGCAGCTGTTCTCCTATATCAGCAGACCGGTTCAGGTAGAAGAAACTTTTACCCGAATCAGCTCTGATCTTACCAGCTGCGGACCCGCATTCATCGCTTTTTTTCTGGAGCAATGGATCCAGGCAGCTGTGCAGCATACCGGAATTGATCATGAGGAAGCCACTTGCCTGGCCAGTGAAATGCTCCTTGGAACGGGTAAGCTGTTAACAGAAGGAGCCATGACACCGTCACAGCTCCAAAAACGTGTTGCCGTCCCTGGCGGTATTACCGCCAAGGCACTGAATTTATTGGATTCCAACCTAGCTGGCGTATTCGACCAATTGATCCAGGTGACGCATGCAAAATACGAGGAGGACCTGGAACAGCTGGATGCCGAATTCGGAGCGGGTGAAATTAACCGGCAACAATATTAACAAGCTTGCCTGGTACCGCAATCACTTTACGGATTGTTTTGCCAGAAAGTGCTTCTTTAATGGCAGGCAGCTCTAAACTATGGGCTTCAAGACCTTTGGCATCGAGGTCAGCTGCAACGTGTGCACGCTGTACAATCTTACCATTGATCTGAATTACAATCTCAACTTCCTTATCTACCGTGAGTGATTCATCGTAGTCCGGCCAAGCAACATAAGTAACGCTCTCTTCATGACCAAGGCGGGACCACAGCTCTTCTGCAATGTGCGGAGCGAGTGGTGACAAGAGCTGAACAAAGTTCTCCATTGCTTCGCGCGGAAGACGCTCTGCCTTGTATGCTTCATTAATGAAGATCATCAGCTGACTGATCGCCGTGTTGAAGCGCAGGTGCTCCAGATCGTCCGTTACTTTCTTAATCGTCTTATGCCATGTACGCTTGAATTCCTCGGTGCCTTGATCGCTGATCTTCTCGTTCAGAGTGCCATCCTCATTGATAAACAGGCGCCATACGCGAGCCAGGAAGCGGTGTGCGCCTTCAACGCCATTTTCGTTCCAAGGCTTGGTCGCTTCAAGCGGTCCCATAAACATCTCATAAATACGCAGTGTATCCGCACCAAAGTTATCAACGATATCATCTGGATTAATGACGTTACCGCGGGATTTACTCATCTTCTCGTTATTGGTTCCAAGAATCATGCCCTGGTTCACCAGCTTGTGGAACGGTTCCTTCGTCTCGACAACTCCCAGATCATACAGCACTTTGTGCCAGAAGCGGGCATACAGCAGATGAAGCACGGCATGCTCTGCTCCCCCGATATAAAGGTCTACCGGCAGCCATTCCCGCTGCTTCTCCTTCGAGACAAGCTCCTTGTCATTGTGAGGATCGATGAAGCGCAGGTAATACCAGCAGCTTCCCGCCCATTGCGGCATCGTATTCGTCTCACGGCGAGCCTTCATGCCCGTCTCCGGATCTACGGTATTAATCCACTCCGTTACATTAGCAAGGGGAGATTCTCCTGTACCGGAAGGCTTGATTTGCTCTACTTCAGGCAATAGCAGCGGCAGCTGATCCTCAGGCACAGTCTTCATCGTTCCGTCTTCCAAATGCAGAATCGGAATCGGCTCTCCCCAATAGCGCTGACGGCTGAACAGCCAGTCCCGCAGGCGGTAGGTAACTTTACCTTGACCTTTGCCGTTCTCTTCAAGCCATGAGATCGCAGCTGCAATCGCTTCTTCGTTATGCAGACCATCCAGGAAGCCGGAATTCACGTGAGCTCCGTCGCCTGTGTATGCTTCTTGTGTTACATCTCCGCCGGATACCACCTCAATAATATCAAGTCCAAACTCCTTGGCGAATTCCCAGTCACGGCTGTCATGACCCGGAACGGCCATAATTGCACCTGTACCATAACCAGCCAGTACATAATCTGCAATCCATACAGGCAGTTTAGCCCCGTTTACAGGATTGATAACATAAGCCCCTGTGAATACACCTGTCTTCTCCTTCGCAAGATCGGTACGTTCGAGATCACTCTTCCGCGAAGCCTTCTCGACGTATGCTTCAACGGCCTCACGCTGTTCAGCTGTTGTGATGTCTGCTACCAGTTCATGCTCTGGAGCAAGTACCGCATAGCTTGCACCGAATAAGGTGTCTGGGCGGGTAGTAAATACCGTAACCCCTGCATCATGACCTTCGAGAGGGAAGGTCACCTCCGCACCTTTGGATCTTCCGATCCAGTTCCGCTGCATATCCTTGATGCTCTCTGCCCAATCCAGTTCGTCCAGGTCATCAAGCAAACGATCGGCATATTCCGTAATCTTCAGCACCCATTGACGCATTGGCTTGCGCACAACCGGGAATCCGCCGCGCTCACTCTTACCGTCGATGACTTCTTCGTTAGCAAGCACTGTTCCAAGCTCTTCACACCAGTTTACCGGCACTTCGGATACATAGGCCAGACCGCGCTTATACAACTGGATGAAGATCCACTGTGTCCATTTGTAGTAATCAGGATCTGTCGTACTGATCTCACGATCCCAGTCATAAGAGAAGCCGAGTGATTTGATCTGACGGCGGAAGTTATTGACATTCTTCACGGTAATATCCCGTGGATGCTGTCCCGTATCAATAGCATGCTGCTCAGCAGGAAGTCCAAAGGCATCCCAGCCCATCGGGTGAAGCACGTTGTAGCCGCGCATTCTCTTGTATCGGGACACGATATCAGTTGCCGTATAGCCCTCTGGATGTCCTACGTGCAGTCCTGCACCTGAAGGATAAGGGAACATATCCAGGGCGTAAAATTTCGGTTTGTCCGGATTTTCCTCTGTCTTAAATGTCTTGTTCTGATCCCAGTATTGCTGCCATTTCGGCTCAATTACCTGGGGATTATAGCCGTGCTTCGGCTGTTCTTTCTGACTCAATGTGCATCCTCCTCGTCATCATAACCAACTTCTCCACGCGATTACAGAATGGTTCAGCTAGCGTAACTAAATGAATTCTATAATCAAAAAAACCTCCGCATCCCATAGCGTGTCATCGCTAGGGACGAGAGGTTGTAATTCCCGTGGTACCACCCTAGTTAGCGGACAAACGTGCTTCGTCGTCCACTCCCTTAAGCACCCTGTAACGGCGGTGAACCGATGAGGCTTACCAAATGCTGAACAATTAGCCTAACCTCATATCTCCAAGGCGAGTTCATAGTGCTCCGGCAACCAGCTTGCACCAACCGCTGGCTCTCTGAAATACACAGGCGCTATTACTATTCCTCTTCATCGAAAATTCAATAATAATCGGGATCATTATACAAGATTGACAAGGATAAAGTCAAATATTGCGTTTTACAGCTTGATTTCAATCTCGCCTTGTGGTCAGTATAATGTCCGTCTTACAGTGCCGTATCATCCACGCTGTCGAGCCATTCTTCAATCGTGCCGATCACCGAAGTGACACAGCCTTCTTCAAATGGAGAGATCAGGCCCGCGATGGCCACCAGCTCCGTAAAGGATTTGCTTCCTCCCTGACGACAGAGATTCAAATAATCGGCCCATGCCGCAGCATAATCCTCTCTCGAACGCTTCCAGAACTGGAACGCGCAGATTTGAGCAAGGGTGTAATCAATATAGTAAAACGGAGAGCTGAAAATGTGGCCCTGCTTATGCCAGAAGCCGCCTTGCTCCAGATAACTGTTGTTCTCGTAATTGCGATGCGGCAGATACTTCCGTTCGATCTCACGCCATGCCTGCTTCCGTTCTGCTGGAGTCGCTTCTGGATTCGCATAGACAAAATGCTGGAATTCATCTACCGATACTCCGTAAGGAATAAAGGTAAGGCCGCTTGCGAGATGCTCGAATCGGTATTTGTCCACTTCATGCTCGAAGAATAGATCCATCCACGGCCAAGTGAAGAACTCCATGCTCATGGAATGAATCTCGGCAGCTTCAAGTGTCGGGAACATATACTCAGGAACGCCAAGGTCACGACTCTGATACACCTGAAAAGCATGGCCTGCCTCGTGGGTCAGTACGTCAATATCTCCGGATGTTCCGTTAAAGTTCGAGAAGATAAACGGTGCTTTGTAGTCTGAGATGAACGTGCAGTATCCACCGCTGCGCTTTCCTTTTTTACTGACCAGATCCATCAGCTCATTATCGAGCATAAAGTTGAAGAACTCACTCATCTCCGGTGACAGCTCATCGTACATCTTCTTCCCGTTCTGGACAATCCATTCCGGGTCCCCCTTAGGCGTTGCATTCCCAGTAGGGAAGACTACATTCTCGTCATAGTAGTAGAGCTCGTCTACGCCGATCCGTTTACGCTGACGTTCCTTGAGCTTGGAGGCTACCGGTACGATATGCTCCAGCACCTGAGCGCGGAACTTCTCAACCATTTCGGCGTTATAGCCAATACGGCTCATGCGGGCATAGCCCATCTCTACAAAATTGTTAAAGCCCAGCTTGATCGCCATGCTTGTTCTTACCTTAACCAGATCATCATAGATGCGGTCCAGCGTTTCCTCATGCTCGCTCATAAAGGCGGTACGTGCTTCCTCCGCCCGTTTCCGCATGGAACGATCTGTCGATTCGCCAAACGGGATCAGCTGGGACAGTGTGCGCTCCTCACCTTCAAACTCAATCTTGGCAGATGCAATCAGCTTGGAGTATTCCGTTGACAGCTTATTCTCAAGCTGCAGATCACTAATGATGTCAGGGCTGAACGTCTTGATCTCGAGCTCGGCGAGTTGGAACAGCTGCTTCCCGAAACGGGCTTCGAGCTCTGGACGAAATTCAGATTGGACTAGAGCTTCATAGTACTCTGTTATGTATTTCTGAAACAGCGGTGTCGTCTCATCGGAAAAATCCTTCTCAGCCTTGTAGAACTCATCGTTGGTATCCACGGAATGACGAATGGACACAAGTGTCAGCTGTGTGGCTACGGCTCCTCTGAGCTTGTTGAGCTCATTCATCGCTTGGGCTTGATCGTCCGCATTCTTTGCTTCGCGAAATACGGTAAGCAGACTGCCAAACTCTTGTTCGAACTGAGCTACATCCGGTCTTTCATAACGATATTCACTAAATTTCATCGACGTTACACCTGCCCTCTCTTGATTTCCCTACCCATTATATCCCAATTAGTTGTCCAGTTCTATAGAGTAAATGAAGTTAATTGATATGTGGTTAAAAAAGTGTGGAATATAATAAAAAGCACCTCCGCAGCCCGTCATCTCAAGATGATCCGCACTGCAGCGGTGCTCTTATTAGAACATATAATCTACCTGTTCATTCAAGCTCAGGCTGCCCGGTTGTAATCCGATACATCGACGTCCAGAGGAAGCTCATTGGCGCGTGCTTTTTGTGCAGCTCTGAAAAAGACAACAACCAATACAACACTAATGACTCCTCCTCCGATATACGAAGCATCCATGCTCATACGGAAGCCAATCTCTGCATTCAGGATATAAACCATGGTTGTGTACAGCATTAGAGCTCCCGGAATGAGGGCTACCCAGAAGTTCTTCCGTGCGACATACAGATACATCGCTCCGACAAACAAGGCAATGACACCCGTTGCCTGATTCGCCCAAGAGAAATATCTCCACAGGATGTTAAAGTCAATCTGAGTCAGTACGATCGAAATAACGAAGAGCGGAACAGCAATGATCAGCCGTCTCTTAATATCAAGCTGCGGCAGCTTGATGTAGTCTGCAATGATCATTCGCGCACTTCGGAACGCTGTATCGCCTGAAGTAATCGGCAGGACAATAACGCCAAGCACGGCAAGCGTACCCACATATGCACCAAGGGTCACCTTCGCTACCTCACTTACAACTAACCCGGTGCCTCCTTCTGCAAGCAGCTCATTTAAGCCAACCGGACCTTGAAACAGGCTCATCGCTGCTGCAGCCCATACCATGGCAATAATCCCCTCTGCGATCATCATACCGTAGAAGATTTTGCGTCCTTGCCCTTCACGCTGTGTCGTCCGTGAGATAATCGGTGTCTGCGTCGCATGAAAGCCTGACAAGGCACCACATGTAATCGTCAGGAATAACAGCGGGAAGATCGGCAGATTATCCGGATGGAGGTTCGTCAGCGTCAGTTCAGGAATTGGGGCTTGCTTAAAGATCAGCATAGCTCCGACACCCACTGAAGATATCAAGAGCAGTGCACCAAAGATTGGATAGAAACGACCGATAATCTTATCAATCGGCAGCAATGTAGCCAAAATGTAGTAAACGAAAATAGCGATGAGTATAAGTCCCATGCCGATTCGTCCTTCTATCAGGTTATGAATCAGGCTCGCTGGAGAAGTGACGAACACCGTTCCCACCAAGATGAGCAGCAAAATAGCGAATGCGTTTACAACATGCTTCATTACTTTTCCAAGGAACTTACCCGCAAGCTCAGGCAGGTGGGCTCCGCGGTTGCGAATGGAGATCATACCGGTCAAATAGTCATGTACCGCTCCGGCAAAAATACAGCCGAATACGATCCATAAAAAAGCGACAGGTCCATATAACGCTCCCATAATCGGGCCAAAAATCGGGCCGACACCGGCAATATTGAGCAGCTGAATCAAGGAGTTCTTGCTTGTACTCATCGGCAGATAGTCTACACCGTCCTGATTTACATAGGCAGGGGTCGAACGTGAATCTTTAACCCCGAACATCTTTTCGATATATTTTCCATACGTGAAGTAACCGAGTACCAACAGCAAGATGGATATGATAAATGTAATCAAAATGACCGCCTCCTCATGAAATCGCTTACATTCATTATAAATAAATGATTAAGCTAAGGGGCAATTTACGATTATCATGTCGTTATCTTGAGACAAGACGCATTAAATCCGCTGTGAAGTGTATCAGATATGTGATGAAATGCAATGAAAGAAGTGCCCGGCTTTGTTATAATTCCATTGCTTCGCGGAACGATTTTGCATAATTGCGGCTTACGGCCAGCAGCTCACTGCTTCCTTTCAGTTCAAGCTGATATGCCCCATTAAACCATGGAACCAGCCTTTTCACATATTTCATGTGAACCATATAGCTCTTGTGAATACGAAAGAACGGGTAGAGTCTGAGCTTTGCCTCCAGGTGCTTCAGCGGCGTTTTAACTTGATGCACTTGATGAACAGTGACAATTTTCGTATAAGGCTCTTCACGGGATAGATAAATGATGTCATCCGGGTCAATGAAGTGAATCTCTCCTTCTTCCTCTATAGACAGCTTCCCACTAGATTTCATTTGCGCAGGAGATGACGGCTCCTGATGTGGACTTAGGATTGCTCTCTCCATTCTCCTGACGGTCTCAGCCATGCGTTCTTCGTCAATTGGCTTGAGCAGATAATCGAGCGCTTCGACTTGAAACGCATCCACTCCGAACTGAGGATAAGCCGTTGCGAACACCATCTTTGGCGGGCTTTTCATCTTCATCATGGCTTCCGCGGCCTGCAGTCCGTTCATAATCGGCATCTCAACATCTAGAAATACCACATCAGGCTGCAGTTGAATTGCCTTCATGACCGCCTGCTCCCCCGACTCTGCTTCTCCTACCAGCTCAACGGAGGAATATTGCGCCAATAGATACCCAAGCTCTTCCCGGCTATATCGTTCATCGTCCACAATTAAAGTTCTGATTCTCTCTGTCATTAGGTATGATCCCTGCCTTTCATTGGTCTGATCTCCCGCTTGCAGATGCTGGTGGAATGAGGAACTTCACTTCCGTGCCTATATGCTCACTGCTCTTAATCTCTAGCGAAGCTCCTATTCCATACATCAGAGTCAATCGACGAGATACGTTATACACTGCAAGCCCGGTACCTGTTGAGGATTCTATCCTCTGTGTGCCGAGCTGACTAAGCCGTTCCTCCATAATTCCTTCTCCATTATCTCTAATCAGCACCGATACACCAGTAACCGGATCATCTGTGATTTCGATGTGGATAACACACTGCGCTGTCTTGTTGCGGAAGCCGTGCCGGATACAATTTTCCACTAGCGGCTGCAAAGTAAGTGGCGGAACTATGGCCTGCAGGGCGGACTCCTTGACATCATAATGAACTGTAAGCTTATCCTCAAATCTTATTTCTTCGATATTTAGATAGGAGCGCAGATGCTGAAGTTCTTCTAGTAGCGTCGATTGTTCCGCCGTGGCTGCTGTCAGATTCTTGCGGATATAATCCGATAAGCTACGAAGCAGCTTGCGAGCCTTGTCCACGTCTATTCTCGTTAATGACAAAATCGTGTTCATCGTGTTGAACAGGAAATGAGGATGAATCTGTGCCTGCAGTGTCTTAATCTCAGCCTCCCGTGCGAGCTCTTTGGCTTCAGCCAGCTGGGCAGCTTCTAGCTGATAGCTTAGCAGCATGGTGAGTCCAGACATGAGCTCCGTTGTTACATGCGTTATTTCCTTTTTGCTGCGAAAATAAAATTTCAGGGTCCCTACAGTCTGGCCTCCCTGTTTTAACGGGCCTATTACCGCTGCACCGAGTGGGCAGCCCTGCTGCTGACAATGAATCTCCTCGTTGTCTACAATGAGCATTTCTCCCTGCTCAATCACGTGCCGAGTCACCTCCGTCTGCAACGGCCGTCCTGCCACATGATGATCGTCCCCGATTCCAATATGAGCCAGAATAACCTGCTGATCTGTCATTGCAATAGCACTGGCCTTAACCTCACTGAACAGAATTCGGCATACCGCTTCAGCTGATTTGAGCTTCATCCCCTGCCGCATATATCCCAGCGTCTGGCGGGCAATACGAAGTGAAGTCTGTGCCTGCTGAGCAGCTGCCTTCTGCTCCTCGTTAACGACAGAGCGAATAATAAGTAAAAAGAGGGCACACCCGATTCCATTCGCAACGATCATCGGAAGACCGATATACCCCACTAGGCTGAGTGCCTGCTCAAAAGGTCTTGCCAGCAGCAAAATAATTAGCATTTGCAGGGATTCAGCGACCGCTCCGAGGAAGAGTGCTTTCGAGAACCGGATCTGTCCGCCTGTCTTACGAAATACCCCTGCCAGAATTCCAGCCAATATCGTGGCAAGCCCGCACGCAAGGCCAGTAAAGCCTCCCAGGGTAAAACGGTGCAGCCCGGCAACCAAACCGGCACCTAGCCCAATCTTCCATCCACCAAAGAGACCAGCCATTACGATGCCAACGACTCTGGAATTAGCGATGGCTTCCTCCTGAGATACCTCAAGCATCCATTTGTTGAGTGCCAATGAATCAGGATGTACTGTAAGTCCGGTATAGGTTCCGATAATACCCAGTACACCAAACACCAGTACCGCTTGCACCTGTTGAACGGAAGTCAGCTTGTCCAGGCTCAGCATGGTCCGAAAAAAACGCAGCCGGGATACGATAAACGCAATCGTTACGATGATACCAATACGCTCCGTCATTGTAATCAGCAGTTCAAACAAGGCTTTCCCTCCGTTTCCTCATCACATCCAGCCAGCTTAAGACAAAAATACGAGGACTCCTGTAGAAGGAACCCTCGCTCAATCATCTAGTACTCCAAATTTATCATAGAGGCTTAACCGCAACGAAAAATAACCGCGAAGCGTCTTCCCCTGCAGGCTTCCATTCAAAATCAGCGTAAATCTGCACATCAGAGAAGCCTGCCTTGTGCAGCTCCAGCTGCATCCACACCGGATCATACGCCCTTTGATTATGAATCTCCTCGAATCGACGGTACATATCCCGTCCACTCTCTTCGGCTCGTGTAAATATGCTGAGATGGTGCTCAATCTCATACGTGGGACGATGGAAGTCACAGGTCCATATGTAAGAAATCGATTTTTCATCAAGCACAAAGGGCTGCTCCTCATCATAACGAACAAACGTATTCGGATGGTGTACATCAAACAGGAATATTCCGCCCGGCTTAAGACCGGCATAGGTTCTCTGGAATGTCCTTACGATATCCTCTTCTTTGAGCAAATAATTAATACTGTCACAAAAAGAAATGACCGTATCTGCCTGCTCAGGCAGCTCCCAATCCCGCATATCCTGCTGAACCCAGCGAATGGTGCCTTCTCGGAAAAAGCGGTTCCCTTGCGGTGACTCATCCAGCTTCTGGCGGGCAACAGACAGCATGTCTGCAGATAGATCGATGCCTGTCACTTCAAAGCCCGATTTCACAAGCGGAATCGTAATCGAACCGGTACCGCAGCCGAGCTCGACAATGCTTTTTGGTATGCCATGCTTCTCCCAAGCTGTTCTAGCAAACCGCAGCCAATCCGGATATGGCATATCTTCCATAAGTTCGTCGTATACATAGGCAAATTTCCGATAGGACATGTTTGACACCACTTTCATATGAAAACTTAGTGTAAAAAGCTGAAGTTAATAAGCGGGTTTGACTGGGTCCTGATGTGAAAAGGTGAAGGTTTATTCATTGAAGAAGTAAAGATATATGATGAAAAATAAAGAGGCTCGCGCTGCGTTCGCTTTTTGGCTGAATCTCTCCGGTTGACTTCGTCAAAAGTCGTTCTTCATCCAAAAACCTCACTACCACGTGAACCCATTTTTCAACAGACTTCACAAAAAAACCTCCATTCCGCATCGTCTCAGAACAGACTCGCTTATTAAAAAACCTTTTTGCACCCAAGACGGGGCAAAAAGGGTGGGTGCTCCTGCTTCTATGTTTAGAGGCAGGAGCACCCATAAACACCCGTACATGATTTAGTGCGAAAGCTTCGCTTCACTTCAATCATGCAAGATCAAGTGCATGAAACTGAACAGACAAACCTATCAATGCTACTCAGGCAGGAACACTGTTTATTCAGCTGGCTTATCCTCGTGACCTGCAAGGTAAGTCCAGTTCTCTTTCTGCGTTACATGTCCTTCCTTCATCAGCTTACCAAGTGCGCGCTTAAACGCTGACTTACTGATGCCGAACTTGGACTTGATAATATCAGGTGGAGTCTGATCAGAGTATGGCATAGCTCCGTTAGGACGGTCCTTCAGGAAGGATAAAATGCGATCTGAATCCTCGTTCATTCCAATCTCTTTACGCGGAGCCATTCCCAGGTTCACCCGGCCATCCTCTCGCACCAGCGTAACCCGTGCTTTCACGGTTTCACCCAGTCTCAAGAGACGGCTTCGCTCGGAAGAATGAATCATTCCGATTGCGCCGAAGCCAAGCACACCGCCATGCACCAGGACAAAGGTACCCATCTGCAGCGGCTTGTACACCGTGGCTTCAACCCACTCATTCATCCAGCTCGTCGGGGCATGAAAGGCTAGTGGTGCAAGCTCGCGCTCTCCGGCCAATTTGGCCCGAAGCCGGCCCTGCTTGTCATGCTCCATAATAACAAAAACCTCATCGCCAACCTGAGGATGAAGTTCTTTCATTTCCGGCAATTCGCGGATAGGCAGCAGCAATTGCCGGCCCAGCCCCATTTCGAGAAAACAGCCTAGTCTTGGATGAACGTCTGCTACAACCAGCTTTGCCATCTCACCTAGGGTTAGAAAAGGCTTCTTCATCGTAGCCGCCAGGCGATCCTCTGTATCGTAAAAAATAAACACTTCCAGCTGCTCATCTACCTTAATTTCGCGTGTCAGCTCTGTATAATGCAGCAGTACATCCTCGCTGCCCGTTGTCAAAAAATATCCATACGGCGACACTTCCCGAGCGACCGGGAGGGTAACGACCGTGCCTGCAATTAAACTCATACCGTATTCACCACTTTGGCATCGGACCAAAGTCTTTCAATATTATAATACTCGCGTTCATCGCGATGGAATACATGAACAACGACGTCCCCAAGGTCCATCAAAACCCAGCGGGCGGAGTCCATGCCTTCGATTCCGTTGATTTTTACGTTCTTCTCTTGCGCACGTTTACGAACTTCTGTCGCGATCGCCTGAACCTGTGTATCTGAGTTACCGTGACAAATGACAAAGTAATCAGCCACCAAAGAAATACCTCTCAGGTCCAGAGCAACAATGTTCATTGCTTTCTTATCGTCTGCCGCATCGATCGCCATTTGTAGCAATTCATTAGATGATACTGTCATGGATCAACCTCCAATTGGATTCGTAAAATTTTGTGATACTTTTAATTGAGCAATAAGATCATTACGTGTAAATAAGGTTAAAGGGTAAATCACTTTCTTTAATGTAATCAGATGTGTTATGGTGCCGTCAAAGCCAGCGAGAAGTGCCTCCTCAAGGCTATGCTCCGCCAATTCGCGAATATTATTCACCCCGGGAAAATCACGCCCCGGCTCTATATAATCCGCGAGGCAAACCACCTTATCCAGGAGAGACATGTTGACTCTTCCGGAGGTATGCCATTTAATCGCATTCAGCACCTCTGAATCCGTCACCCCATAGTCCCGTTCAGCCACAAATGCTCCAACCTCAGAGTGCCACAGCTGTTTGTCGTGCAGTAACAGGTCCTGATTCAGTCCATTCTCCCGAATAACCTTCTCCATTTCATTAACCGGCCAGTACTTTGCAACATCATGCAAAATGGCAGCCAGATCGGCTTTGCGGGGATCAGCACCAAAGCGTTCTGCCAATATTACGGCTGTTTCCATAACGCCTTGTGTATGTTTCCAGCGCTGCGGCGGCATTTGCTCAGATACGGCCTTGATCAGATCATCTCGGCTCAGCTGCATACAATCCGCTCCTTGTAATATAATCAAGCACCGCTTGGGGTACCATAAACCGAACCGATCTTCCCTTCGCCAGCCTGCGTCTAATCCCTGTTGATGAGATTTCGACCTGCGGCATGTCGGCATGAAGCACATGCTCCTGTAAGAAATCAGGCAAATCATCGAGATGCAGCTCAAAGCCCGGGCGGCCTACTCCAATGAATGTGACCAGCTTCGTTAGATCTTCGATTCGTTCCCATCGTGACAAATAATTGACCATATCCGCTCCAATAATAAAATACAGATCGATGTCAGGATGCTGTCTTCGGATGATCTCCATGGTATCTACGGTATAGGATACGCCGCCTCGTATGATTTCGACATCAAGCACTCGATAATCCTCGTACTCTTCAGTCGCGAGATTCGTCATCTCAAGTCTCTGCTCTCCGGTAGCACCCGCGGCATGCTTATGCGGCGGAATATGAGATGGCATAAACCAGATTTCATCCAGCTTATACGCATCCTTAACCGCCTCCGCTGCCATCAAATGTCCCATATGAATCGGATCAAATGTTCCGCCCATAATTCCAACTTTCATGCAGTGAGCTCCTTTTTACACAATACTCGCTACCTTCGTATTCGTTACGGAAGTACGATTTGCTTGTTATCACGCGATTCTTTGTACAGTGTAATCGTGTTGCCGATAATCTGCACTATTTCGCTGCCCGTACGCTCTGCCAGCTCATCCGCAATTTCGTGCTTGTCATCCAGATTGTTATTAAGAATGGAGATCTTCATCAGCTCGCGCTTCTCAATCGCTTCTTCAATATGACGGAACAGATGCTCATTGGTACCGCCTTTGCCGATTTGAAAAACAGGATCCAAGTGGTGCGCCTGTGAACGAAGATATCTTTTTTGTTTTCCAGTTAACGTCATTATATTTGCTCCTTAAACTTTCATTTCGTTATCATCAACTCACGAGGTAAAGCTGGCGAGTACTGCCCTGCGCATCGCTTCTACAGGTGCCTGTACGTGCAGCCAGTGCTCAAACGCAATAGCACCTTGATATACAAACATGCCGAGACCACCGTGAATAATGCAATTTTTGTGCTTGCTGTCTGTCAGCAATTTGGTTTCCAGCGGGTTATAGATCAGATCACTGACAACGATCCCTTCAGGTATGTGCAGGGTGCTGACCGGCGTTTGATCCGTATGAGGATGCATGCCTACTGATGTTGTGTTAATTACGATATCGGCCTGTGCCAATACCTGTTCCGCGCTATCTATACTATACCCATTAACATTGCCGAGCACCTTAAAATCCTTGGCCAGTTCTTCCGCCTTCTCCGCGGTGCGATTGAGAATGGTCAAAGACTGAGGCCGTTCCAATAGAAGAGCATAAACGATTCCGCGTGCGGCTCCGCCAGCCCCAATGACAACCACATGCTTGCCTTCAATCGTAGAAACTGCTTCCTCCTTCAAGGAACGCACATAGCCGACACCGTCCGTATTATACCCGATGAGCCGCCCCTGCTCGATCACCACTGTGTTTACAGCACCGATGAACCGGGCACTCTCATCTAGTTCGTCCATATAGGATAGGATATCCACTTTGTGCGGAATCGTCACATTGAATCCGCGGAAATTCATCGCCTTCATTCCCATTACGGCTGCATGGAGCTGATCCGTCTCCACATGTAACGGAACATAGGCCCCCTGCACCCCAGCTTCCTGTAATGCAGCGTTATGCATCACAGGAGATTTGCTATGCGCAATCGGGTTTCCGATTACACCTAGAAGATAATAGCCGCTGACGGGGCGGGCAAGCTCTGTCGTCAAGTTCATAGTTTATTCCTTCCTCCCATGAAACTCTTAAGGCACACAGCTCCAGGCTGCAGCTCGATTAGATCAAGGATGGCCGAACCATTACACGAACTCCGCGAGGCGCATGAACGGCGACAAGTGCACCCGTCTGCCCATTCACTTTAATCCAGCCGAGACCAGAGATGAACACATCACTGCGGCTGCCTTTGGAAATACGGATGTCATGTCTCGTCCACTCCGGCAATTCCTCAAGACCTTCACGTGTTGGAGGTGATAACAATTCACCTGCATGATTCTCAAACAGCTCGTCCGCTTTTTCAAGCTTCGTCCGATGAATCTTAAGTGTATTATTCGTGTACAGAGTGAAGGATTGATGCTCTCCTTCAATAAAATCAAACCTTGCAAGTCCTCCAATAAACAGGGACTGGCCGCTGTTCAATTGGTATACACTCGGTTTAAGCGGTTTGTCCGGCATGATCGCCTGCAGGTCTCTACGAGATACAAGCTCACTGTAGCGCCATGGATAGACGATTCCCGGTGTATCAATAATGGAAGCTCCATCATCGAGTGGAATGTGCACCATATCAAGGGTTGTACCAGGGTATCTGGATGTCGTAAGCTCCTGCTCCAGATCACTGTAATCACGAATCAGTCGATTGATCAGTGTGGATTTCCCTACATTCGTTGCACCCACAACATATACATCCCGATCTCCACGATGCAGATTCACTGCTTCCAGCAAGTAATCAAACCCTTGATTCTGTTTCGCGCTGCAGAGTACCACATCCACGGTACGAAGCCCTTGAGCCTTGGCTTGCTGCTGCACCCAGTTACGTACCTTGTTCCAATTGGTCACTTTTGGCAGCAGATCCGTTTTGTTCACCGCAAGAAGCACCGGATTATTCCCTACAAATCGCTGTAATGCCGAGATCAAGCTTCCTTCGAAGTCGAACAAATCCACAATATGAATGACGAGCGCATCCTTATCGCCGATCTTGCTGAGAAGCTTCAAGAATTCATCCTGATCCACGGTCACAGAAGAAGCTTCACTGTAATTTTTTATACGAAAACAACGCTGGCAGATTACAGGATCACGATCCAGCGCTTTTATCGGAGTATATCCCGGCAATTCAGGGTGTTCTGTCTGCAGTGCAATTCCACATCCACTGCATCTCCCTAGGCCGTCATGCGTATGATTCATTTTTTCTTTTCCTCCTCAAGCCATAAGCCTTTCCTGCGCAGGCGAGACAGTGCAATCCGCTCAACCCGTCTATTAAATTTCGTCATCCATCCTTCATCCGCTATTGCGATCGGAAGCACGAGGACAGTATACAGTCCCAGACGATTTCCGCCGAACACGTCCGTCAGCATTTGGTCACCGACAACGACCGTTTGATCCTCAGCCAAATTCATCATTTTCATTGCTTTGCGAAAAGGTATATTGGAAGGCTTTCTGGCCTCGTGAACGTATTCAATCTTATGGGGTGTTGCAAAAGTGGATACACGGGTCAGCTTGTTATTCGACACGATGACCAGCTTGAAGCCGGCATCTCTGACCTTCTCAAACCAAGCGATCAGCTCAGGTGTTGCTTCAGGAGCCTTTGCTCCGACAAGTGTGTTGTCAAGATCCGTTATAATCCCTCTGTAGCCCTGCTCATAGAGCGCAGCCAAATCAATATCAAATACCGTGTCAACCCTTAGCTTGGGCATCAACATTTCAAACAACTTGTTCACCTCGTTTTTTCATACGACAAACTATAACATAATCTTTACGGTTAGTAAAAAGGCAAACGGGCACGGGGCGCTTACGCCCGTGCCGTTCTGAGCCTTTTTTTCATTTGTCCGGCAATCCGCTGTACGTCCTGCCATTCATTCTCTTCAACATGGCTTGGGCTGTACCTTGCCATCTCAAATTGCTTCAATAAGGAATGAAGCTCACCAGCGACTTGCGGGGCTTCAGACTCCCATCGTTGTACCGATTCTCTCAGCGTCTCATGCTCGGCCCGCTTGAATCCCTTGCGCCTAAATGAACGTATCCATCGTTCTGTCTCAATGACCACCTTCTGGTCTGGGGTCAACGGCTTGCCAATTCGAAGCCTTAATAAATAGAAATGGAGAGAAAAACGATTACGCCACAGCATGTAAACAGCCCAAGCCGCAAGTACTGCTCCCGCTGCCCACATGATAACTGGGCTTACCGTAAAGTCAGAGCTTTCTGTATTTTGCACAGGCTCTGCGAGCTCTTCTTCCTGCTCTGCTTCTTCGACCTCTGGTGTCTCTGCAAGTTCCGGCTCTGCCTGTTCCGTCAGCAGCGGCATATTGAAGCCCGGAGTGGCTTCAACCGGAATCCAGCCATATTCCTCTCCAAAATATACTTCTGCCCAGGAATGGGCATCCGCATTGGTCACTGTATAAGACAGGGTTGGTGTGTTACCTGTTGCCTGAGACAGTGCCATGTCCTCTCCAAAGGCTGCTTGACCCGGAGCATAACCTTTTACCCATCTCGCGGGAATGTCCAGAGAGCGTGCCATCATCACGAGAGCTGTCGAGAAATAATCGCAGTAGCCTTCCTGTATTTCGAACAGAAAGCTGTCAACAAAATCTGTACTTTGTTTCAGCGATAAATTGGGATTGTTTGTGTATGAGAAATTAGTTGTTAAATATTCTTGCAGTAAACCGACTTTTTCATACGGAGTTTCGGCTTCAGCCGTAATTTCCTCTGCGAGATTCACTACACGGTCAGGGAAGTTATTAGGAACCTGCAGGTAGTTATCGTTAACAGAGCTGCTGTACAGATCTTCATGAGTCTCTCCTATCAGTCTCTCAACAGGAACGAGAGGAACCTCGGATACAATGGTATAAGTTGAAGGGTAGCTTAATTCTCTAGGGTTCGAATCCCAGTGAAGCTCAGCTTGTCCGCTCTTCCAATCCAGCTGGTTAAACTCCGTCCCGCCATTAATCGCCTGAACCTGACTAATCGCATAGGCCCCAAAGAGCACGGGGTAGACTTCATCATTCAGCATATTAACAGTCTGGGTTACCTCCCTAGTCTGTATAGAGCCCCCATCCCCGTTCTCTAAATCATTACCCGATTCGACTTCATCAAACTGCCTTCTTGAAGTGGATGGCTCTTCCCATCCCGTACCGGAATACTCATCACGAGTCTCCCCTCGCCAGTAGCTTCGCTCTGTCGTTGTAATCGTCATTACAGGAGAGTAGTCATAATTGAAGCCCCCGCCCAGGCTGTTATCCTGCCTGCTGTATCCGGATTCTGAGGCAGAGTTGAGTCCACCTTCTCCCCCAGCAGTATTGATGGCAGGAATAACATCGCCTCTATAGTTAACCCACGCCGTATAAGGGTCCGTAAGAACTGGCGGAACTTCAGGCATATTAACTCCCGCAACAATAATCAGTGCAAAGATGACGACCACGTTAGCGATGACTTTGAGCGGATTCCGTCTGAGCCTTTTCCAGCCCTGTGGAAACTTAAGCTGGAACCTGCGCAGATGAAGGCACACGAGCCAGCCCATTGCGGCAAATACGATCCATGCCACCTCTTCCCACAGAACTGCGACAGTAAAAGAATCCAGGATGCCCATTGCAATAATGTTAAGCCCAACAAACACAAGAATTCGCTTGGCATTCACAGCTAACCGAATAATGCATTCCAGCATCACCCAAGTGCTCAAGGAAAACCAGATATACGGATTGGTCGCTATCACAAAATCAACTAGCCAGCTCGAGTCTTCACCAGGGATAAAGATGGAGTAGGACGTTAGCATATAATATAGAATAAATAACAGAACAATTGCTTTAATGACAAAACGGTATGTCTGCTTGATTGGAAAAATAATATCCACAAGACTGATGCCAATCAGCGTCAGAGCAACCAAGCCGGTTGTTTCTTGAAACCAGATCGGCTCCGTATAAGTTACCCACTGCATTCCGATAACAACGATCCACAGTAGAGCAAATGCATTGTACCAGGACCCTGCAACTTTGCCAGCCCATGCTCTCATAGACCTCCACCTCCCATCGCCGAAGGCAGCTCCTGCAAATCAGACACCGCATATCCTTTGATCCCGCGTCCACGAAGAAGTGTCAGCCATTCACTCTTATGTGCCTGGTTGGCACGCTGCTCGATACGAATATGAGAAGCAGTCATCCCGCGTGTGCCGGCATATCGAAGCGATTCCAGAATATTTGCATTATCCAGCGGCGAGATGAGCACAAAAAACGCGCCTTGCGGAAACGACCGAATGGAATCCTGAATGCTGGAGAGAAGATCACTTGTACCTGTATAATCCAGATCAACAAGATGCTGAATCATCTTCTGGCGTTCATTCTGACTGTCCGTAGGCAGGAACAGCTTGGTCTCCTCGCTGATGGTACACAGCCCCATACTCAAGCGTTCACGACTGCCATATTCAAGGAGCGAGGCAGCAGTAGAGACGGCGAGTTCAAATTGCTCCGAGCTCTTGTAGCCCTCCTCAGTCGCATCTAAGACCAGAATCGTCTTCGGCAGCGACTCATGCTCAAACTCTTTGGATTTCCATTGTCCTGTCTTCGCAGTCGCATTCCAGTGTATACGAGATAATCGATCTCCATAGACATAATCTCGAACTCCATTAATTTGCGTCGTTTCTCTGCGGGACCGTGTGAGAGCAGCCTGCGGGCCTGACAGACGGGAATTTTGATCGTAGAGCTGCCAATATGGAATAAATACGGTTCTTGGCAGTACTCTGAAGCTGCCGTAGGCGTTAAATGTCCCTTTATGCTCTATGAGACCGAAAATATCTTCGCTAATACATTCTGTTTCCATAAACTTATATTTGCCTCGCTCAAGCGGAGGGGTAAGAAAGACCAGTTTCCCGCTGCCCCGCATATTCGGAACGAGACTTTCTTCAAATGACCAGGATTCTCCGTTATGACGCTTGAGCACTTCTCTCACGATGACGTAAGGTAACGGCAGCAGCCCAGGAATTTGAAGGCCAAGCTGAACGTGCACCTGATCTCCTGCATGGAGCAGCTCTGTATGTTCTCCACTCGAGGTTAATTGCCGTGTTCCCACAGCTCTCTTTGCACCTCCGAATTGGCCAATCAGCAAGTAAATACTAAGCAAAGTGACCATGCCAAACAGCATGATGGAGGTCTTACCTCCCTGAAACAATACATAAAATAAACATATGATCCAGACGAAGAGCACAATCCACGCTTTAGATTTCGTATATCGACCTGTGCGATAGCGTACTGACTTCAGCATAATAATCAGCGCTCCATCGATACAGGAACATGCTTCTGTTCAATGATTTGGGCGAGAATTTCTTCCTGGCTCATTCGATCCAATCTTGCTTCTGGCTTCAGAACAACCCGGTGCGAGATGACGTACGGAGCAAGCACCTTGACGTCATCAGGAATGACATAGTCCCTGCCGTTCAAGAAGGCATACGCTTTGACTGCATTCATGAATGCAATGGAAGCACGAGGACTAGCCCCGAGCAATACGGAAGAATGCTCTCTTGTACTGCGTACAATTCCAAGCAGGTAATCGGTCACAGCTTCGTCCATATATACACTTCGAATTTCTTGCTGGACTTCGGCAATTTGTTCCATATGGGTAACAGGTCTAAGCTTGTCCGCCGGTTGTCCTTGCTGATGCTGTCTCAATAGATGCTTCTCTGTTGCGGCATCAGGATAGCCAAGGCTGATCTTGAGCATAAACCGGTCCAGCTGTGCCTCCGGGAGCATATAAGTACCTTCAAAATCAATTGGGTTCTGTGTTGCGCACATCATAAAAGGTTTAGGAAGCTCATACGTGTCTCCATCGACTGTGACGCTTCGCTCCTCCATGACTTCAAGCAGGGCGGATTGTGTCTTTGTTGTGGCACGGTTGATCTCATCGGCGAGCAGTATATTGGTCATGACGGGACCAGGCCTGAAATAAAAACGTTCATCCCTCGGATGGAACACAGATACACCCGTAATGTCACTTGGCAAAATGTCAGGATTACATTGAATCCTGCGATATTCTCCCTGCATAGAGCGAGCTAACGCCTTGATCAGCTGAGTCTTCCCCGTTCCGGGAACGTCTTCTATAAGAACATGCCCTCCAGCCAGCAGTGCTGTGAGCAATAATTGTATTTCAAAAGATTTGCCTAATATAGTAGATTCGAGATTCGATTTAATCTCGGATATGATCTGCATCGATTCCTTACTTAAGGGCATGTACGTATGTACCTCCTAATAGGCAGTATATTTTCCTTTTATTGTACATGAAGTGAGTAGGCAAAGTACAATGTTTACTCTACCTTTTTTTTCATATTGAGATTGCTAGATTTGAAACTAAAGGTTTTTCTTGTTCGTCTAACCCCTTAACCCTGAGCTTCGATAGTGTAACTTACTCATCCTTGTTAAGCAACAAAAAAAGATGAAGCATTCTTACGTTTGCCTCACCTTAGTTTATAAAGGATCTTATTTTATTAACCTCAGCCCTTCGGCTTAAAAAACAAGGCAGCCAGAAAGGAGAAGATAATTGCCGATGATATACCTGCACTGGTGAGGTTAAACACCCCTGTGATGACCCCGAGCCATCCATCCCGCTCCAGTTCGGTCAGCGCTCCATGAACAAGCGAGTTGCCAAAGCTCGTAATGGGTATCGAAGCGCCGGCGCCGGCGAACTTGACTAAAGGATCATACCAGCCCACCGCATCCATAACTGCACCTGTTACGACCAGCGTACTCATCGTATGCGCAGGGGTCAGCTTAAGCACATCGAACATTAATTGTCCGATCACGCAGATCAGTCCGCCAATAAGAAAAGCCCATAGAAACTGCATCTTTTATTCCTCCTCTCTCTCAATAGCTACGGCATGAGCGATACAAGGGATCGTTTCACCCTGCTGATAAGACAAAGGAGATAATAAAGCGCCTGTTGCTACAACCAATACTTTATTTAATTCCCCTTTTTTAATTCTTTTGATTAAATGTCCGTACGTTACTGTTGCAGAACAGCCGCAGCCGCTGCCTCCGGCAAATACATACTTCTGTGTGTTGATATCATAAATCATGAGTCCGCAGTCGTTGAACTCCGTCTGCTCCATTGGTATTCCTTCCTTTTGAAGCAGCTGCTTAGCTATAGGCAGTCCAACCGAAGCGAGGTCCCCCGTAACGATCAAGTCATAATATCCAGGCTCCAGTCCCGTATCCCGAAAATGAGATATGAGCGTGTCTGCAGCTGCTGGCGCCATCGCTGCTCCCATGTTGAACGGGTCCTTGATACCCAGATCCATAACTCGTCCAATGGTTGCACGGCGAACGACAGGTCCACTACCCGTCTTGCTGATAATGGCGCAGCCGGAGCCTGTTACTGTATTTTGAGCTGTCGGCGGCTTCTGTGCTCCATACTCTGTTGGAAAGCGGAACTGCTTCTCAACCGTACAGTTATGGCTCGAGGTGCCGGCCAGCACGTAATCTCCGCCTCCCGAGTCGACAATTAAGGAAGCCAGTGCAAGACTCTCCATGGACGTTGAGCACGCACCGAATAAGCCTAAGTATGGAACACCCAGTTGCCGCGCAGAAAATGAACTGCTGATGATTTGGTTCATCAAATCACCACCCACAAAATACTGCAGTTCGTTTTTCGATATGTTTGCGTTAGCGATAGCAATCTGCGCAGCCTGCTCAAACAGCCGGCGCTCCGCCTTTTCCCATGTTTTTTCACCAATTTGCAGGTTGTCATAAATGTAATCAAAATCCTCGGCCAGCGGTCCTTCTCCTTCTTCAGGTCCCACTACGCTGGATGTACCGATGATGCGCGGCTTGTTCTCAAATTCCCAGGTTTGTCCTCCAACTCTTTTCATAGGTGGTATCCTCCGAATCCAAGGCAAGCGTAGATTATACCAATAATAAATGCAGCAACGACACCAAACACGATGACCGAGCCAGCGAGCTTGAACATGTTGGCGCCTACCCCGAGCACAAGACCTTCAGCCCGATGCTCAAGCGCAGCCGAACACATGGAGTTCGCAAAGCCTGTAACAGGGACTGCCGTACCCGCTCCAGCAAATTGCGCGATCTTATCGTAAACACCGAAGCAGGTTAGAATAATGGAGATAAGAATCATAACCGCCACGGTCGGGCTCGATGCCTCCTTCGAGCTCATATCCAATCCAGCAACAAAAGCCTGCTGAATACACTGACCAATAAAGCAGATGAACCCACCTACAAAAAAAGCTTTGATACAGTTCTTAAGTACTGCTCTCGGCGGTTCATGCTTTTTGGCAATTTTCTTGTATTCCTTCGTATCAAGGGACAGCGATGGCGTATTTGAGCTAGTATCTTGAGATTGAGATTGATCTGGAATCGTTGACACCCCCTCTAACCGTCTTAAATTTCACTCGGGTCTTCATACTGTTTACCGAGGATAATTTAATTATGGTTAAAGCCCGCAAATGTTATGAATGGTAAATCATCCTTCCTTGCAGGCTTTATGTGCCATAGAGCATGGGGAATCGTATTTATTTGGTTGTAAAAGGATCCGATCCAGCATTATTTATAAAAAAGCAAAAAGACAGTTAAAATAAACAAAACGCCGAGCATAATTAATCCTTTACGTACATGAGGGTCCATATCGATCGCATACTCCCTTCATAAGTCGGCTGAATTTTATGGTTTCACAAAGCTATGCATTTCAGTATATGCGCTAGGCACTTGTCATGTGATTCCGCTCCATAATTCATCATTCTTATTGGATAGACAAGAGAAGATAGTCCGTTCATAATATAGTAATTGAACAGTGGTACATAAGAAGGTACTTACAATCAGAAGGAGAGATGAAAATGGAGAATAAAACCAAAGAATTGTTTAAGACACTCACCGAATTTCCTTCGGCTCCAGGATTTGAGAGAGAGCTTCGTGCATACGCCAAGAGCCTGATGTCCCAATACACGGAAGAATTCGTACAGGATCGGCTTGGCAGCTTGTTTGGAGTGCTTCGCGGCGACGAGCAGGGCCCGCGGGTCATGGTGGCTGGACATTTTGACGAAGTAGGATTTATGACTTCTGGCATCACAGAAGCGGGTATGGTCAAATTCCGCCCGATTGGCGGCTGGTGGAGCCAAGCTGTTCTGTCCCAGCGCCTGCAAATTATTACTCCGGACGGCCCAATCACAGGCGTCGTCGGATCAACACCAACCCATCTGTTGTCGCCGGCGGATCGCGCTAAGCCCGTAGAGCTGGATTCCATGTATCTCGATATCGGTGCGGACAACCGTGCGGAGGCAGAATCGTGGGGTATTAAGCCAGGTATGCAAATTGTACCGATCTGTGAGTTTACACCACTCAAGAATCCTAAGAAAATTATGGCCAAGGCCTGGGATAACCGTTATGGTGTAGGGCTTGCAATCGAGCTGCTGGAAGCTCTGCATAAGGAGAAGCTGCCTAATATCTTGTATTCCGGCGCAACTGTTCAGGAGGAGCTCGGACTGCGTGGTGCACGCACTTCGGCAAATTTGATTCAACCGGATATTTTCTTCGCTCTTGACTGCAGTGCTGCCAATGATATGACCGGAGATAAGAATGCTTTTGGTCACATTGGACAAGGGGCCTTGCTCCGTATTCTCGATCCCGGTATGCTGACACATCGCGGCGTTGTAGAATACGTACAGGATACCGCTGAGACGCACAAGATTAAATATCAATACTTTATTTCACCAGGGGGAACGGATGCAGGTCAGGTGCACTTAAGTGGTATCGGGGTACCATCCACCGTGATCGGTGTGTGTGCTAGATATATCCACACTTCATCTTCCATTCTTCATACAGATGATTATGATGCTGCGAAGGAGCTGCTCATTAAGCTGGTGAAAGGTCTTGACCGTACAACACTGAATACCATTATTGAGAACTCCTGATTGTCATATTCATTATTTCGAATGATTATGATGGAGCAAATGAAAATGAATATTGCATAGAAAAAGAGGTGTCTGACCGGCCTGCAAGCTGCCGAACAAGACACCTCTTTTATGTAAAGGTTCGTGCATAATGAAAGTTCATGGGGAAACATTAAAGAAACAAAGGTGAAAACGCAATCCATGCAACAATAAATGTAACACCTATGAAGAAGATCTCTACCCAGGCTCCCTGCTTGGACCCTGTACTCATCAGCTTAAACTTGATCTTCCACTTGAATGGCGGAAGCGGCTTGATTCCACGATTCGTCAAGCTATCTGCAATCAAATGAAGCAAATAGGACAGGCCGCCAGCCATCCAAACTGCATCCCCATAAGCTTGCGTCGATCCATAGAGAAGAAAAGTCCAAACGGCTACGCCATATAGCGTATGAGTTAATCCGCGATGAGGTAAAAACGTAATCAGTATGAGCAGACTTCCAACGAGCAAATTCCATGGATGAAAGCTCCCTCCGTAAACAATGAGCCCTAGTCCGATAAAAAACATAACCCACTGTCTGAGTGATCGAGATGGCATAAAGGATACAATCGCGATTAATGCTGCAAGAATTAAATTCCATGGATAATTCTCCATCCCGTAAATGCCCATGACTGCTGCCGCAGCAATAAGAGCGACCTGTACGATCCGAAGAAGCCAGTTCGGAAGGACCCGAGTCACCAGCAGTGAATTCGGTTCATCAATGTCAGGCAGCACCGAACTGATCAGCGCAACGGCCGCCGCAGGGATGGACAGACTGATTCCTCCCATATGCAAGAGTGAGAGCGAGACACCTGTCCCGACGATAATATGGGTTCTACCCATCATAATTCCTATACTTCCTTTCTCTGCCCAATCTGTAGTTGTGATATATCCCCAGGTGTGAACAAGAAGGAGCAACTTACGTAAGGGAAATATGGAAATCATTATAGCACATACGTTCGCATACGTACACCCAATATTATCCTCAATTAAATATTTATTATGTAATTTAACACTCCTGAGTCCAATCTCATTAAACCGTCAGCTGTTCTCACAAAATAAAGGGAGCGAAATTCGCTCCCTCTCACGATCCAATCCATATATAAATAGATTTATGTCCAAATCTCATCTGCAATTTCTTTAACAAAACGAAGCTTGGCCCACTGCTCTTCTTCCGATAGAATATTTCCTTCCTCTGTCGAAGAGAAGCCGCATTGCGGACTCAAGCAGAGCTGTTCAAGCGGCACATAGGCTGCAGCTTCTTCGATGCGGGCTTTGATCTTTTCTTTATCTTCCAGCTCTCCTGATTTGGACGTAATTAGCCCCAATACAATTTTTAAACCTGGGCGATTTACATATTTCAGAGGTTCAAACCCTCCGGAACGCTCATCGTCAAACTCCAGGAATAACCCGTCTACATCGAGGCCCCCAAAAATGGTCTCCGAAGCATAATCGTATCCGCCGCTTGCAAAGAAATTGGATTTATAATTCCCCCGGCAAATATGCATGGTAATGACTAAATCTTCAGGTTTGTTTGCAATCGATTCATTGATCATTCGCTGCATAATCTTCATCTCTTCAGCTGGATCGAGCCCCTTGGCACGAAGCTTATCGTGACCTTCCTCCGAGAAGAGATCCGCCCAAGCGGTATCATCTAATTGCAAGTAACGGCAGCCGGCATCATAAAAGGCTTGGATCGCTTTTTGATAAGCGGCAATTGTATCCTGGAGGAAAGCTTCCCGATCCGGATAAATCTCTTCATTCTGGTCTACACGATACACCAGCATATTAGGACTTGGTATCGTCTGCTTCGCTACCGCTTCCCCTGCATGCTCATTAAGGAATTGAAAATGCGCAATAAACGGATGCGATGAGAAATCAATGTTGCCGGTGACCCGAATACCCTCCTTGCGCGTCTCCATCTTATGAAAATTAAGTCCCGTATCTTTCTCATAATACTCCACACCATCAAGCCCACCCAAGAAATCAAAGTGCCACCAGCTTCTACGGAATTCTCCGTCTGTAACGCCCAGGACACCGTTCTGCTTCTGCTTGTCAATAACCCGAATGATCTCTTCGTTCTCTACTTTTGTCAGCTGTTCGAGAGTAATTGCGCCAGATTTGTACTGTTCACGTGCTTGTGTTAAATTCGCAGGACGCAACAGACTTCCTACATGATCATGATGAAATGGTATCATAAATGTCTCTCCCCAATATTTGATGTACAGAAAATTATAACATATTAAAATTGCAAGCTTAAATTCTAGCATGGGATGACTCGCTATAACTATTAAGTATAAATAAATCTATTGAAGCGATCTATCATAGATTGCCACATATGTTTGTTAAGTTATTATATAGAAAAAGGCAACTCATAAGAGTCACCTCTATCAGATCGTGGAGCCGAAACGTCTTTTCAGGTTTATTTCAGGGAACGAAGATGCATCAATATTTCATTTTCTATACAACGGACCGCAAATGTTGCGAGTTTGGTCCCTTTTCCTGGTGTCTAAGCACATGAAACTGGTTTATTCTTGTACGCTATGCCTCTCTTGCAGGCGACGATAAATAATCTCTACCCACTTCGGTAAGGGTGATATATATTGTTTTATTGTTGCATAATCGGCCTCCAGTATGATTTCACCAGCAGAACCGCATTAGATTTCGGATCGTACTTTTCCCGCTGCCGTTATTTCCTGCAAATACAAACATGGTAGCAGTAGATTCACTCATGGTGAAGATCCTGTTCCTTCAATTGTTCGATCTGGCCATTATAGCAGTTGGATCCCACAAAAAAGACTACTCCTATGAGTAGCCTTTATAGATAAGTTTCTCATTGCTTTGCCTTATAAAACTCATGGTACAGCTTCATCAGTGCGCGCTTCTCAATTCGGGATACATAGCTCCGGCTGATGCCGAGCTCCTTCGCGATTTCACGCTGTGTGCGTTCTTCTCCGCCGGCTTCCAGCCCGAAACGCCCGACCACAACTTCCTTCTCCCGTTCATCGAGAATGTCGAGGTTCTGATAGATTTTGCTCTTCTCAATCTTGAGCTGTACTTTATCCATGACCTCATCCGCTTCCGTGCCGAGGATATCGATAAGCGTAATTTCGTTACCCTCCTTATCCATTCCGATCGGATCGTGGAGCGAGACGTCCTTACGGGTCTTTTTTAATGACCTCAAATGCATCAGTATTTCATTTTCTATACAACGGGCCGCAAATGTTGCGAGCTTGGTCCCTTTTCCCTGCTGAAAGCTTTCGATTGCTTTAATCAGCCCGATCGTCCCGATGGAGATAAGATCCTCCAAATCCTCGCCGGTGTTATCGAACTTCTTCACAATATGGGCAACCAGCCTCAGGTTATGTTCGATCAGAAGATTACGCGATCTTGCATCGCCTTCTGCCATCAGCTTCAAATGTTTGGCTTCGTCTGCCTCTGATAACGGCTGAGGAAATGCATTGTTCTTCACATAAGAGACAAGCAGTGTCAATTCCTTAATAAATAGGGCAATGGCCGTAAAAATACCAGGCACGGGTGACACCTCCTACATTCTTCAGAGTCTACATTCTTTGTCGTCTAACTAATGTATGTAGGCATGCACCCATTCGTGCCTGTACGAACGAACCGCATCCATGTTTTTAAACATCGCTTTTTCGTTTGGCACCCGGTATTCACTTCTCATCATCGTAGGACAAATTTGATCAAGAACAGGTCAATTTAGCAACAACTGTGTAGAAAGCTTACCTTTATTTGTACTATTCTGACAGTAGTTTATAGAGGAGGCTGATGATATTGGCAGTTAAAAAACGCTATGCACACGTCGGAACAGGGGGACGCGCATCCTTCTTCTATGAAGCGATCGTGGGCAGCTATCAGGACAGCGCTGAGCTGGTCGCTTTTTGCGATTCGAATCAGACCCGCATGAACTATGCGAACAACCGGCTCGCTGAGAAGTTCCCGCACTATCGCCCCATCCCTACCTACAAGGCCGCTGATTTTGATGAGATGATTCGCACGGAGAAACCGGATGTGGTCATCGTCACGACCATAGACCGTACCCACCATCATTATATTATTCGGGCAATGGAGCTCGGATGTGACGTCATTACCGAGAAGCCGATGACCGTGGACGAGGACAAATGCCAGCAGATCATCGACACCGTTGAACGGACCGGGCAGAAGGTACGCGTCACCTTCAACTATCGCTATTCTCCTCATGCGACCAAGGTAAGGGAATTGATTCGGGACGGGGTCATCGGCGATGTGCTGCACGTCAATTTTGAGTGGCTGCTGGATACGAGACACGGAGCTGACTATTTCCGGCGCTGGCACCGGGATAAACGCAACAGCGGCGGGCTGCTCGTGCATAAGTCAACCCACCACTTCGATCTGGTTAACTTTTGGCTGAACTCGGAGCCGAAGACGGTCTTTGCCATGGGAGATCTATTATTTTATGGAAAGGAAAATGCCGAAAAAAGAGGTGTGGATTCCTTCTATCAGCGTGCATATGGCAATCCGGCAGCCCAGGAAGATCCCTTTGCACTGGACCTTGAGAAATCCCCTTCATTAAAAGGATTGTACTTGGACGCTGAGCACGAGGACGGATACCAACGGGATCAAAGTGTATTTGGGGACGGTATCTCCATCGAAGATACGATGAATGTGCTTGTGAGGTACAAGAATAACGCGATGCTCAATTACTCCCTTCACGCTTATGCCCCATGGGAAGGCCATATGGTTTCCTTCAATGGAACCAAAGGGCGTATTCAGATGCGAATCGGTGAAAAATCGTACGTAAATTCCGGAGGCAAACAGACCGATGAGGGAGCAACCAGGCTCAGACAGATTCTCGTTCAGCCGATGTGGGAGGATGCTTATGAGGTTCAGCTGGAAAATAAAGCGGGTGGTCATGGCGGAGCGGACCCCATTCTGCTAGAAGACTTGTTCGGCACACCGCCGGAGGATCCATTCCACCGTTCTGCATCCCATTTGGACGGAGCCATGTCTATCCTCACTGGTATAGCGGGCAACGTTTCGATGAGAACTGGGCAGGCTGTTCAGATTGAGAACTTATTAAAGTTCCCTTCCTGAGCTTAATTGAAAGCGTTCCCTATTAGGTGTCGATGCATCTGCTTCTATTCATTTGCATACCGTCCATGCTTAGCAGCATTTGCTTTAGTTATACAAAAGTAAGAGGATAGAGCGTATTCACTAGTTAGTTCACTCCAAGTTAAGATAGTTCATGCTGCTACGAGGATCGTCTTCATCCCAGGATTGAAGAAGCCTAGCACGTGTTATGCATACCCACCAATAAAGAAGCCGCATCCTTATCGGATGCGGCTTTTTGAATCAATTTCATAATACCTTTAGCTGCTTCAATCAAGGGTATATATAGTCTTTATAAATTACTCTGCCCCGGCATCTGTCATCTTCTGGTTGGATTCCTCCGCGTATTCTCTAAAGATCGTATTAAAGTCTCCCTCGAGCACCACTCTAGGAGCTGCCTTGGCATAAGGTGTATTAATCGTACGATCATGATCCGATTTATAAGGAATTTCAGCGAATTCATTGTAGAACGCCGCGCCGTAGTTCTTGCCTTGGTATACGCTGTCCGCTCCATACTGCTCAATAATGCTGTCATTATTCAGAACCGGCATAATTCCGTTTCTGGAGAGCTTCGTCTGTACTTCTTCCGAGACGAGATATTTAATGACTTCCATTGCCGCATCTTTATTCTCCGTCATCTTCGTTAAGCTGAAGTAGGTAGGGTAGGCCTGTGTACCGATTCCAGGTGCATCCGCAAAGGTCGGCATCGCGACCATATCCCAGTTCATTTTCGAGAACTCGTCAGGAAATACCGATGTGATGGAAGACAGCCAGCCGAACATGGCAAGCTCCTGGGCTTCAAGGAATTCCTTACGATAAGGCAGCTTGTTCTCATGGGCCTGCATATATTCGCGATAGCCGGATACATCTGCTGGTTTGACAAATACGGTCTCATAGAAGTTTTTCCAGCGCTCATCCTGATCCAGTGTAGACTTTTTCGTTTCCGGGTCGACATAAGGGATGGATAGATGATTCATCAGCAGAAGATGAGTCTCTGAGGAAGACAAGCCGACATAGGACTTATCTCCTTCAGTACGTGTCAGCTTCTTGGACAGCTCAGCGGCTTCATCCCATGTCATACCGTCCACCGGATAATCGACGCCAAATTTATCGAACAAGTCCTTGTTATAGTACAGCACCATCGTGTTGTTAAAGACGGGTACGCCCCATATTTGATCTCCGGAGATCTGCTTGATGGCATCCACAATAGTCGGTTCAAATTGGGTCATATCGATCTCATGCTGTTCAATCAGCTCCGTCATATCGTACTGCAGATCGAAGTCCGTTAGATATGTCGAGAATCCGCCGATGGATTCCCAGTAAATATCGATGCGCTGTCCTGCTGTGATCAATTCCTTCAGACCGACCTCATTGGTCTTCGGAATGTATTCAATTGTATAATTCGGAAACTTCTCCTTCAGCAGATCTCCAAAGCGCTCGTTCCAGCTCTCTACAGAGTCTCCGCTGTTGGAATACACATACAATGTATCTTTTCCATCCTTGTTGTTCACGACTGACGTTGCCGCCGTTCCGCCAGGCTCTTCCCCTCCACCAGTATTGCCTGCATTTCCGGTACCGCCCGAGCTGCAAGCACTAAGTACCCATACCAAGCTTAAGCATAACGTCAACATCACGGAGTAAAATTTGCGACTGTTCATAATGATCCCCCTTCAAATGTTAGAATCAAGAGAAACATAAATCTTACTGCTGTAACAGCTGCACTTCGGAAAACAGAGAAGTATTATAATTCTCTACCGGATTATTCTCATCTCCCGCGTCAACGGCCATACCAATATAAAAGGTATCCAGCCCTGCCATCGTGACAGACGACACTTCCGTCCAGGCTACACCGTCAGCGGAGTGATAGCCGGTGATGGTATTCCCTTCCTTAACCAGCTTAAACCAGTAAGGGGTGCTCAGCGATGGAATCGGTGGGGTCTGTACCATCTGTCCCCCTTCGTCTTGTCTGCTGTAGAACACGGAGCAGTACTGGTCGCCTCTAACCGAAAATCCGATCATGGCCTCTTTGGCTACCGGACTTAGGCTGCTGCGGATCATCAGCCCTGAACGATTATGAGGAGCCGTTTCGGACAACTGATCCAATCTTGCAATGAACTCTGCATCGCCTTCGAGCAGCTGATATACGTATTGAAAGGACTGATCCTCATTCGTCTTCCCGCTGTTACCTGCGAAGAGCGGATCGATGTTCCCTCCTCCTTTCACTGTAAATACACCATTTCTTAGATCAGCATGACCGGCTATGCCCGGCGCACCGATATCGGCAGAGTTCCAAGCCCCAAGCTCTCCGTTAGCATTAATATGGACGACGACTGCAGCAGAGTCCGTCTTTGTACCGCTGTTATCTACCGCTCGAGCAGTAATATAGTAGCTGCCTTCCGGCAGGTCATCCCATTTCCATTGATAAGGGGCGGATGTATCTTCTCCAAGCTTAACACCGCTGGCATAAAACTCGACTTTGGCGATGCTTCCATCTGGATCAGATGCCTCGGCGTTAATCATGATCTTCCCTGGCTGGCCCTTCAAGGCATTCATCTCGGGTGAAGTGATCTCAACTTCCGGATTGTTGGAACCGCTTCCAACTATGCTGTTCAAATAGTTCTCCAGATTGGTATAACCGTCATCATTGATGTCGCCATTCCGGTCCGCAGCATCATTCGGATCGAGGCCCTGCCCCAGCTCCCACGTATCCGGCATTCCGTCCAGATCTGTATCATCAGGTGCCGCCTCGCTTGCAAGCTCAGTCCATCCACCCACTTCCTCAGGGTGGTTAATGTGTCTTCCCGTCCGGTTACGTACATCGTTCACAAGTCTGGCATCGATGGAATCCCGTTTCGGTAGAATGGCCCCTGCCTGATTCAGCACCAGCTCATAAGCCTCTGCTGCAGATTGCAGCGTAACCGGTGTGACTTGAAGAGGCTCATATACCAGCTCCTTGCCCGTATCCGGACTCACGGCAATCCAGTTATCTTGGGTCACTGCCGGATCTCCGTCAACGACATTACCGGATACATGGAGCTTGCCATTTGCCCCGGTCTGGCTGAGGATGATGCTTCGTTTGTCCAGCAACGTATCCGGACCATACTTGTAGTAGTTGTTCACCATGTTAATATCTGCTTGATCTCCGCCATAACCGCTCAGATAATTCCAGTTGTACACGATGTTGTTGCTGAAATCGAAATTTTGATTGTCATCCAGCGTTCCTTTTACTCTTGGGTTACGGCTTGAGTTATGAAGCAGAATGTTATGATGATAGCTTGCATTGCCCGCTCCCCACAGACCGCCGAAGCCATGTCTTCCCTTCGAATGACTGGACATATGAAGCGCTTCGCCGATAATGGACCACTGCACGGTGGTGTTCTGGTTCTCGTAAGGAGACAGCACTTCGTCAACTCCCCATGTGACGGAGCAGTGATCAATCATGATATTGCTGTATCTTCTGGCTGACATGCCATCGCCGGTCGATTCGGTGTGATCCCCCATTCTAAATCGCATATAACGGATGATCACATGATCTGCCTCGATATAAGTTGAGTGATTGTTGACACTGATGCCGTCACCAGGTGCGGTCTGCCCTGCCAACGTGATGTTGTCACCTCGGATACGCAGCGGAGAATCCAGTGTAATATTGCCAGACACTTTGAATACAACCGTCCGGTTCCCCTGGCTAACTGCTTCTCTTAACGAGCCGGGACCACTGTCATCCAGGTTCGTCACATACACGACATCGCCGCCGCGTCCTCCGGTAGTGTACATCCCTCCTCCTTCAGCTCCCGGAAAAGCCGGGAGAGCCTCGCTGTCTGCCGCTGCTTGAACCGCTGAAGGAGGTTCATCCTGTGCGTATGCTTGATAGGGGACTGCGATAACTGCCAGCATCGCAGTCAGCAAGGTCATTGAAACTTGGCGTTTCCATAGACTAATCATTCATTAGCCCTCCTCATTTGCAATATACAGCACTTGGCCTGGCTCCATCTGAATGTCGTAAGTATGAGAGTAGATCGTTGAGGCATGAACATCGACGTCTGCTCCGGTTAGTCGATAGTTAGCTGCAATGTCTGGAAGAACAATCGTAATATCTGTGGCCCGCTCCGCCTTAAGCTCTGCTGCAAAGCTCTTTGTCCTTCGGTTCCACGTCATCGAAATGCTTCCGGTGCAGAATCGAAATCCTTGAACACGGCCAGCCTCCAGTCGATCGGGAAGTGCCGGCAGCAGCTTCACCATCCGTGGGGATACATACAGCAGCATCTCTTGAATAGCATTCGTGATCCCGAGACTCGCATCGAGCTGAACCGGCGCCTGGGCTTTATTCATACTGACTCCCATATCTCTCCAGTCATTATGAACCGTAAATAAGTTCGTAAGCAGACAGGAGCGGGTCAAGATATCCAGTGAATTAATCGCCTTCTCTCCCTCTCCCAGCCTTGCATAGATTGCCGACATATGTGCCAGCGACCAGCCGGTCTGTGCTCCAAGAACACGCCTATGAACGGCCTGCTCCAATCCTTGAAACAGTTCCGGACTTTCCTCACGCGTAAATTCCTGACCCGGAAATACAGGATAGATGTGGGACAGATGCCGGTGATTGTATCTGTCATGAAATTCGGGATGAACCCATTCCTTCAGGGCTCCATCTTCGTTCAGCTTATAGGAAGGAAGCCGCTTCAGAAGGTACTCCCAGCGAACAATATCCTCCTCACTGCGTCCCGTTCTTCGGCTGCCTTCGATAAGATTCGTGAACAGCTCTTTAATGATAGCAATGTCCATGGTAGCATCGATTGCCGTCGGCATCGGATGATCCATTGACTCTCCCGCATCAGGCATGTAATTGCCCGGCGTATTCTCGGGTGAGACCGAAGGATAAATATGAAGCAGCCCATCCTCTCCTTCCGTCAGAAAGTCCTCATAGAATAAGGCAGCCTCCGCCATGAAGGGCAAAGCCTCGTCTCTCAGGAACTGCTCATTTCCTGTGTACAGGTAGTATTCATAATAATGCCTCGCCAGCCAGCCGGCAGCGCCGGTCCAATTCAAGATCACCGGAACGATCTGGGTCGGACTTCCGATACCCGGCGTCGTTCCAGCTGGAATGAAAATGCCTCTGGCACCGTATAGCTTACGGGCATTCTCCTTAAAGATCTCGAGTAGAGAATCATAATGACGAAACAACGGCTTCATCAGAGAGGATAGACCTCCAACAGGTGCGTGCCAATTCATCATCTGCACATTCTCATTAGCCATGTAATGACACCACATCAGTCTGTAATCTCCGCCCCATAACCCATATAAAGGCATCGGCATACCTTTCTCTTCAGTAGAGGAAATATAGAGATACCGCCCATAAGCCCACAATTTCTCAAGCAGAGAGACAGAGGCCTTACCGTCATAAGCGGTCAGTAGCAATTCCTCCGTAGATCTGTTCTCGTAATTCTCAGGCTCTTCTGAGCTGATCAGCTCAACGGAGGCAGAAGAAAACAGGGCATTATGAAGCAATACATGCGCTTCAAGCAGTTCTGTATAGGAGGACCTCACTTCTGCCAATTCTTTTTTCAGACGGGGCCACGCCTTGCTCCTTGCTTCCTCTGTAAATACCTTAACGAGAATAACGACCTCATGCGCATTTGTAACCCGCAGCCGTCCATCCTCTTGCCTCACCTGTCCGCCGCTGTCTGTCTTTACCCTCAGAACTGCACCGTAATCTGTTCCATTCTCATGCCTCGCGGCAAAAGACAGAAACTCCCCCTGAGCTGTCAAATCTATCGTCTCTCTCAAAGCTTGCAGCTGCTCGGCTCTAGAAGGATTATCACTCGGATGGATATCAAGCGTAAGGGAAGCATCTACACTGGAAACACTAGATTTGAGCCTGTATACGATCATGTGATCCGCACGCGACACGAACAAGCTCCTATCATATGCCACCTCCCCATCCAGCCAGGATACGGCCACTTCTCCCGTCTCCATATTCAAGCTGCGCCGGTAATGCCGAAACGCCTCCTGACCTGTCATGGAGAGTCTTAAATCCGCTAGCGGCAGAGGAGCAGACAGGGTACTGTTATACCCTTTTTCCTTGAGCGCGCGGGTAAGAACCCAGCTGGCCTCCTGGAACCGTCCCTCATTCATCAGTCTTCGAGTATCCTTAAGCGTATGACTGACGTCGGGAAGAAGGCCGATCTGTCCGCCGTGCCATAGACCGAGGTGGTTGATCAGGATCGTTTCATCCTGCACACCTCCATACACGGATGCCCCGATGACCCCGTTTCCGGAAGGCAGGGCTTCCCTCCATTTGCTCTTCCACCACGAAGAAGGATATCTCGTGACCAGCATGCTTTTACTGCTTCTATTACCGTCCTTCATCTCTGCAGTCATCACGTACAAGGTCTCCTTCCTAAGGTAGTTCGCATTGAAGAATGCGTTTGCATTTTGCGATTCGGACGACGCGTATGTCGCAATACACCCATCAGTTGATTGATATTACAATTCGTTCTTAATCTTATTTCAGTTTTACCATGGCTCACGGTACCGTTCTAACCTTTTCTTGCCTTAAGTTTCATCACCTTGATCTTTTTTGCTCTTATTTTATGGATTTATTTCTATCTATCTCGAACAAGGAGCGCTATACTATAACCATCTTCAAAATGCTTACACGTGGAGGTGAGGTACGTGAAGGATTTCGCTATTTATCCGGCCAAGCGCAAAGGAAGCTATACGATGCCGAAATATCATTATCATGACTATTATGAGGTGTATTATCTTCTCTCAGGGCACCGCTACTATTACATTGAGAACAAACGTTATTCGATTGATAAGGGAAGTCTTCTATTTATAGGTAAAAATGAAATTCATAAAACCGTTGATTCTGATCATCAGACCCCGGATCATGAACGACTGGTGCTCTATTTCAGCAGCCGGTTCTTGCGCCGTTTCTCTAATGATCAGCTAGAAATTCTGCTGTCCCCTTTCGACCGGGATAATCGCAAGGTCCAATTCAGTATCAGGGACCAGAGCTATATAGAGCGGCTGATGTTTCAAATGCACCATGAATTTAATCAGCAGGACTCCTTCGGTCGAGAGCTCTATTTGGAATCTCTGCTCGTTCAGTTCCTGCTCTTCTCCACTCGTAAAACACAAACAGACCAGCCCGCTGTTCCGGAGGATTCCATGAACGCAAGGATGGCCGAAATTATCGCTTATTGCAACAAGCATTTTCGTGAGGAGCTGGGACTTGAAGAGCTCGCAGGACAATTTCATATCAGCACGTTTTACTTGAGCCGGCTGTTTAAGCGAACGACAGGATTTACATTCAAGGAATACATCAATACACTCCGCATTCGTGAAGCCGAGAAGCTGCTGCGCGAATCCAATCACAAGATTATTTATATCTCCGAGCAGGTTGGCTTCGCGAGTGTATCGCACTTCAATCGTAAATTCAAACAAGTCACTCGAATGGCACCCAAGGAATTCAAGAAATTATTTGATGGCGATCGGCCGTTTCGTGAGTTCTAGAGGTTCAGCCTGCTCTCCACTCATCCCGATATTCACTTGGTGTCATCCCTTCATATTTCTTGAAGATGCGATTAAAGTAGCTGTGTTTATAGCCGACTCCCTCTGCAATCTCATGAATCTTCAAATTTGTCGTCCGCAGCAGCTCCTTAGCCCGAACAACGCGATAATCGGTTAAATAATCGACAAAATTGACGCCGGTGACCTGCTTGAACAGACGGCTTAAGGTGTAGGGTGTGGTTCCCACTTTATGGGCACAGCTGTCCAGTGATATATCGTGCATATAATGCAGATGAACAAATCGGATCGTCTCTTCAACCATTCGTTTCATTTGTATATTCGTCCGTTTCTTGAGGTGCTCCATATACGGATGAATGACGCACGCCTTCAACCACTGCGAGAGCATGCGCGGCTCCCGAATTATGGACAGCTGCTCATACATGTTCTTTCCTTTGAACAATTGGTGAGGCTGTATTCCTGTCTGCAGGATGACATACTGCATGCTGCCATACAGCTGAAGAACACATTGTTGAACCCAGTATTCCTTCTCATGTCCTGCCGATACTTCTCCCAGAAACTCATCAACCAAGAGCTCCATCTTCTCTTGTTCACCCATACGCATCGCCTCCGTCATTTCACGGTCCAGTGCAAATGGATAATTGGTGTTCTTCCCTGATTCGGCATGTTCATCCCACTGAACATACTCCTGGTTCATATCAATAATCTGATTCTCATCTCTGAACAGCCGTAAAGTAGCGGCCTGATTCACCTCAATGAATAGATTCGGAAGTGATCGCACAAGCGTTGTCGGTTGACTGATTGTCACTGTAACCGCAAGTCTAAGTGTTCCACTCACAGCAGCTGTCAGCGCTTCGGCAAAGCTCTGCAGTCCATTCTGTTGGACCTCTTCTAGAGGTTGAATTACAAGCACACCGATCATCAGATTATGAAAACTTAGAACACTATACTGAGGCAAGTGATCTCTAGCTGTATCTTCAATAATGTTTGCTGCAGCAAAGGCAGCCAGCCCTTCTTCGCCGATATCAAATCGAGAAGGGGTGCCTGACTGACCAGTCAGCTGCACGATAATGAATGTGAATTTGCGGTCAGACACATTCCATCCATAATGCTTCATCCGCTCCCGAATATCCTTCTCAGAATAGGCTTGCAGATGCCCTTGTACGAGCTGAAGCAAAAAGCTCTCCTTGATTCGGGGCAGCTCCTCCTCAAGTCGAAGCTGAAGCGCTTTGCTCTCTAGCGAAATTTCCTGCCATTCCTGCTCGAACAGCTTGAATTCATCAATAGCATAGCCAGGGCTCTCCAGCTGCCTGTTACCTCTAAGCAGCGTGACAAATTGCTCGACAGGAGAGTATATATGGCGTGAAGCAATCCAGGAAAGAAACAGAGCTGCAAGCAGCATCGGCAGGCTGATTGTAAAAATAATGGTGGAAATGAGCTCCACTGAAGATGTAATCACTGACATTGGCGCTGCGGCAACATATGTCCACTGCTCACCGAGACGATCAAACGTATTATAGGACACCGAATAGGTGACACCTCTCCATTCCTTTATACTGCTCCCACTTGGCTGTCCCGTCTTTAAAATATCCTCCCGCAGACTGCGCTCGAATACCTCTGCCTCAACTCCATCATTGCTGGACACCATCGGCTTCATATTTTCATCCAGCAGAAACACGCTGCCCTCATTATAAGGAGTCAGTGCCATCAGCTGATCGAGCAGCTTCTCCGGTACAAGTGTCACCATGAGCACGCCAAATGAACCTCCGTCTGCTCCAATTATTTTGTGGGACAGCATAATGACCGGCTCCTTCTTGGCAGGCCCCTCCTGAGATGCCCCCCGAAGTACGGTAGGCTGTGTGCTCCACATAAATCGCTCAGGTCGGGTTAATAAGTTCTCATATTCATGCTGCAGTTTAGGCTCATGCAGGTATGTAAGCTGAGGATTAAACAAATAGGGCTCTTTCTCATGCTGGATATATAATTGAACTTGCGAAATTAAAGGATGTGATCCATGGATGATATGAAGCACCTGACTAATATTCCGCATCTCATTGCTGTTTGCGGGAAGAGAAAAATCCATGTTCTTCAAATCTTCACCGAAGCTTGATTCCAAAGACCAGCTAGCTATGCTCTGCTCCAAATATCCCAGCAGATCATCCATGCCGGCAGCCCGCTCCTCCATTTGCTTACGGTGCAGCTCTGTCATATCGTCCTTGATGGCCCCTGCCGCAAACCAGTAAATACCGAGACTCGCGAGGAGACCGGGAATACTTGCGGCAAACAGAATGACAAGCAGCGTTTTACGATAATACTTTCCTTTAGAGCTCGGATATTTCCTCATTTCCCTCCTCCTTAATATGGAAATTAAAGCGAATACATTATTAATTTACATAAATATGCAGTAAAAGGCAACACATTCATATGTCCAATGAAGCCCTGCTTGGAAGCATACTTTTGAGCACAAGATGATAAAAAAACCTTAACCTATAAGGTCAAGGCCAATATGTAACCCCTCATTTTCCAGCAAGGATATTTCCGATAGTAAAGCTAAACTTCAGTATAGGTAGTCAACGTTACTGGACCTAGGATTCCAGAAGGTAATGATACCTGATCATAACGATTTGCCAGTGTATTTGTTACCTCGACCTGCAGCACATTTTTGCCTGTTAATAAATGATCCGATAGTGAACAGCGGTACGGAGACCACAGCTTCGTCTCTATAAGCTGCCCGTTCAGGAACACCTTGGCCATCTCGTGGACTTCCCCTAGATCCAAAATAACATCTGCATAGGAAGCCGATGGCTTCCATTCAAGCTCTCTAGTATACGTCACCGTACCTGAGAAATGTGCTCTTCCTTCCCATTCGGTCCATGAGATCAGCGAGATTGCTCCTTCTGCTCCATCGACTTGCCAGCCCTCGTTCAAGTCCTGGGCAACTGCCTCAAGCTTGGTGCTGACAGGGTCTATATTTGAAGAGGCATCTGGGTCCAGCGCGAGTACCAGGCACTGCCTGCGTTCGATGGTTAGGGCGATATCCATTCCGCCATCCCTCACTTCAGCCTGTGCAGGAGTAATGGTACCGCTCCAGGCATCCCATAATTCAGGTTTACCCTCACCGTTAACGAATAAAGTACCCTTGATTGCTGTTTCGCCTTCGTTCACAAGCACATACAGATGAATATTGTCCTTTATGACATGACTGATTCTCAGTCCAGGACTTACAGGTTTGAATTCGGCTCGATAGGGGAGCAATTGATCCACCCGATCTGCAGCTGCTTTGATGGTATGAAGAATCTCCCAGCCCGGTTCAGCACAGCTTACAGGCGATGCAGTTACTCGATTGTGCTCCACAACGATTCCTCCATGCCGGACAAATTCCTTAAGCTTCTCCCGTGTGTTCGGTTCAAACTGCTCTACATCCTCCAGCAGAACAATACGGTACCGCTGATTTGCTATAGTTATCATTCCGTCCTTAAGAACAGCTTCTTCTTGAAGCAGCTCCTCCTCCAAATAATTGAACTCCATTTGACCTTCATACAGCGGTCTAGCCAGTTCCCAGGACAAGTGATCCGCACGGCACAGAATACACACTTCCGGCTGATTGATGCTCTCTGTCATCATCCAGCTCATGCGTTTGATATACTGCGAGAAGCGGCTATACTCCGGCCACCAGATGTTGTTCGGCCCTACATCGGGAGCCCGTTCATGAAGCCGCTCTCCATCGATCGAGTAATAGAAAGCATGTGGACATATCAGATTCACGCCCCGGACGAAGAGCCAGTCCAAATACCATTTCATATCATCTGCTGTTAGAGCCCAGCTGTTACCCTTGCCGCATACACCAAAGCACTCGTTCAAATTCCTCGATTTGTTCCGGTGCCGCGCCGAATCGGCCGAGCATTTGCCCATCGTGCTGTGCTTGCCAGTAATACCAAGATCACCTTCTGGAGCAAGCCAGCGCCAAACAATATCTTGACCGGGAATGTGAAAATAGCGTAGCAGCCCCATGTCATCACTCGCCGCAGGGTGTCCTGTCAGCGCAATGCCATGTGCCTCACACCAATCATGAAGCGGCTTATAGAAGCTCTGCTCCATTCTGTGTCTTACCGCCTTGCGGTAGCGTCTCCGAACGTCAGCTGTATGGTCACCGCTCTCAAGCCATAGGAGAGCAAGCTCTTCCTCACGATTCCCACTGCGGATGAACTCCTCCAGGAATCCCGCCGTCCAAGGCAGCATACCCTTACGGTGTTTTCTTCCGAGCAAATCCGGCTCATCTGTGAACATGGCGATGATGCTGCTGCCGAAGTGGCGGCCGATCCGCTCATAATACCGCTCATGCGTAAGCTCAATGAATAGCTGTATGGCTGCCGGATTCAGCAGATCGGCTGCACGGGGTGCCCCCGGCTCTCCATCGTCCTGTCCGTAATGAATGCCGCGAATCGTCCCTAAGCTTAACCGGTCGATAAAAGCGGCATATGACCATTCCCCTTCATCCGGCGGAGCGAAGCTCACGGTGCCGCCAAACTCCTCTGCCATTTCAATGATCTGTGTCTTACTGGCTTCAATCCCTTCCAGATCAGTCCCCGTCCGGCGAATCGCCTGCACCGATACAATACGGTCTCCTTCCTCCAGCGGAATGCTCCATTCGGGTGTATTCTTCATTGGCTGTTCTATCATAACAAGCCCGCGGCTTGCGAATTCCGGATTACGACGTACAATCTCACCATTGGCACTGCCTGATGGATACATTCCTTCATCATACAGGATGACACGCATATTCATGCTCGCTGCTTCATCTACCACAGCTTCGACGAGCGTCATGAATTCATCGGATAAATAACCAATCGTATCTGGTATACCCATACGCGGGTGAAGAACAAAGCCTTCGACTCCTTTATCACGAAAATCACGGAGCTGCCGGAGCAGCTCCTCCCGCTCCAGCCTTCCATTCCAGAACCAGAAAGGCATGGCGGTAAATACTCCATCAGGTTGCAGAAATTGCGATCTTAAACCTTGGATCGTTTGCAGTCCCTTTTGACTGTCCAGATTCGTAACCATGGTAATATCGTATCTCCTTCCCCATTTGAAATTGTGAGCATCATCCTTCTTACTCTACGAGACCTGTGCGGTCAACTCCCTCTACAAACCATCTTTGCGCAAAGATATACAGAATGAGCGGAGGCATAATCATCAGGAACGAAGCAGCCATCTTCATCGGCTCATCATAGATGGACGGACCGATCTCCTCGGCTCGCATGTTAATCTCATTCGTTATGCTCGCTACACCGACAGATAGAGGCTGATTCTCCATGCCGTGCAGGAAAATGCTCGGTGTGTAAAAGTCATTCCAGTTCCAAACGAAGGAGAACAGAAATACGACGACAATGGCGGGCCTTGCCAGCGGCAGCATCACTCGGAAGAACACTTTTAAAGGATTGGCTCCATCCATCATTGCTGCCTCTTCCAGCTCCTTCGGCTGTTTGGCGAAGAACTGCCTATAAATAATGACGAACAGCGCTCCCTTGACTCCTTGGCCAAATAACGCCGGCAGCACGAGTGGAACATAAGACTCAAGCAGACCCAGGTGTGAAGCGGCAATCAGCTTCGGCAGTACAGTCAGCTGCGGTGGTACAATGAAGGTAAGCAGCAAACAAAAGAACCAGAAGTTCTTCAAAGGGATATCAAGCCTGGCAAACGCATAACCTGCAATTGCGCAGGAGAAGGTCTGAAATACGGCAATGCCCGTAGAGAGGGATAAACTGATGGTGAGTGCTTTGGGATACTGCAGCATCTCCCATGCATCCTGAAGCATCCCAAAATAAATCACCCGAGGCACCCAGGTCACGGCCGGATCCATCAAATCCACAGCATCCTTAATCATGCTCGTGATCATATAGATAATCGGATTCAAATAGATATAAGCCGTATCAATGAGGATGACATACAGGAAGCACTTGAAAATAAGTCCTTTGTCTGCCTCAAGCCCGATAAGCTTGGTCTTCACAAGGCGGCGGGCGGTCAGCGGCAGGCTCTTCGTTCGGTTCTTGGCAAAGACCGGTTTGGCCATGGTAAACCTCCTTTAGCGGTAAGCATGGGTCCTGCGTGAAATTCTCGAGAACAGGAAGAAAATAATACCCAAAAAAACGAGAATGATGCTGAAATAGATCCAAGCTAGAGCACTCGATAGACCATAATCTGCTGTATTGACCATGTCGATCACAGGATTCGTCGGAAAAGTAAACAAATCGACCACCGTGTAAATGGTATTTAACAGGATGAAGGGGACCATCTCTGGCAGCGTTATTTTCCAGAACGTCTCCCAAGGAGTTGCTCCATCCATCCGGGCTGCCTCGTAGATCGAGTGCGAGATCGTTTGTCTACCCGCAAGAAAGATCAAGATTTGAACTCCGGAATACCACAGCACGAGTACAAAAGATCCCAGCACCGAAATGATCGGTGCAGCCCAGCTGCCCGGAAGCAGCTCCGTCACGAAGGAAGAAATATTGTATCTGGATAAGAATTCGATATCTCCCTCGCCCTGCGCCATGAATTCTTCAATCACCTGCCCGGTCGTAAAGATGACAGGAAGAAAGAAGATTACGCGAAATGCGGTGCGCCCCGCAAATTTCTGATTAAGCATAATCGCGATCAGCAGGGCAAAGATGACAATAACCGGAATCATGAGCAGTGCTTCCCGCAGAAATGGAATCAGCCCTTCGTACAAATATCTGCCGTTCTCGAACAATATCGTCTTGTAATGTGCTAGTCCCCTGTACTCCACCTTGAGTCCGCTTGCTAGAATCTCCAAATGATGAAAACTCATGTACAGAGAATACACAAGCGGAAAAGCCATAAAGATCAAGAAACCGATGACCCAGTTGGATATGAAGATGGAGCCCCACAGCTTTCGATGAGCTCTTGCACTAAGACGCCGTTTCTTGCGTTTCATCTACACTCCATCCCCCTTCAACACCTTGAAATCCAGCCCGGCAACCTCCTCACCGTTATATACAAATGCCGATTCCGTGTAATTGACGATAATCATCGTTCCGTCTTCATAAGTGGTTGCCTTTACACCTTCAGCCAGCTCGCGGTGGTCAACAATAAACTGATGCTGAACACCTGAGAGCGCGTCATTATACCTCCTGTACTCCGAAGCGGCGGAATCCGCCCAGCTTGCATAATGGGAGCTCTTGAGCTGGAGACCGTGAGCTTCACTTAATCTTTCGGCCGGCACTGCTGTGAATAAAAATGAAGGAAGCGCACCGTATTCCATATCCCGCAAAAAATCGTGCTTATATTGCTGCCTGTCATTCTCATATCCTGACGTATAGGTAATCAGTCCATGCAGCGCGATTTGTGCAAAAGGAACGGCCTCCTGGGAGAACAGATCATAGGAATAATCGTCTGGAAGCGCATTGACGTGATCGGCACCGCTCAACATATAGAAATTCGGACTTTCAATCCATACATTCCCCAGTGTGTCCTTCACTTGCTGAAGGAGCTGCTGCTGTATAGAAATGGCTTCCGTACGGGTGGCTCCCACCCTCGTGTTGTAGTCACTGGCTAGTCGACTGCCTGTGACGAGAAGAGACAGCCCATCTGCTCCAAGCTCAGCATAAGAGCCCAGCTCCTTATGAAGAACCTTTTGAATAAAACGGCTGCTGGCCAAATAGACCTCATCACCGCGGAGTCGGGCTTCCTGCATCGTCCCTGCCATGTTTCTAACCGCATGATACTGCTCACGAAATCCGCCGTTGCCGGTATTATTGAACTCATAATTGACTCCCAGCATGACCGGGATACCCAGCGAGTGGGCGTGCTGGATAAAATCCTTCATCCCCTGCTCTCCGCCCAGTGCCTGTTCGACGCCCAAATATCCGCCATACTGTGCATAACCGCCTTTCTGCCAGCCCAAATAAGTGACGGACATCGGACCGATTCCCCGGTTCCAGAGATCGGACAAAATATGTGCAGCCTGTTCCGTTGTCGTCGCCTCAATATAACGGCTGCCGAGCATCCCATCTTCCGAATCGCCGCCAAGAATTGTAAGATGAAGCGGGATATCACCGGATGAGGATTCACTCTGTTTCTGAAGCCCTTTCTCTTCCATCAAGTACTTGCGGTATCGCTCCGCCATACCTACATAATCGGACTTGCCACTGTTTAAGAAATAGTATCGTACAGTCCGATCGGTGCCGAAACGCTCATCCTTGTTGTAGGTCGTAAAGCTCGTTCCTTTACTCCGGTTCGTAATCTGCTCAAACGTGGCTCGATAGGTCTGCTGCGCCGTAATCCAGTTATAGCTGCTCAGCATGCCGGAAGGTGCGGCAAAAATATCGCTGTACTCGGCTCCATCTTCAATTACAGCAAGCAGTCCCTTGCCTCCCGAATGAATCCCGAATACAGGCATCTGGGCTGGATATCGGGAACTGAAGCCAAGCCGGCTCATAAAAGAAGGATCTTTGCCGTATACACTTTCCTGATAGCCAAGGTTTGTATTCAGTCTGTGATCATCATAAGCGATCAGGGTGCCCGATCCATCCGGAACGAACAGATAACCTTCCCGATCGGTGGAGTGCTCAGCAGCCATGAATGGGAACAGCCTCAGCCAGATCAAGCTGTACTTGCCTTCCTTCAAGCCTTGATCCACGATCTTGGTCTCGGCGTAATCATCCTGTATCCGAATTTGCACAGGCACGCTCAATTCCAGCGCGGGCATATCATAAGTCCACTGAATGCCACCGTCGATTTCCTTGATGTCTTCAATTGTACCGCCTAAGGTCATGAAATTACTCTCGCGGGGCTGCGTGTTATACACGGTGAAATCGGTGTATTGGAACATAAGAGGCGAGACCAGATGTGTCTTCCAGATCCCGCCGATCGTCTCATGCTCAAAGTCTTGCGGATCCGGATAGGATCTCCAAATGCTGCCGCTGCGTTTATCCTCAATGATGAAGTGTCCTGTCGACTCATCCAGCTTCAGAATCAATGACTCGGTTTCGGCCGCTGCTCTAAAGTCAGCCTCTACCGGGAGGGAAGCCTCTTGCTGCTCCGCACCACCAGATGTCCCTTGCTGAGCTGCCGGGACCATGTGTTCTCCTCTGAATTTCACTTCAAGCCTGCTGGCTCCCAAGATGATAACGAAGGCGAGAAGAATGAAGAGCACGGCTTTTCTGTATTTGGCTAGCCTCATCTTAACAGCACCTCCTGATAGACTTCGTGAACAAATATAAGCAGCTCGTTCGTAAGACCAATGACAAGAAAGATCAAGACTGCAAGCACAATTAGCGCAAATAGGCTCATCATTATATTCAGCAAGGTTTCCCCTACGGTGTAATTATGCAAGGACTGTACCATCCAGATGAACAGAAATACGAGCCAGACGTACATACCCAGCCGAAGATAATCGTAGATTGCACCTTCTGCGTGTGTCATGACATTGGATAAGGCAGCCAGCGGTACACCAATGAGAATAAATGGGGTGAGTGCATAGGCACTGCCGACAAATACATCCTTGAAGCGCCCTTCTCCCCTGTAGATGGAGCTGATCAGATAATTGCTTACTACCCAGCCGCACCACAGCCCCAGGAACGGAAGCAGCACCGAGGTTACTGTAATCGAAGACGGCGGAACCGGATTAAACGCAAAGCTCGTCATCTGTTCAGACAATAGGAGCGCACCGCCCGTCAGTACCAGCAGAATACACGCACTTACATACCCGCCTTTATTCTCAAACCTCAAAGCCGTAAACCCGTCGATGGGATGTCTTAGAATGACAAAAGCCTGTTTTAGTTGTGAGAACAGCACATACCTGGTAGCCATTCGGTCTGAGAAGCCTTCGATCATCCGAGGTGTTCTTCCTCTAGCCAGTCGATTGACAAGGAACATGAGAACCGCTGCAACGACGAGCAGCGTAGCAAAGAAGGAGAATCGGGCATGGAACCACTGCAGCCGGATCTGCCAGAAGGACTCTGAATACCCTGTGTCGTTACCCGCGGCTTTGAACAGCCTCGCGGCCTCCTCGTAGTCACCCTTCTTGTACGCCACCTGAGCCAAACCTAGAATGGCCGGCAAATACTGTTCATTCAGACGCAGGACTTCCTTCCAGGGCTCTTCACTATCCAGATATCTGCCCTCCTGGGTTAAGCGGTTTGCCTCATGCACCATTGCCCCGAACTCTGACAGACGATAGGCTTGCAGCATGCTTTCCTGACTGTCGAGCACATATATTTCACCTTTGGAATTCATATCAATCGCCACAGGAGTCTTAATTAATCCAAGCTGGGAAGAAGCAGCGGATGAAGGTCCGCCGAAGTAAAAGAGCAGATTCCCATTCGCATCATACTGGCTCAAATAGGTGTAATAGGAATCAATGACTGTAAAATTCCCCTCCGGATCGACTGCCACATCGACAAGCTGGGGAGGGGTTGTAATACCGCCAACATAACGTATGTCATACCAGTTATACTCCCCGAAGCTCTGCTTCGCTGTCCCGAATTTATTGTACTGGGCAAGAATATTCTCACCCTGAAAATTCAGCTTCTTAATCTGCTCGGCTTCAACCGCAGCACCGTTCGTTACGGTATAGATGAACCCTCCGTCATCAATCGCAAGATTGTTCACAGCTGGAGGAATTTTGCTTGTTTCATTTTCATACATTTCCCGTGTGTAAAGAGCTCTTTTTAAGGAATCTATGAAGGAAAAAGGAGCTGAATTGGCTCCATAAAATCTTTGAAATTCCCCATCCGGGTGAAGCTGCACCAGCCCGTAATAGCCGCCCATCGTGACAATATAAATGTATCCTCGCTTGTCTGCTGCCACCTTGATGGGATCAAATTTCAGCTCCTCCGGTACATTGCCGGATTCAGGACGCTTATATTCCTTCAGCAGCTCGCCTGAAGATGACAATCGAACAACGCGTTTATTGCCCGTATCCGCGATGAGAAGATCCCCCTTGTCATCTACAAATACACCTTGAGGCGCATTCAGCGGATTCTCTGCCAGCTCATAATACCTTTGAAAATTTCCGTCTTTATCAAATTTCACGATCCGATTGTTACCCGTATCTGCCACATAAATTTCATCAGACGCACTGATATAGACATCCGAAGGCTTCTGCATCGGTGAAGCCACGTATTGTCCCGGATGGTCTGGATCGGGTGCCGCGAGATCCTTGCCTATCATTTTGAAAGGGGTGTATGCCGGCTGGGTATCCATCTGATGTCCATAGCTGTCTTTTGTAAAAGTTCCATAGGTTACGTCGGCCCATGCTGTATGCGGAAGCTGCATCGCAGCCAGAATCAGTGCCACAGTAACGACAGACAGCCATACACGTAGTCCACAGTTAAACTTCATACCGATCCTCCTTTCCTTCGCTACTTGATGCCGGAGTGCGACATCGTGGCAATCACCTTGCGCTGGAAAAATAGAAACATAATCAGTGTAGGCAAGAACATGATGAGTGCAGCTGCTGCCGCTGCCGTCTGTCTGGCAACCGAGTTGGCAAGGTTCTGGGTAAGCGTCGACAGAAAGAACGGAAATGTCTTCATCGCATCGTCCTGCATGAACAGCGTTGATGTAGATACATCACTCCAGATGGACTGGAAGGAGAGGATGGCAACGGTGGCACAGGCTGGAAGTGTAATCGGAATAATGATCCTTGCGAAGATTGTGAACTCCCTTGCGCCGTCCATTTTACCTGCTTCAATCAGTTCATTCGGAACCTGATCCATAAACTGCTTCATCAGAAAAACACCTACGGTGCTCGCAATATGAGGCAGAATGTGTGCCCAATACGTATTCATAATACCGAGATTTGCGACAACCACATATCTGGGAATATTAATGGCCTCCTGCACAAACATCAGGGACACAACGATAATGGAGAACAACAGCTTGTGGCCCGGAAATTTGTGCTTTGAGAGCGGATAAGCGCAGAGAGCGCTTACAATAACGACGCTGCCTGTTCCGATGACACCCACAACGATGCTGTTAAACAAATATCGCGAAGCAGGAATGACGGCATCCCGGGTCATCACGAACAGCTCGGTAAAGTTACTCAAGGTCGGCTGCCGGACAAAAATATTCGGAGGGAAAATAAACAGCTCCGAGTACGGCTTAAGCGCATGGTTTATGATGTAAATAATCGGTACCAGCATCAACACAGCGAATATACCGAGCAGAAGCGTCAAGATCAGCTGCGTCCTGTCCATACGCCGAAGCCAGGATTTGCGGTTCATGACAGGCCGTTTAGCTGAATTCTGAGATCCATCCTTTGCGGCATGGTCCATATTCATTCCCCCTTCGTACCAAACAATCTCCAGCTGAGCCTGTTGAATATATAGATTGTAATGAGCAGAACAACGGACAGGGCTGCTGCATAGCCCATCTCAAACCGGACCAGCCCATAATCATCAATGTGATTGACGAGGGTATGCCCTGCATATTCAGGCGTCGGCTTGGTCTGCGACAGCTGTTCACCAATGGCCCCCGCCTTGAACGCAGATACAATCGCCATGACGGAAGCAAACAGCATTTGCGGCCGCATGTAAGGAATCGTAATATACCAGATTTCCTGCAATCTGCTCTTGATTCCGTCAAGCCGCCCGGCCTCATAGAGCGTCTCATCGACGTTCAGAATCCCGGCCAGCATCGCGAGGAAGCCTACGCCCATACTGGACCACAAGGTGACGATAATCATGGAATTCATCAGGTAGGCCGGATCAAGCACCCATAGCTGCGGTTCATCAATGATGCCGAGCTTAAGTAAGAAGCTGTTCAAGTAGCCGATGCGATCTCCGGACAGCAGCGGCTGCCATATGATCTGCATCACCACGCCTCCGGTTAACGAGGGAGCATAGATCGCCAGCACGAACCACAGCCGAATCTTGTCTGGAATCTGAGCGATCAGCCAGGCGAGAATAAAGGATAGAATCAAGCCGCCTGGTCCGACCAGCACCGCAAATTTGATCGTGTTCGGAAATGCGTGCTTCAGAAATAAGGTATCCTGTGAAAAAATATATTCGTAGTTATCCCAGCCGATAAACTTCGGGAATTGGATGGTGTTGAAATCTGTGAAGCTAAGCCCAAACGCAGCCAGCACAGGCAGCAGAATAAAGAGTATAAAGGCAATGACAAAGGGAGAAATGAATAGGTAAGAAAGCCGATATTTCCATATCTCTCTGAAAAGCCCTGCAATACGCTTGCGGCTGGTTTTTTGCTGTTTCGCTGGCGGTGTTACTGACTTAGAGAGCTCTGCCTCATGGGTTGACATACCTATCCACTCCCTTCCAAGGCTCTGTCACCTGCGGTGGATCGTAAGTATCGACAATGCTGCCTTGCTCATCGATATAATCAAATTCCCGTGCTTTACGCCAAATCTCACGATCCATGCCGAGAATGCCCTCTTCAAGCGCATCGCGGTAATTTTGTCCGCTCAGCACGGTTCGGTTCCAAGCATTCATGACTTCACGCGGGATAAAATAGGAGCCTGGTATGTTAGCCATATCCTTGTACCAGCGCCACTGCTCCAGCATGACCGCAAGCTCCTCCTCGTTCCAAGGCAGTCCTGTAAAGGCTTCAAGATTCGCTGTATTCCAGCGAAACGCTACTCCGTAGAATCCTTCCAGATCATTCCCGAATCGCTGCTGCGTCTCACTCGACAGCCACCACTGTAGAAACTGCCAGGCTTCCTCTTTAAGATGGCTGTTTGAGAAGATCGCTGCCGCGGTCTGATTACCACCTGTCCAGCGCTCTACTTCTCCATGCTCACTCTCTGTTCCCGGCAGCGGCGCCATTCCCCACCAGCCATCCAGCTCCGGTGCCGCTACACGCATCTGCAAATAAAAGTTGAAATCAGCGATCCCGATCGGCATATCTCCATCGCGGAAATGCTGGTAGAAGCTTGGGACTTGCTGCTCAATACCATAGACGGTAAACAGGTCGGTCATGAGCTTGAAGCCGGTAAACGCCTCCGGTGAATCAAGTGCTGTCTTCATTCCATCCGCCGTATAAAACTCAGCACCATACTGATATAGGAAGGTCATATAATCGTTATACGGAATGTGAAAGTTATATCCATTTTGCTGCAAGGTTGGCAGCATCTCGATCACTTCTTCCCATGTATCGGGCACGCCAAGCCCCAGCTTCTGTAGAATATCCTTGCGATAATAGAGCACCTGAAACCGCTGGGTTTCGGGGAGTGCATAATAGCCGTCAGCAAAATAGTAGGGCAGTGTAGAGCCCGGTGAGTACTGCTCGAATAAGTCATCAAACCCCGGATAATCCGACAAGTCCTCTACTGCCCCGCGAATGGCCAATTCGATCGGCCTTCCTTCCGTCATCCCCAGCGCAATATCCGGAGATTTACCGGCCGCATTCGCCATCACCAGTAGATTTTCATCTGGAAGAAGATCCACTTGAACTTCAATGCCGGTCTCCGGAGTAAAATATTGATCCGCCATCTCCTGTATCAGATTGACATAGTCACGACCATAGTTGACCCATATATTCAGCACCTCTTCCTCACTGGACGACAGCCTGTTGTCTGAACTAAAGGAATGAAAGAATGAAGAGACATTTCTTAACGTCTTCTCTCCCCAATTCGCTTCCATTCTCGGAAACGCTGTGCCTGCCGGCGCAATATATAACTTGTCGAGTGCCATGGGTGCAGCCGTAAGGCTCGATGTGATGGAGGCAACCCGGGAAGATATGAGGCTGAGATCCTCCAGCTTGTAAGGTAGGTCATTTGGATAACGAAGAATATCCTCTATATCGGTTATGGCTGTAGCCAAGGATTGTAAATTTGCATCGGCTTCGCCATTCACTTCAAGCAGCATGGTCTCCATACGTTCCAGGCGCTGTTTAATCTCCTCTGTCCTTGTAATGAGCTCCGGAAAATTCTCTTTGATCCTCCACGTTCGAGCTGTATCTTCTACTCCTCCGGTAATCGTGTTGATATTTTCCGATAAGTCCCTAATCCGTGCGAGTACTTGTTCCTGCTCATTAAGCACCGGGCTGTAAGGAGCATAGGTAGCAGCCAGAGTGAGGGTATGCTCCCCTTTTTCAAGGTATATTTCGTAAGGCTCTTCCACTGATTGACCAATCACGAGCCCCTGCCAGCTTGTAGAATAAGAGATCGGGTACGCCAGCAGTTCTTCGAAGGGCACCTTCCCGTCAATCATGATCTTGCGATACACCTTTTTGCTCGATTGGTAGCCTTGATAGGCTCTGATCCCGAGGTTATACCGTCCACTGTCCGGTACCGTGAAGCTCCAGGTTATTGCGCCGCCGCCATTCTGCCAGCGTGTTCCGCCAATCGCATTAAAAATCAGCTTATTGTCGGCATCCGGTGACATAAGCGGGTCCTGATCTGTCATCACTTGAATGGCTACATCATTTTTGGCCTGCATATGCTCGGCCTCGATGACGATGACCTCGCTTCCGCTCGCATTCCCGTTGTTCTCCGGCAGGGTCGTCTGGAACTCCTCATAAGAAGGTATGGTTGTCGGCGGGACAAGCTCAATCTGATCGATAACGATAGGCGCAAAGGATTGAAGACGCAGCGTGTGTTTGCCTTCGGTCAGCTTCCACTTCAGCGGCAGAGAACTGGTACCCTCCGCATCCTGAAATGACTGTCTCATCCACTGATTCTGTTCAATTGGTCTTGGTCTGATATGATTTCCCTTCTCATCCTTCTTGAAAGGGAGCTCATCCCTGAACATTCTTGCAAACTCAATCGCCCTTGCCTCATTGAACACATATTCACCGTCAAAGGATACAGCCATCGTTGTCGGCCGGTAGCTCTGATAAACAGCGTCCTCATCAATCAAGGCGTGATAAGACAGCACCATTTCATACATTCCTTCGGCAGGAACTTCAATCTCATACTCGATCCATTCTGTCCGGTTATTGTTCCAGATCAGCACCTCCTCCTTGCCAGCGTAAGAGCCTGTAGTTACACTAGCCCCTTCGGATTGGCCTGAGAGACGTGTGCCGGGTACAAGAATGGACTCACGAGCAGGCCGAGCTCCTTCTTCCTCCCATGTACGAGCAACGTCCACATAATAGGGTTCGAATGCGCTTTCAATTGTGGAATTGACAGGAGGATCTCCCTCTTCCTCCGAACCTTGCAAGGCATCCGCAGCAGAGGCAGGCCGAGTGACAGAAGAGCTTGCGTACGGAAAGGTGCCCGCAAACAGCATGACTCCAAGCAGAAGAATAAGGAAAATATAGCGGATATGCTTCATATTGCACCTCTCTTTTCCTGTATATCAGCTGAACCTTTCGCCCGTCGTTTTATCGAAAAATAATGCCTTGTTCATATCCATCGCCAGCCGCATCTCTGTCAGCTCTTCCACATGCTCTCTCGGGTTCACCCTGGCAATCAGATCCTTGTCAGTTCCAATATCGACATATAAGTAGCGATCGGCACCCATGAGTTCACTGAACTGATGGGTACCTTGGAAAACAGCATTTGGAAAGGTCTCGAACATGATGGGTTCTATGCTTATATTCTCCGGCCTGATCCCGAGGATCACGTACTTATCGACCCGGTTTCGCTTCCTCAAGGGAACAGCAGTGCTCTCGGGAATCACGAGACGATGCCTTCGCGTCTGAAATTCGAGCTGATTGTCCGCTTCTACAATTTTTCCTTCTATAAAATTCATCTGTGGCGAACCGATAAATCCTGCAACGAACATATTCTGCGGATCATTGTATATCAGCTCCGGTGAATCCACCTGCTGGATAATGCCGTCCTTCAGTACAATAATTCGGCTGCCCATCGTCATCGCTTCTGTCTGATCATGGGTTACATATATAGTTGTCACTCCGAGCTGTTTATGAAGCTTGATAATTTCTGTCCGCATATGAACTCTGAGCTTGGCATCCAGATTGGACAACGGCTCATCCATGAGGAACACCTGCGGATTGCGCACGATTGACCGGCCAAGGGCTACACGCTGGCGCTGCCCGCCGGACAGCTCCTTCGGCTTGCGGTCAAGATACGATTCTATCTCGAGAATTCTCGCTGCCCTCTTCACTGCCAAATCAATATCATGCTTTGGCATTTTGCGAAGCCTCAGTCCAAACGCGATATTCTCATATACAGACATGTTCGGATACAGTGCATAGTTCTGGAACACCATGGAGATGTCTCTGTCTTTTGGCGGCAGCTGATTCACCATTTCGTCATCGATCCAGATCTCGCCCTCCGAGATTTCCTCCAGCCCGGCAAGCATCCGAAGCGTCGTCGATTTGCCGCATCCTGATGGTCCAACAAACACGATGAATTCTCTGTCCGCTACTTCCAGATGAAAATCCTGTACGACGGGCTGCTGATCTTTGCCATATCTTTTGTACACATGGTTAAACAGGATTCGTGCCATCACCCTTCTCCTCTCGTTTCATCCTCCATTTTCACTATGGGCTCCAGGCGGGCTTTCCTGCAATTCCATTATTTTGTATCTGTGAATAAACACTCTAATTTCGCTATTCGGTGTAGTTCGGATTGTTTCTGCTAGCCGATCAACCATTTGTATACATGACTAACCGATACCGTATTTCTAGGTTCTCCGTAAAAAAAGAATGCGCTGAATTCACGCATCCTTTTGCTTGGAGATTCGCTATTCCCGCTTTTCCTCACGAACTGGCTTCACATGGGAAGGAATGTGGTCTTCGAGCACAGGGATATAGGCAGTATCGAAGCTTCCACTGTATCCGAATAACGGACCCCAGGTATCATTTGTAACCTTCACATCAATCCGATATTTATCCATTGAATCATCGTACCACTCCCTCACATCGGCTGTTCCAGAGAACAGCATGGGAAAGCGGAATCCGATGATCCCTTCATAAAAACGCTGCTCACTAGAACGGAGTCTCAAGCCTCCTTCCTCATCCACAGCCAGGTCAATGTCCACTGCCAGGTGCTGATGCGTACCTAAGTAATCCACAACCCTGTTCCGCTGACAGCTGTAAATCATGGTGGCATCGAATCTGCGGCGTTGATTACCAAAATCGTAGGTTCGAATCCAAGTCACGGTTTCTCGTCCAAATTGATCCTGATAAGCATAATTCTCGATCGTAAACGGCACATTCGTCCCCTTCTGAGGAAACATAATATTTCGCCAGGTGCCGATATAAAGAAAAGGAAGAGTGTACATTCGCCCGTACCATACGGAATCCATAACTCCTGTCCCGATTGAAGCGATTCCGCTTGAGCTGTTAAACCCAAACCGCTTCTGAATTCGGGGATGGAGCTTCTCAAAATCAGTTCCTAATGCTGTCCGATAGATGGAATCCATCGCTTGTTCTCCTCTCTCATGGCTGCTTGCGGATACAGTGCTTTGCTGATGGAAGATGTGCGAGTGTCATACAGCCGATCCAGGCAAGCAAACAAACCGCCATATTTAAAGTGGCTGGATTAAACGGTGCAAGGAAGACGGATATATCTGAGATCGCTGCACCAATAGCGAGAAGCAGCATGGCTGCAATGTTGAATATATAAAGCGCCTTTTCCCTGTGAAGTAAGAGGCATAAGATCCCAGCAGCAATTTCAAGCATCCCCACCACCTGCAGCAAGAGCACCGCATTCGCCTCCGAACCGATGACCCCCTTCAACAGGGCAAGCTCCTGAGCATCCTGTGTGAGCAGCTTCGGGACCAATCCATGATAAATCCAGGTAAACATCAGACCAAAGGTAACGATCGCATGAATAAGCAGCTGCCGATAAGATACTTTCGGAGGGATTCCTTTTTCAAGCCAAATCTTAAGAACATCAAAGCTGAGTGCTGTCGCCCAGCCCATCAGTGGCCTGAATATCATACGATCAAACCATTTTCCCAGGAAATAAAATCGTGTCTTGTAATCGTACCGAGTTAAAAACCGGACCCCCTGATCCTCTTGTATATACCGCCAATATCCTCCACCGGACTGTATAAGCGAGATTGCCTGATCCGAGGAAAATTGCAGGGCCGACATACGTTCTTGGTCTTGATACTTCCCTGGCGTGGTTACACCTTCCCCTTCTATTCGAAGCCCGAATCCGATATTTGTGACGTAGCGAAAACGCTGCTTCTCCTCTTCATCCTGTTTCGGAATGTACTCAATCCTGGAAAATCGCAGGTCCCATTCCTCATGCTTTGCCGGGTCTTGTGTGGCTCTCCAAATCGATTCCATCTCTGTATGAATGAACGTTTCAACATAAATCGGCTGATGATCAGACACGGTAATGCCTCCTCTTCGAATTTCGTAATATGAAGTATGAGAATTAAATCACAATGTGATTTATATTATAGACGCTGCAATAAAGTGAAAAGTTTCCTTTTTGAATCAATTTCATAATACCTTTAGCTGCTTCAATCAAGAGTATATATTCTTTCAATTCTACCTTTTTAATGATTGATGAAATTGATTCTTTTATACAAAAAAAGAGTTCTCCGCAACAGGCCTCACCTGAAGCAAGAGAAACTCTTTTACATACAGCTAGTTAAATTAGTTCAGATTTCTGCAGCAGCCGCTCTACAATCGCTGCAACTTCAGCTCTCGTCATGTTGGCTTTTGGAGCAAGCTTCGTCTCACTTCTGCCATTAATTACGCCTGCTTGTACACTCTTTGCAATGCTCATACTTGCCCAATTTGACGCGTCTGGTGCATCCACGAAAGTATCAAGCTGAGAAGTATCCGCTGGCAGTGTAGAATGCAGCTCCGTCAGCTCCATTGCCTTCGCAATGATGACCATCGCCTGCTCACGAGTAATATGTTCATTCGGACGGAAGGTGCCGTCTCCAAAACCTTGTATAAGTCCAAATTCCGCTGCTGTTATTACAGCACTGTTATACCAGTCTGACATAGCTACATCCGTAAAGGATGATGGTTGATTATCACGCCCTAGTCCTAATCCGCGAACAACAATTGCCGCAAATTCTGCTCGGGTGATGTTCTGATCAGGATTGAACAGGGAGCTTCCTACTCCATCCACTACCATTCTTGATCCCATATTATTTACAGCAGCTTGTGCCCAGTGACCTTCTACATCACTGAATTCAGTAGGATTCCAAATGACAGAATAGGAATGACCACTCGTCAAACTATTAATCAGCGCATAATACTTACTGTTAATCTGCGTGACTTTGGTTGGTACGTGACGTACCGAGCCATCTGCATCAACGATGACGCCCGTCGTGATCTTGCTTACGTCTACTCCATCCGGAATAGCGATCATCCGAGTAACAAATTGATTAAATTCAGATATTTCAATGGTCTGATGACCATAAGTGGCACTTACGGAAAAATCAACAGCAGGTGTAATCAAAGTGAATCTGCCGTTTACCGCTGCATTCTCGATCACCTTAAGCATTTCACGATTGGTCGCTGCGACCTTCACTTCAATTCGAATATCCTGAAGTGCTGCGGCTCCAAACCCCTTCGAAATTTCATCAACTCGGATTGCATCTGCAGGCAGAATATATGCTGCATTTGCTGTCTTGATTTCGAGCTTGGTCTCCATCTTCTCCAGATTTTTGACCGTTTGCCCGGTTAGTTCACCGATCAGTACATCGGATTCCTTATGAGCGGTAATGGATAAGACTGAACTTGAATCTTCACCTGCAAGCTTATCCTTTAGTTTCTGATCATCTAAAGCTACTTTGGTTACGCTTTGACCATTTTGCTCGCTCGTTGATACCGTTCCAATATCCTCTGCCTTGCCGTTCACCAGGATCTCGGCTTCTTTTTGTGGTGCTGGTGCCGGTACTGGAGCTGGAGCCAGAGCTGGGATGTTTGTTTCGTCTTCGCTTGGCGGTGCAACTGGTACTAACGGTGTCACTGGCTCCGATTCAAGCGAGTGCTCACTGCTTCCTTTGTCATTAATAGCTGTCACCGTAAAGGTGTAGCTCGTCCCGTTATCCAAGCCTGTCACTGTAATTGGGCTAGTTGTTCCATACACCTTATGGTTTCCTGGCATGACGGTAACCTCATAACCCGTAATCGGGCTGCCTCCATCATCCACAGGAGGAGTAAAGGTAATGATCGCCTGACGATTGCCTGATGTGGCTGTTATATTTGTCGGTACTCCAGGAACCGTCATCGGTGTTGCAGTAACCGGTAAGGATGGAGCACTATCACTGCCCGTATTCGTTGCCTTCAGTACAAAATAATAGGCTTTACCATTCGTTAATCCTGTAATGGTATGACTGTAGACTGAATCTGTTACGGTAGCTACTTCGTTATCGATCGCATCCGGCGATTCACTCATGAACACTTTATATCCCGTTGCCTCGTCTACTCCGTTCCAAGTCAAGGTCACTTCGCCATTGCCAGCTGCAGGCTCAAGCAAGGTTGGTGCTCCTGGAGCAGGCGGTATTGGTGTAACACTTGCAGATGACATCGAAGATAAGGAGTCTCCGGCACGGTTGGTCGCTACCACGGTGAAGGTGTAGGCTGTTCCGTTGTCCAAGCCCGTTACTTTAATCGGACTGCCCGTACCACTCGCCGTAATACCTCCTGGCTGTGCAATTACCGTGTAATTCGTAATCGGGCTTCCTCCATTGTCCGCAGGCGCTGTAAAGTTAACCGTCGCTTCACCATCACCTGGAATGGCCGTTACATTCTCAGGTGTACCTGGCTTGTCCGCTACATTGACTGTCGCTGTATCTGTATGCCAGCCGTTCACTGTCGTTACCGTAATGACGGCTGTTCCCGGACCAACCGGGGTCACAACTCCGTCAGAATCCACTGTAGCAACACTGTGGTTATCCGATGTCCACATGATATCTTTATTTGAAGCGTTCTCCGGAGATACAGAAGCCACGAGCGTCTCTGCGTCCCCTCCTACTATAAAGTCAAGACTGTCCTTGTTTAGTACGACATTCGTAACTGTAATCGTATTGTTTATAATAACGTTCAGATCATAACTTCTTTGAACCGTTCCGTCATTAACAGCAATCGTTAGCGTTGTTCTTCCATATTGGTCAGGCAATGGCGTTATGATTATCGTTCTTTCTTCTCCAGTGCCCTCAATAACCACATTCTCATTAGGAACGATGGAAGAATTAGACGATGAGACTGTGACTGTAAGTGAATCACCGTCTACATCCGTTACCTTAAACGCTCTTCTTACAGAGCGATTCATATCTGTCGTTACTGCACCAACAAAACCCTCGGCTTGCTTGTGTGTTGCGTTCACTATTGTTCCATCTTTTCCTGGAGGCGTACTGATGGCATGAGGACTTCCTTGATCCAGCTTGTAATGAGCAACTAAACCCGGCTCCCATCCGGTCAATTTAGCATTCATGCCGCTAATGATTTCTTCCCTGCTCTTGGCCTTGCTCCAGAAGCTTACATCTTTCATTCCGCCGTAATAATAACCATCTTGACCCCAACCACTTTTGCCTAGCCAGTGATTATGGCGAAGTCTGCCTCCGATCGAGCTTAAATCTGCAGCTCCGGAAGCCTTAAGTTCACCGTCCCAATAGATATACGCTTTCTTCTCGTACTGACTGTATACCAGTGCAACATGAACCCATTGATTTTGCGGAAAAATCGCTGTCGTAGCAATATTGTTTACTGCCCCGATAGCAGGCCCATTCGAACCGTTATAAGCAGAGAAGTTCATCTTTCCATTGTCAAAACCTACAAATATATTGTCACTTCCAGGACCATTGGAGGATTCGAAAAATCTCATCCAAGTATTAAACTGATCCACCTTAAGATATCCTTCGACTGTGAAGGAATCGGCGTAAATCGAATTGATGCTGGATGGAAGCACAACGTACTTTCCGTTACCATTTAGATTAAGATATTCTCCTCCATCTGCCTCCGTGAGATAAGGCTCATCGTTTACCGGAGTGACACTAATGGATGTCGAACCCTGCTCCGCACTGAATGCAGAAGTACCAGAGGTATCGATATTTTTATCAAATGAATTGTAACCTTGCGTTGTATCCCACAGCTTATAGTCAATACTCGCTTTACCATGCCAATTGGGATTTGGCTTAAAACGAATTTGATCCGAGCTCGACAGCAGAATATAAGCCATTCCACCATCTACTTTCTCAATATTGTACCAATAACCCGTAACTGTATTGTAATACTCCCATGTTCCATTAGAGCTGTCCGTACCCATTACAGCAATTCCGGTAGTTTCAGAATTATAGACCTTTCCAGACAAAAGAGATGCGATGAAAAAAGTCTGACTATTAGTATCCTCCACAATCGGGTGAAGCACCGTCTCTCTATCATCCGTACTCCAACCCATGCCTGCTACTTGGGCCAAGGCACTCCCACTGTAACCAGTCCCCGATACCGCAATACCAACTGATAGTGTCGTACTTACGGCGATTTTCACAAATTTTCGGTTCATTTATTTCTTCCCCTCTATTACTAATTACTCAATTCGACATAATTCTCCTAAATTATACATTTATGCAATAAACAAAAAATAAACAAGTAAAAAGGACCTAGGATAATAGACTTATCGCTTAAGGTCCTTATTTGCATCAATACACAATGGAGTTGATTAGATTTTTAATAGAGGCTAACGGTTCGGTTCCTAGTTCTGTTCGATATAAATCTTCTAGATTCTGATAAAAACGGAGCGCTTCCTTCTCCCTCCCCAGCTCTAAGTAGACTTTTATTAATTCTCCGCCAATATCCTCGCGAAAAGCGTCTATTTTGATAATTTCCTCATAAAAGTATAGAGAACGCTCGCTTTGGTCTGTTTGTCTATAGTATTTGGCGGCGTATTCAAGCATTTTTATATAGTCCTGCTCAAGCTCTAACCCCCAGCTGCTCGCCCATTCGTATGTTTTTCCTTTTAGAAATGTTCCGGTATACAGCTTCATGGCTGACTCTACTTGCTCAATTTCAAAAATGCGATTATTGCTTTGCTGTTTCATTAAACGATCAAACTCATATATGTCACAGGACAAATACCTTTCATCAATACGAATCTCATTTCTAGTTGCTTGGATAACGGATGCTCCCTTGTAGCAGCCATTAATAGCTTGACGAATGTAGTACAAGGTGGAATTCAGATTTTTCCACGCTTTTTCAGGCTCAAAATTTTTCCACAAGGTATCTATAATTTCTTCTCGGCTGACTGTTCTTTTGTGCAGCAAAAAAGCAAACAATTCTTCCGTCTTGGGGCTTCTCATCTTAACCCATTCTTTTTGATGACTACTTTGATATATTTTAAAACCGTCAAACATTTCAACCTTCAAGAATAGCTCTAAGGACTCTGCAGGCAAGGTCTTTTCTCGAACCTTAGTTGAAACGGTTTTCCGGATTTTGTTTAAAGTCATCTCTACCCGCTGTGCCGTGACTGGCTTTAACAAATAATCAAGCGCATTGATTTCGAAGGCTTGCACGGCATAATCATCGTATCCGGTTACGAAAACGACCTCTATAGATTCATGGTGATGCTTCAGATACTTAGATAGCTCCATTCCATTTAATTCAGGCATGGATATATCCAAGAATACGATGTCCACATGATTTGCTTCTATATATTGAAGGGCATCCTTAGAATTTAAATAAGTACGTGAAATCTCTATTTCCTCATGATCCGTCAGCAGCCTTTTTAATCGATTAATAGAGAGCTCTTCATCGTCCACAATAACAGCTTGCAGCATTAGTTAATAACTCCTTCTCATGTAATCCGGATGGGCCGGAATATGGAACATAATTTGTGTCCCGACTCCCTCCGCGCTGTTAACCTCAAAGTCGATACCGTAGATCAATTTGATTCGCTGACCTATATTCCACAGGCCTACACCTTTTGTCTCCGTCTGAGGAGATAGAATCTCCTGGAGCTTCTTCTCACTCATCCCACAGCCATTGTCGGATACGGAAATGAACATCATATGATCCTCCTGCTTCCTCACCATCACATTCACAATTCCTCCACTCGAGCTCGACATCAACCCATGTCTGATTGCATTCTCGACTAATGGCTGCAGGATGAGGGGTGGAATTTGAATAAATGGATCCGCGTCAATGTCATACTCTACTTGAATTCGATTGCCAAACCTTGCTCTTTCAATATGGACATAAGCTTCAACCAATGCTAATTCTTTCTCAAGCGTAGTGAACGAATCCAGCTGTTTAAAATCAAAGCTGTTTCTTAAATAACTGGAAAGATGAAGCACCAAATCTTCCGCCTGAGAAGGCTCAACGATACATAGCTCAGCTATCGAGTTTAAGGCGTTATATAAGAAATGAGGCTTAATTTGTGAACGTAAAAAAGCAATCTCTGCGTCCTTCGCATGTTTTACAGCAGCTTTCATTTTGGTAAGGTTGTTGACCCTAGCGAGCAGTTCCTCTGTCTCAAATGGCTTCCCGACGTAATCGTTCGCACCGTTATCTACAGCAATTCTCATATCTTCCGCCTTATTTCTTGCTGTTAGCATTAATACTGGCAGCTCAAATAGCGTATATCTTTCTCGAATTTTTGTTAGTACCTCATAACCGCTCATATCAGCCATCACAATATCCAAAATAACAAGATAGAAGCCTTGGTTTTTATCCAGTTCCTGCAGCGCCTGATGTCCATTATGGACCGCAACAATCGAATAACCCTTCAGCTTCAAAGCATTGATTATGGATTGCATATTCGCCAAGTCGTCCTCGACGACCAATATGGGTTCTTTAATTTCACCTTCCAGATATAACGGATATTGAACTTGTAGGTTTAATGACTCATGAGCCTCATCATTATGTTCCTTTGATGCTGTATTCCACTCCACTGAATCTATACCCGTCTGCGGTAGAGTAAAGGTAAAAACAGATCCTTCTCCTATCGCAGATTCCACTCGAATTCGGCCCCCGTGCAGTTCAACGAGCTTCTTAGTAATACTCAGACCGATGCCTATACCGCTTCGATCGTATTTGGAGGATGATTCAATCTGCTCGTAAGCTTGAAATACAAACCGCTCCATACCAGGAGCAATGCCAATTCCGGTATCTCTAACATGAATGACGACCGTATTTCGATGCATCTCAGCACTTATTTTAACTTCACCAACGTCTGTATACTTCATTGCATTTCCAATCAGATTGTGCAGAATTTGCAGTAATCGATCAGGATCAGCATAAATATCGGGGAAGGCTTCCGAAATGCTATTTATGAGACGGACGGGCTTGTTCCCGAGTACAAACATTTGCAATTTGATAACCGCATCTACAGAGGCTCTCAGATTCATCTTTTTCTTATGAAGTGTTATATCTCCATTCTTCATCTTGGAGTAATCCAACAAATCGTTAACCAGCATGGTTAATCTTCTACCGCTGTTCTTAACAATGGTTAGATTTTGAACTTGCTGTTCGTTAAGAGGTCCTTCAACACGCTTAATGATAGAATCCGTGATACCCACAATTGCACCGAGCGGTGTTTTTAGCTCATGAGATGTATTTATTAAGAAGTCATCCTTGATTTTATCAAGCTTAACCAGCTTGTTCTTCATCTCTTTCATTTCCTGATATGCTGTAAAAAAACGAAGCACTACAAGAAATATCATAATGATATTAAAAATAACAATGTATAATTGCCCGAGCCACAACTCTTCTTTTAGCGAAAATGCAAACAAGAGCAGGTCTAATGAATAGAGATTTATGGTTAACATCCCCATAAACAACAACATAGAATTTATCCGATGATTGGCCGTACTTTTAACGTATAGGGCTCCTGCCCTTACCAGCATCCACAGAAGAAGAAATTCGTAAAATACAATCACATATACTTGAAGTAGAGTATAGCTCTGGATCGGAAGAAGCACGATGAGCAGTGTAAAGATACCAAGGACGGTGATCGCTATTTTCGTAGCTCTTCGTGAAATAATATTCTGATGCAGCTGATTGAAGAGGAAAACAAGTACGATAAAGTAGGTCATCGAGCTGATATCCTTTATTTTGTAGATCCATTCAAAGGAAAAGCTTGAACCAAACAGTAATAAGACCCTTTCCCCTACCAGCCCCTGATAGATAGAAAATAGTAAGCATATCAAGGAAAATAGAAGTAATGAATAATCCTTTTTTCCATTCAGCCATGCAGCTATGAAGCATACGGCGTATATGACCGCAAGTGTAACCAGGATCGCAATTAAACTGAACTCACGAACAGTCAACTGCTGTTGATGCTTCATCATATGGTTCAGCTCACCAAAATAAAGGGAAGAGGGAATTCCAGCATTAATATAATCGTAATTTGCTACATGGACTATAATTTCTATATCATCACCAGTGGTTGAAAATCCGCCGATCTGTGGGATATTGCCTGCTGTATAGTCTGTACTGCGCTGAGAGGGCTTCCCATCAGACAGGAGCTTCTCTCCGTTTATATAAATATCACTTGAAAAGCGAATATTCGTTTTTTTTAAGGCAAAAACCATATCATCAGGAACATTGCTCAGCACCATCCGATAAGTCGCATACCCATAAGCAGGTAGAGGTTTATCGTTAATGCGGCTCTCGGTCCAATCGGAGGGTACCTCCATTATCATTCTGGAAACAGAGTCTGATGCGCCATGCCTGAAGAAGGAAGGGGGAAGCAACTCATTCCAATAAAACTCCCATTCACCATCCAATTTAATTCTGCTGTGCTGCTCCGGATCCCATGCCGCCAGGTCCATCACTCCGTTATGCACTTGTAATTCTTGACGTGCTTCTTTACTGATAAGAATAGATACAGGAATCAAAGAAAATAAGATAAAAGCAATCGTAGAAATCGTTAACCATCGTTTATACAAAAAGTCCGCTCCTTCAACCATCATGTCACCTATTTATCGGCAATTAAAGAGCTTTGAATTAACAAAAAAAAGAGCTCCCTTCGATAGCAGCACTGCTGCTTATCAAAAGAAACTCTACCTATTCACATTACCGGCTTGCTCTTCCTGACTAGATTTCTGCCAGCTTCTCCTTACAGAACGCATCAAGCGAAGCAAGCTCATCCTCTTCCAGATCAAAATCCAAATATTGATCTGTGACACTCTCGTACAGCTCATATTTAACGATACCGGAATCTGCATCACTCGTTCTATAAATCACTCGAATGTACACTCCATTCTCAGAGTACAGCTCGTCATCTTCCTCTACGTCAAGATCAATATGGAATTCATAACGAGTCCCCGTCAGAATGCCAAACGGATCTTTAACCTCTTCAAATCTATAGCTTCTCATTTCAAGCATTGCTGCTGCTCATCCTCTCTACCTTATGACGCTTTATTATATCAGGACACACCTGAAATCGTAAGGGCCAATCCTTCTTATTCATTCTTTTCGCTTTCATGCGATAAATATACGGGCTTAAGATTATTTTTGCAAGAAGAATGCGGGTTCTTCTGTTCATCTATGTAATCCATCACTTTCTCTTGATTCATTCCTAGCTGCTCCATAATCTTCTCAATATCAACACGAATGGGATAACGATCACGGTTATGCAACTGCCCTTCGCCTCCTCTATTAGATCTTCAAATATCTTCATTGTTCCTAATGAATGACTCTTCACAGTATACGAGCTCAAACTGACAACAGTGTGTCACTATATTCTGCTGGAAATTTGAATTTACTACAGTCTTTTTCCTCAATCTCCGATATACTTTAAATATGACAACACGCCAGCAGGAGGAAGAAAGATGTATAGAAAAGTCGGCACTCAGCAAGAACTCGATATTTTTTATCATATTAAAAAAACAAGCTGGGATGAGAAAGGGTTTGAAATGGAATATGCCGAGCCCCATTCAGAGCAATTTCTTTTTTATATAGATGAGAAACCCGGGGGAACCTTTCAATTTACCCCTTATGCATACTCAAGACCTTTTATTAGAAATAAATTTGATAATATTGTATTGGACGGGATGAATCTCGTGGAGGTTGATAGTTTTGCTGTATTGCCAGCCTATCGCGGCAAGCTTGGAAGAGAAATTGTCAGCTTCCTGATTCACTATGCCAAGGAACATCAGTACACCCATGCCATTGGAATGGCAGATCCTTACGTATTTGAGTTATTTAACCAAACGTATCGGATCAGAACGATCCAGGTGCAAGAAGCAGAGTGGTTTAAAGGAGCTTTTGCTATTCCCGCTCTCTTTCATTTACAGGAAGTGTATGAACAAGCTGAGCATGACTGGTATAGTCCACCCGAGGAATGGAAAGCGGGTGTTTTTTGACGTGGACGAGCATTACTTACTAAGGAAGAGAAACAACTGGGTCGTTGCTGTATTTGCTACGGTCATCACTGTCGTACAAATGCTTAATTTTGCACTCGGCATCCCGCTGAGGTTTGTACTTACGGTGGAGGGGATCATATTTCTTGTGCTCGTGCCGATGACGATTGTAGCCAGCTATTCAAAATTTGAAGAGCAGCTTACACCTTATATGAAGTATTTTAATATGATCATCATCGGTATATTTATGTTCATGATTAATCATATTGATCCACATATGATCAACATCATGACGATGTATTTCTATGTCGCCATCATGGGAATTTACCAGGATCGGTTTATTAATCTGATGACAACGCTGATTACGTTGGCAATTCTATGCTACTATTTCTTCACCCAAGGTGAATTCATATTTCATTCGACAAACGTGAACGATCTCCTGTATTACATCGTTACTTTTTGCTTTGTGTCCGTTTCTAATATTATGCAGGCGAAGTTCAACAATAACTTACAGCTTGAGAACCGAAGCAAGACGCAAAAAGTGCTCGAAGCCAAGCAGGCGATGGAGGATATGCTGTCCCGATTAACAGAATCGGTTCAATCGATTCGTGAATATCAGACCAATCTGAATGCCACCGTTGACACGACCAACCAGCGTTCTGTCGAGATCGTCTCCTCCATCGAGAACATTTTATATTCGTATGAAGTGCAGAATGAGAACTCGGTCTCGCACCGTCAACAGATGATTCTAATATGTGAGAAGGTAGAAGCCATGAATGCAGAGCTCGTGAAGCTGCGCACAGCAGGAGAAGACAGTCCTCTGTTATTGAGCTACGAGCTTCTCATGACGGAATTAAAGGATATGCTGCAGGTCGCCAAAGAAAGGGCTGAGAACACAGCTGATATCACTGAACAAAATAAAAGCAGTCTTAAAGATGTACTCGACCTCGTATCGACCCAACAGCAGGAAATAACGAACTTATCGGAAGGCTTCAATAAGCTTGAGAAGCAGATGAGCAGGATGAATCGTAAAAATCAGGTCTGATGTCGTGATTTTGCACTCTTTTATGTCATAATCTTGGAATATCCCCGCGGATGGCTGTCATGCTAAAATGTTCCCGAAACGAATCTCATATCTTCTCCATCATAGGCAGAATAAGGAGGCCATTTTCTCGTGGACAAACAGATCAGAACAGCCATCATCGGCTGCGGCGGTATTGCATTTGGGAAGCATTTACCAAGCCTAAGCAAGATCAAGGAAACAGGTATTGTCGCATTTTGTGACCTCATACCGGAACGGGCAGAAAAGGCAAGAGCAGAGTATGGATTACCGGAAGCAAAGGTTTATACCGATTACACAGAGCTGCTGCAGGATGAGTCGATTGAGGTTGTACATGTATTGACGGCAAACGATACACATGCTGAAATCTCTATTGCCGCACTAAGAGCCGGAAAGCATGTCATGTGTGAGAAGCCGATGGCTAAACTCGCTGATGATGCCAAGCGAATGACGGCTGCAGCCAAGGAATCGGGCAAGAAGCTGACGATCGGCTATAATAACCGTTTCCGTTCAGATAGCTTGACCTTGAAGAAGATTGTACAGGACGGAACACTCGGCGACATTTATTACGCCAAAGCCCATGCCATTAGAAGACGCGGAGTTCCTACATGGGGTGTATTTCTTGACGAAGAGAAACAAGGCGGCGGACCACTGATCGATATTGGGACTCATGCGCTTGATCTCACGCTATGGCTGATGGATAACTACGAACCGAGCGTCGTCCTCGGCAGATCCTTCCATAAGCTGTCCTCCAAGGAAAATGCCGCAAATGCCTGGGGACCATGGGATCCAGCCAAATTCAATGTTGAAGATTCTGCTGTCGGTCTCATTGTGATGAAGAACGGTGCTACCATTTCGCTGGAGGCTAGCTGGGCTCTGAATATTATGGATGTTCAGGAAGCCAAGACAACCCTATGCGGAACCGAAGGCGGTGCTGATATGGTAAATGGCCTGCGGATCAATGGCGAAACCCATGGCAAGCTGTACCTGAACCAGATCTCACTGGATGCCAAAGGCGCAGACTTCTATGAAGGCCAATCCGATTCTGCACCTGATCTTGAAATGCGCAGCTGGTATGATGCCATTCTGCATGATACCGAGCCGCTGGTTACACCGGAACAAGCCTGTGTCGTATCAGAGATCCTAGAGGCCATATATGAATCGAGCAGAACAGGCAAAGCCATTTATTTTGAATAGTCTTAACTTACAATAATACAATGGAAGCGAGGACGAAACGATGAGTAAAATGCTAAGGCTTGCAATTCTCGGTTACTGGCATGTCCATGCAAATGATTATGCATCGCAGGCAGATGCCCATCCTCTGACTGAAGTTACAGCCATATGGGATGAGGATGTCGAACGCGGACGTGCAGAAGCAGCTAAACGCGGTGTTCCATTCTATGAGAACCTGGACCAACTGCTTGCAAGTCCAGATATCGACGGTGTTATTGTTGTTACGAGCACAGCTATTCACCATGATGTCATAACCCGTGCTGCAAAAGCGAAAAAGCACATATTCACTGAAAAAGTGATTGCGCTTACAACGGAAGAATGTACGGATATCCTCCAATGTGTGCAGAAGGAGAAGGTGACTCTCACTGTTTCCCTGCCACGACTGTATGAGCCTTATACCCTTAAGGCAATGGAGATTATCGAGAGCGGCAGGTTAGGGCAGCTTACTCTTGTCCGTACCCGGCTATCTCATAATGGAGCGATACCGCAAGGTGCTAACCGTCAAGGCTGGCTGCCCGAACGTTTCTTTAACTACAAGGAGACAGGCGGCGGTGCGATGACAGATCTCGGATGTCATCCGATGTATTTGGCCAATCTGTTTCTGGGTATGCCGGAGCAGGTTTACGCCAGTTACGGCTATGTGACCGGCAAAGAAGTCGAAGATAATGCCGTAGTCCAACTTCGCTATGCGAATGGAGCTCTTGGCGTTGTCGAAGCCGGGTTTGTCAACCGTCATTCCCCATTTTCCTTCGAGATTCATGGTACAGAAGGCAGCCTTCTCTACTCAGATCATAATCGCGAGCTGTTATACCGGGCAGCCGATGATGAGGGATGGCAAACAGCAGAACTGCCTGATGCAGACCCAAGTGCCTTTGAGCAGTGGGTAAGTCATATCGAAGCTGGCACGGTGTTTGAAGCGAATTTGGTTATGGGCTCTCAGCTGACGCAGCTGATGGAAGCCTCCAATCGTTCTGCCCGAAGCGGAGTGTCAGAGAAGCTGACCACCAAGCTTCCAATCTAAACCCTAACGCAAGGAGGCATGCAAGATGGAACGGAATGAATCCAGCCTGTCTTACCCCTATGAACTGATGAATGAACAACGCCATGCACTGGAGCAGCTGAATGTAGACTTTTGCTGGGGAAATTACGGGATCCGGGTCGTTCAGTTCCATCTGATCACCTTTCCGGCGGGTAAGATCATTGAGTTTCATAAGCATTCTAACGAATATGAATTCCATTTTATACCAAGAGGTAAGGGCAAGGTTATTCTGGAGGAGCAGGAATACAAGCTGTCGGAAGGAATGATGTATCTAACGGGCCCTCACGTGATGCATTATCAAGAAGCTGCTCCTGATGAGGCCATGGAGGAGCTGTGTCTTCGAATTGAAATTGTTCCGCTTCGGCCTGCTGCTACATACAAGGACTCCCCTATGGAACAAGGCTATTGGAGTACGGGAATTCAGGAAGAATACAAAGAGGCCGAAGCTTGTATAAGTCAGCTAAGCTCGCTTCCCAAGATCCCGACGACGGATCGGTTTAAAGCGATGGAATGCTTTCTAACCGCCTATACTGCTTGGTATCGGAATGAACCCGGTTTATTTACGCTGATGAAGCAAGCCGTTATCAATATTATGCTTCGTACGGCCAGAGCCTATTTTCCTCAGCCCGGACGTTCACTCCCGTCCAGAGATATGGGACGTCATCGGTACCTGCTAGCCGAACAATTTATGAAGGATAACTATATGGAGCCGCTCACCGTGGAGCTCGTTGCAGATCGGATACATCTTAGCGCCCGTCAACTGCAGCGAATATTGAAGGAATACGGCGGAGGGACCTTTACCGAGATGCTGGAATCCATTCGTTTGTCTCATATCTGCAAACGGCTGACCACAAGCGACAGTACGATAGATGAGATTGCAGAAGAAACCGGTTATTCCAGTGCTAATTACCTCCATGCCGTATTTAAGCGAGTCTATCGAATGACGCCTATGGAATACCGTAAAACCATGAGAATCAGGAAGCTGCAAGCCAATACGGAGGTAACTTCAGCCCCAGCCCCAGCCTCAGCTAACAGATTTTTCGAGCGGGAAAGCTCACTCCTATAAGTATTGAATGAAATCGAGGCCGATTGAGGCTTCCCAGGTGAATCTCCCCTTTTACATGACAAGATGCTGAAGACAAGCTTTGGATGATATTATTCAGGCCGCTGTAATGAGAAGAACTCCCCCAATTTGCTGTAATCATTACCTGCTAGTCTTGATACCGGGCGTAAATCCTTCATCCGAATCTTACCCTCATAATAGAGCTCATCACTCACATGAAAATGTACGACTCGTCCAATCAACAGATCGCATCCAGGCACATTTTTCTCCCCACCGAGAGGTATGGAATGCTCCAGCACGCACTCCATCCGTATTCTGGACTCCGCAATGCCGGGAACTTCAATCTGAACACTATCTGCGAGGGTCAAATTCGTCAGAGCGATCTCACTCTGATTCTCAGGCAGATTAGCCGCCGTCTTATTAATCTCCTCGATATACGTCTCATCTGAAATATGTACGACAAATTCTCCACGTTCATTGGCATTACGGGCCGTGTCCTTCATCTGGCCGTCCTTGCGCTGCACAGAGATCGATATCATGGGTGGATTGGATGTGACGATATTAAAATAGCTGTATGGAGCAGCATTCAGCACACCATTTTTGGATAATGTCGTTACAAAAGCAACCGGCCGCGGAATAATGCTGCCTGTCAGCAGCTTATAATTCTCACGCTCACTTTGCTCACTAGGATTAATGGATACCATTCGCTTCCTCTCCTATCGCTTTATACAAATTCTTTACACGTGGTAGCTGCCGCTCGGCTGATCAATAACCCATTCCAGCATCATGATCATGTCCTCCAAACGAAGCACCTGTACATTAGCTGCCGCTTCTTCAGCGGACATCCGGCTCTTCATCATATCCAGCTGACGTTTCAGTTCATTTAATTTGCGTTTGACTTGGTCTTCTGATCTCATGTTGATTTCTCCTTAAAATAACATTAATCTCTCCCCATTAGAGTACCATTCATAGGTGTCCATTTCCAAGAGTGCCCCTTCTTGCACTTCTTACAACAGAATCAGCTTCTCTTCATCCATTCTGCTGCACAGTTATCAGCTGGAAGGAGTAAAGAGCTTAATGATTTGTTTATCAAAACAGCCCCAAAGAACGAGGGCCACCCCCGCTAGTATCAGAGCAACTGACAAATTTCTAGGTAAAACTGCCCCTGATTCTACAAGTGCAGTGCCAAATTTACCCGGCGGAGTCGACCATCCACCTAAGCTCTCGGCATAAATGGCTGTTGAAATACGAATTCCTGTATATAATATTGTTCCGCTCATTAGCAGAATACCTCCGCTAATTATTCTCTTCATGCTGTGCACATCCTTCACGGTTTACCTGAGACATATTCATTTTGCATTTCAGTGTTTTATAATTGAAATGCTTCTTTAATCCGCTGCGCGGTTTCCTCCGGGCTCAGCTCGGTATTGTCAATTCTTATGTAATGCTCCTTCTTGATCTCCCCTTCCAAGGAATTCAGCCGATGGCGTTCCATCGTTCGAAGCAAATCCCGTTCAGAGAATTCAATATCCCGTTTGGTCGGTTTATGCTCAAGTCGATTGGGTGTTTTGTTGCGTTCGAGCCTTGCCTCCACATCGGCTTCCAGCTCTACGTAATACACGGTTCCTCCTCTGGACTCAAAAATCTGGCTGATCTCCTCGATATAAGCCCAATCCTCAGGAAAATCAAATCCCCACACATAAGTGAACATAAGACCTGGCATATCACTCTTGGACACCTCTTCAAAAATCTCTCTGCGAAATAGACCCACCAGCCGCTTCCCTGAAGGGGTTCCATAGCTAAAAAAGCGGGATACCAGATCAATCGTCATATGATTATGAAACAGCTTCAGGTCTGTAATCTTCTCGAGTTCCTGCCCTACGGTCATTTTCCCGACTGCCTGGGGCCCAAAGATAATAACAAACTTCATACCGAAACTCACCTTCATTTCCCCGAATATTTCAATCCATATTATTCCATATGATTCACGGAGGCAAGAAGAATTTCAAATATAAAAAAACGCCAGGCATAAGCCTGACGTTCTTTGAATTGTTCCCTATCGCTTTATGTAACCGCATTCATAAATAATCCCACCCATACGCAATACACAAGCTCCCCCTCACTTAGTCCACCTTCTTCTTGTCTGTCATTTCCACCTCATGAAGTATGAGCTGCCTTACATCCGGCAAATTATCGAATGTTTTAACCGTATACTTCAGCTCCATTTGTGTTCCACTGCGCAAATGCTCCAATTTCTCCATCAGGCCTTCTTCCAGCTGAAAAGCTGCAGCCTCACCATCTATTTTAAACTCAGCCGTATGGGGGTCAGCGAGACCTGTATAAATCGCCGTTTCTTCTATTATATTCTCTTCAGCTTGTTCCTTTTGTGTTACGGCTTGCGTCTCGACAATGGTTCCGCGGACGATTGGCTCTGCAGTGCTTGTCGCCTCCAGACTTGCCGCCGCTTCTGCTGCTGCAGTCTGTTCTGCCGAAGTAATGGCTGCAGTCAGCAGCAAGATCGTTACACTTAAGGTGGCTGTTGTTTGTCGGTTTCTTTTTTTCATCCGAGTTACCTCCAATTGAAATCGCCTTACTGTTCATTACACGTATCCCATTCTTGTTAATCAGCTGATCATTCGGTTCAGGGTCTCTGCTGCCAATGAAATGCTATTCCTAATTACCAGCTGCTCCGGTATAATGTGTATGTTTGAGTTAAGCTTAAGCAAAATACATACACCACAGGAGTATACGATCATGTCTAGCACTAAAAGTTCCTTTAGTAAATACGAAATGCTGTATATTATCGGTATCATTGCCATCTCATTCTCTTCCATCTTTGTTCGCTGGTCGGATGCAGAAGTATCTGTTATTGCAATGTACCGTCTATTTCTCACCAATTTGCTCATGGCTCCTCTGCTGTATAAATACCGTCATGATATCGTTCGGCTGACCAAAAAAGAGTGGCTGTACCTTGCCGCTTCAGGCCTAATGCTGGGTCTCCACTTTCTCTTATGGATGGGCTCGCTCCGGCTCACCACTGTCGCCAGTTCAACCGTTATTCTCACACTGGAGCCCATTCTTGTAATGCTCGGGTCCATGTGGCTGTTCAGTATTCGTCCCAATAAAGTCATGCTCATTGGAATGGGGATGGCAGTAATCGGCTCCGTCGTCATCGGTGCAGGGGATTTCCAGATATCCGGGGATGCACTGCTCGGAGATTTGCTGTCTTTTCTGGGAACGATTGCGGTAGCTGTGCACATGCTGTTTGGACAGCATCTTAGAAAAAACATCAGTGCTTATGTATATAACTTCTGGGTATTTTTATTCGCTGGTTCAGCTCTTGCCGCCTATAATGGGATCAATCAAATTCCCTTTACCGGGTATGATGCAAGAGAATGGGGCATATTTCTCCTGCTTGCGATCGTCCCTACCCTGTTCGGACACTATCTGTTCAACTGGCTGCTCAAAGTGATGAATGCCACAACCGTATCCATGTCTGTGCTCGGCGAGCCGGTGTTTGCTTCCATTCTTGCCTGGATGCTGCTCGGTGAGGCACTGACCGGCATCCAGCTGATTGCAGGATTTATCATTCTGCTTGGCGTCTGGATCTTCCTGAGATATGGCAAAAACAACATCCACGGTGAAGAAGAGCTGCTGCCTCCGGTTCAACAGAAACCAAGCACATCGGAAGTGTAATGGTTCAACTACAATGGCTATAGTTTCTTTGTTAAAAATAATGAGCCAGAGTCTCCAAGCTGAGACTCTGGCTCATTTTTTATCAATATCCAGTGATATGAATAAAATGTAACAATTGCATACCGACTTTTAGGGTAAAATATCATGATTCGTCCATTTAATATGACTTAATTTACATAGGTAGGTGTATTCATGTTTCATTCGTATTTGTTTCCGATCTCCTACGCCTTCATGACCTTTCCTGTAGCCGCCTTGTTTTTTACACTTCCTTTTCTTATTGTGCAGTATCGAAAACACGGCTACATTAATAAGGTTAGGGCGATTATGCTGTATCTGTTGCTGCTTTATTTAATGAACGCTTATTTCCTTGTTCTTCTGCCGCTGCCGGCGGCGAGGCATAATGAACCCTTAGCCGGTATTCCATATCAGCTCATCCCGTTTAATTTCATACATGACATCCTCAAAGAAACCAATGTTTCAGCCCAGGATGTCAGCACTTACTGGAAACTGCTTACGGAAAGGGCCTTTCTTCAGGTTGTCTTTAATATCGTTCTGACCGTACCTTTTGGCCTCTTTCTGCGTTACTATTTCCGAACAAGCTGGATCCGTGGGATCCTGTTGTGCTTCCTCCTCTCGTTATCCTTCGAGATAACTCAGCTGACAGGCATATTCGGTTTCTATGATCATCCCTACCGCGTATTTGATGTAGATGATCTGATTATGAACACGCTTGGCGGCATGATTGGATTCCTGCTTGCAGAGTGGTTCTCAGGATTGCTGCCTCGAATTGAGCACCTTGATAAAGAAGTCGATATTGCTGGAAAACGCGTGTCCTATACTAGACGTGCAGTAGCGCTCTTATTTGATGGGTTCATCTGCTTGATCTTGTTCAATATCGCTACCATTCTGGATGTACCTGCTGCCTTCTGGATCGTTACGGGATTGTATTTCATGGTGTTTCCTTTTCTGAATAAGGGAAGAACCTTTGGTAAATGGCTTGTCCGCATTCATTTGACAGGAGAGGCGGGAAGGCTGAAGCTTACCGGTCTTATGATCAGATATGGGCTGCTGTACTGGATATTTTTCGGCTTAAACCTGATGATTGTAACGGCGAGTCTTCCTTCCTATGGAAGTACGCTGTTTGCTTTTGTCATCTTCGTCATGGATCTCTGGTTTGCCATTCATGTGCTGCGCCGGTTCTTTAGCAAAAAACCAATGCTATTATACGAACAGCTCAGCGGTACGAAGCATCAGATTACTTGGCAGAGACCGACACCTGAGCTTGCACAGAAGCCTGCTGAATAATGTAAATCATATTCAAAGCCGCCTCGTGGCGGCTTTTTGTTCATGAAGCAATCCAACTTCTATATGGATGTTTCCTCGGATCAACTAGATATCCAAAACGATATTCCATGCTTCAATAACCGAGGTCTTCACTTTGCTGCTGCCGGCTCCGCTTCCTTCCTCTGTCCAAAGGGGGGGATAATAGGTAAACACCTCACCTGGCTGAAGCCGAATTGACTCCTCCTGCCACCCCTTCCAGCGAAAGGTCTCATAGTACTGGGCTAGATCCCCGTCAGCGAGCCAGCTAACAAAACCAGAATAAGCAAGCTCCGTCGATTCCCACTCCAGTGTATCCGGCGCATAATAATAGATGTGTCCGTCATTTCCGAAACGACCGATATTTAAACTGAAAAAACCGCCCGCCGCATCGTATGCTACAAGCAGCATTCCTTCGAGAGCCGGAACGCCTTCGCGATCGAGAAGTCCATTCCAGAACGGAAGACTGCCATATATACCGTCACCGCCTGCACCGAGCAAGGTAATCCAGCCATAATCAAACAGAATGCCTGCCGTTTCGTAAGCAACTGCACCAAGGTAGGATTTGGTGCTAACCTGCAAACGATATAGCGTGTCTGCTCCTGTATCATGCTCTGCGGGAATGATCACACTCTTGTTTTTACCCTGGCTTAGCATATTCTCGAGCTCTTCCCAAGCATGGTCCTCTTTGTTAAGCAACTCCTGAATCTTTAAATATCCCATCATTCTCCCTCCTTTGAATCTAAAACCATCTAAGCTCTTTTCATTAACCGATAGTTTCAACAATGCTGCCTTCACGATCCCGGATTAAAGTCTTTATAATGTTCAAAACAATATTTACGGATGAAAAAATTGGAACCGAGCCTTCTTTAGGTACAAGCTTATGTGTAAACTCTGCTGCTGCCTGCTCATTCAGAGTAATGGTGATGTGACTCTCTTCTTCTTTACAACCCGCTATATCCCCTGGCTCGAACACAATCTGAATATTTTGGCTTAACAGTCTCAGCGTCCTGCCTTTTAATATCCGGCCTTGAAGCAGCTTGCCAACGATATCAGCCTGCTTCGCTCCGATGATTAATTTGGCCGGAGTCTTTCTAAACATCTTCCTTTCTGACGGCATCCAGTCCAGTGTATCTACGAACAGGAAGCCGGTGCTCGAGCCTTCCTCCGCGAGTCCTGTGTTCACAGCATCGGCCACCTCTTGGGGATAGATCGGTTATGTAGTAAGGCATGTGGGCAGCACCTGCTGACAGTACACCAGGTGTATTCCATGTCATCATGGCGTCCAGCTCGTCCCCCGTTATACCTGTCATTTGAATAAAATCCACTCTTCCATTAGGCGTCTCGATGGGTGAAAGCTCCGGATCAGGAGTAAATGCGAGGGCCGTGAGCAAGGTATCCGCACCCAAGCAAATAGGTCCATTCGCATCCCAGCCGGGTGCTTGATCCAGCTGTTCATTTAGCTCTTCGTTCATTTCTCACTCATCTTCTCATTGACCTCCTGCATCTTCTCCTGTAATTCATCCACTGTCTAATTATCTATTATAAATGGATTTGGACTGCCTATTGCTGTATATGGCAAATTTGAGCATTATTTACTACATAAAATACCGAGACAAAGTCAACCCTCAAATATGAAACTCATGTCAAACGTCAAGTAGGATTTTTGTTAGATTGGAGCAATGTTCTGGTGGAATCGATGTTTATCGTCATACGAGGGCTTCAATAGTTAGAAATATCCTCAACTCAGATCCATTCAACTTTTTCATAAAATGCATGAATACGAAATACTTCTGCTTACTTCTTCCTGGTCCACCTCCTACTCAGGGCTTTTGAGGAATAAATAATATTGGCTTCGAGGCACTTATTTAAGGAGATTCATATTCCACATTCGGATTGGCGATGAACTCTATATAAAGTAAAATACAGCTAGACCCGATGCATTTGCATATATTATGTATTAACCAACATTCCAATAAAGAGCGGTGATGAGCTATGAAATTTATCGTATCCATGAAATGGGTGCTAGCCCGAATGTATGAACCGGACGTCGCGATTGTCGATTGCCGTTTTGCTCTGGGTCAACCAGAGACGGGCAGACAAGCCTTTAACGAAAGCCATATACCAGGGGCCGTATATTTTGATCTGGAGCAGGATCTGTCTTCACCCTTGCATGAAAAAGGATACGGCGGACGACATCCACTGCCTGATGTAGAGCAGCTGGTTGACCGCATTCGTAAGGCAGGAATCAGTAACGAGACCCGAATTATTGCTTACGATGACCAAGGCGGTGCGATGGCGTCAAGATTCTGGTGGCTGATGCGCTATCTCGGTCATGAGCAGGTATATATTATGGATGAGGGATTTGCGGCATGGCAGGCTGCGAGCTTTCCCGTCACTGCCGATGTACCGATTCGGATTCCGGCATCCTACACCCCACATCTCCAGTCTCACCTGCTGGCTGATCTAGAAGAAGTGCGGAAGGCTTCCACCACTGGATCTGCTATGTTAATCGACTCACGTGAATACCCGAGATACCTGGGAGAGGTAGAGCCGCTGGATAAGAAGGCAGGTCATATACCAAGCGCTGCCTCCTATTTCTGGAAGGATAACCTTCAGGAAGGATCGACTAAATTCAAGTCAGCTGAGGAGTTAAGCAAACGGTTTGAAGCAGTGTCCAAAGATCAAGATATTATTGTATATTGCGGCTCCGGCGTTACGGCTTGTCCCAATGTACTAGCGTTAACAGAAGCAGGATATGAGAATGTGAAGCTGTATGCAGGGAGCTGGAGCGACTGGATCAGCTATGAGGAGAACCCGGTAGCTACGGGAAAAGAATAATGTGCAAGAACCCGCATGGGACGCGGGTTCTTCTTTATTTTCAGACGAATCTATTCACTTCACCCGAAACGTGCGCGGAGCATACTTGCGAACCAAGGGCAGAGCAAACACAAGATAGAGCAGGGCTATAACAGCCGTACTTATTGAAAAAACAACCGGATCTGGTCTTAAGCTGATCGATAGGACAAAGACGCCTGACACAATCCAGCTAAAGAGATAAAAAAACGGATTTTTCGTATTCAGCTCTGTCGTGTACGGCTGGAATATATAGTACAAAAACAAGTGATGTACGGAGAAAAATATGGCGAGTGATAATGTGCTTACCCACAGAAATACATAGTCGGCTGTTGTTGTTAACCCTCCGGCAGCGACAGCCGCCAGCGTCAGCACCAAGGCAAGTGCGGCTGCGAGGAGCAGGTTCATGCCCAGTATCTTAATAAGGCGGATCCGAAAGTGCTTCGACGCATCCTGTCGGTAGAAGCTTTGCCGCAGCAGCTTCAGATCACAGTGGAAAAACAGCACTTTGCACAGTTGTTCCCCAACAGTCAAATAGGCCATGATGAGGATAAGACCCGGAAGGAATACCCCTATGCTAGAAGCTGCGGCAGCCATCGGCTCTCGGTATAGAAATCCCGCAAGGATCAAGGCCGTCCCGAGGGCAGCAACGATGGCCAAACGCTTATACAGCGGCCGCCGGATCAAGCTTTTGTGTCTCGAGAAGAAGATCGCATGAATATAATCGTACCCCTCTTTTTCCTCGAATGTCCTCCTGCTCTCGTTCGTCCCTTCTAGATCGTAATCACTTTCCTTCGCCTTGACGGATGTTTGCTGCGCATCCGCCATCATCCGGCCCAGGTCAAGCAGCGGGTCATCCCGCTTCGTCGCCGCGTCTACCGCATCCGTATAGTCCAGTCGCCAGAAGAGAACAACACTCGCAATGCCTCCCAGCAAAATACAAATGACGTATAAAGGCACAGCCGAAGTTAACATTGCTCCCCAAGCCAGAGCCCATTCAAACAGTAATGGCGCATATGCTGCGATGTATCCAATGAAAATGACGGTCCAAACGATAACGTTGTTCTTGATCAATACATTCCCGGTTCGCTGAAACAACCAGTAATGAAAATATTCCCATACGATCCGCCACATTACAGCAGCAGCCGTGAGGAGAATGCCTTGCAGCATCGGTGCACCAAGCAGCGAGGAAAAAAGGAGCACCGCTGTCAGCAGATAGATAAATAAGGTAACGTATTTATAGCTGAGCGTCGACCGCATATATCGTGTAGCCGGAAGCCGCAACAGCTTGACCGCGATGTATTTGCTCCGCTTCGGTTCAAGTATTCTGGCATTCGATACTCCAGCAATGATAAATGTGATAATGAAGAAAATATGCCAAAAGATGTCCAGCTGACGCTCTATAGGCAGCTCTTGGCCCAAGGTGAACACCGGAAAATAAACGACAAGGCCGACATACAGCATACTGGTCAAGAATCCCCACACAATAGACAGCAGCAGTGCAGCAATGGCTACTGCCTTCTTCACACCCACTCTGGAATAGACATTGTCACTAACCAGACCACCGATGAGCGGAAGCCGCTGAACATAATAGATCAATCGGTTTGCAATAGAGGATACTTGAAGATGAAGAATCGTATTAAGTGTTCGGAGCATCCGGTCTCTCCTCCCCATCCGCATCATCCTGCAGCAGGTCGATAACGCTCTGTTCGAAGCCAGGACTGCCAAGCAGTTCTTTCGGTACCGAAGACAATTGCCCTTTGTTTAAGATGACTAGTTCATCACAAAGATCGGAGGCCAGCTGCAAAATATGCGTAGAGAAGATCAGAATATGATCCTTCTTCATCGACCGCAGTAAATTTTTCATCTCCAGTGCGACAATCACGTCAAACGAGGTCAACGGTTCGTCCAGCAGGATCACCGGCGGCTTCGTAATGAGAAATAGCAGCATCTGAATTTTATTCTTCATCCCGTGGGAATAGTTCTTAATAAGTCGATGCCGATCCTCCGTTGTAATTCTCATCATCTCGAAGTAGTCGTCGATCTGGGTATCCGCCTGCAGCTTATCCCTGTTAATATCCAAGAAGAACTTGACGAATTCGTATCCCGTCAGGAACTCAGGCAATATAGGCAAGGAGTAGACATATCCGATATCATCCTCTTTCAGCTCACGGCGGGTACCATTATCCAGCAGCCATGCATTACCGCCATCAAGCTTGGTTTCCCCGCTCAAGCCATTAAAAAGAGTCGTTTTCCCAGCACCATTTCGTCCGAGAAGACCGTAAATCTTACCTTGTTCGAACGTAAATCCGGTGTTTTGCAGTACGTTCTTCTTTCCGAAGCTTTTGACAATATTCTCTAAGACTAATTCCACGTGTGAGATCTCCTCCTTATTTCCATCTATTTTTGTTAATACGAGCCTAAGAGCGTGAGGTGTCGCAATATTTTGAATTAAGCTGCTGCTTGTCGGATTGGAGAAGCTTGCTTTCGTAATTCTGCTGAACTAATATATGTAAACGTAAGATAGAGAATAGGGAGTGATTCAAAATGAGCTATAACTTTAAGTCAGACGAAGCCGCAAAGATTAAAGACCACTTTGGTGAACACGTTTATGAAAAAGTCCAACAATATCTCGGCATCTACGCAGATATGTGGTCCCTGTCTTCATTTGAGTTCATTCCTTCCTACTCGGCCAACCTGGTGTTCAAATGCGAGTCCGCCCTCTACGGCAGTTCCATACTAAAGATCGGGAACCCTACTGCCGCAGAAACGTTAACCGAATTCAGCACTCTGGAGGAATACAAGGGAAGGCCATTCTGCAAGGTTTACGATATCGATCGTGAACACTGCATTATTTTGGAAGAGCGTATTGAGCCTGGCTATACTTTAAGAAAAGAGAGCTCGCTTGAGCGAAGACTTGCCGTTTTCTGTTCCCTGTACACAGACCTCCATGTTGAACCCGCTGACGCTGAGATATACCCAACCTATCTTACGTGGGTGAATCGAATTACGAGTTATATGAGCCAGCGGCAGGATGCCGAAGAGCTCTATTTGCATATGAAGAAGGCCCAGGAGATTTGCATCTCACTCTCTTCTCAATATTCAAAAAAACGGCTTCTGCATGGCGACTTTCATCATGACAATATTTTGCTGGGTAGTCATGGACAATATAAGATTATCGATCCGAAGGGCGTCATTGGCGATCCGATCTTTGACACTCCCCGATTTATCTTGAATGAATTCGAAGAGGAGGTCACTCCAGCGCTATATAACAAGATTAACAATATCATTAACACACTGGAGAAGGAGCTTCTTATTCCGGGTGAGGTCTTGCGGCAATGCCTCTATGTAGAAACTGCGATGGGAAACTGTTGGAGTGTACAAAGTGGTGCTCTCCCGGAAGAATTTCCGAAGCTGTTAAGCTATGTCGCTTTTGCTAAAAGCATATTGGATACGCAGACTCTTTGACGGTAGTTGCTATTGTGACAGATATAATCTTGTAGGAGGACATTAAATGAATGGAAACATCAAATCAAAGTCTGAGAACCTGCAGCAAAGGTCACCAATATTATAAAAGCAGTGATTGTCCGACATGCCCCACCTGTGAGAGGGAGAGAAAACCCGCCGGCGGGTTCCTCTCCCTGCTATCTGCACCGGCAAGACGGGCACTGGAGCACCATGGAATTACTACCTTGGAGCAGCTGTCCACCTACAGTGAAAAAGAGATTTTAAAATTTCACGGTATGGGGCCCGCATCACTGCCCAAGCTTAGAGCTGCTCTGGAGGAGACTGGCTTAACTTTTAGACGATAAAGATAAAGACTATAGCATGGCTTCGATAGGCTACAGCTTATTATTAGCTGTTCTTAACCCAAGCATCATTCGAATAGCCCCGCTCTTCCCAGTAGCCGACATGCTCACCCTCAATCAACTCGATCCGGGTCAGCCATTTGACCGATTTATAAGCATACATCTTCGGTACAATGAGTCTGACCGGACCACCGAGGTCGCTGGGGATGGGGTTTCCGTCATGCAGGACAGCGACCATCACATCATCCAGATCTGCCTGCTCCAGCGTCAGCGTATCTGTATAGACACCGTCTCCCGAATAGAACTTTACCGTCTGCGCTGACTGCTGCACCCCGGCCTGCTTCAGCAGGTCTTTTAGCCGTATGCCCTCCCAGGTATTGTTGTAGACTGACCAGCCTGTTACGCAGTGAAAGTCACTTACCTGTACCGTACGCTTAAGCTGAACAAACTCCTCCCAGCTCCAGCTTAAGCGGTTATCCACCTTACCATCAATGGTGAAGGACCAGTTCTCGTTGGTGAAGACAGGTATTTTCGTTACGGTATATATCCGGAAATTCCCCTCCGCTCCCCCACCCATGGGATGCTGAGACGCTGAGTGCGGTACTGGTGTAGGAATAAGTTTGTTCTCGTTCTGTTTAAGCAGATTTTCCATCGAATTACTCCCGCCAAAGCTGCCAAGCCATTTTAGGAAGGACGGAGTCAGCGTTACGATTAACCCGATGCCAATGACTCCACCGATAAAAGCTCTTCTCGTGTATATAGGCTGTGGGGCCGCAGGATGAAGCTGGTTCTCCATACGCCCCTGTTTGATCGTACGTCGCGCGGGCTCCTTGAACCATTTTAATCTAGTAATGGAGTGATAGATGATATAGGGAAGACCAATCCAGGTCAGCACATCATGAACAATCAACGCTGCATTGGATACATCAGGTCCTACCTGCTTGAACTGCCACAGCAGCACGCCTGAGATAAACCAGCCTGTAAGAAGCACCAGTACGATAACGACGTTTAACCGCTGCCAAGGCTTTTGCTTCAGCTGTTCCCAGTGCTTCCCTGCAAGCAGCAGATAATAGAGAACAGGAAGAATAGACGCCACACCAACCATGATATGGAGCGTTTTGATCCATACCCGTCCTTCTCCCAGTAAACTCCGCCAAAATCCGCCGATAAGGATCAAACCAGTCAAAGCCAGTACAAATACGATCCAGCCATTCCAAGTATGTAATGAAACCAGCTTTTTGCCATAACCTTTGCGAAGCTGCTTAAGCCAAGTCCTCATTCTTTGCTCCCCCCAACTATTATGCTGCCGGCAAATTTTCATTTTAGTTAATTATAACGCTGTTCATCTCATTACCTACCATTAATTCACCTATATATCCATAGACGAAGGAGATATTTGTTAATATAAATGAGTTTATTTCGAAAAATGATCCGGCAGCAGGGAGAGAAAAGAGCGGGATGCAGCGGACAACGGCACGCCACGCAGTGTAGCAACACCGACGTGCCTTTTAGGTATAGGAACTGCTAACGGAATTTCCACCAGCGATCCCTCTCTTAGTTCATTTATTACAAAATCCCGTATAACAAAGGCAAGTCCAAAATCTCTTAGGGCGAATTGAAGGAGCAAATCTATACTGCCAAGCTCAATCTCCGGGATAATCTGCATATCGTGTGCAGCCGCATAATCGTCGATATATTTGCGTGTACTCGCTCCTTTTTCCAGCATGAGAATCGGATATTGCTCCAGTTCTTCGCCAGTAAAAATGGTGTTACCCAAGTGGGAATACCCCTTCCCGCCAACGAGACAATCTTGAATAGCGGAGCTTTCTCTCACTTCAACCTGTTTATCCATTACGGGGAGACTAACGATGCCAAAGTCGATCCGCCCTTCCTTCAGCAGCTGAATCGTCTCGGGTGTCGTCCGATTCGTCACATGAATGCGAATGTTAGGGTACTCCGCCCTGTAACGGTCAAGGTATGGAAGCAAATAATATTTGCATAACGTATCGCTGGCCCCGATATGAATTTCACCTTTATCCAGATTGTGCATTTCTGCAATCGCCTTTTCCCCCATATTCACATTAATAAATGCCTGTTCGATATAGCCAAGCAGCACTTCTCCTTCGGTCGTAAGCTGAACTCCTCTTGAGGTTCTAAAAAACAGCGATCCTCCAAGCTGCTCCTCCATTTGTTTGAGGGTATGGCTGACCGCCGGCTGAGTAATGTGCAGTAGCGCCGCAGCTCGGGTCAGGCTTCCTGTCTTCGCTACCTGGTAAAAAACACGATACCACTCCAAATTAACATTCATTACATTACCCCTCTTTATATCAACTATTAGTAATATTACTTTTTCTTATATAACGAATGAAATTATAATAGTCTCTGGATGTAATTACAAATGGGGAGGCAATACAATTGACAGTTACCGCGATCGTGGGTGCAAATTGGGGAGATGAGGGCAAAGGGAAGATGACGGATGTATTATCCGCTGTCTCTTCGTATGTCGTTCGCTTTCAAGGCGGGAGTAATGCAGGACATACCATTATTAATCACTACGGAAAATTCGCTCTGCACATGCTGCCTTCAGGGGTGTTCTACCCGAGTGTAACGAATATCATCGGTCCGGGAACGGCACTGGACACCGGCATGTTACAGAAGGAATTGCAAATGCTCAAGGATAAAGGGGTACCCGCACCAACACTATACGTTTCCGAACGAGCACAGGTCGTGCTGAGTATTCACCGTCTGTTCGATGAGCTTGAAGAGGAGCGTCTGGGTACACGCGGATTCGGTTCGACGAAGAGAGGAATTGCCCCGTTCTATGCAGACAAGTATGCGAAGCTTGGCATTCAGGTCTCCGATTTGTTCGATGAAGTGCGTCTTAGAGAGCGGGTGGAGAGACTACTCGAGCCCAAGAACCTCATGCTTCAGCATTATTATAACCGTGAACCAATCCATCCAGAGGTTCTTATGGAGCAGCTTAAAGAGGAGGCAGAATTTCTAGCTCCATATGTCAAGAACACAACTGAGGTTCTGCAAAAGGCTAACCTTGACGGAGAATCCATTTTACTGGAAGGACAGCTTGGAGCACTGCGTGATCCTGATCACGGGATTTATCCATACTCCACTTCTTCTTCAACCCTGTCCGGTTATGCTCCTGTCGGTGCCGGACTTCCGGCATCCTCCATCAGCAGAGTCATTGCCGTAGTCAAGGCTTATTCCAGCTGTGTAGGTGCTGGTCCCTTCGTATCGGAGATTCAAGGTCAAGAAGCAGATGAACTGCGCGGACTTGGCGGTGATTCCGGCGAGTTTGGTGCGACGACCGGAAGACCAAGACGGATGGGCTGGTTTGATGTGGTCGCGACGAAGTACGGTTGTTCCATCCAGAATGCAACAGAGGTATGCCTCACCAATCTTGATGTACTCGGTTATCTGGATGAGATCCCGGTGTGCACCGCATACGAGCTGGAAGATGGCAGTACAACTCAAGCTTTTCCGGTGACAAGCAAGCTGAATGGAGCGAAACCCGTCATCTCTACTCTGCCAGGCTGGAAATGCGATATTTCTCAAATTCGCGAATTTGATGATTTGCCGAAGGAAGCCATTGCATATGTGGAATTTATTGAAGCAAGTATTGGCGTAAACATCACAACCATCTCTGTAGGGCCAAGACGCGAACAGGTTATTGAACGAAGATAACTACTCTTCTATGTTCTCAAAAAAAAGGGGTACAGCCTCTCCTAGGCTGCACCCCTTTTACGCGTTTAAGTTAAATATGCTTCTTGATTTCTGCCTTCAATGGATCAGAAATCGGAAGCAGAGGCAGGCGAACCGAGTCAGACTCGATCCAGCCGAGCTCAGATAAGATCCATTTCAGCGGAGCCGGGTTCGGCTCTTGCTCGAACAACAGACGGATCATAGGAACCAGCTCATCAAACTGCTTCTTCGATTCGGAGATCTCACCGCTCATGTACCGATTGTATACATCAATGAATGTCGCCGTATTCAGGTTGGCTGATGCCAGCATCCCTCCACTTGCCCCTTGGCTCAGAGAAGCGTGGAACAGAAGATCCTCGCCGCAGAGCACCGGCTTCGATCCATACCGAGACAGCTCTGAGACCAGCTCTACACCGCCCGAGCTGTCTTTCAATCCGATGACCTGCGGGATATCAAGGATTTCTCTTATTGTATCCACGGATAACCGGATTCCCGTTCGGCCTGGAATTTCATAAGCAATCACAGGGACGCCAGCTTCCGCTATTTTACTAAAATGTGCTACAACTCCCTTGCCGGTCGGCTTGTTGTAGTATGGAGTTACTACAAGGACTGCATCTGCGCCCAGCTCTCCTGCACGCTCTGTCCGCTTAAGCGATGAGAGTGTGTCATTGGTTCCGGTGCCAATGACAATGGGAACCGTTTTATTCAGTTGCTTCATTACAATCTTCGCTATTTCGACTTGGCTCGTGACCTCTTCCCAGCTGGTCGTTGGACACTCTCCAGTCGTTCCGTTGATGACAAGGCCATTAATATCATGGACCAAAAGGTGCTTTAAGTAGGATTCAAATGAGGCTAGATCAAGGGTATGATTAGTTTGGAATGGAGTAACGACAGGTACGTAGATGCCTTTCAAGTTTTGCTCGCTTAACATGTTACAGCTGCCTCCAATACGTTGTATTTATTTTAATTTATCATAGCGTGCAGCATCACTGTTATCTATAATAGTTGATATGTGTTATCAATATTATTGATGAGGTGGGCTCATGGATTTTATATATCTCAAAACATTTCGGCAGGTCGCCCTGCGTCAAAGCTTCACCCGAGCGGCAGAAGAGCTCGGCTATGCCCAATCCAGCGTCACGACCCAGATTCAGAAGCTGGAGAAGGAATACAATGTCAAATTGTTTGAACGCCACGGCAAAACACTTCGTCTCACTTCGTCCGGTGAAGAGCTCCTGAAGATTGCCGTCCAGATTATCGAGCTGTACGATCAGTCCAAAGAAAAGCTGGCCATGCAAGGCGGCGGGACTTTATCTATCGGTACAATTGATTCCATCGCCTCCTATTTCCTACCACAGGTCATTCAGACGATACGGGAGTCTTACCCCGAGATGAATATAAGGCTGCAAGCCGATCGTGAGGATTATATCCTGGATCAGGTTAAGGAAGGGGAATTCGATATCGGGCTGATTCTCGGAAATACACTGCCGGAACCAACCCTAAACACGATTGTGATCAGAGAAGAGCCGCTTGTACTCGTCTCGAGTCCAAAGAACCCCCTACTACAGTTGACCCAGATTAAAATTAACGATCTGAAGCATACGGACTGGTTTATGGCGGAAGCCAGCTGCAATTATCGGATTATGCTGGAAAAGGTACTGCGAGCACATGGCATCCCTTTCAATGTCCGCTTGGAGCTGGGTAACCCGGAAGCCATTAAACGCTGTGTCATGGCAGGTGACGGGATTGCGCTGCTGCCTGAGATGGTTGTACGAGATGAGATACAGAGACAGGAGCTGAGTGTCCTTCCTTTTGCTCATTCGGACATCAAGCTGTATATGTATTTGGTGATTCATCCTAAGAAGTGGATATCAAACAGCCTGATGGAATTTATTTCCCTCTTGAAGCCAGATCAGGAGCTGATATCATTATAATTCTGGTCTCATTTTTGACTTCAACAATGTGACCTGTACTTTACCTTTTTGTCATTTCCTTATTTTGCTGTAGTGTTAGTATTAACCTATTGAAATTGTTTGTGAAAGGAAAGGTTTTCGCATGTTCCAAATGACCACTTACTTGACTCCACACACCCAGACGTTTGTGAATATGAGCTATGCGGAGATGACTCCGTGTCCAGACCAGAATCTGCAGCATGTGTGCAAGGCTGAGGTGAAATCTCATGCCTAAATCGATAAAAACAGGCTCCCGGTATATGCCGGGGCTGGATGGACTCAGAGCCTTGGCGCTGATTGGCGTTATGTGCTACCATTGGGGGCTTGATGAAGCTCCTGGTGGATTTCTAGGTGTCAGCATTTTCTTTGTATTATCCGGCTATTTAATTACGAACATCCTCGCCATAGAGTGGCATCATCATGGGAGAATTGATCTGAAGCAATTCTGGTATAGGAGGTTCAGGCGACTTCTGCCCGCGATGCTGATCATGCTCCTTATGACCGTGGTGTGGATGACCTTATTTGATACTTCTCGGCTCGCTTCCTTGCGTTATGACGTTGTTGCTGCCGTTACATACATAAGCAATTGGCAATTTATTTTCCAGGATATATCCTACTTCGAATCGTTTGGTCCGCCCTCTCCGCTTGGACATATGTGGTCCCTGGCCGTAGAAGAGCAGTTCTACCTCCTATGGCCGCTTCTTATGCTGGTTGGACTCAAATGGTTTCCAAAACGAGGCCAGATGTTTGTATTTATTTGTACGCTGGCTGCATTGTCGGCGCTTCTCATGGCCCTGCTTCATGAGCCGGGTTCGGATCCAAGCCGAGTCTATTTCGGAACAGATACCCGGGCATTCGGGCTGCTGTCCGGTGCTGCCCTTGCCATTGTGTGGCCCAGCTACAAGTTATCTGGCAGAGTCCAGAGGGTGGCACAGCTGGGTCTGGATCTAACAGGCATAGGTGCGCTGCTGCTCGTCCTATATATGATGTGGAGCACTGACCGCTACGCGTCATGGCTGTATAACGGGGGGATGCTCCTCTTCTCGATTGCAGCAGCTGTTCTAGTAGCCGTTCTGGCGCACCCGGCTTCCCTGCTTGCCAAAATCCTTGGAGCAGGACCCCTGCGCTGGATCGGGATTCGATCCTATGGCATCTATTTGTGGCATTATCCTGTACTGATTCTGACGAGTCCCGGAGGGAATCCGGAAGGAATCGGAGCTTTTTATACCTTTCTGCAGGTCGCTGCAAGCGTCATTCTGGCCTCTCTGTCCTGGAAGTACATTGAACAACCGATACGTGAAGGCGCTCTTCGTGTATGGTGGCAGGATGTACGGCATCCGAAGCGTCGAAGCTGTGTATTTACACCAAGACGTCTTGCTGTCTATTGCAGCTCACTTCTGTTCATCGGCATCTTTTGTATCGGAATGACGATGAATATATCGGATGCGAAGAAACAAGAAGCAAACGGAGTCTTCTCTGAATTTCCTTCTCCGGAGAATGCAGGAGAGCCGGCCCCTGAGCAACAACAGGAAAAGGAAATTGTTCCGGATGAAGAGCAGACAGATGGAGAGCAGCCAAGTGCTGAAGAACCCAATGGGGGAGAGCTCGATGCTGAAGAGCCCAATGCTAAAGAACCTAACGCTGGAGAATCCAATGGCGAAGCTGCAACAGATTCAGATCCAGAGAAGAACGCGGACAATGATACTGAAAAGGATACAGCCCCGGAGGATATAAAAGATACACCGGCAGATCATCAAGTGAAGCCGATGTCCGGCGCTTCCATTACGGCCATTGGTGATTCAGTAATGGTCGGAGTAACTCCCTGTCTGGAGAAGCTGCTCCCGGGTATAACTGTGGATGCAGAGATCGGAAGACAGATGAGCCATGCAGCTGATCTACTCCCGGCACTTGAAGCGAAGGATCGTCTATCCGGCACCGTCATTATTGGACTTGGCACGAATGGTGCTTTTTCGGAGAAGAGCCTGACCTCCCTGCTGGACTCTCTTCAATCCGCCGAACAAGTCCTTCTCGTGAACACGAGAGTACCCAAGGATTGGGAGGAGAACGTAAACAAGATGCTGTCCAAGATCGGAAGCAAATATTCGAATACGACAATCATCGATTGGCACGAAGCCAGCAAGGATCATCCCGAATATTTTAGAGAAGATGGTGTTCACCTGGAGCCTGCGGGTGCTGAAGCTTATACTCGTCTAATTATGAGTGTACTTGGTTAAATGAAGATATTTTGAAATCATCCTTACCATACAAATTATGTTTACAAATCAGGGGTCTGCCCCCTATAATAAGATAGTAATTGACCAACAGTACGTGATTGGTGTCTGATTTATCTCTTAAAAGAGCTGCGCAATCTTACAGATTTGCATCAAGCGATTAAAGGATTTTTCCTCCTTTAATCGCTTTTTTTGTGTGATTGAATTCATTTCCAAGTTTTTTAATGCATTAGATTCATGGAGGGTTTGTTATGAAAAAAAGAATGTATGATATGGTCATGCTGCTTGCAGGAGCATTTATCTTCGCGCTAGCAGTCAATTTGTTTGTCATTCCCAATGATTTCGGAGAAGGCGGCGTTACGGGGATTTCAATCGTTCTCTATTATTTGTTTCAGTGGTCGCCTGCCCTGGTCGGCTTCGTCATCAACGGCATTCTGCTCGTGATCGGCTACAAGCTGCTCGACAAGCAGACAACCTATTACACCATTATTGTCGTTGCGTTTAATTCCTTGTTCCTGTACTGGACTGAGGACTGGTCGATTCCGGCTGACGAGCCGGTACTGAATGCCATATTTGCCGGACTGCTCGCTGGTCTCGGTATCGGACTAATTATACGTGTTGGCGGGACCACGGCCGGGACAACGATCCTGGCACGTCTAGCTAACAAATATCTGGATTGGAACATTAGTTACGCGCTGCTCTTTTTCGATATTATTGTGGCGATACTCTCCATCTTTGTCATCGGTATTGAGAATTTCATGTTCACCATCCTGATCCTATATATCGGTACCAAAGCGATGGATTTCATTATTGAAGGGCTCAATCCGAAAAAAGCCGTTACCATCGTGTCAGCCAAGCATAATGCAATTGCTTCGAAGGTGACCGATATTATGGACCGTGGTGTATCCGTGCTTCGAGGCTACGGCTACTACACCGGTCAGGAGAAGGAAATTCTGTATATCGTGATCAGCAAGCAGGAAGTGTCGATGCTGAAGAAAATTGTAAAATCCGAGGATCCCTCCGCTTTTGTAACGATTCACGATGTTCGTGACGTATTCGGAGAAGGGTTTATTGATATTTCCAAATAAATAAGTATAACATCCTGACAGCCGCGCTGAATAAGCGCGGTTTTTTTAGTTCCTAATGGATACAACGTTTTACGTCGGTTAAAGTCAATTCTCCGCTTCTTGTGAACATTTTTAAAGAAATATGATTATAAGACTAGCTTTCAGCCAATAATTTAAAATAAATATTATTTTGCTATGTACAATAGTGTGTGTCATACAGTATAATGTGATCAGGAGTTGATGATAAATGAATGATGTAACAGAAACGATACAGAATTTACTAAGCGAACTTAGACGAGGAAGCATCATTATCGCCGTACTCAGCCAGTTGTCAGAACCGCAATACGGTTATTCGCTCGTCAGTGTGCTCGAGGACAAAGGGCTGTCTGTTGATCCCGGCACACTATATCCCTTGCTTCGCAGACTAGAGAAACAAGAGCTTCTAATGAGCAGCTGGGATACGAATGAAACCCGTCCCCGGAAGTACTATACCATTACTCCGTTCGGTCAGGACGTCTATGATGGAGTATGCCGGGAATGGTTGTCACTGACTGAGAGTATGAAGAACATTATTGAAACCTAAGGAGGATAAGAAAATGGAACTTATTGAGCGTTATGTGTACGCAGTCACACAGAGACTGCCCGAGAAACTTAGAGCAGACATATCGAAGGAGCTGCATGGACTGATTGAAGATATGCTGGAGGAACACGCTGCATCAGATGAAATTACAGACCAACAGGTAGAGAGCGTACTGAAAGAACTGGGACATCCGGAGGTGATGGCTGCAAGATACGCGGGCGAACGCTATCTCATTGGTCCAGCGTTGTATTCTAGTTACATGACCGTCATGAAAGTTGTTCTTGCTTCTTTGTTGATCGCACTCAGTATATTCACCATAATTGAAGCCATCATGACGCCTGGCCATATTTTGGACCACTTCACCCATCTCCTCGTTGATATTTTCATCTCTATTTCTCAAGCCATCGCATGGGTTACGGTCATATTTGCACTCATTGAATACAGGCAGCGGAGAAAATCGACTTCACCAAACAACGAAAATTCGATGAAAGAATGGAATCCGAAAGATCTGCAGGCTTTGCCTGATCACGGTACAGAGATCAAAAAGTCAGACCCGATTGCCAGTATCATTTTCATTACTTTGTTTACGGCACTGTTTGCCTTAAATGTGGAGTTACTTGCTGTGTACCGAATTAGTGATCAGGGCTTCTTCTCCATTCCGTTCATCAGCTCAGCCGGAATTGAGAAGTATGTACCTTTCATCTGGCTGTTAGGAGCCGTAGGCATTTTGGGGGAAATATTTAAACTGATTCTCCGCAAAAAGACGACTTCTCTTCTCGCCTACCATATATTGTTCAGTGTGCTCTCATTTGTCCTCGCCTGGATTATGCTTCAGGATACTTCGTTCTGGAATGCATCATTCATTAGTCAACTGGAAGCCGCGGGCCTTATTATTCCCGGAGAAGAAAGCCATGAGATCGTCTCCAGCCTATGGTCAGGACTAAGTCAGAACTTGATCTATCTTATAGCCATCATCAGCCTAGTCGACTTGGGAAGCGAAATCTACAAATGGAGCCGCAGCAAAAAGTTCACAGGCCGTGCATAAGCACGGTTTTTTCTATATTCTATAAGATTAGTGCGCCGTTCAAACTGTAGGAAGCAAAGGTTACGACGGATTCGTTATCGGCATTGTTAATTGATTTTTTTTACCATTTCAAGCGGTTATGAGCAGGAATTAATATCCAGTAGGCGAATAATATTCCCTGTCAGATTCTCAAGGCATATCGGCATCTCTCATATTCGATAAGGAGTTGATTCTACTTGAGCAATTATCACACGGCACACACGCAAAATGTCATTAAACCGATAGAAAACCAGATAACCAGCCTGTTTGTTCATGTTTCAGATGTACGAAGAGCAACTGAGTGGTACAGTCAATTGCTGGGCCTTCCAATTAGGGAAGATCGTCTGAGCTCGGGACCTGTGTATTGGTTTGATCTGCCGGAGGCTCACCTGATTCTGGACTCCAACACCGAGAATCGAAAAAATCCGGAGTGGCGTGAAGAGATGAAGCCTCGCTTCATGCTCGCCTGCAGCAATATCGATGCGGCTTACGAACATGCTGAGCAGCAGGCTGCGACATACTCCAAGCCCTATCATCATGGCCCAATGGCTTATTTCAACTTCAGTGACTCCGATGGAAATACACTCATGGTAAGCCGTAATACGGATTCCACTGAGACAGACGCATGGAACCCCGCTGATGGTGTCAGTCCAATCCTTCCCCGAATTGGTGGTGTCTTTGTCGATGTCACCGATATGAAGTCCGCTGTCCGCTGGTATACAGCGCTGTTCAGTCTGCCTTATGACGACAAGAACACGGATGGACCCATTTACAGCGTTCCTATGACAAGCGGGCCGGTACTGCTTCTGGATCAGCATCGCTCTTTGCGCCAGGAAGATTTTACAGAGCTCTTCTACTTCGAAACAAACGACATAGAGGCCTCCTATCAATACGTCCTGGATCAAGGCTTTCAAGTGGCAGGTGAACCGAATCACTTCGAGGATTTATCCGAATTTGCCGTAATTGATCCAGATGGAAACCGCATCGTTATAGCATGTATGAAATAATAATTAGAATTTTGTTCCTGAACAGCAAAAAAAGAGCCTGAAACCATAATGGTTCAGGCTCTTGAATATTCTGCCTTATTATTGACCGACCATACCGCCGTCAACGGTGTATAGAGATGCTGTAACGAAGGAAGCTTCATCAGACAGCAGGAAGTTCATTACCGCTGCCACTTCTTCCGGCTTGCCGTAACGGCCCATCGGAGTAGCAGCTTCGTTCGCTTTTTTGTACTCTTCAGCTGCACCGGAGTTTGCTTCGATCTGCTCCATCATACGTGTTGCAATCGTACCTGGAAGAACCGCATTGACACGGATTCCGAATGAAGCCAGCTCATTAGCTGCTACACGAGTAAGACCAATGACAGCATGCTTGGACATAATGTAAGGAGACATACCTGGAGCTCCCATGAGGCCTGCTAGAGATGAAGTATTCAGGATTGCGCCTGAATTTTGTTCTTTCATCACTGGAATGACATATTTCAGACCAAGGAATACCCCACGAACATTGACGTTATATACGAGGTCAAGGGCTTGTACACTCATCTCATCGATTGTTGCTGTAGGACCCTCAATACCCGCATTGTTTGCAAAATAGTCAACAGTGCCAAACTTCTCAACGGCTTTGTTCACATAATTTTGCACATCTTCTTCTTTGGACACATCGGCTGCAACAGCCAGAGAGTTGGAATCGTTAAGACCCAAATCTGCAATCGTTGCTTTAATTGCTTCTTCTTTGAGGTCAACGAGAACTACGTTAATGTTGCGCTCTGCCAAACGACGTACCAGTTCTTTACCAATACCGCCTGCTGCTCCTGTAACAATGGCTGTTTTTGCTTGTGATTGACTCATTGTATATTCGCTTCCTTTTCTATGAAATAATAGCTGCAGCATCCACGAAGGATGGCATACAGTTGTAAAGCTTGAATCTTTTAGTTAGTAACTCACTTCCTGTTTATCGTACACCTCTCTAAAAAGAAGGACAATAATCAGTATTCACAAAATTGTCATCTAATCGACACATAAAATTTAACTGTTAAATTTACAATTAGAAATTGGACACGCACGTTCCACATGTTCAATTTCTCGTAATTTGGGAACCACGAAGACTTACGATATAATAATTAACAGCGTAATCCATCTCACACTACCTTTTAATATGTTATGAAACGGATTTAATTATGTACGAATAGGATAGGAGTCTACAGGTAAATGGAAGATACGAACGACAGAAGAAGCAAACGAACACGGCTTGCCCTTAAAGTCGCTTTTATCGAGCTGGTGCTTGAAAAAGGATACGAGGCTACCACGATAATGGACATTGCCAGCCGTGCAGACTACAATCGTGGAACATTTTATAACCACTATATAGATAAAGAGGATTTGCTTAGAGATATCAAAGGAGAGTTTTTGCAAGGGGTTTCAATCGCTTTGCTTGCTCCTTATCAAGGTATGGAGCGGGTTGATGCGGACAAGATTTACCCTTCTACGCTACGTCTATTGGAGCATATTGAGCATCACAAGGATCAGTTCAAAGCCCTTCTCTCTGTCAGCAACGATCTGTCATACGATATCTACAATCTACTGAAAGATGCCATGAGGAATGATATGCATATTGTGATGGACGATTCCTCAAGAACAATAGACTATGAGATCATGCTCAGCTACCGCATGTCAGCTTTTGTAGGTGTTATTATGTACTGGGCAGAAACCGACTTTAAATACTCAGCCAGCTATATGGCAGAGCAGGTGATGATTCAAACGAATCAAAATCTGAATTACATTGAGTTCAAGAATCGATGAAGAAGGTTTTACTTTCTTGAAAAATTGTTACAATAGGGTGTGGCTGATCTAGATATCAGGCCAAGATATGTCTAACGAAGTGAAAGTGAGGAATATTACGAATATGATTATAAAACCTAGAACACGCGGCTTTATATGTACAACCGCACATCCAGTAGGATGCGCACGGCAGGTGGAGGAGCAGATTAAATATGTACAGGCTCAGCCGCAAATTAATGGTGGACCGAAGAACGTACTTGTACTTGGTGCTTCTACAGGCTACGGCCTGTCCTCCCGCATCGTTGCTGCCTTTGGTGCAGGTGCGAACACGATCGGAGTATACCGTCCAAGTGCAGGAAGTGAGAAAAGAACGGCTTCTGCGGGCTGGTACAACTCCGCTGCATTTGAACAGGCTGCAAACGCCGCTGGACTTAAATCATACAGCGTGAACGGAGATGCCTTCACAGATGAAACAAAACAAAAAACAGTAGAGGTCATTCGTGAGCAATTGGGACAGGTTGATCTTGTCATATACAGTGTAGCTGCGCCAAGACGCCAGGACCCTGCTACCGGTGAAATGGTTAACTCTGTGCTCAAACCGATCGGAGAAGCGTTCACGAACAAAACGGTTAACTTCCATACCGGTGAAGTCACAGAAGTCACCATTGAGCCTGCAACTGAGGAAGAAGTGCGTAACACCGTAACGGTAATGGGCGGTGATGATTGGAAGCTGTGGATTAAGGCTCTGAAGGACGGAGGAGTTCTGGCAGACCATGCCACGACTATTGCCTATTCCTATATCGGCTCTGAAATTACCCGTTCTATTTACCGTGAAGGATCCATCGGTAAGGCGAAGGATCATCTGGAGGCGACAGCACATCAGCTGAACGAGGAGCTGTCCAGTACGGGCGGACGAGCTTATGTTGCTGTAAGTAAGGCGCTAGTGACCCAGTCCAGCTCGGCAATCCCGATCGTTCCTCTGTATGTATCTGCGTTGTACAAGGTGATGAAGGAAAAAGGATTGCATGAAGGTACCATTGAACAGATGTACCGCTTATTTGCAGATCGTCTGTATCATGGCGAGCCAGCTCTGGTTGATGATGCAGGACGTATTCGTATCGATGATTGGGAGCTGCAAGAAGATGTACAGGAAGAGGTTCTTCGCATCTGGTCTGAGGTCAACAGTGACAACATCTATGACATTTCAGACCTGAAGGGATACAACCAAGAGTTCTTCCAGCTGTTTGGATTCGAGATGGATGGTGTCGACTATGAGAGCGATGTAAATCCAGACGTCCAAATACCTGGTGCCTACAAAGTAGAATAAGCTCGCAAGTGCTTTGTAACCCACAACCGGCCCCTCTGGATCATGATCCAGGGGCTTTTTTTGCATGCCGATTCCATATCGATGTATAGCAAGTGATGAATTTCATATGAAAATAAGGATTGACATGCTCCATATCCATTGGTATGATTTACCTCAATAACATATCAATTCGATGGGAATTATATGATTTGACATTGATCTCACCGTCTACCGTACAAACGGAGGCATTTTCGATATATGAAGATGCCTCTTTTTTGTACCCATTTTTCCCCACACACTGTATGTCCCATCATCCACCCCACTAAGGAGGTCAGCTTATGATTGAGCAAGGAAAGTCTTTAGGCACCAAAATAAAGCCTGCAGCCACAAGCAATAAGCACTCTAAGGCTAAAGCTTCAAGAACAAGTCATCTCAGCTCCATTCTGTTAGGCTTTCTCGTTCCAGGCTCCATTCTGATTCTATGGCAGATCGCAGGAGGCTTAGGTTGGATCTCAAGCACCATGCTCCCTACCCCGCTGCAAATTGCCTTATCCTTCAGAGACCTGATCATCTCGGGCGAGCTGTTTGGTCACATGCAAATCAGTATCGCTAGAGCAGCAAGCGGTTTTCTGTTGGGTGCTGGGCTAGGTCTCTTATTCGGGACCCTTGTCGGTTTCCTGCGCCGGTTCGAGCAGACCTTAGACCCCACCTTTCAAATGCTGCGCATGATCCCCCATTTGGCACTCACTCCGTTATTTATTCTATGGTTCGGTTTTGGGGAGACCTCCAAAATATTGCTTATTGCCAAAGGCGCCTTTTTCCCGATGTATGTAAATACCTTTCTAGGTATTCGCGGAGTCGATCTTAAGCTGTTTGAGGTTGCGAAGGTGCTTGAGTTCAGTCATTTCAAGCAGTTGATCCGGCTCGTGTTGCCCGCTGCACTGCCTAACATCCTGCTAGGGCTTCGTTTATCTCTCGGCGTTGCTTGGCTGGGACTTGTTGTGGCTGAACTGATGGGCTCAAGTGAGGGAATCGGATACATGATACAGGATGCACGTCAATTCACACAGACGTCTGTGGTTTTTGTCGGTATTATCATCTTTGCCGCGGTAGGAAAAATCACGGATTCCTTCGTCCGGTATTTAGAAAGAAAGCTGCTTCGCTGGCGGGACAGCTTCAATGGATAAATGAGAGGAGCTTGATAACGATGTCTGAACAATTTAAGAAAAAACGACGCAGTATCACATTCATACTTGCAGCGCTCATGGTCCTGCTCATACTGAATGGTTGTGCCAATCAAGGCGGCAATGCTGCAGATGTGGCAGGAGCCGTCAGCCCCGGAGATAAAGTTGTCATCAATATTGGAGTTCAAGGAGCCACTGGCATTTTCTCCTATGCAAGAGACACGAAGGCATTTGAAAAAGCTTTTGAAAAGGTCGGTGCCGAGGTAAGATGGCATGAGTTCGCGAGCGGCCCACCCCATTTTGAAGCACTCGCATCAGGCAGACTGGATTTTGGCAGTACAGGCGGTACGCCTGTCATTGCAGGTCAGACCGGTGGGATCGACTTTAAAGCGATAGCTGTCACCGGTGATGGTAAGAAAGGAAATGCCATTCTCGTGCCTGAGGGCAGTGATATCCAGCGCATTGAAGATTTGAAAGGCAAGAAAATTGCCGTTGCCAAAGGCAGCAGTGCCTACAATTTCTTATTCCAGGTCATTAATACCGTGGGACTTACCGGAGATGACATCGAGCTGATCCAGCTTCAGCCGGATGAAGCAAGGCCTGCCCTCGACTCCAAAGCAGTCGACGCATGGTCTGTCTGGGAGCCCTATGTAACAACAGCCACCACGCAGACAGGTGCGCAGGTTCTTGTTGACGGAGAACAATTGAACATATTGGCACCCGGTTTTCTCATCGCACGTACCGACTTTATTGAGGCTCATCCGGAGCTGACGGTTACTTTTCTCAAAACCTACGAACAGGTAAGGCAGTATTATGAGAGTCATACCCAGGAGGTTGCTGCCCATTTTGGACAAACCAAGAATGTGGACGCAGACATGCTGGTGAAGATTCTGGATAACAACACCTCTCTGCTATCTCCCATTACACCTGAATTTGCAGAGGCACATCAGGAACAGGCAGACTTCCTCTATTCCATTGATGCGATCGACAAACAGCTCGACACTTCCTTAGTCCTTGAGAACAAATATATTGAACAAGCGCTTAAGGAGCTTGATGAAGAAGGAAAGCCAGAAACAGATACAAATTAAAGAGTTAATCGCATCTCGTTCAGCCCCATTGGTTTTCTTCTTCCATTCCCTTAAAATAGGATCATGTATGTTCACCCCTGCATGTTGAAGAGTGCAGGGGTATTTCCATGACAATAATGGAGGCACTTGATGAAAACAGATAAACCTTACGGCATCTATGGGTTTCGTTTCACGGAAGCTCTACAGTATCCTTTCTGCTACCTCTATGCGGTTGGCTTCGATAAGATCAATCATACGGATTACTACTGGAATGGGCTCGAGCGTACGGACGGTCCGTTATTCCTGATTCAATACACCACTGAGGGCCAAGGTATGTTCCGATTAAATGAACAAGCCTTCGAAATGACTTCTGGCAGTGCTTTTTTAGCGGAAATTCCGGGTACTCACGAGTATTATTGGAGTGAAGGAAATGAACCGTGGGAATTTTATTTCTTGTTAATTCGTCCTGCCTTGATTGCCCCGTTCTGGGAAGAAATAAAGCAAAAGCTCGGCAGCGTCCCCTCTCTTCCTCCGGTAAGCCGTCCGGTAAAGTTGCTGCGTGAAATATATACAGAAGCAAGAGCTGGTCGAATTACAGATCCTTACCATGCATCCTCACTGGTCTATCAATTTATACTCGAGCTCAGCAGATATGCGAGCCATGAGCACAAGCATCGAGACGGCTGGCCGGACAGCATCCGGCTTGCTGTAGATTATCTCGAGTCCAATTACGACCAGATCATCAGCCTGGATCAGCTTGCAAGTGAACTGCACATCTCCAAGTATCACTTACTCCGGCTCTTCTCTCGTACGGTGGGTATGACTCCAAATGAATATCTAAACAAAATCAGACTCGAAAGGGCAGTGGAACTGCTCAGAAGACCTGATTTGAGTGTTGCACAGGTCGCTGAAGCAGCAGGTTTTTCGAGCAGCAGCTATTTCATTCGAGTCTTTCATCACAAAACGGGACATACCCCAGGATCTTTCCGTGAACGAGACCACCGGTTAAATTATGACCGCCTCTTCTTTGATTAGAGCAATATTTTACTATTAAACACGTTTTATTATTATAGATTTCGGTACTTCCTGCCTTCTACAATATTGAATAAGAGCTATTTTTTATTATTTAGATTTCAATACATGAGAGGCAAAGGAGAAGATCAATATGTCACATCGAGATTATGCCAAGACACCGCCTATGGGCTGGAACAGCTGGGATTGTTACGGAGCAGCAGTCACGGAAGCCGAGATCAGAGGCAATGCGGAATATATGGCCAAGCACTTAAAGCCTTATGGCTGGGAATACGTCGTTGTCGATATACAGTGGTATGAGCCGCATGCCAATTCATCCATCTACCGGAAATTTGTCCCGCTTGAAATGGATGAATATTCACGTCTGATGCCGGCCGTCAATCGCTTCCCTTCTGCACAGGGCGGAGCTGGCTTCAAACCGCTCGCAGACTATGTACACAGCCTAGGACTCAAATTCGGAATTCATATCATGCGGGGAATTCCCAGACAAGCTGCTCACGCGGCAACGAAGATTAAGGGCTCCGAGCAGAATGCAAGAGATATCGCCCATCCGAACTCCATCTGTCCCTGGAATACGGATATGTACGGTGTCGATGCTTCCCAGGAAGGGGCAGCTGCCTACTATCGATCACTGTTTGAATTGTATGCCGAATGGGGCGTTGATTTCGTTAAAGTCGATGATATTGCGGCTTCCCGCCTGTACGACCCTCACCTGCCGGAGATCCAGTTAATTCATGATGCCATTGAACACTGTGGGCGTGAAATGGTACTCAGTCTCTCGCCGGGTCCTGCCCAAATAGAGCATGCCGATTATCTGGAACAGTACGCCAACATGTGGCGAATGACCGATGATTTCTGGGATCATTGGAGCCTGCTGCTGGATATGTTCGACCGCTGCAAGGCCTGGGAAGGACGTCCTGGTCCCGGCAATTGGCCGGATTGTGATATGCTGCCACTTGGTCATATTGGAATTCGCTCAGTGGATGGCGGAGGAAGTGACCGATGGACTCGATTTACCAAAGACGAGCAGATTACGATGATGACCTTATGGTCTATCTTTCGCTCACCGCTTATGTTTGGCGGGGAACTGCGCGACAACGATGACTGGACATTATCCCTGATCACGAATCAAGAAGTACTTCATATGCATCAGCACAGTCAGGATGCCAGACAGATTAGCCGTACAGAGCATAGCATCGTATGGTCCGCACAGGAAGGTGACAATATCGTTTATGCTGCATTGTTTAACATCGGGGAAACGGCGAATGAAATCGTCGTTAGTCTCAACGCGTTGGGTATTCAGGGTCAGGATGTAGAGCTTGTGGATCTGTGGAGTGGAAGTGGGACACGTTCTGAGAGCGGAGTCATTAAAGCGAAAGTTCCCGCCCATGGTGCGGTATTATACCGAATCTCCTTTTAAATAAGAAACAATTCACACACGAAAAAACCGTGCTCCCTATGACTTATGAGGGGTACGGTTTTCTTACTGTCCCTTGGAATTCGCTCTGATATCTGCCCGATTTGCTAACTCCTCATTACCTGGCAGCATATATATAACTCAGGATTGAGCCATATCTCTTCGACTCGTTTTTATAGAGATGACAAACGGAAAGGAGCATTATACATGCATATAGTGATGGTTAGCCCTGAGCAATTCCCCCTGCCGGGAAGCGGTTCTGTAGAAATCTGCATGCTCGCCATCGCCAGGGAGCTCTCGGTACACCATCAAATTACGATAATTAGCAAATTAACACCGCAGCTTCCTATTGAGACATCTATGAATGATCATCTCGTCATCAAAAGAGTACCCGCTCTCAGTAGAAAGGATTATGCAGAGGAGGTAATTAAGTGCATCCAAACGCTGGATCATGTGGATCTCATTCAAGTAGATAACCGTCCCCGCTGCATGGCAAAGATTAAACTGGCTTTTCCGGATAAACCCGTAGCTCTCTTTCTCCACTCCTTGACCTTTGTCCCAAAGTCCGCTTCGATCTCTTCCCTTCTACAAAAAGCCGATCTTATTATCGCAAACAGCCGCTCTTTGAAAAGACGGATTATAAGCCGATTCTCTCTATCCTCCGATCGCATCATAACGATACCTTTGGGCGTCGATATTCATCGCTTCAAGCCTCTAACTATGGAAGAAAAACAAGTTCATATGAAGCGCTATGGTATATCCCGAGATCGTTTTAATGTACTGTTTGTTGGCAGAGTCATCCCTCAAAAAGGAATTCCGGTTATCCTGCGGGCCCTCTATCGAATACAGCCTTCCATCAGGACCCGGCTCATCATTGCCGGCAAGAGCAAGAACGCAGCCTATCCTGCGCGACTTAAACAGCTTGCCAAAGCACTACGAATTGAGCTCCTTTTTCTAGGTGAAATTCAGCATGAACAAATCCACCAGCTGTACCCGCTTGCAGACTGCATTGTATGCCCTTCTCAGAAGCATGAAGCGTTTGGACTGGTTAACGTAGAGGCGCTGGCTTCCGGTATCCCGGTCATTGCTTCCAAAAATGGAGGAATCCGTGAAATCATCGAAGATGGTCATGACGGATTTTTAGTTACACATTATAAGAATCCGCTTGGCTTTGCTAATCGGCTTGCTAGGCTTGCTAAGCACCCTGAGCTGGCTCAGTCCATGGGAGCAAACGGGAGAGAGAAAGCACTGCTCCATTATACCTGGCAAGCAACAGCTTCGCGGCTGGAAGCCACCTACCAGCACTTAACGGGCAACGAAGGATAAGGCTTCAATCTCTAGATCCTTTCGGATGTTCGATACATAATGAAGACTTCCTTCTCTTCCGCCCCTGGCATAGAGGTCACTTCTCTAAGCTCGATAATCGCCATATCTTGAAAAATAAACTGTACTATACCCAGTGTCTGCTGTTTGAAGGTATCGTAAATTCTTCCTGCGCTGCAGCAGCCTCTAGGTACGATCTCCGGACTATTTGCTATATAACCGATTTGTCCATGAGGAGGCAGAACAACGCGAATCGCTTCAGAGTCGGACAAGTTATCTGGATCTTTAATTAGAAAAACAGGCTCTCCTACTCGTAATTTAGAGGAGTACCGATGGTTCTTCATATCTGTTATTGCGGCATAAACTTTTTTATGCACGTAAATACCTCCTTTGCTCGTAGTAGTCAATGATAAGTTTATCGGTAACCGTTTTAGGTTTTTTTACAGAAAAAACAAAACTTTTGAACTATTTTATAAAAATATAAATCGAAAATACGGACCTTAAGACCTGATATTATATAACAGATGCGGAGTTTGTATTTCATATTTTATCGTATTACCATGTTAAACTTTCGCAAATACGCAAATAGTTCAATCCTTTTTATTATACGTATGTGGACAAAACTGACTGGCATATACATCTTACAGATTCCATTGCTCTCTACTTTAGAGAAAGGTGTTGATCAAGCTTCATGAATTCTTCCCACACACAGTTTAAACCGTATGAGCCCTTTGTTGGTCCGTTTGATCCGTGCCCTCCGATTCGTGTGAAATACTACAGCACACCGCCCAATCTATATCTAGGATTTCAGCCGCCTAACCTGCCTCAGTTCAGTGCATTTGACGCATTGAAATACGGTACCTTGTGGAAAGCACTATATAGCCCGTATGATCCGCCAAAGAGCAAGTAACTAGAGCAACTCTTGCACTGGACCCGAGTAACAACCTGATAAGAAAGGGGCGAGTAGATGTGAACCATACGGTTGACGAGAACTATTACAAATTGCTGCACGAGCTGCAGGCGCTGGATTTTGTGCTTGTCGAGTTGACCTTATATTTGGATACGCATCCTGATGATGCTGCCGCACTTGAGCAGTTCAATTTGTATGCCAAAACGAGAAGAGAGCTGGCCGATCAGTTTGAGGCTCTGTACGGTCCCTTGCTTCAATACGGTCAAAGCGGAGCACAGCAGTCTTCCTGGCAATGGGCCAAATCCCCTTGGCCATGGCAAGTCTAACGTAAAGGAGGCAAATTCATACCATGTGGGTATACGATAAAAAACTGCAATATCCTGTTCGCGTAAGCAAATGCGATCCCATGATGGCCAAATTTCTGCTTGAGCAATACGGAGGTGCTGACGGAGAACTGGCTGCAGCGCTGCGTTACTTGAATCAGCGGTACACCATTCCCGACAAAGTCATCGGACTGCTGACGGATATCGGAACTGAAGAATACGATCCAACAGGTAGTAGGTGATAAAAAGCCCTAACTACAAAGGGCTTTTTCCTTTTTCT
>NZ_JBHUMJ010000003.1:394212-454856 GCF_042684905.1 Paenibacillus shunpengii | reverse complement strand
ATATCCAACCTTCAAAATATTGAAAGAGCGATTAAGCTCATTTAGAAAAACTGACGAGAACGTAATGTTCTCTTTATTTTGCTCGGTTATCATACCGTCTGACGACTTGTACCATAACCTCGCGTTTAGAATTTTGTAGTTACAAAATTCTGCTCACTCGTTGTTCAGTTTTCAAAGATCAACTTCGTTGCGTCTCAACTTTCGTCGTCAGCAACTTTTATATCATATCATGTCCGGTTTAGAAATGCAAGCTTTTTTAAAAGTTTTTTCAACTTCTGATCGAAGCTTACTTGCCACGTTCTTGTTTGGAACGGCTTATTTCTTGGCCGGAATTAGAATATACCATGCACATAAAAATTATGCAACACTTTTTTTAAAAAAATTAGTTCTTCATTTAGTTTCTATCTATATAAATGGACCGGCTATATAAATGGACCGGCACTCATATCGTTCTCTCTCAGATCAGTCGCTATTGAAAGCAAGGCACCAAACAAAGAAAACCCTGTTCATCATGAACAGGGTTTCGCATTCGTAATATAGCACTCTACTATATCTTCTATATATATGTGTTATTCTGCACCAATAAAAATGTATCTAATCAATACAATGATAAACAGCACCCACATCAACCAATGGATCTTCACTTTGCGGCTTGTTGCAATGTTAGAGAAGGCTGCAAGTACTACATAAGAAATAATACCAAGAGATATACCGTTAGCAATACTATTCGTCAGCGGCATCATAACGATTGTCAAGAAAGCTGGGAATGCGTAAAGGAAATCATCCCAATCAATGTTGCGAACTTGACTCATCATCAGAACCCCTACAATAATAAGCGCAGGAGATGTTGCAGCTGAAGGAACGATAAGAGCCAGAGGAGCAATGAACAAGGCGAGCAGGAACATAATCCCTGTTGTTACAGCTGTTAGCCCAGTACGTCCGCCTGCTTCTACACCAGAAGAGCTCTCTACATAAGAAGTGATTGTACTTGTACCAATAACCGCACCAGCACTTACGCCGACAGCATCAACGAGCATTGCTTTGCCGACAATTTTCTCACCTTTTTCTTTATTCTTAAACAGTCCCATACGTGTCGTTGTTCCAACCAAAGTACCGAAGGTATCGAACAATTCCACAAAGGTAAATACAAAGATAATTTCAAAGAGTCCAACCTGGAGTGCTGCTCCCAAATCCAGCTGACCAAATGTCAAATCGTCAAAGCTAGGAAGCCAGCTTGCAGATGACAATCCACTTACATCGGTTACACCCATCGGAATACCGATCAGCGTGGTTGCAACGATACCGATAAGCATCGCACCTTTTACTTTGATTACCATGAGTACTGCAATAATTAAGAGTCCAATCAGCGTCAAAATAACGTCTGCATGTGTCAAGTTACCAAAAGCAAGGTTAAAGCTGCCACCTGGCACAGGGCCAGCAATGTCAGTTCCCGGATTAACATTTGCTACTACAATATTAGCCATTTTCAGACCGATCACAGCGACGAACAAACCAATACCAACGGTTATAGCCATCTTAATGCTCTCAGGTACAGCTACTAGCAGCATCTGACGAACTTTCGTTACCGTAAGCAAGATAAAGATCAAACCTGAAATAAATACCGCACCGAGCGCAGCCTGCCAAGTAATAGCGCCACCCGAGCTAAGTACGACCGTCATAAAATATGCATTAAGACCCATCCCTGGAGCGAGCGCAATCGGAACGTTGACTACAAGCCCCATCAATATGGTTATAAGACCTGCACCCACTGCTGTGGCAAAAAATACACCGTTAGCCGGCATCCCTGCTCCGTCTGGTCCAAGGAATACGTTGTTGACCACCAAAATATAAGCCATGGTCATAAACGTGGTTAAACCTGCAATTACTTCTGTTCTGACATTTGTCCCGTGTTCCCTTAATTTAAAGAACCGCTCCATAATCCGAATATTCCTCCTTAGAGATAAGTCGGTTACCTTAAAACGACAAAAAGCCCGCAAAGATGATTGATCTTCATGGGCTTACGCTAAAAAGAGACGCAAAAGCAACCAAAAAGCAGCTTACACTTTATTCCGGTCAATATGGACAGTGTCAGTACCTTTTGCTCCGAATTGCACTTCTCTTCTTTTCGTAGCCAGATCATTATGGTGATCTCGTAGAAACTCCCGGGCCAAATCCCCGAGATTATACGAAAAAGCATGTGTTTATTGGTTTTCCTTGTCTCATTCTAGGAGGGATATGTAAAATTGTCAATATAAAAATACGAATAATACAAACTTTAATCGTTAGCAATGTTCGGTAATTTCATATTCATGAAAATTCACAGAAAAATGTTGACATCTATTTTCACATTTTTTCTAACACAATTTTCCTAAAAAAAGAAAAGCCTCCGACATTATGTCGAAGACTCTTCGCATCAATACAAGGTGGATTAATCCTACCAAGTAATCCTATTCCCATTCAATGGTTGCTGGCGGCTTGCTCGTCACATCATAAACGATACGGTTTACGTTATCGACTTCGTTGACGATGCGGACAGAGATTTTCTCAAGCACATCCCAAGGGATACGTGCCCAGTCTGCAGTCATACCGTCGATGGACGTTACTGCACGAATACCTACAGTGTAGGAATACGTACGCGCATCACCCATTACACCAACACTCTTCATATTCGGAAGGGCCGTGAAATACTGCCAAATCTCACGATCAAGGCCTGCTTTGGCAATTTCCTCACGCAGAATGTAATCCGAATCACGAACGATCTTCAGCTTCTCTTCTGTTACTTCACCCAGCACACGAATTGCGAGACCTGGACCAGGGAAAGGCTGACGATGAACAATCTCATCCGGCAATCCGCACTCAGATCCTACGATACGCACCTCATCCTTGAACAGAGCGTTAAGCGGCTCGATCAGTTTAAATCTCATATCTTCAGGCAGTCCGCCTACGTTATGGTGAGATTTAATGGTTTGTGCCGTAGCTGTACCACTCTCGACAATATCGGTATACAGCGTACCTTGTGCCAGGAAATCGAAATCGTCGAACTTGCTGGACTCTTCATCAAATACGTAGATGAATTCGTTACCGATGATTTTGCGTTTTTTCTCAGGATCGTCAACGCCTTTAAGCTTGGACATAAACCGCTCGCGAGCATCAATCTTAACAACCTTCATATCGAATTTGCCGACAAAGGTCTCCATAACACTCTCAGCTTCACCTTTACGCAGCAAGCCGTGGTCGATAAACATACAAGTCAACTGATCGCCGATCGCTTTATGGAGCAGGATCGCAACCACTGAAGAATCAACACCGCCGCTTAGTGCACACAGTACCTTCTTGTCACCAACCGTTTCACGAATGTCACGAATCTTATCCTCGATGAAGGTCTCCATGCTCCAGTTGCCTTCACAGCCGCACACTTCATACAGGAAGTTACGAATCATATCGTTACCGTTCAAAGAATGACGTACCTCTGGGTGGAACTGAACCGCGAACAAGTTACGCTCTGGATGGCTCATCGCCGCGATTGGCGCACTTTCCGTACCTGCGTCAAGACGGAAGCCGGAAGGCAGTGTAACCACATGGTCCCCATGACTCATCCATACCGTTTGGTTCGCCTCAAGTCCTTTGGCAAGATGAGAGCCTTCATTGAACAACACGTCCGCTTTGCCGTACTCACGCTTATGCGCACGCTCTACTTTACCTTCAAGCTGATGCGCCATGAGCTGCATACCGTAACAAATACCGAAGATTGGCAAACCCAGGTCATAGATAGCTGGATCTACATGTGGTGCATTTTCTGCATAAACACTGGACGGTCCACCGGAGAAAACAATCCCCTTAGGTGCAATTTCACGAATCTTCTCAACAGGCGTGTTATATGGAAGCAGTTCGCTGTATACTCCGAGATCACGAATTCTTCTCGCAATTAGTTGGTTATATTGTCCCCCGAAATCAAGAACGACAACAATTTCATTTGGCTTTATCATTACCGAGCCTCCCTCAATTAATGAGATTAATTATACTGAACGACAAAACCTAACGTCAAGGATAGCTCGTCCTCTTCATCATTAAGAAATAATGTAAATCAGAATGTCATGGTACAAACTGTTTATATCGTAAATAATTTACTCATTTAAGTGACCTCGAAATCCGCAGACACCGATTCAGAAACGCTACGCTCGATGACCGGGAGAACGGCACTGATGCATAAACCAGCTTCTCCCAATCAGCAGCGAACTGTCGCACGTCATCATGCACGGGAGTACCGCTTAAAGGCAGGGCTGCAGTGTACTCACGCAGCGTCACGCCCTGCTCGCGCACACCATATTTCTGCGCGATCCGCTCCCAGACCGGAGCCCCCACACGCAGTAGGCGCTCACGGTCTGGAAAGGCAGGGCTGTGCGGCCAGCTCAGCATCAGCCGCATCCTTATAGCGGGGCTGTAGCTTCGCCCCGCCTGCACCGCTGCTGCAAGCAGAAGTGCGCAGGCAGCTGCCACAGACAGTGTCAATGGCTGCATGATTAATGTTAGTCCGCTCTTTAGTGAGCTGGCGATTTTTTGCACCACCATGCTGATTACATTGTGTTGTTCTGATGGTACAGTTTCGTCAGTCTCGGCAGCTCCCGCAGCCACAAGCTCTTCTGTGCTATATCCCGGTGTCGCCTCAAAAGGAATCCACCCTACTCCCGGAAAGTACACCTCAGCCCATGCATGAGCATCACCATGAGTCACCGTATATTCATTGGACTCTGGATCACTACGTTCGCCAGGGCCAAATCCCTGTACATATCTCGCTGGAATTCCTTGACTGCGAAGCAGCACAACCATGGCAGTGGAGAAATGATTGCAATAACCCTTTTTCGTGATGAACAAGAAGTCATCTACAAAATCCTTGCCTGACGGAGGCACTCGGGTATCTAGACTGTACGAGTAGTTCGATCTCAAATAGGATGCAACCTTAGTTACAGCATCGTATCTATTCGTTGATCCATCCGTTATATTGGCAGCGAGTTCTCTAACCCTGACTGGAAGAGCCTCAGGGAGCTGCAAATTCATGCGCTTGATCTCTGCCGGATCACTGCCCGTTACTGTGGACAGGCTGCTTAGATCGTCGACGGGAATCAAGACATCAGCACTGTAGCTGGTCACAGACTTATAGCCGCTTGAATACATATCATCAAACCTTAAATTCCCTGAGACATAATCGCTTACTATATACGGAAACTGCTGGTTGCCTTTATTTTGTCCAGTGATCCCTTTCTCATTCTGTGGTGCATCGACATTCTCTGATGGATGAAGAGTCAAACGAACAGGCACTCCACCTGTAAAAATGTCTGCGCCGCCCTGGGCTGGTGTCTGCAGCTCAACAGTTTGTTGAATAAGGCGAAAATACGGATTTTCTTCGATCTCATCCTCCCGGATCCGACCTGAGGTACTTATGTAATGCTTAGATTCGGCATCATTGTATTCACTCTTCCAGCTTCGGCCATCATAAATTGAACGGGACTGGCCTCTCCAGTAAGTTGCCACCGGACTATATGCCGTAAAAAACACTTCATTGTTGGCAACGAGGGGGGCTCCCATTTCACTTCCTCCATTGTCATACCCGGTCCTCGCCAAGGCGGCTTCAGATGGAGGTGATTGCAGTCCTTCCGCCCAGTTGATGAGGCGGTCCCTCGTATTAGCCAGAGCATTTAGATCTGGGGACTTGGCAGGAAGAACCGAAGACACAGCAGCCGCACCACCGGCTAGGAGCACAGATCCCATAGCAATGCCTATCCACAACAGATAGCGATGCTTGTCTTTTCCACGAACCGAGAAGCTCATACTGTTAAGCTTCGGAAGCTGCATAAGTGTCTGCAAGAATAAAAAGCAGCTGATAATTCGAATCATTGCACCTGTCGTATTTTCTCCATTTACCAATTCAACACCAAAGATATACAAGGACGTTACCACACCGAATAATAGGACGGTCCTTAATTGGATGACCAGTATTTGTACAGCACTTACGAACAAGGACCAGCCCAGCGCAACCAAGATTGTCTTGGTCTGATCACTGATGAGCCAGAAGCCATCGCGATTTAACCAAATGAATATATCCTGCCTTAGGATCAACGGATAGTGAAGCATCCAATCTGCACCTGAAACCTCCTTCACCATCCACCACAAGCCTGCGAATGAAAGGACACACCGGATCATAAGGGACTTGCCGAGTGACATATTCCATGTGCCAATCAGCAGCAAGAGAAAAGTCATTACCATCAAACTAATGGAGGAGGGGCTCCATAAATCTCCGCTTATCCCTCCGGGTCTGAGCCATTCCAGGAACATAATAAATAATGCGATAGAAGCCACTGCGCGAAAATACCATGGTTCATGAAAGGCTGCTGCTTGCGCTGCCGTCACTGCCGAACCGACTTCTTTTTGCTCAAGACGGTTACGATCGTACATCTTGTCATTCCTCCTCCCTTAGTTCCGATTACACGGCACTTTCCCTTGAATTCATCTGATCCGGGCCGTTTCCGGACGTTTCACATAAAATAACTTGTATATGCTGCCTGCTGTAATGCTGACAAATTGCTTTATTCAATTCCGTTGACAAGCCAGTAATTATATAAACTTGGGAGCCTGGAACAAGATTGCCGTAAAAAGAGGGCGCATAGAGCCTGCTTCCCGTCCCTTGAATCTCGAATTTCCTACTTTGATCTGTCCAAGTCCCTGCCGGTTCAAGACCTGCCAGATAATCCAACTGTTCGTAACCCTTCCCTTCTCCGGCAGCAGCATCAGGTAAAACAGTCCATTTCAGCACAGAATTATTCTCGCCTCCGCCTTCACCCTCAACCGTATCCAAATGAAAAACATTCAGATGAGCATCTATTCCCTCTTCATATGAAGAGCGGAGGAGCTTCGCACAGGTAGAAACTGCCGCCTCATAGGCATCCCATGAAAACTGACTGCCGCCATCTGCCCGTTTAGACATATAGGCATGGATATTGTTATCCAGCAGGAGATAAACCTGCCCGCATCTCTGTTCCTCCGGAATACGTACCTGCAGCTTCCCGCTGCGAGCCGAGCTCTTCCAATGGATATAGCGCATCGGATCACCCTCCACATACTCTCTGACTTCAGTCCCTAATGAGGTCGGATGATAGCGTGATCTTGAAACCTCTCCTTCCCAGGATCTGGTGAAATCAGTACTTATATGACCAGGGCCTGCCTTGAGCGATGGATGAACAATCAATGTACAAGGTGCCTCAACCCGGCAGCTGCCGGTAAACCATCCGAACACATCTCCCCATACCACCTTGCAGGAGTCAAATTCATATACTCCCCTATGGACTGCACGGATCGTATATTCATATGGATAAGAACGTGATCGTGCCGTAAAAATGAACTGCTTATGTTCAAGCTGAGTATAAGCTGCGGACTCTTCAATCCTAAGCCAGCGCAGAAATATGGGTATATCTGCCTCAAAGTGAACATGCATATTCACTTTATTTCCAGCTGCTACTCTGTCCGCTTCTAAAGTCCGTACGATCCGTATATTACGGGGCTTTGCCAATAGAATCAGCAATCCATAACCCGCTATGGCTGCACAGCAAATCAAGAGAAACAGCAACGTACCTCCACCTTGGATTAGGTAAGCAAGTGACAAACCAGCTAACAGCACCGCCATGAACAGCCAGTTCAGATATGTCCTCCACATCTTCCATCACCCTCTTGCCCGTGCAGGCTGAACAGGGACCGGCATTTCCTGAAGCAAAGATCGAATCATGGATTCTGAATTATAAGGATGAGATAAATCTGCACGGCTCCGAATACGGTGAGACAGTACGGGAATAGCCACTTCCTTGACATCATCAGGAATGACGTACATTCGGCCGTTCATGTAAGCCGCTGCTTGAGCAGCACACATCCAGGCAATACTTCCTCTTGGACTAATACCGAGTACGAGCTCTGGATGTATTCTCGAGTTAGCTGCAAATCCGGCGATATATTCCTTGATCACGGGATCCACAAAAACAGCCGATGCTTCTCTTTGCATTTTGACAAGCTCTTCTGCCAGCATGACCGGTCTGATAAATGCGTCGCCGTAGCCTCCCTGCCGGTTCATCATTTCCACTTCCTCAAGGACTGTGGGGTAACCCAAGCTCAGCCTCATCATAAAGCGGTCCAGCTGCGCCTCTGGCAGACGAAACGTACCCTCGAATTGTAAAGGATTCTGTGTAGCCATCAGCAGAAAGGGTTTAGGCAATGCATAAGTGGAGCCGTCCACCGTTACACTTCTCTCTTCCATGGCTTCAAGCAGGGCCGATTGGGTTCTTGGGGCAGCCCGGTTAATCTCGTCGCCGAGCACAATATTCGCCATAATGGGGCCAGATCTATATTCAAAGTCCCCTGTGATCGGCTTAAACACGGATGTGCCTGTCACATCCGAAGGCATCACATCTGAGGTGAATTGTATTCTCCCGAAGCTTGCGCCGAGACATGAGGCAATCGTCTTGATGAGCTTGGTCTTGCCTGTCCCCGGAACATCTTCCAGCAAAATATGACCTCCCGATAACATTGCGATCAGGATTAAACGAATTTCCTGTGTCTTTCCAACCATCACTGTCTCGACTCGCTGCACCAATCTTTCAAGCAAACCGGCAGCATAATCGCTAGATTTTGAGAATTCCATAATGGCTATCCCTCCTTATTTGGCGCTAGTTCTATGTTAATTTTCACTTGGTTTACTTCTATTATTTCCAATCCACAATTGATATAGACACTAGAACAGCTAAAGTGCTTATAGATACAAAAAAAGACCCGGAGTTCATATTGAACTCCGGATCTCATCCTCAGTTAGTACTCTATAAAATTAATTCGATGTATCTTTACCAGGCTGTACTTCTTCGACTTCCTTCGTTGCCACATCCTCGGCAGGAACTTCTTTCTTCGAAGAAGCGAACCATCCAACAACAGCAATCAGCACAAGCACAATATAGAAGCTAGCTTTCCATGCTGCATTATGTGGGAAGTGCTCATCAATCAGAGCTACATCAGGGTGAGCCAGTGTAATTACTGCCAGCTTAACACCTACCCAGCCTACGATAACGAAGGCCGCAAGCTCAAGACCTGGACGTTGCTGCAGCAATTTAACAAAGAAGGTCGCTGCGAAACGCATGATCACAAGCCCGATGAATCCGCCTAAGAAGATAACGATGAACTGTCCGCCATCCAAACCGCCGATTGCAGGTATTCCACTTGGAGGCAGGGCAACAGCAAGAGCTACCGCTGCAAGAATGGAATCAACCGCAAAAGCGATATCGGCAACTTCGACTTTGAGTACCGTCATCCAGAAACCAGACTGCTTCTTCTGCTTCTCCGGCTTAGGCTTCGCATCCTCTGTCTGCCTCTTGCCAACAAAGTGTTTGACCACATGATTTATGGAAATATATAAGAGGTAAAGCGCACCAATAGCCTGTACCTGCCATACATCCACCAGGAACGAGATAATAAACAGTGACCCCAAACGAAATACGAATGCACCAAGCAAACCGTAGAACAACGCCTTCTTACGCTGATCCTCAGGCAGGTGCTTAACCATGATTGCGAGAACCAGGGCGTTATCTGCCGCAAGTAATCCCTCTAGAGCAACGAGCACAAGCAGTACCCATGCATACTCTAAAAACAGCTCCATGAAACATCCTCCTAGTAATAAAATAAATTAAAAAAACCTTCACCGGCCGGCAAAGGTCTCACAAAAAAGAGACCTCTACCACAGTCTGTGGTAAAGGTCTCGCTAACAACGAATGGTTGCCAACAAAGCCGGGGACTATTCCCGAACTGACGACTTTGCTGTACAGCTACTCCCCTTTAATCACGTTCCTGCTTAACTGATATGATGATCAGCTAAACCGTGATATAAACATATTAAAATCAGAGCTTGAAGTCAAGCATTTTTTGACAATGCATGAATTCCAAGTCTTATCAACGGTTTGCCGGATTTGTATGCATAAAATTGGAATTTCCTACTGTTTACTTAGCGTAGACGACAATTTCTTCTGTTCCACGGACCAGGGATTTTACCTCGAAATGGGCAGCATTCAGTAAGGATCTTAATGGAAGCCACATTACTCCGTTTTCCATATAAATGTCGGTCTCTGCTGTATATCTGTGTTCTGAAACAGTGACCATCTGCTCGTCCGCTCTTAACGTAATTGCTCTATTTCCGAATATTGTTTCAGCACTGCGCTCAGTTGTATTCCACTTCACTGCGCCTCCGAATTTCTCGATTACCTCTCTGAGAGGAACGATATACTGTCCATTCTCTAACCGATATTCGCCGAACTTGAGCTCTGCCACCTGTTTACCTGCCTCAATGACAAGCGCAGGTCCCTCCTCGAATAGTTCAGCGTTAGGAGCGATAACATTATTTATCCATTTGCTGCTCGGCTGAAACTTCTTCTTCGTGGATTCGTCATTTTTCACACGGAACTGAACCGGCTTCTCCGCAGGATCGAGCACGGCAAACTGGTACTTGTGTTTCTGATAGTATTCAATAATGTCCGGCAAGGCTTTAACGGTCTCGCCATGATTTCCTCCATCATGCAGCAGAATAACCAGGTCTTTATCTGAGCTGACCTCTGTTGCCTGCTGAGTGATTTCTGCCGCCGGGACTCCGCTGCGCTTCGAATCACCGCTGTCCACATTCCAATCCACAACGGAATAACCTGCCTGATTCATCAGTTCAAAATAGGTCTCGTCGAAATGACCAAACGTCCCTCCAGGTGCGCGAACCAGCTGCGGTCTACTGCCGGTAATATGTCGAATTGCTTCTTCTGTTTCTTTGATCTGTGACCAAAAATCAGGGAAATCATCATAGAGTTCATCATAATTGTGATTATACGTATGATTGCCGATGGCATGCCCTTCTTCATGCATTCGATAGACCAGTTCAGGATACGTCTCTACATATTTTCCAAGTACAAAAAAAGTAGCAGGCACCTTGTAACTCTCCAATATATCGAGTACTTCAGCAGTGTGCTTGCCCGGGCCGTCATCAAAGGTTAAGTAAACGGTCTTTGGGCTGGCTTGAGGATCAGACTTCTCCTTTGTTTCTGCGGATACTTCATTCAGACGACGATTAGCTTCTTTTACTGCACTTGCTTCCTGCTTACTAGCTTTTTGCTTATTTGCTGCCTGAACAGCTGTCTCTTTTGGCTTCGAATGGTTGAGGTTACGGTGAGCTGCATAAGCTATTTGAGTGATTTCTGCCTGTGGTGAATAATTCACTTCTCTATCTTCAGCGATTACAGAGCTGTTATCTAATCTGCTTTCTTTTTCCGCAGAGGAATTGGCCGAGCTAATGATTTGGGAAGGAACGATGTACGCTGTTATTGCCAATATAACCAAGACAATCATACCTGCTACGATATTCATTTTCGCTTTCATCCTCATTGCCCCCATCTTTTATATTCAATAAGTAGATTTTGAGATTCACAATGCTATCTTATGAAACGGGCGGCTAAAAAAGACTATACAATTGCGAATTGCTAGATTCATATTTTTGGATTAAGTCGGATTCATAAAGGGCATTTAGGGTTATTTCCTATAAAAAAAGCCGATCCTTAATTGGACCGGCAGATATACTCGACTTCTTGGATCGAGACTACTTCTCCATATTGTTCTGAATAAACGCAAGCGCATCATCAATATGGCCCTTCACTTTAACCTTACGCCACTCTTTCACTAATATCCCTTCTTCATTAATTAAAAAGGTGGAGCGAACGATACCCATATACTCTTTGCCGTACAGCTTTTTGAGCTGCCAGACACCGTATAATTCAGACACCTGATGGTCCTCGTCTGACAACAGTGTAAATGGAAGTTCATACTTGGCAATAAATTTATCGTGCCGGCTTACTGGATCCGTACTTACTCCTAAGATCACAGTATTCAGTGTGCTGAACGATGCATGAGCATCTCGAAACTGGCATGCTTCATCCGTACAGGAAGCCGTCATATCCTTGGGATAAAAGTAGAGTACAACGCGTTTACCGCGATAGTCCGACAACCGAACCTTCTGTCCTCCGCTTCCTTCAAGCACAAAATCAGGCGCCTTTGCGCCAATGGTTAGTTCCATGTTGCAGCAATCCCTTCTTCTATTATGTTGCCTTCATGTGCACAGGCCATCCCGAATTGATTTGTATCCCTAAAAGAACTTATAATGTACAGGATATCATATGTATATTATTGTAAATCAACGCCTTCTTGACCTTTATATAACTCATGTGACTGTGAAAGGAAGAGCTCCAGATGACCAAGAAGACCAAACGAATTCTGTGGACCGTTGTTACCGTTGTGATCCTTGCTGTCTTACTGCCTGCAGCTTATTATTTTACTTCGGTTGTAAATGAACTTCAAGATTTGCAGAAGGAAGGTGAGGAGTCCCCTTTCTATAACGTCGAGAAGGTAGACCAGGAGAGAACACCCGAGCCACCAAAATGGGAAGGTAAAGAACCTGTGAACATCCTGCTCATGGGCGTTGACGCCAGAGGCATGGCCGAAGGTGAAATACCAAGATCAGATACGATGATGGTTGCCTCTCTCAACCCGGTTACCAAGAAGATTTCACTGTTCTCTCTCCTTCGTGATACATACACCGAAATTCCCGGATACGGCAGCGATCGCATCAATACTGCGATTACCCACGGCCCTAATGTAGCGATGCAGGCAGCCAGTGATCTGCTCGGCATACCTGTTCAGTATTACGTGTATACGGACTTCCAAGGCTTTATCGCGCTGGTCGATGCGATCGGCGGCATTGAATTTGAGGTTGAAAAAGATATGCACTATGTCAGCAAGGCAGATCATCATGAATATGATATTGACCTTAAGCAAGGGCTGCAGCATCTGGATGGTGAAAAGGCATTAATGTATGTCCGATTCCGGCATGATGCCATGTCGGATTTCTCAAGAACCGAACGGCAGCGTGAGCTGATCGGTGCCATTGCGGATAAAATGCAGACAACAACGTCAATAGCCAAGCTGCCAACCATTTTGAATGAGGTGAATCCATATATCGATACGAATCTCACCTTAAATGACATGTGGAAGCTGGCCTCCCTTGGATATCAGAGCAATTTTCAGGGCAGTGAGCAGATACCGCCAATGAGCCTCCTTGTTGAAGAGAAAATCGGCGGCGCTGCTGTTCTTAGCGTAAGAAATGAAGAGGAATTAAAAACCTATGTTCAAGAGATTGTTAACCCAACAGAAACGGAAAAGGTTAATGATCCAACGACCATCGACAAATCAGCCAGCGGCGACAGTCAGTAGGCAGCTTGCCAGAAGTTATATTCAATCCTGCTGCCTCCCTGCCATAACCATTCACGAAGTGATATACTATAATAGATAAGAACAAGTAAGGGCAGCGAAAGCTGCCCTTTTGAGTTGTCCGCCTGGAGACTTAATTTTACAATATAGAAATGCAGAAAGGATGATATAAATGAATCGTACGCAATCGGAGCATCATTACGCTGAGGCTCTTGAACATATTGTTGGAGGCGTCAACAGTCCTTCACGTTCTTTTAAGGCCGTTGGAGGCGGTGCACCTGTATTTATGAAGCGTGGAGAAGGAGCTTACTTCTATGACGTGGATGACAACCGCTACATAGACTACTTGGCAGCCTATGGTCCAATAATTACGGGACATGCCCATCCGCATATTACGAAAGCCATTACGGATGCAGCAGTGAATGGAACATTATACGGTACACCGACTACACTTGAGATCAAGCTAGCCAAAATGCTGAAGGAAGCCATCCCCTCCATGGATAAAGTTCGCTTCGTCAACTCCGGTACGGAGGCCGTCATGACGACAATCCGCGTAGCCCGTGCCTATACGAAGCGAAACAAAATCATCAAGTTTGCCGGTAACTATCATGGCCACTCGGATCTGGTACTCGTTGCTGCAGGCTCTGGTCCTGCGACACTCGGAATACCGGACAGTGCGGGTATTCCTGCAAGCATTGCTCAGGAGGTCATTACTGTACCTTACAATGATCTTGGCGGTCTGGAAGAAGCACTGAAGACATGGGGCCATGATGTTGCGGCCGTCATGGTTGAGCCGATTGTCGGCAATTTCGGTATGGTAATGCCAAAGCCCGGATTTCTCGAAGGACTGGTTAAGCTTGCGCATGAGCATGGCTCGCTTGTTATTTACGATGAGGTCATTACCGCATTCCGCTTCCACTACGGTTCGACGCAAACCTATGCGGGACTGGATAACCATGATCTGATCAAACCGGACCTGACTGCCCTCGGAAAAATCATCGGAGGAGGACTCCCTATCGGAGCTTATGGCGGATCGAAGGAGATTATGGAGCAGGTTGCTCCGCTGGGTCCCGCCTATCAGGCCGGAACCATGGCTGGTAATCCAGCTTCGATCTCCGCAGGAATTGCTTGTCTTGAGGTGCTGAGTCAGCCTGGTGTGTACGAGGAAATGGAACGCCTGACGATTAAATTGACAGATGGGATTAAAGCTGCTGCTGATCGATACGGTATTCCGCTGACCATTAACCGGATTCGCGGCTCGTTCTCTACCCATTTCTGCGATCATCCAGTCACGAATTATGAAGAGGCCCAGGATACGGATGGAGAAGCGTTTGCGGCATTCTTCCGCCATATGCTGAACCGCGGTGTCCATCTGGCCCCTTCCAAGTATGAAGCATGGTTTCTAACCACCGCGCATACAGAGGCAGATATTGATGCCACCATTGAAGCGGCCGAGCAATCCTTTAAAGCAATGGCAGAAGCCTAAACTATATAATAATGATTAGAAGCTGCGGCTTTCAGGAGGGACAATCCTCCTGGAAGCCGCAGCTTCTTTATATCCTTACGCCATATTTTCTTTGTGAATGAAAATTTATACAGCTGCGCACAATGAAATAAGTCTCTCGATATATTTTCAAAGGTGAGCATATCTAAACAAGAAAGAGGCTGTTTAATGAATCCAGTGAAACCTTCCTTTTTGCAAGCGGCGATGCTGATCATGCTGTCTGTGGGCTTAAGCAATCATGTGTTTATTATTCCGGTTCTGCTCCAAGTCGCAGGTCGGGATTCCTGGTTGTCTGTAGTGATCTCTTCCCTTCCCATCATCCTGTTTACCTTGGTGGTATTTCTCATATCCAAGCAACTGAAAGAAAATACGCTGGCTGAATGGCTATCAAATAATTTGGGCAAGGCAGGCGGGTTCCTGTTCAAGCTGGTCAGTTCGATTTATTTCCTCCAGGTCAGTTATTTTACCTTCTATGACACGGCCATGTGGGCAAAATCATCGTACTTGATAGAGTCCCCCATGTTTGTGATTGGTTTGATTCTGGCCTTACTCTCTGTATTAACAGCCTGTTTGGGAATGCGCACTTTGGCTTTCGCTTCTGGCATTTTGCTGCCTCTGGTCGTCATCTTTGGCTTCTACGTTGCTACCGTCAACGTGCAGTACAAAGACTATAATCGACTTCTGCCCTTATTCGAGCACGGATACACTCCCTTGTTCAAAGGCGTATTTTACAGTCTGTCAGGCTGGTTTGAGCTTGCGCTAATCCTATTCATTCAGCCCTATCTCTCGAAGAAATTCAAGCTTTGGCAGCTGCTTCTCCTCATGTTTATTATGATCGGCCTGACATTCGGCCCACTGACCGGAGCTATCATGGAGTTCGGTCCGTATGAGGCAGAACATATGCGATATCCTGCATTCGAGGAATGGAGGATTGCCTCACTTGGGAAATATATCACCCAGACGGACTTTTTCTCTATTTATCAATGGCTTGCTGGAGCCTTCACCCGAATTAGTCTTGCCATGTATATTGCCATTGTGGTTTGGGACATTAAGAAGAAACGCAATCTGCTCTTCATTATCTGGGGAATCCTGTTAAGCGCAAGTTTGATTTACCCTATGAATGACACTGTCTTTCAGAACCTGCTCATCACTTTGATTTTCCCAGTCAATTTTGCTTACTTCAGCTTTTTAATCGTTATTGCTCTGATGGCCATTCCAATCGGGAAGCTTAAGAAAAAAAGGAGGGGAAACGGTGCAACCTCACGAGAAAGAAGCTCACCTTAATTATGAAATGCTGAACAACTTGTTTCAGAACTGCGCCGACGTCGTCGTGCACCATTTTACAGATATGTCCACGCCCATCACGCTGGTGTATTGCGACGGATTGACGGATCAGAAAACGATTAACGAAATTGTATTGCCACGTCTTACCTCTGTGGACTTGACTGATAGCTCCAATCTCTCTTCCAGGCTGGCTCTCACCTTGAATGAAATTGAATACCCTGTTGATTCCGTTCAAATTGAAGAACCGGTATTCAGTGGACAGCTTCTGATCTTGACTGGAAGTGAACAGAATTCTCGAATATACACACTGGACATTGCCAGTGTACCGGGCAGAATGCCGGAGGAATCTGCACTTGAATCGGCGGTGAAGGGGGCACGAGACGGATTTACCGAGGAGCTTGCAATCAACGTTGGATTGATTCGGAAGCGGCTGCGAACCAAATCCTTTTGCTATGAGCAATTTGTAACCGGCGAGCGCTCACATACCAAGATTGCTCTGTTCTATGTAGAAGATATTATCAATCCAGAGATCTTAAAAACCATCCGGGAGCGGTTGAGTCAGATTAATATAGATGGGCTCGTTGGGTCATCTATCATTGAACGAACCATTATGGGCAGCATTCCGTCCATTCTGCCGCTCACGGATATGACGCAGCGTCCCGACTATATTGTCACCTCCCTCCTGAATGGCCGTTTCGCTGTCATGATGGATGGATCCCCCGTTGCACATATTGCACCGACAACACTGTTTAACCAGATCCATTCGCCAGAAGACGCCAGCACGCCTTTTTTTATGGTCGCTGTAGAAAGGCTGCTTCGAATCTTCGGTCTTCTGGTTGCTTCTCTCTTCCCTGGTTTCTATATTGGTCTGACGACCTTTAATCTCGAGCAGATTCCGCTGCCGCTCCTGGCTACGGTTGCCGGTACACGGGTCGGACTGCCGCTCCCCGTTCCGCTCGAAACATTTATGATGATTGCGATGTTCGAATTGTTCAACGAGGCAGGAAGGAGACTTCCACGTGCGCTTGGGCAGACGGTTACGGTCGTAGGAGGACTGATCATTGGTGATGCAGCAATCCGCGCAGGGGTTACTTCCCCGACCATTATTGTCGCTGTCGCCATCTCCGTTATCTCTTCCTATATGCTCGTTAATACGGTCCTTAGTTCGGTAACATCGCTCATTCGGCTGTTCATACTTGCATTTGCTTCATTTTTGGGAATGTATGGTTTCTTTATAGCAACGTTCATTCTTGTTATTCATCTGGCCTCACTTGAAAGCTACGGCGTTCGCTACCTGTCTCCCGTCACGCCTCTTAAGCTTGGGGATGCCATACAAACCGTTCTCATGAAGCCAACCTTTGGGCGCAAGAAACGACCTGAATCGCTGCAAACTCAGGATAGTACACGTAACGGTAACAAATCATGAGAGCGAGAATACTGCTGCTATGCCTCCTCCTCTCTCTCATGCTTCCACTTAGCGGATGCTGGAGTACGAAGGAAGTTCAAAGCATCAACTTTATTACAACGCTGGGTGTCGATTACCGAGATAAGCAATTTATCGCCTATGCGCAGGTTGTAGATTTTGCCAATATAGCCAAACAGGAAGGCCCCAACCAAGTTAATGAAGGAACGATATGGGTAGGTGAAGGAAAAGGGAAGACACTGATGCTCGCAATTTATGATTTGTACCGCACTTCACAACAGAGAACCATGTGGACACATGTGAAGGCCATCGTCCTCTCGGAAAATATATTGAACGAGAAGCTGGAGGAGACGCTTGATGTCATCCTGCACTCCGGTGAGCTGCGTTATACACCATGGATGTATGGTACAAACGAAGATATTAAGACACTGCTCACCGCCTCGTCCTTACTAAACCAATCGGTGCAAAGCATTGAATTGTTTGAGCCGGTTTCTCTTTATCGTCAGAGCTCCGAATATGAGCCGATCCGTATTCACTTTCTGCTGGACGGTTTCCGCGAGCCTGCTTCCACTGTCCTGCTTCCTTCCGTCGCCACAAATACTGAGGCCTGGAATCAAGAGAGTAACAAGAAGCCACGAATGACCTATTTCAATGGTCTCTACCTGATTTCTAAGAAGAAAAATACGGGAAAAGTCAGTGGACAAGAAGCAGATGGCGCAAGATATGTCAGCTATCGAAAAATGCAGCAGTATCCCCTCGACCTTGATCCTGAAATAAAGAGCTCACATGTGGTGCTCGTTCGTGATGTAAAGTCCAATATTTCTGCCAGATCAAAGGATAACCATACCGTTACCTTCGATATTTCCGTAAATGCCGAGGCGACGGTTCTCGAGGACGAGCAGCTCGCATCGGACGTTCAACTGAAAAAGGAAACCGAGCGCCGAATTGCAGAGAAAATACGTTACACATTCGAACAGACCAAGGCCAAGAAAATGGATATTTACAGCTTGGAGGAGCATTTGTATCGAAGGCATCTTAACTTGTGGAAGAAAGTGTCCAAGGATAAAGAGCACCCGATTGACAATTACGAGCTGGGGGAAGTAAAGGTGAATGTCCATCCGGTAAATACGACTACTTACAAATAAGCTGAATATTAGAAGAGGAATGACCAATTGGAGTCATTCCTCTTTCTAATATGAATCTAGATCGGATAAGCCATTACACTCATCAGTGCCAGCTCCGGCTGTGTTGTATCCAGCCTGCTATATTGAACAATGATCGGAATATTACTCTGCACTGTAATTGCATAAGGTACACCGGCAGGTATCTTCTGTCCCTCTGATTCAAGTCCCGCGGTTCGAATATGGCGGGTCCTTCTGGCAGGAACGACAGTCTCGACTCCCTCCAGCGGCTCCCTGTCTTCGAAATAAATGGTCATCACCAAATGAGCATCCTCGCTGCCCGTATTGAGAACACAGATGCTTTCATGACTTTCAAGACGGCCGCTGCTGTCAGGCGGAATGTAACCGTCAGGAATCATCCACGTAGTGCGTCCAAGCGATTCATATCCCTTTGCCTCTGTTGGATTCATTGCGCTTAATCCCCCACTTATCGATTGATTTGGCCCCGAAGATACATTTGAAGCGGCTGCAATTGAAGCTCGGATAGGGCAGCTGCCACCTCTTTGGCCAGCCGGGTGGCTCCGCGGACAGAGAAATGCGTATTGTCCTCGACTCCTGCCGGATGATTCATGTATTCGCCAGGGAACGCCCATAAAAAGTCATGCTTACTCCCTTCCACGCCTGCTTCTTCAAAGAGCACCCTGCTGCGTGCCGCTAGGTCGATCATTGGAACCTCTTCCTCCACAGCAAGCTCCTTAACCGCTGTAATGTAGTCACCATGCGTGTCGATCAAGCTCCCATCCTCATTAAAATATCTTCGGTGCACAGGTGTAATAAGAACCGGATGAGCCTCACGACGCCTTGCCGTATCTATGTATTGGTGTAAGTACTCTTTATAGGTTGTAAACGGCTGTGTCCCCCGCTGCGCATCCGATTTCTCATCATTGTGTCCGAACTGAATGAACAGATAATCTCCAGGTTTGATACGTTTCTCGATCGCTGCAAGTCTTCCCTCGTCAATAAAGCTCTTCGTGCTGCGCCCGGAATGCGCATGATTGTCCACTACCACGTCATGCTTGAAGCAGGCAGGAAGCATCTGTCCCCAGCCCGAGTACGGGTAGCCTGCTGCAGGCTGGTCGCATACGGTTGAATCTCCGGCAATAAATACCGTCAGTGTTTGATTGGCAGGCATAATCTCCATCGCATTAATCCGAGGCGCAGCTCCCGAGAAAGAGAGTCGTAATGAATCTCCCTCCCTTACATGAACAGTACATTTCTCCTCAATCCATTGTCCTGGCGGCGTTTGTATCTCAGGGAGAATCAACCTTCCTTCTCCTGCCTTTATGATCGTCCTCGTCTCGGTTAATTCATCACCGATGAGCATATGAATTCGGTAGCTCCCCGCAGGGACATCCAGGCGAAATACCGTGTTCAGCGGAATGCAGAAGCTGTCCTGCAAACGCTTCCTAACTGATCCAGACCCTTCCCCGTTCACTTTGCTCTGTTGATTGGTCGGAGCGAGTCGTGCTTCCGCCCGGTCTCTTCCATAAATTGTGCCGACTGGCTCAAACCCGTATCCAAGTCCCTCATCGTAAATCGTGTCAGGCTGGATTCCAATGTAACCGTTTGCAGTGTTGCCGGGACCAAAGTCAAATTTGAAATGGGACAATGTGCTTGTGCTCAAAGAGTTCGTCCTCCTTACCTACCTTTTACAAAACATCATCTTGCCCTTCTCTTGTAATGAGACGGTGTCATCCCTGTCCATCTCTTGAATACTTGGCTGAAGTAACCTGAATTTCCTCCAAATCCAAACCATTCTGCCAACTCAAAAATTCTGACATCCTCATCTTCCTGCTGGATGTAGCTGCAGGCTTGTCGTATCCGGTATTGATTTAAATATTGAGAGAAATTAAGCCCTGTATCCTTCTTGAACATTTTACCTAAATAATCCGGATTCATGTACAGCATATGTCTTGCTACCGTATTCAGGGATAAATCAGCATCGGCATAATGATTGTGCACCAGCTCCAGCATGGAGCTGACAATCGCCGATTGTTTGACACTGTCCTTCTCCTCTCGGAAGACACGGAGTCTGATTACAGGTGCGGACCTTCTGCTGCCAGAATCCCGAGCACGACTAACAACATGCTCCAAATTATTCATGCATTCGCACGCCTCCTTTTATAGAAGCCTGACCTCAGTACGCCGGTAAATCGGAACAAAATCTGTGATACAGAAATATAAATCATTAATTCTTCTGTGTTTATCTGTAGAAGTCTTTGTTGTTGATTATATTACAAATTCATAATTATTGTACAGTGAATCGAATATGATTTATGAAATTGATTCAATCTATTTATAATTCATTAAAACGAATATTTCGAAACGGAAGTGCAACTAAGAATAATATATAAAAAAGCTGCCCTCATGAAGAGAGCAGCTACAGCTGTGAACAAGTATGAAGAGCTGTCATCAGCCTTATTTTTACGGATTAATAAAGACGGCCTTAAGCTTGGCATTGTACTGCACATCATAACCCAACCCTTCAGCGATAAGGGCAAGAGGTACATAAGTCTTCGCTTCCTTGCCTACTTTATGGAGGAATGGAGCATTCTTTACAGGGATCAGCTGATCATTTACGAGTACGTTCGGCTCATTAATCTGGATCTGCACACGATTCGCATTATAAGTAATCATCGTCGCCTTCGCTTCATGAATCCACTGTGATTTAGCGCCTACGGCACTGACAATATCCTGAATGGCCACATAATTCTGGTTGTTTCGCAGCACCGGCTTATACGGAGTATCCAGCAGCTTCCCGCTGACGATTATGTTCATCGGCTCCCCGGTCTCTGCCGCCTTTAATTTAACGTACTGCCCCCATATCGATTCTGCAAATACTTTGGCAATTGCCTCATAACCGAGCTGATTCGGATGGAAATCCCGGCTGCCGATCATGTGGGTCATCGTCCCCTCGCCGCCGACGAACGCCTCGGCGATGTGTGCGACCTTGATCGAGACGCCCTGAGTGCTGAGTTCAGCAGCTAGTAGATCCACTGTGCGGGTAAAGGCAGCACTTGCTTCCATAAGCTTAGCATAGAGACCTGCATTCCCTACCTTGGGTACCGGCTGATACTGGTCTGCCAGCACGATCATAGCATCACCATTCATGGTGTGAAGCTGCTGAACAGCGGCCGTAACCTCTAATGTATATTTTGCAAGCAGCTCCTCAACTCTGCGATCCAAATCTGAAGCATTCATTCCGTCTGCGGTCATAAGCAGCTCCGATACATCATTGCCACCGATCGTGATCGTTATGACATCTGCCTCAGTCACATCCTGATTAATCTGATCGATACTTGCCAAATAAGAGGCCACACGAGCATCTGGAAGTCCGGGCTGTATATCCTCAGGTGATACGGACTTCTCGTTTAATATCGCTTCCGTAAACTGCTTCAATCCATTGCTTTTTAAGCCGCCAATTCCGTAGTTTGTTACCACGGTCCGCTCATGCAATAGACCCTGCTCAAGTAAACGCTCGACGTAGCCGTAAGGAGCAGTAGCGTAATCCTCCATTCCCGGTTCATAGCCTACCGTGATGGAGTCCCCGAGTGCCACAATCTTAAACGGCTCAGTGCCAGTCACTTCCTGCGCTTCCACCGCCGTGTGCCCTGCGCACAAGAAGAGCACCCCTGCAAACATTGAGACAACGCCTTGCTTAGCCCTTCTCTTGAAGCCTGCGATCTTCATCATATGTAACAATATCCCCTCTCTCATGCCATGTTCCTTATTTTACCACCAAGCGTATAGAGGGAGATACTACTATTTAAAGCTTCACACGAAAAAAGAGATGCCCCGATATCGGGGCATCTCTGCAGTATTAATTAATGAATAGCGGTTATTACTCGGATAAACCGGCTTTCTTCATATAGTCATCATACCGATGATCTACTTCCTTCGCCATGCTGCGGAACTTCTTCGTTTCTTCTACAATCGGATCAAGCTGTGTTTGAATGCGGATTTCGTGCTTCGGAGATATGTTCTGCCGCTCTCTTTCCTTACGGTCTCCAAATTCAGGTTCTCCTTCGGTCAGCATTTCGCTAAGCTGGCGTTCCAGTTCACGTGAATCCTTCACGATCCATCACTCCTTAGTTTTTTACATACATTATTCCACCGCAGAGGAATTTCTTATGCAGAACTGGCATCAGTTTACGCCGGTTGCATTCTCTTCTGTCAGTGTATGAATGAGTTCTTCATGAATTTGGCCATTGCTTGCTGCAATATACCGAACCGCCAAATGATATGGATTGCCCTGCGTATCCGTCACGGTTCCCCCGGATTCTTGAACCAGCAGGGCCCCTGCAGCGATATCCCAAGGATTGAGTCCAATTTCGGTGTATGCGCTGAGTCTGCCTGCTGCCACATATGCAAGGTGAAGTGCAGCCGAGCCCCCTGCTCTCAAATTGCGAACTTTGGGTGCCAGCGCCTTAGCAACACTCATGTTTGCAGGGAGCGCAAATTCGGGATCAGGAGGAAATCCAATTGCTACCAAGCTGTCTGCCAAGCTCTCTTCACGAGAGACCTTCATTCGATCTCCGTGAACATATGCACCTTTCCCCTTCTCAGCTACAAAGAGCTCATCTCGAACAGGATCATAGATTACACCTACGATAACTTCCCCACGATAGGCAAGTGCAATGGATACAGAGAAAAACGGAAAGCCATGCACGAAGTTAGTCGTGCCGTCAACCGGGTCTACGATCCACAAATATTCTTCCTCACGTGCAGCCTCAAGCGCCTTGGCCGATGCTTCAGCTCCCGGCTCAACCCCTTCTTCGCCAAGAATTGCATGATCGGGGAAATGAGTCAGGATCAGTCTGCGAATCATCTGTTCTGCTCCTTTATCCACCTCGGTCACCAAATCCTGAGCTGAATATTTCGTCGTTGTTTTAAAGGCGGAGCCAGCGCGGCTCTTAATCCACTCTCCCGCTTTGGCAGCAGCATTAATTGCAACAGCAGTATAACTCTTACTAGTGACTACATATGGAATCTTCTGATTGTCGTTCAAAGCGATCACACTACTTTCTTTGTATCTTTGCGCTATACTGAATGAACTATAGCTAAGCTTACTATAATAGTAACGTTTAAAACGTGTTCTCGTTACACGTAAAAAGCCCTATTTCACAATATTGTGCATTTCCTTACATACGAATTGTAGCTCCGTCTAATATTTCAATACCTTCCCCCGAGAGCTTCTCGAAATCCTTCATTAAATTGAATAACGCCTCATCCTTGCGTTTCGCTTCAATCATCACATCAATAGCAGGGGTCCGGTCGGCAATATGACGCAAGAAATCAAGCAGCGGCTCCAGCACAACACCATCTGCATGGCTCCGGATATCCTTCTCATTCTTGGGGCTCGATACGTGAATTTTGGGAGGCAGGGCTTCTTCAGGGGAAGAATCCGCCTGGGCATAGATCGTCTTCCATGTCTCCAGAATATCATCCCACAATTCCCAGGATGCTTCTCCGTCGTTATTCACCCATTGATGATGTATGTCGAGCACCATAGGGAGGCTTGTCTTCTTACATACCTCCAGCGTTTCGACCGCTGTGAAGGTCTTATCATCATTCTCAAGCGTGATCCGCTGCAGTAACTCGGGAGGCAGGGCTTCCGCATTGACGATAAATCGTTCTGCTGCCTTCCTCTTGTCCCCGTAAGCACCGCCGATATGAATATTGTTCTTCGCCCGTGCATCCAGTCCCATCGCATCAAGCATCGCCTTATGGTGCATCAGATCACGCATGGAGCTTCTCAGCACTTCCTCCCGTGGTGTACTTAACACCGTGAAATGATCGGGGTGAAACGAAACTCGCATCCCATGTTTTTTCACAAAATCACCAACCTCCTGAAAAGAGGGGGTTAATGCCGCAAATGGATCCCAATCGGCCAAATCTCCATGTGTAGCAAGCGGAATGAGCTTGGATGAGAAGCGATAGACTTTAATATCACTTGCAAGGTTATGCCTCAGCAGCCTGAGGGTGTTATGTAAATTCTCGGTTGCAATGCGTTCGAGCTTGCGGATCGCTGCTTCCCGGTCTTCTATTTTGTTAAAACTCGCCATCGTCATCGTCTTGGACGGTGACGCGTTCGCTACCACCATTGACATGGCTACATATCCGAATCGTACGATCATGGAAGCGTTTCAATCCCTTCGTCATAATAGTACAGTTATACCCTATGTCTACGGATTAAAACCTTCTTGGAACCTTATTAAAGGCTACTGATTCTGCTCTCCAAAAAACATTTCATAAGCAAGCGCAGTCTGAATCCGGGATTCCTCTTCGTTCAGCTTGCGTTCAAGCACCATTTCCACCTCAGTGACCTCTTGTCCTTGAAAATTAATCTCGGCGATACAGCCGACAATCTTCACTATGGCAACCGCGGTATTCTCAGGTGTATAGGCAATGACCTTCTGGCCAGTGGGGAACACCCGGAAGCCCTGCTTCACCATTTTGCCACGGCCATATTCCAGCAGCTCGTACAGCTCCTGATCGCTCTTGAATTTACAGACTGAATTAAACTCTGTTTGAAACCCCATCATCAATAACCTCCTGTATCCAAAATGATATGTCCACAAGATTCTGTGGACTTCCTGTATATATGAAAAAAGGAGAGCATATCACTCCCCTTTGTGTTCACATCGACTACCGGTTACCATTCTCGTAATTCAGTGCTTGTTTCTGAGCATACCGCTCCAGAGCAAGCTCAATCATCCGATCCAGCAGCGCTTTGTAGGATACACCTGTCTCCCGCCACAGCAACGGATACATGCTGAACGGCGTAAAGCCCGGCATCGTATTTACTTCATTGATAAGGAGTGCTCCGTCAGATCTGCGAATGAAGAAATCTGCACGTGTAATGCCGTTGCCCTCAATGGCACGAAAAGCCTGGAGAGCAGCCTCACGAACACGGTCAGCCTCTTCCTCATCAAGCGGTGCAGGAATCAGCATCTGTGACTGGCCGTCGATATATTTTGCCGCATAATCATAATACTCACTGGAGGATACAATCTCCCCCGGAACAGAAGCGATTGCTTCCTCGTTACCGAGTACGCTGACTTCGACTTCTCTCGCATCTACAAACTCTTCGACGATGACTTTAATATCGTAGCGGAATGCGAATTCAACCGCCTGAACGAGCTCATCGCGATTACGTGCCTTGGAAATACCAACACTGGATCCAAGATTCGCCGGTTTAATAAACATGGGATAGCCCAGCTGGTCCTCCATTCCCACGATGAGATCGTGACTTGAACGCTTCCACTGCACATGATTGAAATACGCAAATTCACATTGCGCAAGACCCGCCTGTGCAAACAGCTTCTTCATCACGACTTTATCCATGCCTGCTGCAGAGGGCAGCACACCAGCACCCACGTAAGGGATATCAGCCATCTCAAACAAGCCTTGAATCGTGCCGTCTTCACCGTTCGTACCGTGCAAGAGCGGGAACATCACATCTAGTTCACCCTCCGTACCATACAGGCGTCCAAACACGGAATTCAGTGCATCTCTTGTATCTTCCGCACTTCCACCGAGCTTAAGCTCATCTATACTGGCAGGAGGCGCAGTGAGTCTGCCGCCCTTAGCCCAGCTTCCCTGCTTCGAAATAAAGAAAGGAATAATTTCATATTTATCAAAATCAAATGCGCTGATGACGGCAAATGCAGTCTGCAATGATACCTCATGCTCTCCTGACTTGCCTCCATAGACTACGCCTATGGTCATCTTGTTGTCTTTACTGTGTACCATGACTTACCTCCGGTTTCTTAACGGTTACAGGTCCAAGGAAGAAAATCATCTAGATTATCGTATCCGCCAAGGCCTACCGAATTATGCCAGTAGTATATTCATCTTAAGGATGAGCGTTACGCTTTTTTTAGGCTCCAAAAGTATCTGCGATATGGAATAACCGGTATGTTGTGTTCTCGGTCCAGGCATAAGAATCCTTGTAATCCCAATAACGATGCCTGCTGCTTACAGTGTTCGCATTCACAAGGGGCATTCCACCCGCATCAAATGCTGTCACAATCGTACTGTGCTGATACCTGCCGTCCCCATTCCAATCATAGAAAATAACATCGCCCAGCTGCAGCTGCTCGGGCCTCTCAATAAGCGTTGCCGTCAGCCCGCTACGATTGCGCGCAAGATAATTCTCCAAACTATCCGACACAGCCCAGCTGTAGCTCCATTGCTCTTGTCCGGAAACGTAACCTTTATACCACCAGCCTGTTTCTCTCCTACCAGTATAGTTGATCGGCGCTCCCCCTGCAAAGAGACATTGCGAGATATAATTGGTGCAGTTCACTTCGAATTCTTCAAACTCCGGATTACCCGAATTCCACCATTGATCTGCATAAGCCACCGCATCTTCTCTCCGGTATCGAACCAGTCTGGCCGGGATACCTGGATACAGCACTTCTCTATTCAGCAGAGGCTTCCTCTGGATACCTGCCTGCTTGGCATTCTCGGCTGCGATCAACGTCTCATAGGCGACCGGCTTTCGCTCCTGTACATCTCTGACCACACGCGATACGACCCAATGATTACCATCCTTGGTGAAGGTCAGCCGTTCTTTCTCGATGCGGTCCTCCCGGTGAGTAATCCCTCCCTTAGAGTAGAATAACCGGCTGTACAGCTGTACATCGGCCACCGCCTCACCCTTCCGATCCGACAGTGTCCGGAGCAGTTTAGCGCTTGTCTCGCAGCGGAGGGGTACGGCCTGACGATCGCGATACCACTCATCCAGCTGCGCTGCCCGCTTGCCTCGTTCGAGCAGGACAGCAAGGTCCGTAATGATATGCTGCTCCTGCGGCTTATAATCAATCTCGCTCCGATTATACTCTTTCACATAAGAATATAAGGTGTTTTTCCATTCTCGCTCCAACGGCCCATGTCCCCTTTCTTCTCCTCCGCCCAGCCTCTCGATCGTATGTTTACCTTCTCTTTTCACTATATGACTAAGTTTATCTTGGTATGTACGGGGCCTATCCAGAGAGAGCTGAAGCATTCTCTTCCCTGCAAAAATAGGCTTCATTACAAGAAAAAAAACTTTACGTTAATGGATGAAAACGGTATACTAAAGTCAAAAGTTCATTTTTGAAATTACGTTTCACAGCGTGAAACTCCATGGACATTGATCGGATAAAATGAACTTCTGGCATACTATTAATCAAGGAGGTACATCCATGTCTCAACAGAATCATTTCTCTGCTGCAAGCTCGCTTGAAGTCGGAGGCAAAACGTACCGCTATTACAGCCTCAAAACGCTCGAAGAGCAAGGACGCGGCGACATTTCCAAGCTGCCTTTCTCCATTAAGGTGCTCCTCGAAGCGGCGATCCGTCAGTTTGATGGACGCGCTATTACTGAAGATCATGTAAGCCAGCTTACAGGCTGGGCAGAAGGCAAAGATAACAACAAAGAAATTCCTTTTATTCCTGCGCGTATTGTACTGCAGGACTTTACTGGCGTTCCGGTGGTCGTTGACCTTGCCGCTATGCGCGATACGGTGAAGAAAGCCGGCGGCGATCCGAAGAAGATCAATCCGCTCGTTCCTGTCGATCTCGTTATTGACCACTCGGTCATGGTCGATGCATTCGGAACAAACAGCGCACTAGACTATAACATCAAAGTAGAGTTTGAGCGCAATGAAGAGCGTTATCGCTTCCTTCGCTGGGCGCAGACTGCTTTTGACAATTTCCGTGCAGTTCCACCTTCTACAGGGATTGTTCACCAGGTTAACCTTGAATATCTCGCTTCCGTAGCTGCAACCAAAGAGATTGACGGTGAAACCGTTGTGTTCCCGGACTCTCTGGTGGGTACGGATTCTCATACAACGATGATCAACGGTCTCGGCGTCGTAGGCTGGGGTGTCGGCGGTATCGAGGCAGAAGCCGGAATGCTTGGACAACCTCTCTACTTCGTAACGCCTGAGGTTATCGGATTCAAGCTGACAGGCAGCCTGGCAGAGGGCTCTACAGCTACTGACCTTGCCCTGACGGTTACCGAAATGCTTCGTAAGAAGGGTGTTGTCGGCAAATTCGTAGAATTCTATGGTCCTGGCCTGTCCAACATCAGCTTGGCTGACCGTGCGACCGTAGCTAACATGGCTCCGGAATACGGTGCAACTGTTGGTTTCTTCCCGGTCGATCAAGAGACGCTGAACTACCTTCGCAATACGGGTCGTTCTGAAGAACAAATCGAGCTGGTTGAAGCATACTACAAAGCCCAAGGCATGTTCCGTACGAACCATACCGAAGATCCAGTCTTTACAGATACCATTGAGCTTGATCTGGCATCGGTTGTACCGAGCCTTGCAGGACCTAAACGTCCTCAAGACCGGATTGAGCTGTCTCATATGAAAGAGAATTGGGAAGGCATTGTCCGCACACCAATCGACAAGGGCGGTTACGGACTAAGCGATGAGAAGATCGCAGAGAAAGTGCCTGTTACCCATCCTGACGGTTCCAAGAGTGAACTGGCTCCAGGCGCAGTTGTAATTGCTGCAATTACGAGCTGTACGAACACTTCCAACCCAAGTGTTATGGTCGGCGCAGGTCTTCTTGCGAAGAAAGCGGTAGAACGCGGACTGACCAAGCCTGGTTATGTGAAGACCTCGCTGACTCCAGGATCTCTTGTTGTTACAGAGTACCTGACCAAGGCAAACCTGCTCGATCCGCTTGAGAAGCTGGGCTTTAACGTTGCCGGCTACGGATGTGCAACTTGTATCGGTAACTCCGGTCCGCTTCCAGATGAAGTGAGTCAGGCGATTGCTGACAACGATTTGACCGTTGCTGCAGTACTATCGGGTAACCGTAACTTCGAAGGCCGTGTTCATGCTCAGGTCAAAGCAAACTACCTGGCTTCTCCGCCGCTGGTTGTTGCTTATGCGCTGGCAGGTACGGTGAACATCGATCTGCAGAACGATCCGATTGGCTATGATCAGAGCAATCAGCCTGTATATCTTAAGGATATCTGGCCGACTTCCGCAGAAATCCAAGAAGCAATTAATGTCTCGCTTAACGCAGATATGTTCCGGAATAAATACGCGAACGTCTTCACTGCCAATGAACGCTGGAATGCAATTGAAGTTCCAGAAGGCGAATTGTATGAGTGGGATGAGAACTCGACATACATTCAGAACCCGCCGTTCTTTGAAGGACTTGAAGGTGATCTGAACGATATCCAGAACATTCGTGATGCACGCGTGCTTGCACTGCTTGGCGATTCTGTAACGACCGACCATATCTCGCCTGCAGGTAATATTTCGCCAACCAGCCCGGCTGGTCTGTACCTCAAAGACCATGGTGTAGAACGCAAGGACTTCAACTCCTACGGTTCTCGCCGCGGTAACCATGAAGTTATGATGCGCGGAACATTTGCCAACATCCGTATTCGTAACCAAGTGGCACCAGGCACGGAAGGCGGGGTTACCAAATACCTCCCTACCGATGAAGTCATGTCCATCTACGATGCTTCTATGAAGTATCAGGAGAAAGGCAGAAACCTCATCGTACTGGCTGGTAAAGAGTATGGTACAGGAAGCTCCCGTGACTGGGCAGCCAAAGGTACGCTTCTCCTAGGCGTCAAAGCTGTTATCGCTGAGAGCTTCGAGCGGATTCACCGCAGTAACCTGGTTGGTATGGGCGTACTTCCGCTTCAGTTCAAAGAAGGCTATGGATGGTCCAGCCTTGGATTGAACGGGCGTGAAACGTTTGATATCGTAGGTCTCTCCAACGAGGTCACTCCAGGTGAAGAATTGACTGTAACTGCAACACGCGAGGACGGTACTAAATTTGAGTTCCCTGTTATCGCGCGTCTCGACAGCATGGTTGACGTGGATTACTACCATAATGGCGGTATTCTGCAAACCGTACTTCGTCAGTTGATGAAATAATCGACGTACAAATAGTAAGGCCGTATCCCCTGCCTCTCGGCAGCTGGATACGGCCCTTTTTAATATCACCTGATTAATAGGTCTCGCTGAGATGGCAAGCCAGATATACCTTGAGCCAGTCATCAGGATCGCTTAGACTGACCTGCATCAGTTCCTCAATCTTGTGCAGCCGGTGGTACAGCGTATTGATGTGAATATGCAGCACTTCAGCTGCTGCTGAAGCGGAACGATTCGCAGCCATGTAAGCTTTTAACGTGCGCTCCAGATCCTCACCCTGCTGCTTACCCCTTGAATACAGTGGAGACAGCACACTTTCGATATAATGCCCGATCTTTGCAGGCTCCTGATTGAGAAACAATTGGTTCACCCCGATATCCTCATAACGGGTAAGCCCTGTCTTTTGCCTGCGGAGCAGAAAGGATAAGGCATCGAGTGCCTCATCGTTACTTCTGGCCACCTGTTCAAGACCACTGTACAAGCTGCCAATGCCCCCGCTCACGGATTTGCCTGTAGATTTTGCCCATCGCTCGGCAGCTGCTCTCATCCGTTCCACCATTTGCTTTTGCTGAGTGGAATTCAGCGCTGCTGCAATGATCGTTACTTTATCATGGGAGCCAAACAGCAGCTTCTCAGTATGGCCAAGCTCTTTTTCCAAATCGAGTATTAATTTACGCAAAAAAATCTCACGCTGCTTCAGATCTCCGTGCTCTCCCAGAAGATGAAGGACACTAACGAATAGAGGAACGTCCTTAGGCAGTCCAAAATTACTCATCTTGGCCGCTACACGCTCAGGCTCACGAAACTGCACCAGCTCATTAAAAAACTCATGACTCCGTTTGTAATACATTTCCGTGGCAGAATGCGTGTTCATTAGCTGGAGTGCAACGATCGCACCTCCCTGCTCTAGTACAATATGATCCAGCGGCTCCAACGTACGAAGGAGTGGAATCACGAACACACCCAGCAGCACTGGGCCATTCACGACGGGGTACAGGTAATACGCAGGATCTTGACTACCTGGTATCGTGACAGGAGCTTTATTCTCCTCAAACATTTGGAACAAGTCCAGATCGGAGAGCTCATGCTTATCGTCAGCTGCAGGATGCCAGTTGTTCAGCAGCAGGTCAACAAATCGCAGCGGCAGCTTCAGCATAGCAAGCACTTGACCAACCAGCACCTCCACACTTTCCTGCCGGACAGACAGCTTGGTAAATACATTGTGAATATCGCTCCGTTTCACGAGATACTCATTCGCTTCCCGCAGCTCTGAGTACATCCTTGCATTGGATATCGCAATAGCGGCCTGATCTGCAAAGCCCTGAAGATGAAGCAGGTCCTGATCATGAAAAGGCCTCCTGCCATCCTCTAGCTGATGCACCAGCATGACCCCGATCCGATCCCGATTCATCGTGACTGGGACTGCGATGACAGATATTACCTGCACCACGTCTCCGCCAAAAGCGTTAACAAGATAACTCAGCGCATCCTTTGGAACATCATCCATCGCATCCAGGGCCGATCTTGAGGTATATATTTTGCCGATCCCGCTCGTAAATACTTTACCTGTAATCCCCTGGCTGTGCCTTGTCTGAAACTGATAGATTGTATCTTTAATTCCAATGCTCGCCCTGGGCACCAGCCTCTTCTCTGCCTCGTCATACATCATGAAGAAGCCGCAGTCCGCAGTGGGAATGACCTTCAGTGCATTTTGCATAATGTGCAGAAGCAATTCATTCAGGTCAAGGGAAGAGGTCAGTGCCCGGAGCCCCTCAAGCCAGCGTTCGTGATCCAGCTTTTGCTTCGCAAGCCTTCTCGTCAGCAGCTCCATTCTGGTCAGCAGCTCCAGCTGCTCAAGCTCTCTGTCTGTCATTCCACCTTCGGCTTCAATCAGCATCAGCATGTGTCTCTGCTCTGAGGCATCATTCGGTGTAAAATAGATGGATAAGAGTGCAGAATTCTCCACTCGCAGGGAACGGCATACCAGCCTCTCCATATGCTGTTGAAGCGGCAATCCCATTACGTTCCTCTTCACTTTCTCGATCAACCTGTCTGCTCCGTCTGTTCCCAGCCACAGGTATAAGCTTCCATCATTCTCCGTAAGAAACCATGCTCCATACTCTACGTCTCCAAATTTCTTCTCCAAAAAAAGGAGCAAATCCACCTTAACCCCCCCTCCCCACTCGATATATGTTAGATAATATAACATAAATAAATACCTTTTAATTTAAAATAGATTGTCATTGGAAATTCATACAATTTTCTATATAAAACATTAGTCAAATGAACAATGATTTTCGTTAACTCACATTATAAAATGTTACCATACTTAACACAACCGTTTGGAGCGTGATGCTATGAAAAAAGAACCTAACAGTAAATGGATACTTACCGCCTTATTTGCAGCCTGGATTGTCTCCTATATCGACCGAGGAGTAATTACGCTTGCTCTCAGTCAAATGGGCAAAGACATGAGTCTGGATGCTTCGGCACTCGGAATTGTGCTGAGCAGCTTTTTCGTCGGCTATGCGCTCATGCAGATTCCCGGTGGATGGCTCGCGGACAAGTTCGGTTCACGCAAGGTCATTGTCGTCGCAATCCTGTTCTGGTCCCTCTTCACCGGTTTATCCGGCGCCGCCTGGTCCCTGGCCTCTCTGCTCGTAATTCGTTTCCTCTTCGGAATTGGGGAAGGGGCTTATCCTTCTGCCAGCACCAAAGCCATCTCTGATTATTTTGCCAGAGAAAAACGCACCAAGGCTCAAACGACCATGATGTCCTCCAATGCACTCGGAGGAGCCATCGCTCCTATAATTTGCACACCGCTGCTCCTGTGGTTAGGATGGAGACATACATTTCTCGCCATTTCCCTGCTTGGTGTAGTTCTCGTTATATGGTTCCTCTATATCACCCGCGGATCTTCTGTCAAACAAAGTGCGGCTTCACCCCAAGCGGAGAAGGGTGTATACAAGGAACTGCTGCGCAATACGACTTTGTGGAGGGTCATGGCGCTCTTCTTCTTCGCCAACATTGCCAGCTGGGGACTCTCTTCGTGGATGCCTACCTATCTCATAGAAGCACAAGGGATTGATCTGAAGGCAGCTGGTCTTGTGTCCGCTATTCCCGCAGTCGTCGCTGCTCTTGGCATGCTCATCAGCGGCCGGATTATCGATCGAATCGGAGCCAAGGTGAAGTATGTGGTCACAAGCTGCCTGTTCATGTATGCTCTATTCTTATTCCTCGTTACACGTGCCGGCGGACTCGCTGAAATTATGCTATGCATGAGTCTTGCCATGGCGTTTGGCTCCTTCACACTGTCCTTTGTGTTCACGCTGCCTCACCGGCTGATGAAGCAAAGAGTCGTCGGTACCGCCTTTGGTATGATCAACTTTGGTGGACAGGCTGCAGGTATCCTCTCTCCCGCTATAATGGGTTTTCTTATCTCAGCTACAAGCTCTTACAACAGTGCTTTTTTATTCCTCACGGCATCCTGCCTTGTCGCTGCAATCATTTCATTAACCATCCCTAAATTGGACAAACAGCCTGACGAGCCTATTACAGATTCATCTGCAGTCGCTTTGACGGCAAGACACTAAATCTTAGGAGGTATAAGGCATGAGCAAATCAAACCTGATTCAAGCCCTTAACGAAAGTGAGCCGCGTTTCACAAAAATGGCTAAGGATATATGGGAGCATCCGGAGGTCGGCTACACGGAATCCTACGCCTCCTCTCTTCAGGCTGGCCTGCTGGAACAGGAAGGCTTTCGAATCACAACTGGCGTGGGTGAAATTCCTACCGCCTTTGTTGCCGAATATGGTCAGGGTAGTCCGGTGATCGGCATCCTCGGCGAGTTTGACGCCCTTCCTGGTCTGTCCCAAACGGTAAGTCCAGATCAGACACCGATTGTTCCCGGCGGACCCGGTCATGGCTGCGGACACAACCTGCTTGGCACAGCGGGAGTAGAAGCGGTCACCGCGCTTAAGCAGCTCATTCACGAAGGAACGCTCCCCGGTACCGTTCGATATTATGGCTGCCCGGCAGAAGAGCTGTTATCCGGCAAGACCTTTATGGCTCGTGACGGCGTGTTCGACGATCTGGACTGTGTGCTCACTTGGCATCCAGGCAGCTCCAACATGGCGGCGAATTACAGCATGCAGGCACTGACTGGTGTGGAGTTCTTCTTCTCGGGTCGTACCGCACACGCCGGAGCCGCCCCTCACCTTGGCCGCAGCGCCCTGGATGCGGTTGAGCTGATGAACGTCGGCGCCAATTACCTTCGTGAGCATGTGCCGGACGGCAGCCGGATCCATTATCAGATTACAAACGGCGGTCAGGCTCCGAATATCGTGCCGGATGCGGCAAGCGTATACTACTTTTTACGCGGAAAAGACCGTGCAGCCGTCGATCATCTGCTCGAGAGACTCATCAAAATCGCTCAAGGTGCGGCATTGATGACAGAAACGAGTGTACGCTCGGATATCAAAGCAGGCTGCTACGATACACTGCCAAATGCCACGTTGAATGATCTTATGCATGCTCAAACCGAAATTGCAGAAACTATCCGTTTCACTCCGGAAGAAGAGGCCTTCGCCGAACAGCTGCTGAAAAGCGTTCATCCAGACGTCCTTGCAGCCAATGCAGAAGCTGCCCTGCTCTCTGAACAATCTATTCTACCAACGGAGTTTATTAACAATAAACATGTCTTCGGTATGACGATGGGCGGCTCCTCTGATGTGGGTGATGTGTCCTGGATCACACCGATGGGTCAGATCATGACGACCTGTGCTCCGCTCGGTGTCCAAGTCCACACTTGGCAGGCCACGGCCGCCTTCGGCTCCTCCATTGGAATGAAGGGGATGCACTATGCCGCGAAGCTGATGGCTCTATCCGCCTATGATCTGCTTCTGAATACGAATGGTGTCATTGAGCAGGCCAAGGCTGAATTTAAGGAAAGAGCAAATGGGGTCTCTTTCAGAGCCGGAATTCCCGCTGAAGTGAAGCCTCCGGTGCCAGCTCATATCAAAATGACGGTACCGGCAGGCTGACTATAATGCGTATACTAGATATGCGACCAAGTCGGCGCGCGAATCATGTTCATTCTCTAGCCGATTATGTTCCCATTAGAAAAACTCCAGCTTCCTCGCTTTCAGGCAAGGGGGAAGCTGGAGTTTTTATGTTGGTTCTACTCGTATTTTCATAAGAAAACCAGGCTGTTATGTGTTTAAATCATTAAGACCTGGGGCATGCTCATTTGGCATGTCTGGCAGCATGGGTACCGGATGACCGATTGGAGGAGGTGTTACCTCAAGCTCACCACCATTGCGGCTTGGAGATTTACCACTGAAAATTTCTCCGATCCGGGTATCGTCCAGCCTAAAGTTAAACTGTGCGTTATGAAAGCCCATGTCCACATATTTTCTGCACTCCGGATACTTGTTGATATCATAATTAGGTACCGGGAACAGTTTGCCCCACTCTACACCAAGCGTCTCAAGCGCTTTGGCGAACGCATTCTGATGGGCATTATCCCGCACGATGAGAAAAGCCAAGGTTTCTCTGAACGTCTTATTGGAGCTCATTTCATAAATACGGGATTTTTGCAGAACTCCTGTTGATTCAAGAACCAGATTATCCATAAGGTCAGCTACAAGATTACCATGGTTATATACGTAGTTGCCCATCCATGGATTCCCGGCCGCATCTACGGGCAGAGACCCTTGTGCACCAACAATGTAATGATGCGGATTTGCATGGCGAACAGCCTCATCCAATGGAGCGCCATCTACTCCTGCATTACCCGGCGTCTCTTCGCCTGATCCATTCAGCAGCTGATTAATGGTCGTTTGCACCAGCTCCACATGGCTGATCTCCTCCAGAAATACACCTCGCATCAAATCCCGATACTGGGTCTTATTCCCACGGAAATTACTGCTCTGAAAAAAATACTGCATCATCGTACGCATTTCGCCGAACCGTCCACCCAAAGCTTCTTGCAGTACCTTAGCTGCAGCGGGATCAGGCTTGTCAGGCACGATAATGTTGATAAGATCCTCTTTGTAGAAATACACAGGGAACACCTACTTTATTGGCGAATTTGAAATACATCCTATTTTGTTTCAAGAGCTCCTGTTTTATGCAAAAAGAGGAAGTCACGATATCTTTCTAGAGCACCTGAAAGGAGTGTACAGATGAATATCGGTTCTGCCAGACAAGCAGCAGTAAATTGGGTAATGAGCCACGGAAGTCAATGTCCCGGTTATCTCGGCGCTTATTTCAGCGGCTCTACTGTTCCTCTACCTGACAACGCTATGCTGCCTCCTGCTTCGGATGTTGATATTGTCCTTGTTACTCAAGAAGTACCTTCTATTAAACTCGGGAAATTCCGATATCAAAATGTCTTGCTGGAAGTAACCTATCTGCCGTGGGATCTGTTCGATTCAGTAGAGAAAGTGCTTACAAACTACCATTTGGCCGGAAGCTTTCGCACGAACACGATCATCGCCGATCCTTATTCACGTCTGTATCCGATATACCAGCAGGTATCTCAGCACTATGCTCAAAAGTCATGGGTCGAGAAGCGATGTAAAAACGCCCTTCATAAAATAGAGGCAGGGCTCCAATCCATAGATATGACGCTGCCTCTCTATGATCGAATCACAGCACTTCTCTTCCCGGCTGCCATTACAACACATGTCCTTCTCACCGCTGCACTGCAAAATCCGACGGTCCGTTTACGGTATCTCCGCGTGCGAGAGGTACTCGCCCAGTATAATCAGCTCCCGGTATACACTGAACTACTGCAGCTGCTCGGCTGTGATCAGATGACCGCGGAACAAGTTCGTCAGCATCTTGAACAGCTTGAAATAACCTTTGATACAGCTGCGGATGTATCGTCTACCCCTTTCTTTTTCAGCTCCGATATTACAGTAAGCGCACGACCCATTGTGATCGAGGGAAGCCGCGAGCTTATTGAATCCGGAAATCACCTTGAGGCTGTGTTTTGGATAGCAGCTACTTTTGCCCGATGTCACAAAATTTTGGATGCTGACGCTTCACCGGAGACTAAGCAGTCACTTGCACCTGCCTTCCAGGCGCTGATCAATGATCTAGGCATCGGTACACCTGAGGCTTATCTGAATAGGGCAGGGCAAATTCTAAACTACTTGCCTGCACTTTCCAAGACAGCTGATGATATTATCAACGCCCACCCTCAAATATGGAGTTGATTCACAGCATTAATAATTCATCGCACAAAAAAAGTGGAGGCCCATAGACGGGCCCCCTTTATGTGCAATCCTGTACAAGCTCCGTCACAGATCTACGGTCTTGTTCAAATCCATCTCATTCTTGCCTGTCATTTTGTTGAACAGATTCTTGACCAGCTTCGTTTTACTGCCTGTTTCCCAATACTCGGCGGTATCTGCCTGAATCTTGATGAGCACCAGCGAAGGGTCGTCATAAGAAACATCAAGCAGCATCTCATAGGCTTTGTTCCAGAACTCCTTCACTTTCGCCGGATCCTGAATCAGCTCCGCTTCACCCCGAATGGAAACATAGGATTTACCGACATAGGCTACATTGACCAGCGGATTTTGCATCAATTCCCGATACTTATTTGTGTCCTTTTTCGTCAGGAACCAGAGATCTCCGTCAAATTCAACCTCCTGTGTCTTCATCGGACGCGAGACCAATCCTTCTGGAGTTACGGTGGTCAGCATCGCTGTATCTATATCCTTGATCAAACCTCTTACCGTCTCAATTGCTTCTTGATTCACTACTGGAGTATTCATAAATGTGATTCCCTCCTTGGCTTCTGGCTCTCACATTTATATTAACCAACTGGAGAATCTGCAATCTACGAAACGGGATCTCACATTATTTTCCTCAATCATAGGGAGATCATTCATTCATCTATTCTGACCCCGATATTCTTCTGCCTTCTCCTGCATACCTGCATGGATCGCTTCCTTCTCACTAACTCCCTTAACGGATGCCATATTTCGAATATCCTGAGTGATGCGCATGCTGCAGAATTTCGGACCGCACATCGAACAAAAATGCGCCGTCTTCGCCCCTTCTGCAGGAAGAGTCTCATCATGATAGGATAAGGCACGCTCCGGATCAAGGGACAGATTGAACTGATCCTTCCAGCGGAACTCAAATCTCGCTTTGGAGAGGGCATCATCTCTTCTGTGCGCTCTAGGATGACCCTTGGCCAGATCGGCAGCATGGGCAGCGATCTTATAGGCAATGACCCCTTCCCTTACATCATTCTTATCCGGCAGTCCCAAATGCTCCTTCGGCGTAACGTAGCACAGCATAGAGGTGCCAAACCAGCCGATCATCGCTGCCCCGATCGCAGATGTAATGTGATCATATCCCGGAGCAATATCTGTTGTAAGTGGACCCAGCGTGTAAAATGGAGCTTCCTGACAAATCTCCATCTGCAGATCGACGTTCTCTTTGATCTTATGCATGGGTACATGTCCGGGACCTTCAATCATCACCTGCACATCATGCTTCCAGGCGATCTTCGTCAGCTCCCCGAGCGTCGCCAGCTCTGCCATCTGGGCTTCATCGTTCGCATCATAGATGCTGCCGGGTCTTAGTCCATCTCCAAGTGAAAAAGCAACATCATATCGGCTCATAATCTCACAAATCTCTTCAAAATGAGTGTACAAAAAGTTCTCCTGATGATGTGCCAGACACCAAGCTGCCATGATGGAACCGCCCCGTGACACAATTCCAGTCATCCGCTCTGCTGTCATTGGAATATATCTTAGAAGAACGCCTGCATGAATCGTAAAATAATCAACACCCTGCTCCGCCTGCTCGATCAGCGTATCTCGGTATATTTCCCAGGAGAGCTTCTCTGCCTCCCCGTTCACCTTCTCCAACGCTTGATAGAGTGGAACTGTCCCAATGGGTACAGGAGAATTGCGGATAATCCATTCTCTAGTCGTATGAATATGGCGGCCCGTCGAGAGGTCCATGACTGTATCCGCTCCCCAGTGCACAGCCCAGCTCATCTTCTCTACCTCCTCCTCAATCGAAGAGGAAACAGCAGAGTTTCCGATATTCGCATTGATCTTAACATGGAATCGGCTTCCGATCAGCATCGGCTCACTTTCCGGATGATTAATATTTGCAGGCAGGATTGCCCTTCCTCTTGCAATCTCACTCCTTACAAGCTCCGGATCAAGCCCCTCGCGGATCGCTGCAAACTCCATTTCAGGCGTCACGATCCCTTTTCTGGCATAATGCATCTGAGTTACACATCGCCCTGACTTGGCTCTGAGCGGCTGTCTTCTGACGCCCGGGAACACCTCTACCTCCTGCTGGGCACTTCTGTCCGATCGAATCCCATTATCCTCTGGCCGTATTTCTCTTCCTTCATAAAACTCAACATCTTCACGCTCAAGGATCCAATTCTGACGCAAGAGTGGAAGGCCTTGACGAATATCAACTTCAGTATTCATGTCACCCATGGGTCCACTCGTATCGTAAACCCGAAATGGCTCATTCTGCTCTACTCCTTGGGGTGTGCTGGTGGGATGGAGCTCAATTTCACGTTCGGGTACGGCAATGTCCGGCCTTGATCCTTGGATATATACCCTCTTGCTGGCGGGGAATGGCTGTAGCCTTCCAGATTCGATCTTTAATTGTTCTCCTCTTATAGCCGATGTCTCTGTGTTCAATCCTTTGTTCGAATGATTCATATGTGCTTCCTCCTTTGTCGAGTTGGGTAGCCCTCTCCTGAGCTGCGTTTGAAAGACAGAAGCTTCACAAACGATAGCCAGTTATATAGAAGCTGCGGCAACAAAAAAAGAGCCCATTCCCACAGGGGAATCAGCTCTAATCCAAATAAGATCTTGGTGTACAGGCTAATAGATCTGCATAGACCACTAACAGAGCCATCACCGCATACAACGGATCCTATCCACATTATATCGCCAATTACTTCCCTACGCTGGTATGATCCAGATCAGGTCCAAAGAGTCCGGCACCTTGCAGTGCCATCTCAGCCCGGCATTTCGGGCTCCCCTAGTAAATTGTTATTGTTGTTTAAAAGAAATGGATTGACCTCATCCTTCGTCTGCATCAAGGTCCATACAAGATTATCTCATTCAGAGCATATTTTCAACCTTTATTTTCCATCCAATCCGAGAGAATTACCTCAGCATGAAACCCATTTGTGCCGCCGTCTCCATAACAATAGGCGCATATTCCCGAAGTGTCTCTTCCGACAGCCTGCTGACGGGTCCGGATAATGACAGTGCCGCTGCCACCTTACCCTTGCGATCAAAGATCGGCGCTGATACCGCTGCTGCTCCAGGCTCTCTCTCTTCATAGCTCGTTGCATATCCCAATTCTCGGATCTCTTGCAGCTGACTCATATAAATATCTTGATCAACGGACAAGGGGATATCAAAATTGCGTATCAGCTGCTCCTGCTCTTCTCTTGCTGCAAACGCAACCAACACTTTGCTTGATGCACCAACGGACAAGGGCAGCCTTACACCAACAGGTGCTACCCTTCGGATCGCTTGATTGCTCTGTACGGCCTGAACGCGTATCCGCTCATTGCCGTCCTTCAAATACAAGCTAACGGTCTCTCCCAAGCGATCACGAAGGCGCTCCATCGCAGGCAGCAGTAGAATCGCCGGGTCATCACTCTGGGACATATGTGCCGCAAGCTCCCATATGCGAATACCAAGCCTATACTTCTCCGTTGAAGGATTGCGCACAACAAACCCCCTGTCCTCCAGTGTTGTCATTAAACGATGAACGGTACTTTTATGTAAACCGATCTTACCCGAAATTTCTGTAAGACCCAGATCTGATTGCTCTGTAAAGCATAACAAAATATCCAATGCCCTCTCGACCGCTCGAACCGTTAATTTGCGATCTTGCTCTTCCATGGCATAATCCCCTCTCTGTTTCATCACGTGAAACCTGGTTACATAAATTATATGAGAATCGATGACCAAAGTAAAGGTTTAATTGAGAATTAATCTCAATTAAACCGCTCATTTCTCTCAACAATCGATCATAATGGAGAAATTTTGGAATAAGTCTTCCTTCACTTGACAAACATTTTTCACCAATAATTTCACTTACATTACAAGTGTGTAACAATTAGTCCCAATCAATTGACATTAGACAGGACGCATCATAGGATAAAGAATAAGTTATACCAACCTCAACTTTATTCATAGGTTGGATTTAGTAATTTAGTCCTATATAACATTCTATTGGAAGGAGGAGTATGATGTTTCCTATCTCCGAGAATAGATCCCTTAATCAGAACGTATCGAGTGCTCCTCCCGCACTTTCCACTCGGCTCATCCGTTTTAAGCATATTGTGGTTGCTCTTATTTTATCGATTATATTTTTCCTCGTATTTTGCTTTATTGCTCTTCATGCCTATATCGCATGGGTACTGTCCTACCCGGCAGTAGCTCCGGTATATTCCAATCCCCTGCTGTCCAAGGGTATGGAGTATGAAGAGGTGACTTTCCCTGCTACGGACGGAAGCCGGGACGTCAGCGGCTGGTACATTCCTGCCGAGGAGAACAGCAGCAAAACGATTGTGTTCAGTCACGGCTATGGGGCCAACCGGGAAGAATCCTGGATTCCCATGTATGATTTGGCCCATTACGCTCATCAGCAGAATTTTAATGTCATTATGTTCGATTATGGCTTCGCCTCCCAGAGCACAAGAGTCGTTGCTACGGGCGGGAAGGCAGAATCGAAGCAGCTTCTCGGCGCAGTTCAGCTCGCTAAGCAAAAGGGAGCTCAAGAAGTTGTCGTATGGGGCTTCTCGATGGGTGCAGGGACCGCCCTTCAGGCTGCCCTTCAAACTGAGGACATTGATGCCATGATTCTTGACAGCACCTTCCTGCTGGAGCCGGATACGCTGTATCATAATATACAGAATCAGATTGACTTGCCGAAGCAGCCTACGCTACAAATTCTGACCATGCTGTTTCCAATCCTGAATGGCACCAGTCTAAACTCCATCCCTTATCAGGAGGTAAGATCAAAGGCTTATGACATTCCTATCTTCTTCATCCACGGGACCCAGGATGAGAAGGCGCCTTACCCAATGGCAGAGCTCTTTGCGAGTAACCAGACGAATCCAAACTCTGATGTGTGGATTGTAGAGGAAGCACGTCACGAGCTCATATACAGAGAGCATCCAAGAGAGTACTTGAACAAGGTGTCTTCATTCCTTGGCGGTATAAGTCTCGCTCAAAAATAGATCAAGCTGAGGCACCTTTAAATAGGTGCCTTCTTCGTATTCTTTTTTAAACGCTCTCTTATTTTGACAAGTCATCATAGTCCAAGCCCTAATGAGAATAAGTATACGTTAGATCATTACGCCGCCTGCTGTTATGCACAACATTGATTTGATAAGAATGATTCTTGGGAGGTGCCGAGCTTATGGAGCTCAGTTATGGACCCTATTTACCGCTGCGCGCGCTGGAAGAGATAAGGACTTGGAAGGATACTGAAATGGGTTGCACAAATATGATTACATCGATTGCACCGGAGCTTGAGGAGGCCTATGTGAAGCTTCTCAATGAATGGGGAAGCGTATTCCAGCGATCGGCTGATGCAGCAGATGATCTGCTTCAGCGGGTAAGCACAGGCGTACAGCCTCCAGATGATTATGCGCTTGCTCAGCTGGATGTGCTGCTGGCCGCTTCGTTTACCCAATCGAAGGAATTCCATCGTCACCTCGGCCACATTCTTGAGCATAGCACCGCGTTATCAAGCAACCCTGCTGCCGAGGTTGTTTTTCGATATATCCAGGGCCAATCAGAGCAGACGGTGAACAGGCTCCGAGGACTGGATCAACCCGCAGCCATTTCCCAAAGAGTAAAACCTATAAGCATCTGGAACGAAGAGCCCTTCCCTTATCCGGAGGTGTCGACACCGCGAACTGGAGCTTCGGAGGAATTGGTTCAGCAATTATCCTCAGCTCTCACTGTATCAGACACTGCATCAGCAGACAGTTCCCCTCCTGAGTCTCCTGTTCCGATTGGAGGACACAAGCTGCCGCCGCTGCCTTATCCCTACAATGCGCTGGAGCCCTATATTGATGAGAAGACGATGCGCATCCATCATGACAAGCATCATAAGACGTATGTCGACGATCTTAACACCGCGGAGAAGAAGCTTCAGGAAGCACGGCAAACCGGGAATTTCGAGCTTGTGAAGCATTGGGAACGAGAGCTGGCCTTTAACGGAGCAGGGCATTACCTTCATACCATCTTCTGGAACATCATGAGCCCAAATGGCGGCGGAAAGCCTGTCGGGTCACTGGGAGAACAGATCAGAAAGGATTTTGGAAGCTATGAAGCATTTAAGAAGCACTTTACAGAAGCAGCCAATAAGGTGGAAGGCGGCGGCTGGGCTGTATTGGTGTGGAGCCCAAGAGCGCATCGGTTAGAAATATTACAGGCAGAAAAGCATCAAAATCTATCTCAGTATGATATTGTTCCTCTTCTTCCGCTGGATGTGTGGGAGCATGCCTACTACTTGAAGCATCAGAATGAACGCAAGAAATACATTACCGACTGGTGGAACGTTGTATACTGGCCTGCTGTGGCAGAACGTTTCCAAGAAGCCCGCAAGCTGAAATGGACTCCTTATTGACCGTAGGGAGAACATCAAGGCAGCTCTCCTTATTTTTTCAAAATAAATGTGGGCTCTCTAACTGCACCCCTATTCTCAAAGTAAAAGACCTCCCTCCGAGGTCTTTTATTGTCACTACACCTTTTGGGGATGAGCTTAATCGTAACGTTCCTTTAATACAGCCACTGTGCGTTCCACCTCGGATCGAGGAACAGACGGTCTAACTCCGGTATACACCTTCTCTGCCGAAGAACCGATCGTTTCTATTAAAGACTGCATATACGCCTCAGCAGAAGGTACATCTGACAGTTCATTTAGACTCCCCATACTTCCGTACTTCACTTGAGGATAGCCCTCATCAGCATCTCCGGCTGCCTGATCATAGAACTGGATGATGTCCTCTGTCAGCTCATCCCCTCTTCCTTCCACGATAATAAAGCCAGTAACAAGATAAGCCTTGGCCAAACGACGCTGGGCAATTCCACAAAACTTCCGTCCATTGATCGCTACATCATAGTCTCCCGGGCAATAGGCTCCTTCGATTTCTCCTGCCACTGCATGTCCTCCCCAGGGAAGAATCGCTTTCCGGATATATTCAACCATGGATTTAAAATCATCATGAATATTAATCGCATGTCCAGGGTTCGGAAGAATGAGACTAAGATTCACCACTCCTCTGGTCAGTCTGACCGCCGCACCTCCGGAAGGACGCACACAGGAGCTTATCCCCTTATTCCGAAATTGCTGCATGGCCTCCTCAGCCTGCTTCAGCCTGTGGTCCCGGAGACCGATGACAAGCGCATTCTCGTGACGCCAGAGATGAGCGACAGGGCGATGCCCCAGCCCCACTTGCCTGCACATCACCTCTTCCCATGCAAAAGCTTCAAGCACGTCCTCATCCTTCTTCATGAGCGGCGATTCCCAGATTTGGATCTCCTTGAATTTGTGAAGCATTGTATCTTCGCTCGCCATGCGCCTCATCTCCCCCTAATAAAAAAGCCTTGATCAGTACGATCAAGACTTTCCGAAATTTCAAGATTAACCTTTAACAAGAGATAGGAACTCAGCCCGGGAAGCTGCATTATCCCGGAATGTACCACGTGTAGCAGAAGTTACTGTCTTGCTGCCCGGCTTCTTCACACCACGAGCACACATGCATAGATGTTCTCCTTCTACAACAACCATGACCCCATTCGGGTTAAGCGCATCCTCAAGGATGTCCGCAATTTGAGAAGTAATCCGCTCCTGTACCTGCAGACGACGAGTTACCGCCTCAACCAGTCTCGCAAGCTTGCTAAGCCCGACAATTTGTCCACTTGGTACATATCCGATATGGACCTTACCGAAGAACGGAGCCATATGATGCTCACACTGACTGTAGTACACAATATCCTTCACAATGACAAGCTCTTCATGATTCTCATCAAAAGTGACACCAAGTACATCTCTAGGATCTACTTCATAGCCCGCAAAAATCTCTTCGTACATACGGGTAACTCTAGCCGGTGTTTCCAGCAGACCTTCGCGTTCTGTATCTTCACCGATCAGCTTCAATATCTGTTCAACATGATACTCAATCTTCTCGCGATTAGCGCCGACAGAAGAGTTCATGTAATCTTTAACTCCAGCCATTCCTTCTTCCTCCTCCCAAGCGGCATACACCTGTACCTGGCAGGCAAGATAGCAGCATTATCTTTTTCTTCCCTGATTCTTGCGCATAGGCGGCTGCATCTTGCCTGCACCATTTCCGCCCTGCTGGGATTTCATCATCTGTTGAGCACGCTGCATCTGCTTGCTGTTCAAATTGTAGCCCATTTGTTTTGCCATTTTTTGTAGAGCTTCAGGATCACTCTGCATCTTCTCAAGCTGCTTGCGCAGATAGAATGCACCGATAAAGAATCCCCCAACGAGGCCTACAATTAGTGTAATAATGGGAATAACGATATCCATACTTATACACCCCTGTTTTTTGCTTGATTGCTATTCTTAACGCATCATACACGATATCATAGCATGTAGAAACGCGGCTAGCAAACGCAATTTGGAGTTTTTGTCAATTCGTAGTCTGTGCTTCCAATGAGAGCAGGCGTTCCTTCACATGGAGCCCTCCAGGGTATATCGTTACTCCACCCTCACTTCCCGTCAAACGGTGATGAGGAATAATAATAGGAAGCGGATTTTTTGAAACTGCCGCTACAACCGAGCGAACAGCCTTCGGTCTCCCTATCTTCTCCGCTAATCCGAGACTTGAGACATGCTGACCATATGAAATCTCCATTAGCGCCTGCCATACCTGCAGCTCAAATGGGGTTCCTCTTAGATCCAGCTGAAGCTCGAACTCTGTACGCTCTCCAGACAAGTATTCCTGAAGCTGCCATGTCACCTCTTGGAACCGGGAAGGATCATGTACAAAATGATATTCACCCAGCCAAGTGCGTGCCCACTGCTGCAGATGCGCCTCTCTTACCGTGTAGTTACCAAAATCGAGTCTTGCAAGTCCTTGTTGCGTGGCACAAAGTGTAAGCTCTCCTGCTTCTGTTGATATTTCATGATAATATACAGGCTCACCCGTAAGCTTGGTTACCGGAGTAGGCTTCCAGGCTGCCGTGTTGTCATTGCGATTCAGCGCCATATTAGACTCATTGTTATTGCCATCCGATGAACTCGATTCAGACGAACTATATTCAGCAGCAAACTCTGCTTCGTATTTCTTCTTCTCGGATAGAGGCCCCATGAGCAGCTTCTCCTGGGCTCTCTGCAGCATGTTCAGTACGTTCCCATCTTGTTCTCTTGCAGCAGCTTCCGATATCACATTCATTGCTTCTTCTCCTCCTATTTGGCTGAGCGACCAAGCAGCGGTTCCTCTCAGTTCGGGACGAGGATCCCGCAGCAACACTTCGCTCAGCTCGGGTACAGCGCTTTGATCTTTAAAATTACCAAGCGCGATGACGGCATTGCGTTGTATTGGTTTTTTACCTCGCCAAGCGGCAGAGCTGTGTCCAAACCGTTCCTTAAATTCCTTATTGCTCAGGGAGAGCAGTGGTTTAAGCAAAGGCTTGACAATCTCGGGGTCGGGTGCAAATTCAGGATGATGATCCCAATTCTTCCCTCTATTCTTCGGGCATACGATCTGGCATGTGTCACAGCCGTACAGCCGATTCCCGATTTTCTTCATATATTCTTCGTCCAAAAAGCCTTTGGTTTGCGTCAAAAAAGAAATGCACTTCTGGGCATTCAGCTGTCCCGGGCCAACAAGCGCTCCTGTAGGGCAGGCATCAATGCACTTCGTGCATTCTCCGCATCCTTCTGTCACCGGTGCATCCGGTGTAAAAGGAATGTCTGTTATGAGTTCCCCTAGAAATATCCACGAACCGAATTTGGGTGATATGATTGCGCAGTTCTTGCCGCTGAAGCCAATACCCGCCCGCTCTGAAACAGCCCGGTCCACCAGAACACCCGTGTCCACCATATTCTCAATGCGCGCCTCTGGAACCCTCTCCTGGATAAAGGCGGTGAGCTTGTCCATCGCTGCCCTCAGAACATGATGGTAATCCTGCCCCCACGCTGAGCGGGCCAATATCCCTCTATAGCTGCCAGGCTCCGACTTTGGCGGATCCTTCATCTTGGAAGGGTAGGCGATGGCAATAGCAATAAGCGAAGCAGGCTTACCCGAATCCAGCGCGGGATTCACCCGTTTCTCGATATCAGGCTCTTCAAATCCTGACTCATAGCCTTTGGCACGATGCTCCAGCAATATGGAACGCAAGGATTCAAACGGTTCCGCAGAGGCAAATCCAACATCATCGATTCCAAAAGACGGTGCTGCCTGTTTAATTTCCTGCTTCAGCCACTCAAAATGTACTCCCGGGCTTACAAGCGAATCTCGACTAATCATATTATCACCTCTAATCCAATCAATCTCATAATAACTTTGCTGTCACAAATGGAATAAACGTCAATTCCTCACATATATCTGTATAGCCTGATCTTCTGTTCCCATTCACAGCTTCTTCATATCACTCATGGGCCAAAAAATAAATTCAGCTTTCCCGACGATCTCTTTAGCCGAGACACTCCCGAATGATCGGCTATCCTTGCTCTTACCTGCATGCCTGTTATCTCCCATGACGAAGTAACGGCCTTCTTCCAGCCGGATTGGACCAAAATCCGGATCCTCAATTGAAGTATTTGTATAAGGTTCCGTCTGTGGCTCTTCGTTGATATATAGTACGTGTTCCCGTATTTCTATCATATCGCCGGGAATACCAATGACTCTTTTGACAAGAAACTCTTTACGATCAGGCGTATGGCTCGGATCATGCAGCACGACGACGTCATGACGCTTCGGCGTATCAAATTCGTATACGATCTTATTAATGAACAATCGATCTTGTTCAACTAGGGTTGGCTGCATCGATTCACCCTTAACAATCGAAATATTGAAGACAAACAAATTAAGAAGCAGCATCAGTACGACAGCAATCAAAATGGTCTTAAGCCAATCCAGAAGCTCTCCGGACAGAGTTGAGCCCGAAGAGGATGTTGTCGCCGTATTCTCTATATCTGGCGGTATTTCCCGGCTCATTTGCTTCTATCACCTCAAGGTTATAATAAAAATGCCATATCAATAGAAAAGCATATCTCGGTTCCATTTGCAATTGGACGCCAAGATATGCCTATTATGGATTAACAATAAAAAATAGAATAAAGTCTGTGTTCTCTCTCTCTCTATATCTGATCTCGCTCATTGCTTGAACATGAGACGCCAATCTAGCAAAACTATAACTTGCATTCAGTACACTTCATTAGCTGTGTGCCAGAATACTAAGATTCTGGAATGCCTTCATGACCTGACTAGCTCCGTAACCCATCGCTTCATACAGCGGCATCGCGGCTTTGTTATGCTCGTCACCAGCGACCCACACCCCTCTTACCTTGCGCTGTTGAAAACGCTGTTCAAGCGCCTTAACCAAGGCTTTTCCAACGCCTTGACGTCTGAAATCAGGGTGAACCGCAATACGATAAATACAACCATGGTTCTGATCAATAGTACCGATTAAAGCACCGATCAGCTCCCCATCCTGCTCAGCAACCATAATAAGGTCTGAATCCCAGGATAACTGGCGAGCGAAAGGACCCATCGTGTTCTCAAAGCAATCTTCCGACAAAGCAGCCGCAAGGAGCTCTGTTACACCATTTGCGTCACTCAACTGAAAGGAACGAATGTTCATCTGCTAAATCTCCCTTTTCGTTATCTTTAGTGAGGTTTTACAAAAAAGGCACGCCCTTTTTACCAAAAACCCGATGATGATCCATCTGAATATATTAGAATGATATGTACAGACGGAAAAACCGGCAAAAAGCCGGCCGAAACATCTGCCACGCCTATTAAGGAGAGCCAGAAATGTTCAGGAAATGATAATATGACAAAAAACGAGATATATCTTCTTCATCGTCCATTAAACCACACTTTGCTCCAGAAAACACGCTTTTTCTTCTGTAAGCGCTTAATATCAAGCGCTTACATTTTTATTGCTAAACTTTGTATATTTGGTATTAAACTAGTTAACACAGTAATAGACTTCAAAAACTGTTTTGTTAATTTCATGTTATATTAAAACCCTTTTATAACAGCTTAACAAACAAAAATGTTGATTAAATAGACTGAATAAGGTTTAATATAAGTGTCGAGGGGAAATCTACATAAAGATTTAACCTTTAATTTATTTTTAGGAGGAATTTCAATCATGGCATTCCAATTACCAGCACTTCCTTACGCAAACGATGCATTAGAACCACATATCGACGCTCAAACGATGGAAATCCACCACGATCGCCATCACAATACTTATGTAACGAACCTGAACGCTGCTTTGGAAAGCGCTCCTGAGCTTCAAGAGAAATCCCTTGAAGAGCTGCTTGCGAACCTCGACAGCGTACCTGAGAGCATCCGTACAGCAGTCCGCAACAACGGCGGCGGTCATTACAACCACAGCCTGTTCTGGGAAATTATCGGACCTAACGGCGGCGGCGCTCCTACAGGCGAAATCGCTGCAGCAATTGACAGCGAGCTGGGCGGCTATGACAAATTCAAAGAAGATTTTGCAAAAGCAGCAACAACTCGTTTCGGCAGCGGCTGGGCTTGGCTGGTTGTCGGCAAAGACGGCAAACTGGCAATCACTAGCACACCTAACCAGGACAGCCCTGTATTTGAAGGCTTGACTCCAGTTCTTGGTCTGGATGTATGGGAGCATGCTTACTACCTGAAATATCAAAACAAACGTCCTGACTACATCGGAGCATTCTGGAATGTAATCAACTGGGATGAAGTAAATAAACGTTACGCTGCAGCGAAATAAGAATTAGACCTCTGCAGTTCAACAGCGGTTACCGCTGTTTGCTTCTAAAAAAGCAGTCCAGAATAAAGCGGCCTTTGCCATTTTATTCTAAGACTGCTTTTTTTCTTATACTCTTCACTATCTATTCATTCAATTCATTAAAATAATCGCGCAATAATTTCAGGAATACATTCGGAAAGGCCATGGTGTCCATATCCTTCGGCTCGATCCAGCGGTACAGATGTCTCTCTTCCTTATAAGCTTCCACCTGTTCTGCAACCATAGTGGATGTCAGCACCGCTTCCGCCTCTGCACAATGATATACCTGCAGATTCCAGTGAATATGACTGAAGGTATGCTCGGCCATTCTCCAGAACGAGTTCGGCTTAATATGATAGCCCTCCTCAAGCAAATGTCCAGCAATCAGATCCATCGCAGGCTCGTGAGGAACCAGATGGGCCAGCTCGCCAGGTGCTGATGCCTGCATATGAGGAAGCTCCCACATCTTGGCCAGCAAGCCGGTTGCAGGACGCTGACGAACCAGCACCTTCCCTTCGTTCACCCCCGTACCGACAACAAGCGCAGCAATTCTCTGCTCGGGACGAGGCGGCTTGGCCTTTTTCTTCACTGGTAATGTGTCTTCTCTTCCTTCAATCCGTCCCGTGCACATCTCCATCACTGGACAAGTCAAACAATGTGGGGATTTTGGCGTACATACGAGCGCTCCGAGCTCCATTAATGCCTGATTGAAATCCGATGCTCGTCCCTCCGGGATGAGCTCCTCTGCCAGCGTCTCCATCTTGACTCTTGTGCTGCCCTTCATAATGTCATCTTCGATCAGAAAATAACGTGACAGCACCCGCATGACATTTCCATCCACAGCAGGCTGCGGCTGATTAAACGCGATGCTGAGAATTGCACCCGCTGTGTAAGGACCTACACCTTTAAGATGAAATACCGCATCCTTCTGGTTCGGCACTTCCCCGCCATGCTGCTCCATGACCTGCCTTGCGGCCGCCTGCAGGTTACGGGCACGAGAGTAATATCCGAGCCCCTCCCACAGCTTAAGCACATCCTCCTCAGGCGCCTCTGCCAAATCCTGTATTGTCGGAAAGCGTTCGATAAAACGCTGAAAATACGGAATCACCGTATCTACCCTTGTCTGCTGCAGCATGATCTCCGATACCCATATATAATAGGGGTCCCGATGTCGCCGCCACGGAAGATCACGTTTATTTTGCATATACCAATGAAGCAGCTCCGTACTAAAGAACTTTTTTGCATTGCTCTGATTCATTCGATTCCTATTCTCCCATTCTGTATTACTAAATGATTCGTATAATCCTCAGTTACATCCGTTCAACGATGGCGAACGCAGCTGCAACGCTTGGCTGATGCGAGATGCTGATGTGAACCATGTAAGAATACTCGCCGCTAAGACCAAGCCGTTTCCGAGCAGGCTCAGAGATGGCCGCAGTCGGCTTACCCAGCTTGTTCGGTAAAATCTCAATATCCTGGAAGCCCAGCAGCTCCCCGATTCCACAGCCAAACGCTTTAGATATCGCTTCCTTCGCTGCAAATCTTCCCGATACATACTGAACTTCACTCTGTGTACGCTCACTAAGTATAGCTCGTTCCTCTTCAGTCAGCACTCGGCTGAGAAATCTGGCCCTGTGAGCGCCTTCCATAATTCGAGCAATCCGGTCTGTCTCCAGCACATCGTTGCCAATCCCGTAGATCAAGCTCTTCACCACCTTTTCAACCTAATCTATTGTATCAGTTGTTTGGACAAATCAAAAACCCTCGTCGGGGCAGTAAATTGTCCCATATTACGAGGGTTCTCTTGTTTATAGGTTATAGGTAGCCGCTAATTAGATACCCGGAATCGCATTACGCTTATGTGCTGTACGAAGGTAGGCTGCTTCAAGCTTCTCTCTTGCTTCTGCATGAATTTCCTTGCCTTCCAGATAGTCGCTGTTATCGTCATATGTAATACCAAGTTCCTTCTCATCGGTCTGACCTTCCCATAGTCCCGCTGTCGGCGCCTTGTCCAGAATCTCCTGCGGCACTCCCACATAGGCTGCAATTTGGCGGACCTGACGTTTGTTCAGGCTGGTCAGCGGAGTAATATCAACGGCGCCATCGCCCCATTTCGTGTAGAAGCCCGTAATGGCTTCCGATGCATGATCTGTCCCGACAACGAGCAGATTCATTTCAAACGATAGTGCGTACTGTACAACCATCCGAGTTCTGGCCTTCACATTCCCTTTACCCTGCGGTGTCATATGACGCGGAGATCCAAGAGCTTTGAAGCCATGCTCTACTTCAAGGGCAATCTCGTTAACCGCTTCTTCAATGTTTGTCTCAACCGTATATTTCAGGTCAAATGCCTTCGCTACCGCATAACTGTGCGCAATATCCACTTGTTCTCCGTAAGGCTGGAACACACCCAGTGTCTTGTATTCTTCGCCATTCTCCTCTGTCAGTTCATCCGTAGCCTGCTTGCACAGCGCTGTTGCTACTGCACTATCAATGCCGCCGCTAATCGCAATAAGCAGCCCTTTTGTGCCGGACTTCAGAACATATTCCTTTAGGAAATCCACCCGTTTCCGAACCTCTTCTTCCACGTTGATCTGTGGTTTCACTCGTAATTCTGCGATGATTTGCTCTTGTAAACTCAAGTTTACGCACCCCGTCTCTTAGAGATTAGTAAGTATGAATAATGGAAAAAGCCAAAACGCCCCGTAATTTCGGGACTAATCCGAAAGAATCGGGGCGTTATGTAACTAGCTTATTTGCAATACTGGTTAAAGGCCCCCACTAAATCGGCAGCAATTTCTTCAGCAGAACGATTCTCGATCTGATGACGCTCGATAAAGTGTACCAGCTCTCCATCCTTCATCAAAGCAATGGAAGGGGAGGAAGGCGGGTATGGAGCAAAATATTCACGAGCCTGAGCAGTGGCTTCTTTGTCCTGACCTGCAAACACCGTAAACAAGTGGTCAGGGGTTACTTCATTCTCAAGCGCTCTGGCTACACCAGGACGTGCTTGGCCTGCTGCGCAGCCGCAAACCGAATTGACGACAACAAGGGCAGTTCCTTCAGCACCCGGCAGTTTAGCTTCTACTTCTTCTACGGTACGAAGCTCTTCGATACCGAGGCGTGTCAGTTCATCCCTCATGGGTTGAACCATATCTTTCATGTATTGGTCAAAAGACATTGACATGTTCTATTCACTCCTTCACTAACTTTTATTATACATTCCTAAGTTGTGAACGCAAGAGATGGACATGTCAAACCAGCTGGTGTAACTTACGACACCTCAGATCTTGATGACCAAGATGGGCCTGTAATCTCATGGAGTAACAAACCTACGTTGCCGGGAAATTGTCCCCTTCGAGCTTCTTGTCAACGATTTGACCTTGTCCTCTCTGGTTCTTCTTGTTGGACTGCTTCTGGATTTCCTGTTGTTTGGAATCATTTTTTGCCATGGGAAACTCTCCTTTTTCACTTCAAGATTAGGATTCTCACCCGTTAACTAACAGATGGCCATGTTATTATGACTCCAGACGATCGTTTCTATCCTTCAAGCAGCGTATGCATAGATGCCTCTTTACAGCTTAAAAACAACCGTGAACATCGTGCCTCGTCCATCACCAGATTCCACCTGAATGACGGCATTATGCCGCTCAGCAATACCCCGGCATAACGCAAGTCCGAGACCGGTGCCCTTCGATTTGGTCGTATAGAAAGGCTCGAACAGCTTCTCTTGAACTGCCGGTGGAATACCCGGACCTTCCTCTATCACCTTAAGCAGAATTCGATTCTGCTCACACGATGTCTCGATATAGAGTGTTCCCTTGCTGTCCATGGCCTCCATACCGTTTCGTGCCAAATTCAAGATCAGCTGCTTCATTTCCTTTGAGTTCAGATGATATCTAGGTATCCTATCGCTCAAGTTAAGCTTGACCGTCTGCCCCCTCATGTTCGCATCCGCCTTTAGCAGCGGAAGCATATCATGGATAATGTCATGCAGATGAACCTCTTCCTTCTCGACGATCCGATTCTGAGCAAGGGACAAAAAATCTGTGATAATTCCGTTGGCCCGGTCTAATTCCTCCATAACAATCCGATAATAGTGATCAAGTGACCGTGGACTTCTCTCATGCATCAATTGCAGGAACCCTCTTACGACGGCCATTGGATTCCTCACCTCATGCGTGATGCTTGCAGCCATTTGTCCAACCAGGCTGAGCCTTTCTACATGGGCAAGCTCACTGCGGAGTTTTTCTAGCTCCGTGATATCCTGAAGCACAAGCGAGCTTCCAATCAAGGATCCTTCATAAGGGTCTCTGACTGGCGAGATTAACGTATGGAAGATATAAGGTCCCACATTTAAATACTCTGATGAGATCTCTCCACTCTTCGATGCAACTCGAATTCTCTCTGTTACTCGCGACCCATGCTCTTGTCCAACGATCGATTCAATACGCTTGCCGATCATGTCAGACTCATGATCCATGCCCGGATTTCTTCTCCGCAGCTCATCAAGCATTCGTTCATTCATGTTCACAATTCGACCATCAACATCAAAAGCGACAACCGAGACAGGGATCGTGTTCAGCAGCTGCTTGTTTAAATTAGAATGATGTATGAACTGCCTGCGTTTGGCTTCGATCTCCGAGGCAAGCGCCTGCTGAACGAACTGAAGCTCTATGAATTGAATAATGGCTAGTCCCGTCACTACAGACAAGACCGAGTAAACAAGAGAGTATAGGATAAAATCAATGTGAACCGAGTCTGCCTTGGCGAAATATGAGGCATACGCAGCAGCCATGCTGATCATTGCGAAGAGTGCAAATGGGACGAGGAACAGCTTTCTTTTACCTTGTATTCTGTCTTGCTTGAAGCGCTTTGCCAGCAGCAGCATAATAGGATACAGCAAAATGCCGGATTGAAGAAAGATCAGAGGATCATTCCATAAATCCGTCGTAGTTACAAACAGTAACGTGCTAAAAATCGACACAAATAGACCCGCCGAAGTGCTTCCATACAGAATTGCCACCGTAACAGCGAGCGTATCTAAATTCAAATACAGGGAATCAAATAAAGTCGTAGAGAAAATAACACATAACACCATGGATATTATGCATGCCAGCAATAAATGTCTCTCTGCAGTCTTTGACCTATGAGACGAATTCAAGTCATGAAAATGACTACGCATGCGCCCAATAAATAACGAAAAGAGAAGTGGGGTAATTCCTGCCAGCAGAATCTGCAGCAGAATATTCTTGACAGCAAACACAGGCGTTTATCTCTCCTCTCATTTCGTTCACTATCAATCGACCTTATGTAACCTTATGTAACCTGATTAAAACATAGGCGACACTATATTACAATATTTTCTATGTGTAGTTATGCAAATGCACCATTTTATCTCGGAATAAAACGATGAACTTGTTGATAATAAACAAAACATAAACAAAAAACGACAAGAATCTGGTACGATGTTTGAAGGAATTTGTATTGAAGAGGAGATTTTTAAAATATGAAAAAAGTAATTGTCATCGGTGGAGGACCTTCCGGCCTTATGGCTTCCGTTGCCGCTGCTGAGCATGGTGCATCGGTTGTTCTCGTTGACAAAGGCAATAAACTCGGGCGTAAGCTCGGCATATCCGGCGGAGGACGCTGCAATGTGACCAATGCCAAAGATCAGGATGAGCTAATCAAGCATATCCCCGGGAACGGAAAGTTCCTGTACAGTGCATTTCAGCATATGGATAATCAGGGGATTATGCGCTTTTTTGAAGATCTCGGTATTGCCTTGAAGGAAGAAGATAACGGAAGAATGTTTCCCGTGTCTGACAAAGCCAAGACGGTCGTCGATGCATTGATCGGCAAAGCAAGCTCGCTTGGTGTGAAGATGCTGACAGACTCTCCCGTAGCTGAGGTTCTCTACGAGGAATCCAAGGTTGCTGGTGTGAAACTAGCTTCGGGGAGAGTTCTTGCAGCTGATGCAGTCATTGTAGCTACAGGAGGCAAATCTGTGCCGCAAACCGGGTCAACCGGCGATGGCTATCCATGGGCAGAGGCCGCTGGCCATACCATAACAGAGCTGTATCCAACAGAGGTGCCCATTACCTCTAATGAAGCCTTCATCACCTCTCGGGAGCTGCAGGGTCTGAGCTTAAGCGATGTCGCTCTATCTGTTCACGATGCGAAGGACAAGACGGTCATTCGGCACGAGGGAGATATGATCTTCACCCATTTTGGACTGTCCGGCCCCATTGCGCTGAGATGCAGCCAGTTCATTCGCAAGGTGCAGAAGAAGACGGGGACGAAGAACGTTATTATGAAGCTGGATTTGTATCCGGCATGCTCCTTATCCAAGATGGAGCAGGACCTGAAGCACAAACTTGAATCGGAGCCTAAGAAAGCCATCAAGAACGCGCTGAAGGGCATTGTCCAGGAGCGGCTGATTCCTATCGTATTGACAAAAGCAGAGCTGGACGGTGAGACAACCTATCATCATCTTCCAAAAGGCTCTATTGAAACGCTGGCTGCTGTCATTAAGGGCATGCCGATTCAAGTGAATGGCACACGTTCGCTTGCCGAAGCATTCGTTACCGGGGGCGGGGTGCATTTGAAGGAGATTTACCCCAAGACCATGGAATCTAAACTCATGCCCGGTCTCTTTTTCTGCGGTGAAATCCTGGACGTTCACGGCTATACCGGGGGTTATAATATTACATCCGCCTTCTCCACAGGCTATACGGCTGGCAAGCACGCTGCTATGGAGGACACTTACTAAGGGTCATAAATAAACAATTTAAGATAAGTACACACCAAAAAAAAGCGATCCCTTCTTCATCCATATTGTCGATACGGTGAAGGAGGATCGTTTTTTTGGTGTACAAGCTATTTGAAGTAAAGTTTGCTTGTTATTCAATCACTGTTACGAGACCCGGAGTATTACGCCTTTACGCTTCCAGAGAATCCGCCAAATGAGCCTCCGAATTCGGTATCCTCGGTTCGGTTATGCTCTTCGGCGAACTCTGTGTCATCATCCTCTGATGCTAAATCGTAGCCTGATGACTCCATTCCATAGGGTGAATCGGAGTAACCTGCCATATAGGATTCATCCAAATCCTCATTTACGGTATGTGCAGGAATCGGCATATAGGCAAACTCCGTATCACTTATTTGATTCATCTCTGGAGTCAAAGCCTCATGCACCTGCTCATTGCTGTCATCCTGAACCTCTCCGCCATAGGCTTCAATAATTTCGAGCGCTGAGGTTACATCCTGCCGCTCAATGTTGACGTCCATCATGCCACCGCCAATCATATTGGGCTTGTATCCCAGCTCCACGAGCATATCAAATGCCCCGCGGGCCTTCTGCTCATTCTCAAATTGCACGAGAAATGCTGCATCATTCATTTTACTTCACCCTTTCCTTCTGTCTGTATAAATTAATTACCCTTAACTGTGCCCGTCACGCTAAGGGTAATATTCCACAAGGTGAAGTAAATTATATTAAATCGTTCTTTCGAAACAAAAGAAGCCCGGCTGCTGTTGACACAGTCCGGACTTCCTCTATATAAACACCAATATATAATAACTCTCGTTCATGGATCTCGAAGAAGAATGGCATATTGACTATCACGCTAGCTATTCTTCTCTCTTGCCTGCAATCTGCGCCTGTGCAGCCACTCCTGACTCGACCGGTGACGGCGGCTGCTTGCGCAATCCCGCTGTGACAATAAATCCGCAGATTCCAATGATAAACATGATAAGAAATAAAGAATGCAGGCTTAGTTCCAGTACTTGCTGCAGCAATGCCTGAATTCTCTCGGGCAGCTCAAGCGTTCCGTGCGGCGCCAGAATCGTATTGATATCCTTCTGTGTTACGCCCTGCTCAGCTAAATTCATGGTCTCTGTATGTGCAGAAATCCGTGAGTTCAGCCATGTTCCAAACGCCGCTGCCCCAATCGTTTGTCCTAACGTACGCATAAAGGTGTTGAGCGCAGTCGATGCTCCTCTCTGCCGATAGCCGACAGAGGATTGGGCAATAATCGTAAATACAGTGAAGGAGAAGCCGAAGCCCAGCCCATATACGAACATATAGAAGAGCAGCAGCCAGCTTGGTGAACTCGCGCTAAGGAAGATCAGTCCGGCTGAGCCGGCGACAATCCCGGTCAAACCGATCAGGGAGGTATAACGAGACCCCAGCCTCATCAGCAGCCTTCCTGCAAATATACCGCCAATCAGCCACCCGATGGACATCGGCGCAAGCGCAAGTCCTGATGTCGTAGCGTTCCCGCCCTGCACGCCTTGTATCCATAAGGGAAGGTAACTCGTCAGACCAATCATCAGCGCGCTGGTCAGCAGGCCCGCAATGTTGGCCAATGTAATATCCCGTATCTTAAACAGTCCGAGCGGTACAATTGGCTCCTTCGCTTTGGTCTCCACAAATAGAAAAGCCGCAATAAACACGACGGCAGCTAGTAATAGACCCATGATGAAGGGAGAGCCCCACGAGTAAGCGTGCCCGCCAAGGGATAAAGCAATGAGGAGGGAAGTAATGCCGACGGTAAATGTAATCGCTCCCAGATAGTCAATTTGCACTTTTTGCTTCACAACATCTTCTTTCAAATACCTGCCCACATACCACATGGCCAGCAGACCAAATGGAATATTGAAACCAAATATCCACGGCCAGCCCAGGTAATCTACAAAATATCCACCAATCAGCGGTCCCAGTAACGAAGAAATACCCCATACAGAGCTGATCATGCCCTGAACCTTACCGCGTTCCTCAATGCTGTAGATATCCCCGATAATCGTAAAAGTCACCGGCACCACAGCACCAGCGCCAATCCCTTGTATCGCCCTAAACAGAATCAAGCTCTGCATATTCTCAGCAAAACAGCATAGCAGGCTTCCGATCAGAAATAGCCCGACACCGATCAAAAAGACGGGCTTACGCCCGAACAGGTCACTGATCTTCCCAAAAATCGGCGTACTGACCGCCATCGTCAGCAGATACGAGGTGAAGATCCAGCTGAGCAGCGATACATCACCCAGTTCACTCACGATGGTCGGACCTGCCGGACCGATCACCGTTCCTTCAATTGCGGACAAGAACGTGGCAAGCAGTACACCCGTCAGAATAAAGCCCCGTTTTGGAATGTTAGCCTGTGTATTCAAGATTTATGTACCTTCTCTCTATAATTTACATCACTTCAACCATCATAACATGAGCTTACTTGCCATGGAATAATGAAGTAAAGTTTCGAGAAGGGATGTGGCTTCTTACTTCTGCACATCCAAACGCCCATCTGCAAGATGCCATATTTGATCGGCATGCGCAGCCAAGAGCTCTGTATCATGCGTAATCATCAGGATGGCGGCTCCCTCATTCAGCTTCTGTCTGCACAAATGTATAAGGACCTCAATCAAGGCGTAATCAAGCCCGGCTGTCGGCTCGTCCAAGATGTAGAGCTGCTTCGGGACGACCAGCTGGGCGATAATACTAAGCAGCTTCTTCTCACCGCCGCTGAGCAGATAGGGCGAAGCATTCTTTTTGCCGATTAATCCGGTTACCCTAAGCAGATCCATTGCTGCTTCAGCATGAGCTTCCGGAATAACATCTTCAGGCTTCAGCGACAGTGCTCCCCGAATCCCGTAAATGCATTCCTCCCACACCGTACTCGCCACGAATTGATGCTCCGGCTGCTGAAAGACGTATCCCATCTCTCTGGACAGCTGATGTACTTTGAGCTCAGCGATATCCCTGCCTTGAAAATACAGGCTGCGCTTCGGCACCGGCAGCAAGCCCATCATAAGCCGGCTCAGGGTCGTCTTGCCTGAGCCGTTCTCGCCGGTCAGCAGGGTCCACTGACCTGCTGACAGCGTACCGTTCACCTCCTGCAGCGCCTTGCGGCCAGCAGGATAGGTGAACGTAAGCCCCCGCGCCGCGAGCAGCGGGGGCTGGCCTTGGGCCCGTGCCTCCCGCCCCGCAGCTTCGCGTGTCGGCGGCGGCAGCAGGCCCAAGG